>NZ_JBFTLB010000008.1:0-185071 GCF_056396225.1 Terrabacter sp. 05T424
GCGCGCAAGCGTGTGGGCGTCCGCGTGCTGCCGAGCTCGTCGTGGAACGTGTTCGACCCGCGGGTGATCCGCTGGCGTCTGGACGGTCCGGGCCGCGAGCAGCAGCTGCTCTCGCTCGGTGACGTGCGGCGCGGGATCGAGCCGGTCGCGGCCGAGCTCGCGGCCGCGCACGCGAGCCCGGAGCAGTGCGGGGTGCTGGTCGGGGCGGTGGTGCAGATGGCGGTGCACGCCAAGTCGAGTGACCTCGAGGCGTACCTGCGGGCCGACCAGCTCTTCCACGCGACGCTGCTGGCGGCCTCGGGCAACGAGATGCTCGCCGCGCTCGGTGACGTCGTCGGTGAGGTGCTCGCCGGCCGCACGCACCACGACCTGATGCCGAGCACGCCGAACCCGGTCGCGGTGCGACTGCACGGCGACGTGGCCGAGGCGGTCCAGTCCGGCGACGGTGCCGCTGCGGCCGCCGCGATGCAGGCGATCATCGCCGAGGCCAGCGACGCCCTGCGCGACCCGGACGCCTAGTCGCCGCAGGCTCTTCCCGGCCGCTGGAATCCGGAGAGGCAGCCGCCAGCCGGACCGACGGACCGCCACGAACGAGTGGCTCCATGCACGATGCGACTCCGTCGGCGCCCTCGTGGCGGACTGTCGGACGGCCGAGAGCCTCAGACCAGGTATGCCGTCCGCCGCCGACCACGGGTGCCGCCAGGGTCAGTCCCGGGGCGGGTCCAACCCAGCCGCGGCGAACACCGTCGCCGCGTCCTGCTCGGATCGGAGGGTGCGCTCCAGCGCCGGATCCGACGAGGACCTCACGTGGGGGATGCCGTCGGCCGGGATCGGCGCCGCGGCCGTCACGGGAGAGCCGAGCGCGCCGACGACGGGAAGCTCGTTGGCGAGCCGACCCTCGAAGCGGAGGGTGAAGTAGAGGTCGCTCGACCAGAGCCGACCGATGCGTTGGGCCGTCTCGGGCGTCACCTCGACCCACACCCCGAGCGTCAGTGCGTAGCCGCCCGACAGCGGGAGCCTGAGCAGCGAGCGGACGAAGCAGCCGTGTTCCGGCGACTCGAGGAAGTCGGCCCGCACCGGGTCGGGGTCGCTGAGGCCGACGCCAGAGGTCCGTTCGGCCTCGGGGAGCGCGGCGATGACGTCGGGCAGACCGAAACGCAGGTGGCGGTCGTGCTCGTCGAGCTCGCCACCGCAGCAGGAGCACCCAGTGCCATGGCCCTGGAAGAGGTGCTCGATGACGAGGTCGTTGACCTCCCAGAACCGTGACAGCCGTGGGTGCTCGAGCGCCTCGGGCCGCGTCAGCCGCAGCCCCAGGTCGTCGGACGACGCCTCCGTGGTGCCTGCCGTCACGAGGCTGCAGGCCGGCTCGTCGAGCCCCTCGACCGCGCCGTACCGCGCCGCGAAGGTCTCGTCGTGGTGGAACTGCGCCGACTGCGTACGGCCGAAGGTCACCTCGACGATGACCTCGGGGTCGTGGTGGTCGTACTCGTACGCCCGGAAGCGGGCCTCCAGCCCGTCGGCCAGCCCGTCGACCGAGCCTGCGTGGGCAAGGAGCAGCCCGCCGCAGTCGGCGCACTGCTGCTCGTCGTCGCGGGTCGTGAACTCCAGACCGAGGCTCATGACGGAAGTCTCACACGACGGCGTCCGCAGGGTGCCCACCCCACGGCACTGGTCGAGTGGGGAGCACCAGCACAGTGCCCACTCGACTGGTGAGTCGAGTGGGCACTGTGCCGAGCAGGTGATGCAGGTGAGGCGGGTCAGGCGAGCGAGTCGATGACCTCGTTGAAGGTCTTCGACGGACGCATCACCGTGGCGACCTTGTCGGCGTCGGGGCGGTAGTAGCCACCGATGTCGACCGGGTGGCCCTGGGCGTCGACGAGCTCCTGGGAGATCGTGTCGATCCTGTCGGCGAGCGTCTTGGCCACCGGGGCGAAGGTCTCGGCCAGCGCCGCGTCGTCGGCCTGCTTCGCGAGCTCCTGCGCCCAGTAGAGGGCCAGCCACACGTGGCTGCCGCGGTTGTCGATCTGGCCGACCTTGCGGGCCGGGCCCTTGTTCTCGTCGAGCAGCGTGCCGGTGGCACGGTCGAGGGCCTCGCCCAGGACCTTGGCGCGCTCGTTGCCGGTGACGCCCGCGAGGTGCTCGAACGAGACTGCGAGAGCGAGGAACTCGCCCAGGCTGTCCCAGCGCAGGTAGTTTTCCTTGACGAGCTGCTGCACGTGCTTCGGGGCAGAGCCGCCGGCGCCGGTCTCGAAGAGGCCGCCACCGTTGATGAGCGGGACGACCGAGAGCATCTTGGCCGACGTGCCGAGCTCGAGGATCGGGAAGAGGTCGGTGAGGTAGTCGCGCAGCACGTTGCCGGTGACCGAGATGGTGTCCTCGCCCTTGCGGATGCGCCCGAGCGAGAAGGCGATCGCGTCGGTCGGCTTGAGGATCTGGATGTCGAGACCCTCGGTGTCGTGCTCCTTGAGGTACTGCTCGACCTTCGCGATGAGGTTCGCGTCGTGCGCGCGGTCGGCGTCGAGCCAGAAGACGGCGGGGGAGCCGGTGGCGCGGGCCCGGGTGACGGCGAGCTTGACCCAGTCGCGGATCGGCACGTCCTTGGTCTGGCAGGCGCGCCAGATGTCACCGGCCGAGACGGCGTGCTCGATGAGCGCGTTGCCCGAGCCGTCGACGATGCGCACGGTGCCGTCGGACGGGATCTCGAAGGTCTTGTCGTGGCTGCCGTACTCCTCGGCGGCCTGTGCCATGAGGCCGACGTTGGGCACCGAGCCCATGGTGGCCGGGTCGTAGGCGCCGTTGGCGCGGCAGTCGTCGAGGACCACCTGGTAGATGCCGGCGTACGAGCTGTCGGGCAGGACGGCGAGGGTGTCGGCCTCGTCGCCGGCGGCGTTCCACATGTGGCCCGACGTGCGGATCATGGCCGGCATCGACGCGTCGACGATGACGTCGCTCGGCACGTGCAGGTTGGTGATGCCCTTGTCGGAGTCGACCATCGCGATGGCGGGGCCGGTCTCGAAGCCGCTCTTGACGGCGGCCTCGACCTCGGCGCGCTGGTCGGCGGGCAGGCCCTCGACCGCCTTGAGCACG
Source organism: Terrabacter sp. 05T424 (assembly GCF_056396225.1). Taxonomy (NCBI): domain Bacteria; kingdom Bacillati; phylum Actinomycetota; class Actinomycetes; order Micrococcales; family Intrasporangiaceae; genus Terrabacter; species Terrabacter sp. 05T424. Next base: position 3,088 of record NZ_JBFTLB010000008.1, read on the forward strand.
GCACCGAGGCCGTCGTTGGGGGAGGCGCCGACGGAGGCGAGCTCGGCGGCATACGCCTGGAAGACGTCGGGGAAGAAGGCGCGCACGACGTGGCCGAAGATGATCGGGTCGGAGACCTTCATCATCGTCGCCTTGAGGTGCACCGAGAACAGCACGTCCTCGGCCTTGGCGCGGGCGACCTGCTCGGAGAGGAAGTCGCGCAGCTTCGCGACGTCCATGAAGGTGGCGTCGACGACCTCGCCGGCGAGGACCGGGATCGACTCCTTGAGAACGGTCGACTGGCCGTCGGCACCGACCAGCTCGACCCGAAGGGTGTCGTCGGCGGCGATGACGACGGACTTCTCGTTGTGCCGGAAGTCGTGCTCACCCATCGTGGCGACGTTGGTCTTCGAGTCTGCGGACCACGCGCCCATCGAGTGCGGGTGCTTGCGAGCGTAGCTCTTGACGGAGGCAGGTGCGCGACGGTCGGAGTTGCCTTCGCGCAGAACGGGGTTCACGGCAGAACCCTTGACCTTGTCGTATGCCGCCCGCGCCGCCCTCTCGTCGTCGGTGCTGGGGTTGTCGGGGTAGTCGGGCAGGTCGTAGCCCGCGGCCTGCAGCTCGGCGATCGCGGCCTTGAGCTGCGGGATCGATGCCGAGATGTTGGGCAGCTTGATGATGTTGGCCTCGGGCGTCTTCGCGAGCTGACCGAGCTCGGCCAGGGCGTCGCCGATGCGCTGCTCGGGCTTCAGGGCGTCGGGGAAGCCGGCGATGATGCGAGCCGAGAGCGAGATGTCGCGCGTCTCGACCTCGACGCCGGCCTGCTTGGCGAAGGCCGAGACGATCGGCAGCAGCGAGGCCGTGGCCAGGGCGGGTGCCTCGTCCGTGTGCGTGTAGATGATTGTCGAGTCCAACGCGGGTGCTCCGTTCGGGTTGCGGTCGTGCCGGATCCGGGAGGCGGATCCTAAAAATAAATCTTGATGTCAAGATAACGGATCGGTCGCGGCCGTGGGGCTGCCGTCCCATCCTGCCGGGGTGGTCTGCGCCACGCCAGAGAGCCCGGCCTAGGGTGGAGCGGGTGAGCACCAGCCCCGACAGCGCCGTCGACACCGCCTCTGCACACGTCCCCCCGACGGCCCTCGACCCGTCGACGACCCGCCACCTGCACCACCTGCTTGCCACCGAGCAGCGGGGGAGCCGGCTGCCTTCCGTCGCGGCCGGACTGGTGCGCGGCGGCGGCCTCGTGTGGTCCGACGCGGTCGGCACCCTCGACGGACGCGAGGGCGGTGAGGCCGCCGACGCCGACACGCAGTACCGCATGGGGTCGATCACCAAGACCTTCGTGGCGGTCGCGGTGATGCGCCTGCGCGACGAGGGCCGGCTCGACCTGATGGACCACCTCGACGACCACGTGCCCGGCTCGCAGCTCGGGGGCGCGACGATCGCCCAGCTGCTCTCGCACGGTGGTGGCATCCAGGCCGAGACGAACGGGCCGTGGTGGGAACGCACGCCCGGCGGTGGCTGGGACGACCTGGCGGAATCGCCTGTGACGCAACGGTTCCGGGCCGGCCGACGGTTCCACTACACGAATGTCGGGTTCGCGGCGCTCGGCGAGCTGGTCGCCCGGGCCCACGGTGCGGGATGGTTCGAGGTGGTCCGTCGCGACCTGCTCGCACCGCTCGGGATGGGCCGCACGACGACCCGGCCGACGGGCAAGGCCGCGCAGGGCCTCGCCGTGCACCCCTTCGCCGACGTGCTGCTGCCCGAGCCGGAGCACGACGCCGGCGCGATGGCCCCGGCCGGCCAGCTGTGGACCACCGTGCAGGACCTCTCACGCTGGGCGGCCTTGGCCGGCGGTGACACCGGCGACGTGCTCGCGAAGGACACCCTCGAGGAGATGTACGAGCCGCACACCGTGGGCGACAACCCCGGTCTGGCGTGGACCGTCGCCCACGGGCTCGGCTGGCAGGTCTGGAACCTCGAGGGCACCCGGTATGCCGGCCACGGCGGTTCGATGCCCGGCTTCCTCGCGGGTCTGCGCGTCGCCGTCGAGTCCGGTGACGGGGTCGTCGTCATGGCCAACTCGACGGCCGGCATGGGGGCCATCGGTCCCGACCTGCTCGCCGCCCTCATCGAGCGTGAACCGCTCACTCCCGAGCCCTGGCACGCTTCCGGCGACGTCAGTGTGCTCGAGCTCGTCGGCACGTGGCACTGGGGGCCGTCCGTCTCGGTCGCGAGGGCGGTCGGTGAGCACCTCGTCCTCGGCGAGCCGGGGCAGGGGCGTGGCTCGAGGTTCGCCGCGACGGGCGACGACGAGTGGGTCGGCCTCGACGGCTACTACACAGGGGAGCCGTTGCGTGTGGTCCGGGGCACGGACGGCACGCCGTCGCACCTCGACCTCGCCTCGTTCCGGTTCACCCGGACCCCCTACGACCCCGCCGGCGACGTGCCCGGCGGCGTCGACGAGGCCGGCTGGCGGTAGTACCCCGTCCCGACCTGTCGACGCCGGCGTGCCCGCGGCGCGTCGGGATGCGGCTCGAGTCGACGGGCGTCGCCACGTCGCTGGGCAAGGGCGGCACGTGGATCGACGACAGCACGTGGGCCCACCTCGGCGACGAATGGGCGCAGATGACGGGTTGATGACAGCCGGATGACAGACGACTGACGACGCCGTGACTGACTTCTGACCGACGCCCGACGTGGTGAGCGAAGTCACGTGCGGACGAATCCGGACGCACTGGGGCGCAAGGGTTTTCGAGAATGTCAGCCCATAGGCGAAGCACAGGAAAGTCCAGCGCCGAGGACCGATCGACCCCACTCTGGAGGGATCCACTGGTTCACCCCGGGGGACACCGGGGCGGGGTGGCTGAGTGCGGGGAGTGGTCGCGATGGGAGATCGCAGCGTGGCAAAGGCAGGCATGTCGAGGCGCACGTTCGTCAAGGCAGTCGGGGGAGTCGGGATTGGGTTCGCCCTGTATACCTACCTTCCGGGAGGCGAGCGGGTGGCCGTGGCCCAGGTGCCCGGGGGGACCCTGGACCCGGCCACCATCCCGAAGTTCGTCACCCCGCTCTTCATCCCGCCCGTGATGGCGCGGGCCGGGACGATCAGGCAGGCGGCCGGGCCGCCCGTCGACTACTACGAGATCTCGCAGCGCCAGTTCACGCAGCAGATCCTGCCGCCGAGCCTTCCCGCCACCACGGTGTGGGGATACGGAGCGCTGTCGTCCGACAGCAAGCAGGGGGTGCTCCTGCACCACGCGCCGTGCCCGACCATCGAGGCCGAGCACGGCCGGCCGGTCCGCGTGAAGTGGGTCAACGAGCTCGTCGACGGCCGCGGCCGCTACCTGCCGCACCTCTTCACCGTGGACCCGACGTTGCACTGGGCGAACCCGCCGGGCGGCACGACGGGCCGGGACTCGCGCCCCCTCTTCAAGAGGACGCCCGGTCCCTACACCGGCCCGGTGCCGATGGTGGTGCACCTGCACGGCGCCGTCGGGGTCGGCGACGAGAGCGACGGCTACCCGGAGGCGTGGTTCCTGCCCGCCGCGACGAACCTCCCCACGGGGTATGCCGCGCGAGGCACCTGGTTCGACTTCTTCGCCGGCAAGGCGAAGGCGGGCTACGGCGCCACCTGGGGTCCGGGGTTCTCCGTCTACCAGTACCCCAACCCCGACCGGGCATCGACGAAGTGGTTCCACGACCACAGCCTCGGGATGACGAGGGTCAACGTGTATGCCGGCGGTGCGGGCTTCTACATCATCCGCGGAGGCCCCGACGGCGACGCCGCGGTGCGTGACAGCCGCACGGGCGCGGCGGCCGTGCTGCCCGGCCCGGCCCCCAGCAAGAACGACGGCTTCCCGTCGAGCAAGGCGTACTACGAGATCCCGATCGTCATCCAGGACCGGGCGTTCAACGCCGACGGGTCGCTCTTCTACCCGGACTCGCGCGAGTTCTTCGACGGGGTCGTGCGCCAGTACATCCCGCGCGGCACCTTCTCGCCCTTCTGGAACCCGGAGTTCTTCGGCAACGCGCTCATGGTCAACGGCCGCACCTGGCCCTACCTGGACGTCGAGAAGCGCCGCTACCGGTTCCGGTTCCTCAACGGCTGCCAGTCACGCTTCCTGATCCTCGACTTCCAGAAGATCCCGGGCGTCAAGGTGACGATGATCGGCAACGAGGGTGGCCTGCTGGCCCTTCCGGTCGACCTCACGGCGAACCACTCGAACCGGCTCCTGATGGCCCTGGCCGAGCGCGCCGACGTCGTCGTCGACTTCACGGCGGTGCCGGCCGGGAGGTATGTCCTGCGCAACGTCGGCCCGGACGAGCCCTTCGGTGGCGGCGAGCCGAACCTGCCCGACGAGCCGGGTGACTTCGACGTCGCCGACCTCCAGACCACCGGGCAGGTCATGGAGTTCCGGGTGGGCCCGGCCACGAGCGTCGACCCCTCCACTCCGGGAAGGTTCCTCCAGCTGCCCACCGTGGCTGCTCTGCCGGCCGAGCGTCGGGCCCGCAAGGTGGCCCTCGTCGAGCTCGCCGACGTCGGTTCGGACGCGGCGGGCGCCCAGGTCGAGGGCCCGATCGAGGGTGCTCTCGGAGTGGTCCACGACGGCATGGCGATGGAGCACGAGTGGATGCACCCGGTCACCGAGAACCCGGGCGTGGGCGACACGGAGGTGTGGGAGATCCACAACACCACGGCCGACGCGCACCCGATCCACCTCCACCAGGTGGCGTTCGAGGTGGTGGAACGGCAGCCGCTGCTCCTGTCCGGTGAGGAGGTCGTCCAGCCCATGCAGGTCGTCGGAGCGGCCACGCCTCCGGAGGCCTGGGAGTCGGGGGTCAAGGACACGGTGACGGCCTACCCAGGCCAGGTGACGCGCCTGCGGGCCCACTTCGAGCGGCCCGGCCAGTACGTCTGGCACTGTCACATCCTCGAGCACGAGGACAACGAGATGATGCGGCCCTTCCGCATCGGGCCGGCCCAGCCGGGCCAGCCCGGGTGACCGAGCGGCGCTAGGCCTGCTGCGTCGAGGTGTTGCGCGCGATGAGCGCTTCGATGCCGTCGAGCAGCAGGCCGAGCCCGCGGGTGAACTCCTCGTCGAAGAAGTCGTCGTCATCGTCGTCGAGCGCCTCCGGCGCGGCGGCGGCGAGGCGCGGGAAGGCGGCGGGGTCGACGAGGCTGCCGATCACCTGCAGGTAGTCGCCCTGCGGGCCGTCGGGGCCGCCCTCGACCAGACCGGCGCCGGCGAGCCCCATCTGGACTGACTGCCGCACGTGGTTGAGGCCCCAGCCGTCGACGGCGAGCATGGCCGAAAGGCGCTGCTGGCTGGTCAGGGGCGTGTCTTCGAGGGCTTCGAGTCCCGACTCCATCCAGCCGATCATGTTGGGGGTCAAGGGCGGTGACGTCTGCGGCGCCATCGTCGTCCAGGGGTGGGCCAGTCGGCGGGAGCTGATCTCGCGCGCCCAGGACGTGAGTCGGTCTCGCCAGCCCTCGTTGGTGACGTAGCCGGGGGGTGGGGGGCCGTAGGCGATGTCGACCATGACGGCATACAGCTCGTCCTTGCTGTCGACGTAGCGGTAGAGCGACATGGTCGTGAACCCCACGGCCGCGGCGACGCTCTTCATCGACACGGCCTCGAGGCCGTCGGCGTCGGCGATGGCGACGCCGGCTGCCCCGATCTCCTCGATGGTGCGCCCCGGCCGGGGACCGCGCCGCCCCTCGGACTCACGTTTCCAGAGCAGCTGGAGGTAGCGCGGCAGCTCGGTCATGTCGGCATCCTAGCCAACTGCTTGCGCCGTACGCAGATCCGGCGTACGTTTCCGCCTACCTCATAAACATTATGCGCTGTACGCAGTTAGGAGCCTCCGATGTCGACCACCCCGAGCGCACGCGCGGCCGGACGGCGGGAGTGGACCGCCCTCGCGGTCCTCTGCCTGCCGTTGCTCATCGTCTCGATGGACGTCTCCGTCCTCTTCATCGCCGTTCCGCACATCGCCGAGGCGCTGTCGCCGACGTCGACCCAGCTGCTGTGGATGTTCGACGTCTACGGCTTCGTGCTCGCGGGGCTGCTGCTGACCATGGGCGGGCTGGCCGACCGGATCGGGCGCCGGCGCCTGCTGCTGCTCGGCGCGCTCGCCTTCGGCGCAGCGTCCTTCCTCGCCGCCTACGCGCCGAGCCCGGCCTGGCTGATCGCCGCGAGGGCGCTGCTCGGCGTCGGCGGCGCGACGCTCATGCCGAGCACGCTCGCCATCGTGCGCGACCTGTTCGCCGACGAGCGCGAACGGGCCCGGGCGGTGGCCGTCTGGTCGGGCGTCATGGCCGGTGGTGTGGGCGTCGGGCCCGTCATCTCGGGAGTGCTCCTCGAGCACTTCTGGTGGGGCTCGGTCTTCCTCGTCAACGTGCCGGTGATGGCGGCCCTGCTCGTCGTGGCGCCGTTCCTGCTCCCCGAGTCACGCTCCGCTTCGAGCCGGGTCGACGTGCCCAGCTCGCTGCTCTCACTGCTCTCGATCCTCCCTGTCGTCCACGTGCTCAAGTCGCTGGCCGCCGACGGGTGGTCGGTGTCACTGCTCCCGTATGCCGTCGTCGGGGTCGGCGCCTCCGTGGCCTTCGTGCGTCGCCAGTCGCGCACGAAGTCACCCATGGTCGACCCCCGCCTCTTCCGTCGGCCGGGCTTCGGTGGGTCGCTCGCGGTGCAGGTGATCGGGATGTTCGGGGTGATGGGCAACGCGGTGCTCATCACCCAGTACCTCCAGTCGGTGCTGGGCTACAGCCCGCTCGCCGCCGCCCTGTGGAGCCTGCTGCCGTCCGTTGCTGTCGGCGCGGCCGCGCCGACGGCGGCTGCGGTGTCGGCCCGGGTTGGTCGGCCGATCGTCATGGCGGCCGGGTTCGTCCTGGCTGCAACGGGATTCGTCGCCATGCAGCTGGCGGGGGTCGATGCCTCGATCTGGGTCGCGCTGCTGGCCGCGACGCTCGTGGCCATGGGTCTCGTCTCGGTGGCCACGCTCGTCACCGAGTACGCCCTCGGCGTGGCGCCGGCGGATCGCGCGGGCTCCGTCTCTGCCCTGGTCGAGACGGCCGGCGAGCTCGGCGGGGCGCTCGGGATGGCGGTGCTGGGCAGCATCCTCGGGGCGGTCTACGCGGCACGCCTCGACGCGCTGCTGCTGGGTTCGGGCGCGCCAGGGCTGACGGGAGTGTCCGGGCTCTCAGGGCAGGTGCGTGACTCGGTGACGCAGACCCTCGGTGAGGCCGTCGTGGTCGCCGGGAGCCTGGGTGACGGCCAGGGCCGCGCCCTCCTGGGGGCGGCGCGCACGGCATACGTCGACGGGATGCACGTGGCCGACCTCGTCGCGGCGGCGGTCCTGCTCATCGGCGCCGTCGTGGCACTCACGGCCCTGCCGCGTCGGCAGCGGCCCGCAGCTGCCTCGCTGCCGGAGCAGGTGCCGGCCGACAGTGAGGGCTGCCCGGCGCGTGACGCGGCAAGGGGCCGCGCGTCGGAAGGGAGTCCGGCGCGCGGCCCCGTCGGCCTCGGCAGGTCGGGAGGGAGTCGGCCGAGACCCGGAGGCCCACCTGGGGGGTCAGTGGGTCTCCGTGTGGTTGTCCGCCCGAGGGGTCGTGATGCGGGTCGTGATGGGGCTTCTGATGATCTTCCGAGCGAGTCCTGACACAGCGATTGAAGGTCGTGTCAAGACGTTTGTCAAGAGTTTGTGCAGGGTTGGCTCGGTGTTCCGCTCAGTCGACCGAGGCCCGGTCTCGCGGCGCGCCGGCGGGCGCCGAGGCGACGACGTGCGGCCCCCGGTCGGCGGTCGTGGGGTGCGAGCGTCGGGGCCACCAGAAGCGGTCGCCGAGGACGAGCCCGATCGCCGGGACGAGCAGGGTGCGCACGACGAGGGTGTCGAGCAGGACGCCGATGCAGATGATGACGCCGATCTGGGCGAGCACGACGAGGGGCAGCACCCCGAGCACGGCGAAGACCGCGGCCAGCAGGATGCCGGCACTCGTGATGACGCCTCCGGTCGCGGCCAGGCCGCGCAGCATGCCGGCCCGTGCCCCGTGGTCGCGCGCCTCCTCGCGGGCGCGGGTGACGAGGAAGATGTTGTAGTCGACGCCGAGGGCCACGAGGAAGACGAAGGCGAAGAGTGGCGCGCTGTCGTCGAGCGCCGAGAACCCGAAGACCTTGGTGAAGATCCACCACGATGCGCCGACACTCGCGAGGTAGGTCGCGACGACCGTGGTCACGAGCACGATGGGTGCGACGACCGAGCGCAGCAGCAGTCCCAGCGCGAGCAGCACGAGGGCGAGCACCAGCGGGAAGATGACGAACCGGTCGCGCGACGACGCCTCTGCCTGGTCGAGGGCGACGGCCTCGGTGCCGCCGACGTGGGTCTGCGCGATCGGGGCGACGGCCGCCCGGAGGGTCCGCACCGCCTGGGTCGCCTCGTCGGTGCCGGGCGCAGCGCTGATGACGGCGTCCACCTCGGTGACCCCGTCGCCGGTGTTGACGACCCTGGCGCTCGCGACTCCGTCGACGCCGGCGGCCGCCGCGCGGACGCGCTCGGCGTCGCCCGTCGTCACCACGACTGCCGGGTCGGCGCTGCCCGCCGGGAACGACTCGGCGAGACGCTCGCCTGCCGCGATGGCCTCGGGCTTCTGGAGGAACTGGTCGGACGGCTTGAGCCCGGTGTCGACGGCGAACAGGCCGGCGGCCATGGCGGCGAGCAGCACGAGCGTCACGGCGATGACGCGCTGCGGGCGCGCCGCCACGCGGTCGCCGACCCGGCGCCACAAGGAGTGCCCGTCGGCCAGGGCGTCCTCGCCGACGTGGGGGACCTTGGGCCAGAAGACCCACCGGCCGAAGCACACGAGCGCGGCGGGCAGGACGAGCAGCACGAACGCTGCGGCGACGACGACCCCGACGGCACAGGCGACGCCAAGCCCGCGCGTGGCGGGGAAGAGCGACAGCGCGAGCGTGAGCAGCCCGACGACCACGGTGACCGCGCTCGAGAGCACCGCCTCGGCCGTGCGCCGCAGGGCGAGCGACATGGCCTCACGCCGGTCCTCGTGGCGGCGCAGCTCGTCGCGGTAGCGGGAGATGAGGAGCAGGGCGTAGTCGGTGCCCACGCCGAAGACGAGCACCGACAGGATGCCGATCGTCGACTCGTCCCAGACGAGGCCGAACGCCGAGAGGACGTGCGTCGCGACGACGGCGGCGAGGCGGTCTGCGACGCCGACCACGATGAGCGGCACGAGCCACAGCACCGGGCTCCGGTAGGTGATCACGAGCAGCAGGGCCACGACGGAGGCCGTGGCAAGGAGCAGGCGCGTGTTCGCCCCGTCGAAGACCTTGGCGAGGTCGGCCTGGACGGCGGCGGGTCCGGTGACCTGGGCCGTGACGCCCTCGGGAAGGTCCTTCTTCGCCGTCGCCCGGATCTCCGCGACGGCCTTCGAGGTGTCTGTGGCGCTCTCGGCGGCGACGGGCACGACGGCGAGCGCGGCGCTGCGGTCGTCGCTGCGCTGCAGCGGGATGCGGCCGCCACCGGGCAGCTCGCGCGCCCGTGACTCGACGGCGGCCAGGTCGGCCGCGCTCAGCGTGCCGCCCTCACGCGTGAAGAGCACGACGGCGGTGGAGCCCTTCGCCTGGGGGAGCCGGTCGCGCAGCTCTGTCGCCTTGGCGCTGTCGGAGCCGACGGGCAGCTGGTCGGCGGACGTGGCCGTGCGCGTCGCCTCGCCGAGGGCGCTCGTGACGCCCATGGCGCCGGCGAGCGCGAGAATGACGATGGCTACGGCCCACCACCGTCGGACGATGGTGTCGGTCAGACCCCGCACAACAGACCTCCGCGATAAGATGAGTAACTGGGTTACTCAGATGATTACTAAGTTGGTGAGTGAGATTAGCACGAAGCGTCGCGTAGCGACAGATGCGCCCCCCGGTGACCCGGCCTCGCCGGCCTCGCCGGGCTCTCCGGGCTCTCGGGGAGCGGGAGCCGTGGGATCCATCGGTGACTCCGGCCTGCCCGAGGTGGGACTCGTCCCTGGGGTCCCCCAGTGGCGCACGACCGCGACCCTCGCCGCGCTGCAGGAGCTCGTGGAGGTGTCCGAGGCGGTGCCGGCCGTCGTCGCGCGCAAGGCCGGCCTGTCGACCTCCGAGCTGCACTCGCTGCGGCACCTGATGCGCGGCCCGCTCGGACCCGTCGAGATCGGGCGCCTGCTCGGCGTCACGTCGGCCGCGTCGTCGGGCGTCGTCGACCGGCTCGTCTCACGGGGCCATGCCGAGCGGCGGTCCCACCCGGGCGACGGCCGGCGCACCGAGGTCGTCATCACCGACAGCGGGCGCACCGAGGTGCTGGCCTTCATGCGTCCGATGTTCGAGGCGCTCGCCGAGCTCGACGCCTCCCTCGACGACCGCGACCGCGACGTCGTCGAGCGCTACCTGCGCGGCGCCACGGCGGCGATGCGCAACCTGATGTCCTGACCCCGCGAGTCCCGATGCATCCAACGGCGTCGGCCGCAGGTCGCCCCGGTAGCGCGCGAGATCGCGCCTCAGGTCGCGCAGCTGCTGCGACAGGGCAACACCAGCCGCCCGATCTCACGCAGGACGAGCCCGACCCGAGAGCGTATGCCGTCAGCCGCGCAGGCGCACCGACAGGCAGGTGACGCAGCCCTCGAGCTTCTCGAACTCGGAGATGTCGACCATCGTCACGTCGAGGCCGCGGGCGGCGAGCAGCTGGGCCGTGCGCGGGGCGGCCGCCGACAGGAGCACCGACGGGCCGCCGAGCAGCACGACGTGCGCGCCGGGCTCCTCGGGCACGGGAAGGAACTGCGGCCACGCCGTCGGGTCGTCGACGAGGGGGAGGTGGCCGATGACCGTGCCGTCGGGCAGGGCCGTCACCGCCGACTTGAGGTGCAGCACCTTCGAGACGGGCACCGGCACGACGTCGACCCGGTGACCATCGAGCGCCCGGGTCAGCTGCTCGATGCCGGCGAGGTTCGTGCGTCCGCCCACACCAACCCAGACGTGGTGACCGTGCTTGAGCACGTCTCCTCCGTCGAGGGTGCCCGGCCCCTCGATCTGGACCGTGCGGTAGCCGTGGGACTCGACGGCCTGGCGCACCCCGACCTGCTCGCCCCGCCGCTCGGGCGCCCCCGACCGGCAGAGCACGGCCACGTCGCCGTGGACGACGACCTGGTCCTCGATGAAGACGCCGTCGGGACACTCGTCGAGCGGCGGCGCCTCGACCACTGCCCACCCCCGGCGCCGAAGCACGTCGACGTACTCCTGCCACTGGCGCACGGCCAGGTCGGCGTCGACCATCGGCGTGCGCTCCAGGTGCGTCACGATCCCGTCCGCCAGTCGCGGGGAGGGTCGGCGGACGAGCGCGAGGCGACGGTGCACGCGCTCACCCTATGGGTGTGCGGGCGCGCCGCCTCGGGCGGTCAGGAGGCGAGCGTCGGCTTCTCGTCGGACCGGGCCGTGGGCCACCACCCCTGGGTCTGCGCGGTGTGGGTCAGCTGCTCGCGGTAGGCCGAACCCGCGGCCCGCGCGCATCGCTCGACGTCGTCCTCGCCGATCGACCCCAGCCGCCAGCGCAGCACTCGCCGCGCGATGATCGGCTGGTCGCACAGCGGCCGGAGCACCCCGCCGGGAGGGGCCGAGGCGGTCGGCACCGCGAACGACACCGCGCGCCCGGTCACCACCGCCGGCCACAGCGGCCCGAGGTCGTGCGGACCGTACGACGACCGGAGCACGACGCCGAGCCCGGCGAGGACCGAGCTCGTCGCCTCGGAGCCCGGGTCGATCTCCACGGGAGGCAGGATCCAGTCCTCGCCGGCGAGGTCCCTGATGTCGACGCAGCGCTGGGCGGCGAGCGGATGGGTCGCCGACAGGGCAACGAGAAGCGGCTCGCGCTCGACGATGACCCGCTCGCCCATCTCGGGGTGGTCCTGCGTCCTCGCGGCCGCCAGCGCGATGACGACCGCGACGTCGATCCGGCCGTCGCTGATGGCCTCGGTGGTCGTCGTGCCGGTGAGCGGTGGCACGGGCAACAGCGGCCTCCGCATGTCGGTCGCGTAGGCGTGGCTCATGAACGAGGTGAAGTAGCGCAAGGAGTCGGAGGAGATGCGCAGCGGGCCCTCGCCCGACTGGTGGCTGCGGACGTCCTCGCGCAGCAGGCTCACCTCGTTGACCACGGCCCGGGCGCGCGCCGCGACCCGTTCGCCGACCGTCGTGCACGAGACGGTGTCGCCGCTCGTGCGGAACAGTGAGCAGCCGAGTGCCCGCTCGATCCGGCTCACCTCGGAGCCCAGGGTCGCCGCGGAAACACCGAGGGCGGCCGCGGCCGCAGGCATGCTGCCCTGCTGCGCGACCACCGCGATGACGCGCAGGTGGCGAACCTCGAGCTCCACGGTTCCGAGAGTAGGCGGACCGTCCCCGGGCCGCAGCGGGGAAGGCGAGGTACGTCACGTCCCGACGCCGTCCGCAGCCACGCACCGGACCGGGGCGTATGCCGTCACCCGACGACACGGCATACGCCCTCGTCATCGGGGTGGTCTCGTCTTGAATGGGGTTTGACCCTCACGCGACGTGAGGGGCCACGCTCGGTGTCATGACCGGAAGGACGCAGGAGATGACCACCTGGACGGTGGGGCAGGTAGCCGACCTCTTCGGCGTGACGGTGCGCACGCTGCACCACTACGACGAGATCGGCCTGCTCACCCCGAGCGAGCGCTCGCGGGCGGGCTACCGGCTCTACACCGACGCAGACCTCACCCGCCTGCAGCAGGTCGTGGTCTACCGGCGGCTCGAGCTGCCGCTGGAGGAGATCGCGACCCTGCTCGACGGCGGAGAGGACGCTGCCGACCACCTGCGCCGTCAACGCGCGACGGTCATGTCCCGGCTGGACGAGCTGCGCGCGCTCGTCACGGCCATCGACCGAGCACTGGAGAGAGAGATGAGTGACCAACCCGCCACGCCCGAGGAGCTGAAGGAGCTCTTCGGCGACGGCTTCACGGACGAGTACGAGCAGGAGGCGCAGGAGCGCTGGGGCGACACCGACGCCTGGAAGCAGTCGGCGGCCCGCACCAAGCGCTACACGAAGGCCGACTGGGCCGAGGTCAAAGCCGAGATGGAGGCCGTCAACACGGCGCTCGTGTCGGCCCTGCAGTCAGGGCAGCCGGCGACGAGCGAGGCGGCGATGGACGCGGCCGAGCAGCACCGCCTGCACATCCACGACCGCTTCTACGACCTCGACCACACCTTCCACCGCGCGCTCGCCGACATGTACGTCGCCGACCCGCGCTTCACGAAGACGTACGAGGACATCGCACCCGGCCTGGCGGCATACGTCCGCGACGCGATCCACGCGAACGCCGACCGCCACGAGACGTCCGGCTGACCACCCGGTCGATGTGTTCCGCGATCCCCGGCGATCGCGGAACACATCGAATCGGGGGAACGAGACCGAGGGGTGAACGCGGCGGGGGAGGCCGACCTCCCTCGCCGTAACCTTGGGACATGCGAGTAGGTGTCTTCGGTGCAACGGGTCAGGTCGGCGGCGTCATGCGCGCCCTTCTCGAGGAGCGCGACTTCCCGGTCACGCAGGTGCGGTTCTTCGCGTCCGCCCGCTCGGCCGGCACGACGCTCCCGTTCAAGGGTGAGGACGTCGTCGTCGAGGACTCCGCGACAGCCGACTTCTCGGGCATCGACATCGCCCTCTTCAGCAACGGCGGCGCCGCGTCCAAGGAGCTCGCCCCCAAGGTCGCCGCCGCCGGCGCGACCGTCATCGACAACTCGAGCGCGTGGCGCAAGGACCCCGAGGTGCCGCTCGTCGTCTCCGAGGTCAACGCGGGCGACCTCGACACGATCCCCAAGGGCATCGTCGCCAACCCGAACTGCACAACGATGGCCGCCATGCCGGTCCTCAAGCCGCTCCACGAGAAGGCCGGCCTCGTGCGCCTCCACGTCTCCAGCTACCAGGCCGTCAGCGGCTCGGGCGGCAAGGGCGTGCAGGAGCTCGACGGCCAGCTGCGCGGCACGTACGCCGCCGGTGACCCCGCCGGGCTCGCCCTCGACGGGCGCGCGGTCGCCGTGCCCGACCCCACCGTGTATGCCGTGCCGGTCGCTTTCAACGTCGTGCCCCTCGCGGGGTCGATCGTCGACGACGGCTCGCTCGAGACCGACGAGGAGCAGAAGCTGCGCAACGAGTCGCGCAAGATCCTGCACGCCCCCGACCTGCGGGTTTCGGGCACGTGCGTGCGCGTCCCGGTCTTCACCGGGCACAGCCTCGCCATCCACGCCGAGTTCGCCGACGACATCACCCCCGAAGAGGCGCTCGACCTGCTGAAGAACGCGCCGGGCGTCATCGTCACCGACGTGCCCAACCCGCTCGAGGCCGCGGGCCGCGACGAGGTGCTCGTCGGTCGCGTGCGCGCCGACCAGGCGGCTCCCGAGGGCAAGGGCCTCGTGCTCTTCGTCGTCGGCGACAACCTGCGCAAGGGTGCCGCCCTCAACGCCGTGCAGATCGCCGAGGAGCTCGTCGCCCGCCGCTGACGGGTCGTCCTCACGGTCGTGTCGGGGTGCTGGCATAGGGTCGGGGGCGTGACGGAGAACCTCGCGGCCGCGACCCACCGAACGGGCACCGCCCCCGGGCTCTTCGTCTGCTTCGAGGGCGGCGACGGCGCGGGCAAGACCACGCAGGTGCGCCTGCTCACCGAGGTGCTCGAGCAGCGGGGTCGCGAGGTCGTCGTCACCCGGCAGCCAGGCGGCACCCCGCTCGGTGCGCAGATCCGCGAGCTCGTGCTGCACGGCGACCACGTCGCGGCCCGGGCCGAGGCGCTGCTCTTCGCCGCCGACAAGGCGCACCACGTCGACCAGCTCATCAAGCCGGCGCTGGCCGAGGGCAAGGTCGTCATCACCGACCGCTACGTCGACAGCTCCATCACCTACCAGGGGGCCGGGCGCGAGCTCGGTGCCGACGAGATCACGGCGCTGCAGCACTGGGCCGTCGGTGGGCTGCTGCCCGACCTGACGATCGTCCTCGACGTGTCACCCGAGGTCGGGCGCGAGCGGCGCGGCGACGTCCACGACCGGCTCGAGTCCGAGGCCGACGCCTTCCACGCCGCTGTCCGTCGGGGCTACCTCGAGCTCGCCTCGCAGGACCCCGAGCGCTACCTCGTCCTCGACGCGAGCAAGCCCGTCGAGCACCTCCGGGCCGCCGTGCTCGACGGCATCGACCGCGTCCTGACGGTGCGCTCGTGACCGTCTGGGCCGACCTCGTCGGCCAGGAGCCGACCATCGAGACGCTCTCGCGCGCCGTCAGCGACGAGTCGGCGATGACGCATGCCTGGCTCTTCACGGGGCCGCCCGGTTCGGGCCGCTCCACGGCCGCGCGCGCCTTCGCAGCCGCGCTCCAGTGCCCCCAGGGCGGCTGCGGCGAGTGCCGTGAGTGCCGCACCGCGCTCGACGGCAGCCACGCCGACGTCAAGGTCGTCGCGACCGAGGGCCTCTCGATCAAGGTCGCAGAGGCACGCGCGCTCGTGCAGGAGGCGGCGCTGCGGCCCTCGGTCGGTCGCTGGCGCATCATCATCATCGAGGACGCCGACCGCCTCACCGCCTACACCGACGCGCCGGCCGATGCCCTGCTCAAGGCGCTCGAGGAGCCGACCCCCCGCACCGTCTGGATGCTCTGCGCGCCCAGCCTCGAGGACGTCATCGTCACGATCCGCTCGCGCTCGCGCCACGTACGGCTGCGCACCCCACCCGTCGAGGCGGTCGCCGACCTGCTCCAGCGGCGCGATGGCATCGACCCCGCGATGGCCCTGTATGCCGCCCGGGCCGCCCAGTCGCACGTCGGCCTGGCCCGCCGCCTCGCCCGCGACGAGCAGGCTCGCATCCGCCGCCGCGACGTCATCGCCATGGCGACGAAGATCCAGGGCGTCGGCGACGCCATCGGCGCGGCCGCCGACCTCGCCCAGATCGCCGACGAGGAGTCGACGGCCTCCGGCGCCGAGCGCGATGCTGCCGAGCGTGCCCGGCTGATGGAGACGCTCGGTGCCGACCCGACGGCCCGCACCCAGCCGCCCCACATCCGCTCGCAGGTCACGGCGCTCGAGCGGGAGCAGAAGATGCGGGCCACCCGCTACGGCCGCGACGTCGTCGACCGGGCCCTCGTCGACCTCACGTCCGTCTACAGAGATGCCCTCGTGCTCCGGCTCCACTCCGACGTCGATCTCGTCAACCCCGACGCCATCGACAAGGTGCGCGCCCTCGCCGGCGTCTTCGGGCCCGAGCAGCTGCTCGCCGCCATGGACGCCATCAACGAGGCCCGTGACCGCATCAACGCCAACGTGCCGCCCCTGCTCGCCCTCGAGGCGATGGCCCTGCAGCTGCGCGTCCCCCGCGACCTCGGCGTCTGAGCGACGCGGGTCCCGCGCGCGGCACCCCGAGCACGCTGCGCGGTGCGCGCGAACCAGCGTGACGGCATACGCCATCGAGGCTGTCCCCGGCAAGCGCTGGTGCGGCTTCCCGGATGCGGCTGGGGCCAGCCTGACGCGTTACCGTTTCGGGCATGACGACGCGCCCTGCCGCCATCTCCCGTGCCCTGTCCGCCCTGGCGGCGGTCACGGCGCTCGTCCTGGCCTCGGCGGCGTGCACGACCGGCGAGCCGCCCGTCGCGTCGACGTCGAAGTCCGGCCTCCCGGCGGCCACGGCCGCCCCCACGCCGGCCCTCGCCCCCTACTACTCACAGCGCCTCGACTGGCAGGCGTGCGGCAGTCTCGAGTGCGCCAACCTGCGCGTTCCGCTCGACCACGCCGCCCCCGACCCCGCCAAGGACCTCAGCCTCAAGATCGTGCGGGTCAAGGCGCGCGACCAGGACAAACGGCTCGGATCGTTGCTCGTCAACCCGGGCGGCCCGGGTGCATCGGGCGTCAGCTACGTGCGGGGCGGCGCCCAGACGATCGGCGGCCCCGAGGTGCGCCGCTACTACGACCTCATCGGCTTCGACCCGCGCGGCGTCGCGGGGTCGGACCCGATCGACTGCCTCGGCGACAAGGCTCTCGACCGCTTCCTGTCCACCGACCCGACGCCCGACGACGCGTCCGAGGAGCAGGCGCTGCTCACGCAGGCCAAGGCGATGGCCGACGGGTGCGCGGCCAACGCTCCCGAGCTCATCAAGCACCTGTCGACCGCCGACGCCGCACGCGACATGGACATCCTCAGGGCAGCCGTCGGCGACCCCCAGCTGAACTACCTGGGCAAGTCCTACGGCACCTTCCTCGGCTCGACGTACGCCGACCTCTTCCCGCAGCGCGTCGGCCGGGTCGTCCTCGACGGCGTCGTGCCGCCCGACCTCACGAGCGCACAGCTCGGCGAGGGGCAGGCCCGGGGCTTCGAGATCGCGACGCAGGCCTACCTCGAGGACTGCGTCTCCGAGTCGGGCTGCCCGCTCGGCGAGACCGCGGAGACCGCCCGCAAGGGCCTGGACCAGCTCTTCCAGCAGATCGACCGGCAGCCGCTGCCGACGGGCGACACGAGTGCCCCGCTGCTGACAGAGGGGTGGGCGCGTCTCGGCGTGGCTGTCGCCCTCTACGACCAGGGCGCCTGGGGGATCCTCACCGAGGCCCTCAAGCAAGCCAGGGCGGGCAGCGGCCAGAGCCTCATGCAGCTGGCCGACGCGTACGCCGACCGCAGGCCGGGTGCGGGCTACGACGGCAACATGATGGAAGCGATCTACGCCGTCAACTGCCTCGACCGTCCCGACAGCCCCGACCTGTCGGCGTACGAGACCTACGCGAAGGACTTTTCGGCGAAGGCGCCGACGTGGGGCGCCACCCTGGCCTGGGGCGCGCTTCCCTGTGGGGTCTGGAAGGCAAAGGCCGCCGGAGGCCCGCACAAGGTCAAGGCGCCCGGCAGCGACCCCATCGTCGTCGTCGGCACCACCCGTGACCCCGCCACGATCTACGAGTGGTCCGCCCGGCTGCGCGACCAGCTCGACAACGCCGTGCTCGTGTCCTTCGACGGCGACGGGCACACGGCTTATGGTCGGAGCAACACGTGCGTCGACAGCGCCATCGACGCCTACTACGTCCAGGGGCGCGTGCCCAAGGACGGACTCCGATGTTGAGCGACGGATGTTGGTGACCGAACATGAGTGACAACCCGCGTCCCGACGACCTCCCGGACGCCCCGACGGGGTATGCCGCCCTCCCGCCGAGCTACTCGGCGGCCTCAGGTGGCTCGGGTGCATCAGGGGCGTCGGGTGCATCAGGGGCGTCGGGTGCACCGGGCGCGCCGGGTGGGGGCGCACCGCCCGCGGGACCACCCGCCGGACCGGACCAGGGGCACGGCAGCGGGTACGCCTCACCGGGCCTGGGCCCGAACGGCAGCCCCGCGGCCCGGTCGCAGCTGCGCACGGTCCTCGCCGCGGTCGCCATCGTCGCCGTCGTCGCGGCCGTCGTGCTCGCAGCGTGGCGCCTCAACAGCCCTCCGGTGGTGGCCCAGCCGGCGCCACCGGCCGCGTCGCCGACCCAGGTCCAGCCGGCGCCCACCCCGACGCGCACGGCGACCCCGAGCGGCCCGGTCACCGCGGACTACCCGGCGGCCCTGCGCGACTTCTACACCCAGCAGGTGGCGTGGTCGCCCTGCTCCGACAACGCCAAGCACGAGTGCGGCACCATGCAGGTGCCCGTCGACTACGCCGACCCGAACGGTGCGAGGTTCACCCTGGCCCTGCGCAAGGCGCCGGCGACCGACCCCTCCAAGCGCATCGGGTCCCTCGTCATCAACCCGGGTGGCCCCGGTGGCTCGGGGGTGGAGTACGCCCAGTACGCCTCGTTCGTCTTCTCTCCAGAGGTGCGGGCGGCATACGACATCGTCGGTTTCGACCCGCGCGGCATCGGTGCCTCGAGCCCGGTGCGCTGCCTCGGCAACTCCGACATGGACCTGCTCTTCAGCGACGACCCCACGCCCGACTCCGCAGCCGAGCGCTCCAAGCTGCTGTCCGACGTCGACGCCATCACCAAGCGGTGCGCTGCCCGGGGCGGCGACCGTGCCCTGCACATGAGCACGGGCGAGGTGGCCAAGGACATGGACGTCATGCGTGTCCTGCTCGGTGACGAGCGCCTCAACTTCTTCGGCGGCTCCTACGGCACGTTCCTCGGTGCGATGTACGCCGACGCGTTCCCCAAGAAGGTCGGCCGCATGGTGCTCGACTCGGCGATGTCGCCGAACCAGACCGAGCAGCAGGAGATGACCTACGACATCCAGGGCTTCGAGTCCTCGATCGACGCCTTCATCGACTGGTGCGTCGCCCGACCCGACTGCGCCCTGGGCAGCGACAAGGCGAGCGCACGTCAGAAGATCGTCGACCTGCTCGACGCCGTGGAGAAGAACGGCCTGTCGACGAGCAAGCCGGGGCTGACCACGATCGGCGAGGGCTGGGTGGGCTTCTCGATCTTCATGTGCCTCTACTCCGACACCTCGTGGCCGACCCTCAACCGGGGCCTGGCCCAGGCCTTCTCCGGCAAGGGCGACATCCTGCTCGCCAAGGGCATGTCGGTCGTCGAGCGCAGCGCCTCGGGTGCCTACGCGCCCACCACGTACCTGCAGGCGATGATCCCGGTGCGCTGCGCCGACTGGCCCCGGTCGACGACCGACCCGTCGCTGGCCGCCGACCAGGCGAAGGCCAAGAAGGACCATCCGCTCTGGGCCCGGATGACGGGCGAGCTCTACGACAACTGCCGCACCTGGCCCACCACCGGCCGCGCCCCGAAGGGGACGACCCTCGCCGTCGGGGCCGCACCCATCCTCGTGATCGGCAACGAACGCGACCCCGCGACACCCATCGGCGGCACGAAGCAGCTCGCAAAGGACCTCGCATCGGGCGTTCTTCTCACTTCCGACCACGACGGACACGGCACCTACTACGCTGGCAACTCGTGCGTGGACTCCGCCGTGGATGGGTACCTGCTCAGGGGAACGGCGCCGACGTCCGGCACGACCTGCTGAGCCGGCTGCTCGCGCCTGTCATCTCTCTCGCCGTCGTGGCGGGCCTCCTCCTGCTCGCCGTCGCTCCTGCCCACTGGCCGGGCGAGGTGGCCCTCCCGGCCCCGTCGGCCTCGTCGACGGGCAGCCCTGCCCCGCAGGCGGTTTCGGCGCGGCCAGAGGACGACCGGCCTGCCCAGCACGGCCCGAAGGCGACGCCGATCACCTTCACCGGGCCGCTCGATCCCGAGCCGGCCGAGCTCTCCGCCTTCTACGGCCGGACCGTGGCGTGGACCGAGTGCCCCGACGACGACCTCTACGACTGCGGCACCGTGAAGGTGCCCGTCGACTACGCGAAGCCTGCCGGAGCGACGACGACGATCGCCCTGCGTCGCCTCCCGGCGTCGCTGCCGGCCCAGCGCACCGGCTCGCTGTTCATCAATCCCGGCGGACCTGGCGGGTCGGGCATCGACTTCGCCGACGAGGCCCCGTACGTGTTCGGTGACGTCGTGCGCGAGCGCTACGACGTCATCGGCTTCGACCCCCGTGGGATGGGGGAGTCCGACCCCGTCGACTGCCTCACCGACGCCGAGCTCGACGCGATGTATGCCGCAGACCCCACGCCCGACACGGCCGCCGAGAAGAAGGCGGCCCGCACGGCGCCCGCCGAGCGCAACCGGCGCTGCCTGGCGCGAGGTGGGGCGCTGGCCGCCCACATGGGCACCGAGTCAGTCGCCCGAGACCTCGACATCCTCCGATCGGCGGTCGGCGACGAACGGCTCAACTACTACGGCGTCAGCTACGGCACGATGATCGGCGCCGTCTACGCCGACTTCTTCACCTCCCGCGTCGGCCACATGGTGCTCGACTCGGCCGTCCTGCCCGACGCGCTCGCCGAGGAGGCGCCGAGCCGCGAGGAGGTCGACGCGGCGGCCCGCGGCTGGGCGGACGACTTCGACGACGTCGTCGACGACTTCGCCACGAAATGCGGAGCGGACTGCCCGCTCGGCACTGACACCGAGGCCGTCTTCAAGTCGCTCGTCGGCTTCCTCGACCAGCTCGACGGCAAGCCGCTGCCCACCGGTGTCGACACGCTGCCCGCTCTCACGGAGGGGTGGGCGCGCACGGCCATCGACGAGGGCCTGCGCGACCCCGAGTCGTGGTCGGACCTCGTCGAGGCGCTCGACCTCGCCGTCAACGAGCACGACGGCGAGATGCTCGCGCGGTTCGCGATGGGGATGGTCGAGCGCGACGAGGACGGCACCTACCCGACGACGACGTTCGGCCGCACCCACCTGCTCGTCACGTGCTCGGACTGGCCGACCTCGCCGTGGGACTCCGTCGTGCCGAGCGCGGACGTCCTCGCCAACCACCCGCTCTGGGCCCGCGTGCAGCCGGCCAGCCCCGACCCCTGCACCGGGTGGAAGGGGACGATGCGCGAGACGCTGCTCGTCGGTGCGAAAGTGGCCACCCCCGTGCTCGTCATCGGCAACGACGGCGACCTCACGACACCGATCGAGGACACCGAGTCCCTCGCCGGCGAGATCGCGCGCTCGCGGCTCGTGACCGTCGAGGCCGACGGCCACGGCGCGTACGGCAAGGGCAACGACTGTGCCGACGGCATCGTCGACGACTACCTGGCACAGCACCTTGCGCCCGAGAACGACTTCGTCTGCAAGTCCTGAACGGGGCCCGAAAGTCGCCCACGGACCGCGATTTTTCTCCGGAAGGGGTCGTGCGTATACTCAACCTCCGTGTCCGGTCGCGCCTCGCCGTGGCCACACGACCAGCCGCTTTAGCTCAGTCGGCCAGAGCGATTCACTCGTAATGAATAGGTCATCGGTTCGATTCCGATAAGCGGCTCCAGCAACGCCCCCGGCTTCTGCCGGGGGCGTTTCTGCTGGTCAGGCGCCTGTTACCGCGCCTGTTCGGTAGGTATCCCCGACTCGGTGCAAGCCTCTGCTCAGCGGCGCATGACTGGGTGACCATCTAAGTGACCATCTACCTCGCTTCAGGCGGTCCCCGTCAGACGCATCAGTAACCGCAGCAGCTCGAGCGTCAGTGGCCTCCCGGTACGGCGCAGGAGCAGGGTGAGCTCCTCGACTTCGTCGACTTCTTGGGGAACAACGGTTGGGCGCGGAACTCACAGACCGATGCGATGATGACGAGCGTCCTGGACGACTGCATGGCTGAAGGCTGACGATCGAGCAGGGCAAGATGGCCATGAGGTCCATCGGCTACGGCGATCATGCGCTGCCCATGCTGGACCGCTGGGAGCGCAAGCGCACGACGGGCAGGTTTGAGCCGCCACGTCCTCGAACGCGTTCCCATTACCCCGCCCGCTGGCACCACGGGACCATGGCCCCGAGACGAATCTCGAGTGGTGAGTCTGTCCCATCGGCGACCGGAAGTGGATCACGTCTGCTGCCGGGCACATCGGCGCTCGTAAGACAAGCCTGTCGGGGCCTCGGCATGTCGCGGCAACCTTTCGTAGACACTGCACAGGTGACTGTCAGTAGGGGCCTCCTTCGGGCTTACGTGGACGAGACGGGAGACCGTGGCGTGTCGCCGACGGCGTCCCGCTTCTTCTCCATGGCCGCGATCGTGGTGCCGGACGAGCATGACGCAGTCATGCGGAGCGTCGTCCGCACAATCAGGCGCGACCTTTCTGTTCCGGCCACCAAGCCGCTGCACTGGCAGGAGCACGTCAAGACGTACCAGCGGCGCCAGCACGTGACATGCCTGCTGAAGACGATCCCCGGCCTCGTCGTCAACTACGTCGTCTTCGAGAAGGGCTCCATCCCGGCGACCGCTGTGCTGCGCGTGGATCACGCGAAGTTCTACAACTACGTGGCAGGCATGACCCTGGAACGTATCCTGCTCACAGCCACGCACTGGCCGGGGGGGCCACGTGACGTCAACGTCCGGTTCGGCCACGTGCGCGGCTTCGACCACAAGGAAACGGCGACCTACTTCGCCAGCAAGCGGTCTCAGTCCAACTGCTCGTGGCTACGGTGGGACCTCCTCGCGAGCTTGAAGTTCGAGGACGCTGGCGCGCTGCTGGGTCTTCAGGCCGCGGACCAGTACGCCGGCATGCTGAACGTGGCCATGACCGCCGATCGTTACGGCGGCTATGAGCCGTGGCACCTGCTCGACATCCGAGCGCAGATCCGCCGAGGACCGAAGGGTGACGCGCTCAACTACGGCTTCAAGCCCATGGTGATGAGCTCGACGCTCGGCGCCTACCCATGGTGGCCGAAGCCAAGGGGCATCTGAGGGCCAGCGCAGGAGGCCCGGGGGCGTCACAACCGCGAGTGCGGAAGGGTCTGGCAGCAGACCTGACGCGATCCCCGCGACCTCCTGCGCTGGCCGCATCTACAGCCTAGCCCGAGTGCTGCCTCCTGTATCGCGAGCGAGAAAGCCCAGTGTGAGCCGTGCACCGACACTCGCTTGTACGGTTTCTCCATGCCCTACTCCGTCGCCCGGTGCTCGAGTGCTCCCGGAGTTCGCTGGCACGGCGCGCCGTCCCCACGCGCCGCCGCGGTCACCGGACGGGCGCGGAGCAGTGACGTCAGCCGTCGCGGGGGGGCCGTCAATGTCTGTCACGACAAGGGCCCCGCCGGACGCCTCACCCCGGTCGATACGATGCGTCCTAGTGGCAGGGTCGTGGCCCTGAGACCGCCGAGCAACAGGGGAGGCTTCGTCGTGTACCTGAGTCGCGTACGAGTCCGCGGGCTGCGCGGCGCGGTTGACGGCCCGCTGGACCTCGCGATCCCGGGGCGGTTCACCGTCATCGCCGGCGCGAACGGCGGCGGCAAGACCACCCTGACGGACGCGATCTACCTCAGCCACGGCAAGCGCTTCCCCTACCTCCCGAGACTTTCCGCAGCAGCGCTCGGCACGGGAGATCGTGACATTGAGGTGGAGTACCGCTTCGAGGACGATGCCGACAAGGAGGGCCCGCTCGGCCGGCAGCTGCAGGCTCAAGGCGGGCGCCTCGCCCCCGGGACTGTCGCTGCCGAGTGGTCGCGGACGCTACACCGCGACCTCGGCTCCATCTCGACGAGCGCGCTCGGTGCCGTCAGCGAGGTGGAGCCGCGTACCCGCCTCGTCCACCTGCCGGCGTGGCGCAACCCCATCGAAGAACTGGCGCGCCGCGAGACCCGCGTCCTGGTCGAGCTGCTGCGTGCACAGCAGCAGAACCGCGGCCGCGGGCGCGACCTGTCACGGCTGCGCGGTCGGGCGTCGGGCCTTCTCGAGGCTCTTGCGACCGATGAGCTGCTGGCCGGCCTTGAGGCCAGGGTCGGCGAGCAGCTTCGCGCGCTGTCAGCAGGCGTGTCCCGCAACTGGCCCTACATTCGCGGCCAGGTCGTCGATGACCGTTACCTGGCGCGAGTGCTCGAGCTGATGCTTGCCACGTCCGAAGGCCGTTCCGGAGCGCTTCCCCTTGAAGTCGTCGGGCTGGGCTACGTCAACCTGCTGCACATCGCAGTAACCCTCGCGGCCATCCCTGACTCCACGCAGATCGCGCAGGCGGTGGCGGACGTCGCTGCAGGATCGACCGGGCAGCCGGCCGTTGATGCCGACGGCACGGCCGCCAGTGAGCTCGAGGATGCAGAACGGGCCCTGCGGCAGGCTCGCGCCGAGAGCGAGAGTGTCGAGGACTCCTTCTTCCCCGACGAACCCTTCCACGTCACCGTGGTCATCGAAGAACCCGAAGCCCACCTGCACCCGCAGCTACAGCACTCCCTCGTCCGGTACCTGCGCCGACAGGTCCAACAGCGCCCTGAGCTCCAGGTCATCCTGTCGAGCCACGCCACCGACATCATCACCTCGTGCGACCCAACAGAGCTGGTCATCGCTCGCCGAGACGGCACCGGACGACGAGTCTGCCGAGCCGTAGCCGACATCCCCTTGGGCACACACTCAGCAGAGGTGCTGCGTAAGACACGGCTGCACCTGGATGCCAGCAGGTCGGCCTCCCTCTTCGCCGACCGGCTCCTGCTGGTCGAAGGCGTCACCGAGGCAGCGGTGCTTCGCGAGTTCGGCTGGGCTTGGGCCGAAGACGACCCGGACAAGCAGTCGTTCGTCGACGCGCTGAGCATCGTGCCGATGGGAACGAAGGTGGGCCCATGGGCGGTCCGCCTGCTCGCCACCCCAGGGCACGAGCTGTGCAGCCGTCTGGCCGTCCTGCGCGACAGCGACCTCGACTTCGACCAGACACCGACCCCGCCGCCGTGGGCCAGCGAACACGACCCACACGTCTTGCTCGTTGAGCACAGTCACCCGACGCTGGAGCCTCAGCTGACCGAGGGCAACGAGGACCTGGTCGAGGGCGCCCTGAGGGACATCAACGTGGCCGTCCCCGAGCAGGTCACACCACAGACGATCCGAGACCTGTTCCGCAGCAAGCACAAGGACGGCGAGGAGACGGTGCCTGCCGGCGCAGCAGCGGCTCGCAAGGGCGAGTTCGCCGAAGCCCTCGCGGGCCGGCTCCGCGACACCCGGGAGCTCATCGGCGCCGGGGTTCACGTTCCGGCGCCGATCCAGCGCGTCTTCGACTTCCTCTACCCGACACCTGAGCCGTCCTCCGAGGCCGAAGACGTTTCGAGCCCCGGGCCGGCCACCCAGCTGTGAGCAAGGCACTCGCGCACGCCGGCGTCATCGACGACCTCACCGACGAGCAGCGCCTCGCCGCAGCCACCTCGCAGACCAACCTGTTCATCGAGGCCGGCCCGGGCACGGGCAAGACCACGGTGTCGGCGCAACGCTTCGGGGTGCAACGGTTCGCTCCCGCGCACCGGCACGACGCACGTGCTGTCGTGGCTGTCAGCTTCACCCGTGCGGCGACCTACAACCTGCGCCGTCGCGTGCAACGGCTGTGGGGTCCCGCGGCCCTGACCTGGCCGCACCGGATCGTCACTCTCGACACGATCATGAGCGACCTGCTTCACGACTTGATGCGACAGCAGCTCGTTATCTGGCCGAATGCCCTCACGCTGTGGCCCGACGGGAACATTGCCCTCGACGTGCGCGACAGCTGGGCCTCGACTAGCGGCACCGTCTGGACCAGGTCCGTTTACGAGCTGTACCTGTCCGGACGCCAGGTCAGGCTCCGCGAAGCATTCGCTTCAAGCTACGCCGCGCGGTTCCCTGCGGTAACGGTGGTGCCCTACATGAAGCAGGGCGTGTGCACCCACCAAGACGTCCGGGACATCCTCGCGCTCGCTCTCCAGGACCCAGCCTCAGCGGCCCGGGTGCGGCAACGGATCGGCGACACCATGAGAGCCCTCATCGTCGACGAGGTCTTCGACGCCAACGACCTGGACATCGCCATCATCGAGGCCGCCATCTCCGCCAGCGTCGCCGTCACCTTGGTCGGGGACCCATGGCAGGCGCTGTACCTGTTCCGTGGCGCCCGTCCGCAGGCCGTTCCCGAGCTTCTCGAGCGGGCCGGAGTGGGCACGCTCGAACTCACCAAGTCGTTCCGATGGCGGTCCGCGGAGCAGCACGACCTCGCCACCCGCCTTCGTGCCGGACAAGGACTCATCCTGCCGACCGACCAGGTGGACGTCGACGTCGTCCTGGCCCTGTGGTGGGCTGAGCTGTGGAACCTCGGCGGCGGGGTGCTCCCCTTGGCGTTCCACGCCTTCAAAGGCGGCTACGAAGAGGCCGCGGCCACCCTGCTGCTCAACCATGTAACCCGGAACATCTTCGACCTCGACGCCACGTACCTCAACGACGCCCTGACCGCGCTGAACGTGCAGGACCGCGACGTGCCACGGCAGCTGGAACCAGCACTGCAGGACGTCATCGAAATCCTGCGCCCCGGCGGCAAGGACGCAGTGAAGGCGGCGTACCTGCAGTTGGTGGAGGTCATCGGCAGCGTGTCGGCGCGAGAGCTGCGTGCCCCTAACCACCACCACACGAAGCGGCTCGCCCAGTTGCAGGAACGGCTGATCTTCCCCGGGCGCCCAGTTCCTGGCCTGACGACCCACCAGGCCAAAGGCGGCGAGTGGGAGATCGTCGGGCTTCGCCTGAAGCCCGAGGAACGCGCAGCCTTGGCCGCCGGCCTAGACAGCGCTGAGGACCTGCATCGCAAGATCTACGTCGCCTGCACCCGTGCGCAGGAGCGCACGGTTGAGATCGTGCCCGAACCGACACCTGCTTCTCGGGCACCGAGGCGGCGACGAACGCCGCGCGAGCGGGCCTGAACGCGAACCTGCGCCCCGGCCGCGGTCGCCGAACGCGAGGGACGTGGCGGCGCACGTTCGCGGCGACCCCGAGGGGCATGACCGACGACGACTTTTGGATCTGTCAGATCTCACGCAGCGCACTAGAAGAGCTCCAGGCGAGAGCCGAGGAGATCGACTTCTCGCCCCGTTGGACATCAGTCGAAGCGATGCGGATGCAGGCCAGAGATACGCGCCGGTCCTGCCCCAGGGACCCTCAGACGCGGGTCGACGAGAACAGGACCCGTCGCAACATGTCTGGCTTGGTCAGCAACTCCAAGAGGTACAGGTACCCCAGCAGCGGCAGGTCGTGGTCGATTACGCCGCTGTGATGTGTCAGCAGGGCATCGGTGCGCGGCACCGCCTCTGCCCGGTCAGAGCCGTGCCCATGTGTCGCGTTCCGCAGGACCCGGATGTACTCCGCGGCAGCCTCCTCAGGCGTGTAGCTCTGCGTCGTCCCATCGGCGAGGTTGAAGTCGATCGAGGACGCACCCGTCTGACGACTGACGTAGAAACCTTCTTGGACCCGTTCGAGCGCCTCGACGGCACGGGCCGCGGCCGGAAGAAGGATCTGCTGTACCTCGCCAGGCATGTCGGCTCGAATGCAATCCAAGGTCCTCGACGCGAAACTGAGGGTGCACATTTGAGTGAGGCGCCGGTCGGTGAGGCGCTCCAAGGTGTCAAGAACGGTGAAGAGCAGCACACGTCGCGCGTCGCCGTCGCGGTGAGACTGCTGGATCGAGCCGACCCGCCGGAACAACTGGTCCAGGGTGAGGATCGCGTGCTGGTGGTGGGTCGGCACGTAACGGTCCTGGCCATTGCGGAACAAGGCCGGGTCTGAAATGACGCTGAGTATCCGGTCAAGCCGCCGCACCCACCAGATCACCGCAGCCGCCGCGGCGTGAGGCTCGACCTCCGGCTCTGGAGTCGCTCCTATCGGCCCCCGAGACGGCAGCAGGTGGAGGGGCTCGAGGGCCTCCCCGACTGCCCCTAGGACCGGAGTCTCCAACGTGTAGACGATCGTGCCCGCGGGTCGGGATGCGCTGAAGGCCCATACGTACGGAGTGAGCGCCCCGAGCAGTGGCGTGAGGTACGGGTCAAGCAGGGAGAACCCGTCGCCCAGCCCTTCGGAAGCGGAGAAGACGATCTGGCCGTCCTCGTTCGCCGCCTTGATCTCGTCCAGGTCGGCCTCGCGAAGCTTGCCGTCCACCGCCATGCGCATCAGGATTTGTGGGATTTTCGATCGGTGCATCAGCGCAGGGTGCCGTCGAACCAGGAACGCACCCACTGTGCCGTAGATCTGCTCATTGTCATCGGAGAACCTGCATTCGCGTAGATCGTCGACCACGGCCTCGACGGTCGCCGCCGCCCACCCAGGCAGCGCGAGCGTGGTCTGCAGCTGGTGCAACGCCAACCCCGGCGCGAGCAGCCCCGCGCCGGTGCGGCGGGCCGCCGAACGTTCGGCCCGCTGCACTGTCTTGGCCGTCTGCTCCAGCAAGCGCTCGTTAACGTTCAGCGTCGCAGATGAGTCGGCTTCAGCGAGCTGCGTGTAGTCGTCTGATTCCAGCGGTGAGCCCGCCAGATGGTGCACTTGCACCAGCCCCGGCCGCCCGCGCGCACCGCGCTCCAACGTCTCGACGCGCCGTTCCTCCGGCGTCAGGTCGGAACCGGCGATGACCGTGAGCCGAGCTGCCTGCATGAAGTCGTCTAGGGCCCCGTTCCACATCCAGGGCGGCAGCGTCATCACGACGTCCTTCGGCGGATTCGTAGCCATGCCGCCACCCTAGATACCGCCGCGACATCGTGCCTTCTGGTTTCAAGCGCCTGCTCCGGACCCAGCCTCCCCCGGCCCGGCAACGACGGCACAGGAGGCTGTGCGGCGGATACTGCACGCAGTCGGCGACGCGCCCGCGTTGCACACCGCCATGCCCGCGACCCACGTGCGCGGTCGTGGTGAACGGCGCTGGAACAACTTCCAAAGCGCAGTGTCCTGCCGGCCCCGGGAGGTGCCCGCTCATGCCCGCGGAGTGCGTGCGCCCTGGGCGTTAGCGGTGCCCGAGACTTGGGTCCATGCCCTATCCATCGAGGCCGGTACCCGACCCGCTGCCGCAGTTCCGGGGGACAGCCACAAACCGGCAGACCCGCGAGCAGCGCACGACCTTCCTCGAGTACGTCGAGAAGGGTTACCTCGAAGGGAAGTCGTTGCGGGTCCTGGCGGCCGAGACGGACAGAACGCAAACCGCAATCCGACGTGCTCTGCGGGAGCTGGACGTGCCGTTGCGAGACCGGGGAGCACCGCCCATCAGCCACTGAACGTCGGCGCACACGCTAAGTAGGTGCAGTCAACAGGTGCCGTGCGACGTGCGCTCGACCAGGCAAGCGTGGAGCGTCGTGCGCTGGCGCGCCAGCGGTATCGTCATCACCATGAGGACGGCGCGGCGACTCCCAGCCTGAGCCCGACAGGCGGGCACGGGCCTCAAACCCAGGAGTCACCATGCGCGCCAAGCGCCTCATCGTCGACGCTCTCGACCACGCCTGCTTCATCATCGACGGGCTGCCCAGCTGGACGTATTGGCTGGGCATCCGCTGGCTCGGCTGCCCGAACGGGCTCGCAGCCGTCGCAGCACGCCTCGACCGCAGGTGGCAGACCGGCCTCTACCGGCCCGTCGAGGACGCCGACCTGTGCTGACCGCACACTCAGACGCGCCCATCTTGCGAGGAGTGGTCAAGTTGCCCCGCCCGTTGCGGTTGGGGCGGACGGGCGCCTTCGCGCTCGGGTCGGGGATAGCCTTCGCGCGAGGTGCACAAAGAAGAGCCCCCGTCCCGAGATAGGGGGCGGGGACTCTGTGCTGGCCGCTTCTGTGGCGTGGGGCGCCGCGGCCGGCGCTGCGATCTGGTCGCGAAGCTGACGCTACGTCTCGCCTCCGACAGAGGCCGTCAGTGACAGGCGGCTGTCGTCGTTCAGTGGGTTCGACAGCATGTCGCCGAGCACCTCGTCGAAGCTCTCGCGCACGGAGCCGACGAGGCTGATACGCCGTCGGCCAGGGACCGTCCTCGTCGACCGGCAGGACGGCGACGGGCTCACCAGCGGGCCCGCCACCTGTGCCCTCGGTAGCCACGCCCTGGTGGGAGGCGACGGAACCCCGAACATCGCGTCCTCCTAGGCCCTGCGTAGGTCGGTGGTGGTGACGCTGATGGTCGATTCGCCAACGTAACCCCCTCCGACGGCTCGTGCGATTGCGCGCGGTCCCAGCGGGGCAAGGGCGGGCCACGTACGGCGGATCGTGTGCCAGCGCTCATCGAGGGCCGTGGAGAGTTCCTTGTTGGCCTTGTCGACGGCCACGATCGCGTCGCGCAGGCGCGTCACAGCCTCGGCTTGGCGGCGGGTCATGATCACGTCAGTGCGAGGGCCGCGAGGAGGCCTCGGCTCGAGGTCGGCCGTGAGGGCCCGCACCACAGCACGGCTGCGCTCCGCACCCATCTGCTTCGCGATGTTTGTGGGCCCGAGCTCGTGCAACGACTTCCATGTCTGCTTCGCGACCTGCCTGCGCTTCTTGAGCGCGGCGTCCCTTGCCTTCTGCGCCTCGTACGCGCTCTTGCATGCGGCACGCAACTCGACGATCGCAGCGTCCAGGTCGGACGTCACCGGGCCTCCTTCTGCGACGACTGGTTGCCGTCGATCCATGCAGCTGCTCGCTCTCCCCAGCGGAGCACGAGGTCCTCGACGAGGGGCTGTCCAGCGAGGATCCGCGCCTCGACGACCGCCCCGATGATGTGCGACGCGAGCCCCTGCTCCGTGCCGCTCACGTCTACAAGGGCGGCGGTGACCGCGGCGCCGGACGCCTCCCACCACGGGAGCGTTCGGTCGAGGTCCGCCTGGTTCGCCATACGCGTCTCGATCATGAACGCGACGTCAGCGACCCGGTCCTTGGTGGGCCATGTGGCTGACGCTGCGATCACGTTGCGCATCCGAGGGGGCATCGAGTTGGCGACTGCCGCGCAGGCCGCCGTGCGAGACTCCTCGGCGGTCAGTTGCACTTTCGCGTCGCCTTCCTCGGACATGGAGGGAGTATGTCGGACTGAGAAGTGCGCGTCATAGCGGCACGCCCCGATCGGCGAAGAACGCGACGGGATTGATGAGCTCGCCGGCCTTTTCGACCTGAACGTGCAGGTGCGGGCCGGTGGAGTTGCCCTCGTTGCCGGAGATGGCGACGACGTCCCCTGCGTGGACGTTGTCGCCCTTCTTCACCTTGAAGCCCACGTTGTGCATGAGCTTGATGAGAATGTCGCCGCCGCAGTCAAGGTCGAGCTGGTAGCCACCGCCGTAATGGTCCCACTCAGCGCGAGCCACGACGCCGTCACACACCGCGTGCACGGGCGTGCCGATGGGGACGCCGAGGTCCTGCCCCTTGTGGAAGTTGGGGATGCCGCGAAACTCACGCCATCCCATCGGGGACGTGCGGACGTATGCCGCGGGCTTGAGCGGGTTGGCCCACCGGCCGGAGATTGCGACGGGCCCGGAAGTCTCCTGCTTGCACTCGTCGATGTTGGGCCCGGCGGTGGCGACGGCCGGCGCCACGAGCGAAGCAGAGCCGATGAGCCGGTTGTAGATCGCGACAGCCTCGGCCTGCCGCTTGCCGTATCGCGACGGGAACGCCGAGCGCTGCACCGCCTGGGCGGCCGTGCCGAACGACATGACCTGCCACCCGTTCACCTTGACCAAGTGGTCGAAGAACGAGTCGGCAGCGACGGGGACTCTCATGCCGTTCTCGACGGAGTCGAACCACCCCATGCCGACCTGCTGCTGGAACAGGTTTATGGATAGGTGGTCGCCGGGCACGACGCCGTCGTTGGGGTAGCGAGTCGACTCGGGGACTTTACGCGAGGCGTAGTTCAGGCCGGTGGACTCGACGAGCGTCACCGCGAGGGCGATCTGGATGCCGCGGCCGAGGATCTTTTTGGCGATGCCGCGCTCGATGATGGTGGTCCAGTTCCGGTCCCGTGCTTCCGACTGCGGGACGCGTTGGTTCGAGGCGGGCACGACACACGTGCCGGGCTCTGCGCCGGCCTGCACCTGCCCGGGCCGCGGGGTTCCCGCGGCGAGGAAGGCGAACAGGACGGCCGGGGCGGTGAGCACCCCGGCCGTCAGGAGCAGATGCTTCTTCACAGCGCCTCGTCGAGGTCGGTGACCTTCCACCGTCCGTCGATGACCTCGAGAGTGACGGACAGAATCTGCCCGTCGCTCATGGATGCGTCCACGGCGGACGACGAGCCGGTGGTGACTGACGTCATCGACTTCACCTTGGCCGGGGTCACGCGGGTGACGTCGGTGAGCCGGAACAGGTCGAGCATGGCCTGCGTGGTGTACGGGGCCATGGCGTCGAGCCATTCCCCCGTGTTCGGGTAGCTGGCGGCGCCGGCCCAGGTCTTGAGGAACGTGCCCGCGACCTTCCGCGGGGCCTGCTCGACCTCGGGGATGTCGGACGCTATGACGGGCGGGCCGGTCGGCGTGAAGGTGGGCGCCGCTGGCGTCGTGGTGGGCTCCGGAACCGGTTCAGTGGCGTCGGTGTCAGTGCCCTCGGTGCTGCCGAGCTCGCGGTAGGTGGCCTCCGACTTGGGCGTGGCGGACGGGGACACCGAGGCCACCTTGGCCGCGGCCTCGGCCCGGAGCTGCGCCTCGTACTGCGTGACCTCGTGCCGGTACGTCGTAAGTCGGGTGAACACGAGCACCGCCAGGGTGAGCACCACCATGGTGACGATGAGCGTGCGCATCGCGTTGCGCCGGTTCCAGAACACCCACGTCATCGCGCGGTGTGCGGCGCCGTGCCGGGTCGTGCGCACCTTGACGTTGTCGGCACGGCGGGCGAGGGCCGCCGAGATGCGGCTCAGGGTGACCTTGATCGTCCTCACTTCTTGCCTCCTGCGGCCTGGTAGATGTCATAGACGCGCTTGCCGGCGATGACGCGCGTCTGCGCAGCCTCGGCAGGCCCGACGGAGCTCGTGGTCGATGGGTGGTAGATCGCCGACGGCTCGACGACCTGTGGCTTGGTGTTGGCGCTGCCCTTCTTCTGCAGGGTGTGCCCGGCGGCGCCTCCTGCGGCGCCCTTGGCCGCGGCACCCGCGAGAAGCGGGATAGTGGCCGTGCCGCCGGAGACGACGGTGCCGATGCCGACAACCGCGGCGTTCCCGACGGCGCCCTTCGCGGCGGCCTTGCCCATGCCGCTCGAGACGGCGTCCGAAGGCATGTGGAACGCCTCCGACGGCGTGGTCCGCGGGACGTCGCGCACGCCCGTCATCACGTACTCCTGCCGGATGCGCGTGTTGGACGCGTCGGACCCGCGGTTCGGGTAGTCGGCCGGGGAGTCGGTGCCGTCGAACAGCTCCTGCGCGTTCTGCGGCTTGCGGACGCGCTTCTCACCCGACGGTCGGACCTCCTCGACCTCGTCGAAACCCAGGGGCTCCCGGACGTCGTCGGGGAACCGGCGGCCAATGTTGTTGCGGAGCTTCTGCATGTCGTTGGCGATGCCGAGCCTCGTCGCGACGCGCCACGCGACGTAGGTCGCGACCGCCAGGGCGATGAGCTTCAGGAGCGGGTGCATCGTCGTCGCCGGGGACAGGATTCCGCCGATGCCGAACCCGACGAACACCACCACGGCGAGGCCGAAGTAGATCGCCTTCACGATCGCGTCCCACATGATGCCGAACACGTTGAGGGCAAGGTGCTGGAAGCGCGGGAACACCGCGGCGGTGGCGACGGCCGGGAAGATGCCGACCATGATGCGGGTCACGGCCATGGCGTAGATGAGCTTGAGTAGCGCCACGACGATGAACACGAGCGAGACGAGCGCGGACAGGAACGCGACGAGCGCGAACGAGAGCTGCTCGCCGGTGTGATTGCCGGCGACGTACTCGTAGGGCTGCGGGTACTTCTCCTTGATCTCGGTGAGGACCTTCTTGTAGTCCTCGCGCTTCTTGTCCGAGAGGTCCGTTGCGATGGACGGGTCCTTGTCGATGCGGGCCTGCTCGTCGCGCGAGAACGTGGACGCCATGAACAGCCGCCCGCCGAACTCCTTGGCGGCCGTGGCGTTCTGCTTGCCGCTGCCGAACGTCATCTGCAGCCACGTGTTGTAGAGCAGCGAGTTGTGCGCGGCGCCGCCGAGGGCGTCGGAGGGGTCCACGCTGCCGTCGAGGACGCCGGTGTTCGCGGCCGAGCTGATGAGCGTGGTCATGCCCTTGTCGACGGCGTTGCCCAGCGGCACCGCGGCCAGCACGGTGAACATGCCGACGGCGAGGATGAGGGTGCTCTTGCCGAGCGTGCTCGCGGTCTCTCCGACCTTCGCGCGCCGGGCGCGGAAGGCGAGTAGGAGAGCGGTGCCGATGAACACGACGCCGACGAGTGGGACGAAGATCGCGCTGCCGAGCATGCTCGTGAGCCCCTCCTGCAGTGGCTCGAACACCACGCCGAGCGGGGAGGACATGGCTGCGCGGTAGAGCATCACCGACAGAGCAACGGTGCCCTCGGTCCAGTCGAGCAGGGTGTTCGCCCAGGAGTTCTCGGTGTCAGACCATGACGGGACCGGGTTGCAGCCGGGGTCGGCGCGCTGCACGTGCAGGCCGCCGTAGCCGTAGGTGTCGTAGATGGTCGGCTGCGGCTTGCCGGCCGTTGGCGCAGCGAACGGGTTGCCGGGGATCGGCTTGGCCGGGCCGGCGTCCCAATCGCCGGCCGTGCCGATGTTGGGGCGCTCTGGGTCCGGCGGGACCATGCAGTCGTTGCCGGATGGAATGTCGATCGCCCACGCGGCCGCGGCGCCGCCGCCGCCGAGCAGCGTTGCGACCGAGAGCGCCAGCGCGACGACCGCGCGGCGCGAGCGGAGTCGGAGCTTCACGCGACCGCTCCCTCGAAGATCGCGTCCCGGCCGGCCGACGTGTCGTAGGTGCGGTGGCGGCCCTCGGGGTTCGTGTCGAGCGCGTCGAGCAGCTGCTCGTGCCACCACCCCTGGTCGGCCTGCACCTGACGGTGCTTGCCCGACCAGTCGCGCCAGAGGAACCCGCCCTTGGGCAGGGTCGCGATGTCCTGCTCGTAGCCGAAGCCCTCCTTGAGGCGCAGAAGGCGCAGTGCGCGCGCGGCGACCTCCTCCTCCATGCGCCCGATCGCCGCGGCGCCGATGAGGTTGGGAATCTCGTCGTCGATTTGCAGGAGCATGTTCGGGTTCTGGAACAGGAGCAGGAAAAGCGTGTTGGTGCGTCGCGTCTCAACTGAGCCGCGGGAGAGGAACGCGGCGTGTGCGGACTCGGCGGCGGCCTGGATGCCGAGCTCGTCGTTGCCGATGACCTTCGGCTTCCGGTCGAGGTACATCGCGCGCGAGGCGAACCGGGCCGCGAGGTTAAGGATCGGGACGGCCTGACGCTGCTCGTCGGTCCACGCGGCGCGGTCGAGGCTGCCGGCCGGCGGGTGCGCGACACCCTTGAGGGTGACGACGGTGAGCACCGCCTGGTCCAAAAGCGTGCGGTAGTAGTCCGGGTCGACGTCCTGCCCCTTGGGCTGGAACACGAGCGCACCGTCGCGGAACTCGGCCCGGGACTCGAGGGCGTCGGCGACGTCCCGCCCGGCCTCGCCGTAGTGCTCGCGCATGACCGCGAGGTACCGCCACGGGTCCTCGCCGAAGTCGCCACCTACCCTGCCGACGGCGCCGGTGATCGCACGGGCCACGGCGCCGCCGGTGTCGTAGGCGATCATCTCGTGCGGCAGGAGCGACCGGAACGTCTCGACGAGCAGGCTCCGACGCTCCTGCTTCGCCGCGACGACGGCTGCCTGGAACTCCTCGGCGGTTGCGTACGCATCGCGGCTCGGCTCGGGGTCAAGCGTCGGCGAGAGCGTGCCGGGCCTGACGTGCTGCAGGTCCAGGTGCCGCGCGTTCGCCTTGAGCGCCGGCATCTGCGTGAGCTTGAACAGGTGCCCGGCCGGGTCGCTAAGGACGGTGCGCATGCCGAGCATCGCACTGTGGTGCGCGATCGCGCCCATGAGCGTCGACTTGCCGGCGCCCTGGTCGCCGCCGATCGCGAACATGCC
Source organism: Terrabacter sp. 05T424 (assembly GCF_056396225.1). Lineage (NCBI taxonomy): Bacteria > Bacillati > Actinomycetota > Actinomycetes > Micrococcales > Intrasporangiaceae > Terrabacter > Terrabacter sp. 05T424. The sequence continues at coordinate 39,345 of NZ_JBFTLB010000008.1, forward strand.
GGAGCCGCCGCGGCGCGTACCGCCGTGTGGGTCGAACAGGAACACGTCGTGCCCTCCGGCGATCGGACCGACGTACATGCCGGAGGAGTCACCGAACGACGGCGACGCGTTGGGCACCGCGGGCCCGACGAAGTAGCAGGGCTGCCGGGTGACGTGGCCGGTGCGGCGCACAGGCTCACCAGGGCACAGGCTCCGGTAGGACTCCCACTGTGCGTAGTCGTGTGTGAGGATGATCTGCTGCTTTTCAGCGGCTGCCGACATGAGCTTGCGGGCGTGCTCGCGCGCCTCGTCCTCGGTGTCGCCGACGACGCCGACGAGCACGACGCCACGGGCGCGCGGGGCCATGGCGACGTCACCGGTGGAGACCTCGTCGAGGACCTCGCGGGAGCGAGCGATCGCGCGACCGACCTCGGTGGGCGGCTCCTCCCCGTGGGAGCGGAAGTGCTCGTCCTGGTCGATGCCGAGACGGCGCCAGTAGTCGGCCTGCTCTTTGAGGTCCTCGCCGGGGATGACGTCGAAGTCGAGCACCCAGCGCGTCGGGCACGGGGCGCTGTTGGACAGCCACGAGAGCCACGGCTCGAGGCCCTGGTTGTCGAGGTCGCGACGGCCGAACTTCGACGCGTGCAGCATGACGACGTGGCTCGTGTGGTCGGTGACGTTGCGTACGACGCGGATAGTCGTCGAGGCGGCGTACGGGTTGTGGGTCGCGTAGACGGGGTTCGTGAAGCCGGGCAGGTCGTCGCCGTCCCAGCCGTCCGCGCAGGCATCGAGGAGCAGTGACGGGACGGGCGCGCCGAGGCCGAGCGCGGAGTGCATGAACCACGCGATGACCCGTGGACGCGCTGGGCGCGCCTGCCAGCTGTCGCCGGCTACCGAGGCGGTGACCTGACGGAGCTTCTGCCGGTAGGTCTCGAGGACGCCGCGGGAGTCGCCCAGCGGGTTGGGCGAGAGCAGGTGGGGCAGCTCGTCGGCCTTGACCTTGGTCTCGGTGATGCGCACCGCGAGCAGCACCACTGACCGGCGCGCCTCGTAGTCCTTCATGCGCACCTGCATGTCGATGAGGTAGTCGGGGAACGACCATGCACCGTCGATGGCTGGGAGGCGGAACGAGCGGGCGGGGGCGACGTTGGCAGGGTCGGGTAGCGGGTGCTCGGCGTCGAGGGTGGCGGCCGCGGCCTTGGTGTTGAGCGGCGACGTGGCGCCGTACATCTTGACGCGGCTGCCGACGAGCTCGGCCCAGCGGAACGTCTGCTGGCGCATGACCGTGGCGCGGTGGCCGGGGGTTGTGTAGAGCCAATTCTCGTCCTCGAGCAGGTAGTAGGCCCATGTGCCATCGAAGTCGACTACGAGGTTGCGGTGAGCGGCGGTCATGTGCAGCTCGTTCGCGTGGGGGGTGCGGGCCTCCTCCGGCTCGCCGGTCAGGTCGGGGGTGGTCTCGGTGTCATGGGTGACGGTGCGGCGCTGGTTGCGCTTCCAGAAGCTCATCTTGGGGTCCCTTGCCTCAGTGAGTGGGTTTCTCGTCGACGTCGTCGACGAAAGGGGGGACGGTTGCGACTCTGACTTGGCGGCTCTCGGGCCGGTCCTCGATCCATAGGTGTGGGGGGACTGCGAGCACGGCCTCGACGGTGTCGGTGTTGGGTCGCGGGACGGCAATCTCGGCCTGCATCGTGGCGAAGTGGTGAGACCAGGGCATGTACGTCGTGATGTGCTTGGCGAGCTTGCGGGTGATGAGGACTGCGCCGGCCACCCCGGCAACCGTCGCCAGGGCCGCGTGTGCAGCCCAGGCGACGATCCCGGGGAGACCGACGAAGTCGATGAACGGCGTCGCCACGTAAACCACGAAGCTCAGGAAGATCGACAGCGCGAGCCCCGCGACCTGGGACGACAGGCGCGCCGACACAGGGAACGGCGTGTCGGCGGGCCCGAGGTAGATGTAGGACTGCCGGGCGGCAGCGTCGTCGGTCTCAATGAGTCGCATTGCCGCCGGCCTCAGAGCGACGTGTTGGTGAAGAAGCCGACGATGCTCTTGGCGAACGGCAGTGCGAGCGAGCCCGCGCCGATGACGAACGCGACCGCGGCGAGCCCCAGGTTGCCGAGGATCGTGCCGTTCTCGCTGATCTTCGCCTTCTTCGCCCGCCACGCCATAAACACGGCAACGAAGATGCAGATGATCCCGAAAACTGCTGCCGCGAAGGCGCTGATCGCGTCGAGCTTGAAGACGCTCGGGGCCTCACCGGCTGCGGGCAGTGCCGCCGCGTTGGCGGCGAGGAAAGTCGTTGTCTGCATTGGGTTTTCCTTCCCTGACTGCGAGTGGAAGTCGCGCGTACTGGCGTGCGTGACGTTTTGAGTGTGGCGGATCGTCAAGAGAAGTGCAAAGCGATACGCCACTCTTTACTTCGCGTTTACCTTGCACATACTCATTCCTCGCGAGTTGAGCCCAGCGGCCTCGATGTCTGGCCGAAAATGGCATCCATGACCTCCGCGCCGGTCTCGACTACCGGCCGGATCTGATGGCGGTAGACGAGTTCGGTGACGCTCGTCCCCGAGTGGCCGACGAGGCGGGAGATGTCCTCGATGCGCATCCCTGCGTCGGAGAGCAGCGAGACGAACGAGTGGCGCAGCTCGCGCGGTGTCCACTGGGTTTCATCGATACCGGGGACGCCCTTGAGCGCCACCCGGAAATCACGCCGGACGTTATTGACGTCGAGCTGGCCGCCGATGGTGTCGGTGAAGACGTAGCCGGGACCAGGCTTCCAGCGCTCGCCTGCCGCCTGTCGCGCCTCGGCTTGTACGCGGCGGTGCTTGATGAGCGCGTCGACGCAGAGTTGCGGCAGTGCGATCGTCCGGCGGGACTTGCGCGTCTTCGTGTCACCATTCCGGCGCACTGAGCGCCAGACCATCATGTGAGGCGGGACACCGCCGCTGCTCTTGAGGACCACGTCATTCCAAGTGAGCTCGCGCATCTCCTCCGTCCGCGCCCCGGTGAGCATCGACACCAAGATGTAGGCATGCATCCGGTGGGACTCCGTCCCTTTGAGGATGAGGTCAGCCTGAGCAGCGGTGAAGCTCTTGGATGGCCTCCCCGGCCGGCCTTCCGGTAAGTCGACGTGCTCAGCGACATTGCGTATAGCGAGCTCGTGAGCCACGGCCCTTCGGAGTGAGCGACTGAGTACGGCTCGGGCCTTCTTCAGAGTCGCCTTGCCCACCTTGTGTGACATCTCGTGGAGCCACTTCTCCACATCACGCACAGCGAGGTCCTTCACCCGGGCGCCGCCGAGGGCCGGAATGACGTGACTGTCCGCGACAGAGGCAAAGCTCTTGATGGTGTTGGGATCGCGACCGGTGAGGCCGTAGTCGAGCCAGTCGCGTACGGCCTCACCAACGGTGTATCGCTCGGCCTTTGGTGTGATGCCCTTCTCGCGGTCGCGCAGCGCGGCGCGCAGCGCTGCTAGGGCTGCCGACTGTGACTTGCCCCATCGTGTGACGTAGATGCGCTTGCCACGCGCGTCGTAGCCCGCGCTGGCCTGTGCGCGCCAGCGCTGTCTGCTCTCGTACCACGTGAGCGAATGATCTCCCCGTGCTCTCTTCCTGTGGTCGTCGCTCACGCGGCCTCCTCGAGGCGGTGGATGTAGTCGGTCAGTGCGGTATGGGAGATGAGCCGCGTCCGACCGACTGTGACGGAGCGGATTTGGCCCGAGCGGATGAGTTCGTAGAGCCGGCTCCGGCTGATCCGGAGGGCGCTGGCGGCCTCGGGAACTCGGTACATGAGTGGGCTGTTCACGCGTTCTCCTCGTGGTACCTCAGGGTTTGGTTCTCGCGAATCGGGTCCGTGGTGCGGTGGCGCGCTGAGCGGTGGTGCGCCAAAACTGCCAAAACTGCCAAAGCTTTGTTTCCGCCGGTCGCAGGGGATGAGTTTTGGCACGGGCTATCTGCCAAAACCCTTGGCAGGCCTGCCAATACCTCTGTGGCATGCCGGTGAGGGCGGGTCAAAGGTCCGGATGGGTCTGGTAGGTGGGGCTGGGGCGGCCTCCCTTCTTGGGCTCGGGGACGTCGCGGATGAGGCCGTGGTCCAGCAGCAGCCGGATGGCGGGATCGACGGATTCGGGCTTGGGGAACCGTTGCGACTTGATCCCTCGGTGCAGCTCGCGGCGCGTGAAGGTGTCGGGGCGAGTGCGCGCGATCCAGTCGAGGACCCGGCGGGCCGCGTCCAGGTCTGGGTCGGCGGTGAGGGTGTCGAACACGGCGAGGGTGTGGGCGAGGTAGTAGCGCGCGATGGTGACGGCGGCGGTCATGGTGTCGCCGGTGATGGGCGCGTGTCGGCCGTTGGTGCCGTGGTGTGCCAGGTGCACGAGCCCGGCGATGCGGACTGCGGTTCCTGCCATCTTGGAGGCCCAGTCGGTGACGGCGGCGAGCTCGCCGGTCTCGGGGTGCAGGCGCGGTTCTAGCCAGGTTTCGAGGTCGGCCAGAACTGTCCGTGCCTGGTTGTCGATATCGAGCTCGACTCGCTCGGGGGTGAGGGCCAGGTCGAGCACGAGGCGGGACAGGCGCGTTTCATAGGCCTGGCGGGTGATGTCGGTGACGGGGGCCGGGTGGATCTGCCGGTTGCCGACAGTGTTGGTCGGCAGGCTGTAGAGGAACCGGGCGAGTAGGCCACGCTCGCGCGCTTCGGGGGTGTTGGCGATGCTGGCCAGGTGCCCGGGCTGGGTGGTGATGGCGATGGTCAGCGCGGGCCGTTCGATCCGCTCCGAGGGCCTGCCCTTGCGGTCGATGCGGATCATGTCCCCGGCGTGGGCCTTGAGCAGGGGTTCGAGGTTCGCGGCGGCGCTGTACCTGGTCCCGGCGATGGTGGAGAACGAGCCGCCTTCGGCGGACATGAGCGCGAGGCGCCCGTCGTGCCGGGCCAGCAGGGTGGCGGCGGTCTCAGGGGTGAGGTCGTCGGCGAGTAGTCGTGGCTCTGGTGGTTCGTCGTGCTCGTGCGCGGCGCGGGCGGCGGCGATGGCTTCGGCCATGGCCTCGTCGGTGTCGGTGTTCTCGGCGGCCGTTGCCGTCCGCTCGGCGTGGGCGCGGGCGCGCCGGGCCATCAGGGTCGCCTCGATCCGGGCGGGCTCGGTGGCCTCGCATAGCGCGGTCTCGGCCGCGTACAGGGGCCGGGTCATCGCGGAGAACGCCGGCGACTTGCGCGAGCCGGGCACGAGCGCCACGACGGTGTAGAGGTTCGTCGGCTCGACCCAGCCGGGCACCGGCGCGACGTCGACGCGACCCCCGGCCGCGACTGCCAGGCACGCCAGGGCCAGAGTCGCGGGCAGGTCGGTGGGGACCTGCAAGGCCTCGGTGACCTCATCGACCATGGCGCGCAGCCACGTCGGGAGCGTCTCGACCGGGAACGGGGGCCGTACCCGGACCGGCGTCAGCGGCACGGGAGCGTCCCACGGCGCGGCCATCGCGGCGTCTCTGGCGGCCTGTGCGGCGCTCTGCCCAGCCCCGACGTCGCGGAGCACCCTGCGGGCATCCAGCGGCATCACCGTCGCTGAGTCAGCCGTCGTCGCGCCGCCCGAGCTGGTGGGGTTGCGGTGCTGGTGGTCGGTCATGCTCGCCTCCCGGCGTCGGGGCCACGGGTGCTTTCGCGGTCGGTCTGGTCGCGGGGAGTGTGCGCGGCGGCGGCCAGGCCTGAGGCGATGGTGCGGGCGGTCTCGGCCGGGGAGAGGCCGATGTGCTCGGCGGCAATGGTCAGCGCGTCGATGGCCATCGACTCGTTGAGCCGCCCGGCGGCGATGAACTGCCCGAGCGCGTAGGCGGCCCGGTTCAAAGCGTCGTTCCGGGATCCGGGTCGGGCCGCGAGCACGGCGTCGACCTCGTTCTCGAACGCGGCGAACACGTACGGGTCGGTGACCGGGCCTCGAGCTGCGGCGGTGCGCCGCATGGCCGGGCCCGGACGGCTCGCGCCAACGGGTGCGGCCGGGGTCAGTGCGTCGAGCAGCCATCCGGGCAGCGGCGCGGGAGGGCCGGGGTTGATCGTCTGGTATCCACCGGCAGTCGTCCGCGATGGTGGGGCGACGACGTATCCACCCATCGCGCGGGTGTCGATCATCGGCCCGAGCCGCCCGCACGTCGAGGGCAGCGGGTGCGGCGCCAGGAAGTACAGGTGCATCCCGCCCGAGGGCGTCCTAACGGTGCGCGTCTCGAGGGGCACAGGCTGCCCGGCGCGGGCGGCCAAGACGGCGAGCACGTCCGCCCCGTCGATCACACCCGGCTCGCTCGCCCACGCGCCTGGCAGGTCGCTGGCGGGCGCAGCTCGCACGGCACCGCCTTGGTCGTCCTGGCCTTCATGGCCCTGGTCGTGCTGGCCGTGGTTGGGGGTGTCCAGATCCAGAACGACGAGCCGGGCCGGGCCGGTCGAGATCCCCACGTTGTGCGGGCGGCGGGTCCACCACCGCGCGATGACGTCCGGGTCGGTGGTCGCGTCCTTGAACCCGGCCGCCGTCGCAGGGGTCTTGCCCGCGATGGTTAGCGGGAACACGGGCACGCCGTGCGCGGCGAGCCATAGCGCGGTGGCGCGGACCTCGGGCAGGGACGCGGCGCTGGACTGCGCTGCTGGCGCTCCGCTGGGTGTGGTCGCAGGACCTGCGGCGTGCGTATCGGGTGATGCCTGCATGGAGGGTCCTCCTTGACTCGTTCGTTGGCCTGCTTCAGGCATGGGTGGGGTAGGGACGCGGCGGTAGCGGGTAGCAGCGCCTGAGGAGTGCAGGTATGGGTTTTGGGGTGTTTGAGCAGGTCAGGCGCCGGCCGCTACCGACGTATCGCCGCAGGTCAGCGTGGGTTTGCGGCGGTAGCGGCCCCGCTACCTTCCTGCGGGGGTGCTACCTGTCCAACACCTCCGGTTCGTCGCTGGCGTCGTCCGCGACGTCGCTGCCTGGGTCGCGTGACTGGTGGGCGTCCTGGCCGACGCCGGGGAAGGCGAGGGCGAGGTCGTCGCGACGCAGCCCGCGCCGGTTCTGGCCGTCGAGCTTGATCTGCCGGGTACGCAGCCCGTGGGGCTTGACGGCGGTGGTGACGTTCTCGGCCGTCCACCCGGCATAGGCGGACGGGAACGCCTCGGCCAGTCGGGCCGCGAGGGTGTCGCACCAGGCGCGGTCCTCGGTCGCGGGCCACACGGCGAGCAGGTGGTCGATGATCGACGCGGTGTCGTCGTCCGGGGTGAGGTCCTGGTCGGCGGCGTACCCGGTGAGGCGCCCGGCCGTGACCCGGGCGGCGCGGGCTCTGGCGGCGATCTTCTCGGCCTGCACGGCGTCGATGTAGGCGGCGCGCACGATCTGCGGGTCATCGGCCTCACCGGAGAGGTAGGCGACGCCGCGCTCGCTGCGGGCGAACATCGTCGCGCGGTGCCCGCTCTTGTATGCGCTGGTCCCGAGCACCATGTCGTTCTCCATCTGTCCCTGCACCCGCAGGCACAGCCGCAGGACGGCGTTGGAGCGGATGCCCGAGGGCAGCGACTTGGCGTCGGGGCGCTGGGTGGCGCAGATGACGATGATGCCGACCGACGGGCCTCGCTTGGTCAGGTCGGTGATGACGGCTTCGAGCTCCTTGCCGTGGGTCGGGTGCTCGAACGCGATCTGGCACTCGTCGATGAACATCACGACGGGGTGCAGCCCGAGGTCCTTGCGGGAGGCCAGTTCCGGGGTGATCTTGCCCTCGGGGCAGATGTCACGCGGCAGGGCCCTCAGGGTCTTGTTGCGGCGGGTCAGGTCCTGGTGCAGCTCGCGCGCGGCGCCGAGCAGGTAGTCCATGTCCTCGGGCTCATCGCCGGAGCGGAAGGCGTGGGCCACCTGTCCCAGCGGCAGCAGGTCGGGGGACCCCTTGAGGTCGAACAGGTACAGGGCGCACCGGACATCGAGGGCGGACGCGAGCAGCAGCAGACGGGCCAGGAACGACTTGCCCATGCGGGGCTGTCCGCCGATGACCATCGAGGCGAACATGAGCGTGATCGGCACCGCGCGGCCGCGCGGGTCCGCCCCGAAAGGGAACGGGGCGAACAGGTCAACGGTGCCCTTGGCCGCCAGCGGCCACGGCAGCGGCTTGGCCTTGCTCATCGGCTTGTCCCCGACCCACACGATGAGGCGGCCCTCGTGCACGTCGCTGTCCCCTTCGGGCCACACGGCGGACAACGGACGGCGCAGGCCAGCGGCCAGCCGGTCACGGCGGTCCACGATCATGCCCGAGGTGACCCCGGCCGGCAGATCAACCTCGGCGCGCCACCCGGCGCCGTCGCGCGCGATCGGGGACGGGAACCGGACGCCGTCCGCGCCTGGCCTGAGGCCACGGTTCAGCTCGGCGACCCCGAGCGCCCCGAGCGCGGTCAGCAGCAGGTCAGAGGACAGCCGGGGCATCTCGGCCGCGTCGGTGTACCGGGACACCACGCGGGCGGCCGCGTCGCGCCCGGCCATCCCGAGCAGCGCCAGGGCAGCGGCCACCACGAGCACGGCCGCCCACCCTGGCACCGAGGCCAACACCACCCATGCCGTGACGCCCAGGGCGGCCAGCGCGGCCGCCACGAGCCAGGCGCGGGTGCGGGTGACCTTGCGGCGCTGTTCCTCGAGGCGCGCCCACGTCGCGGCATCCTCCGCCCCGTACCCGGCGCCGCCAGCGGCCGCCGACATTGCCTTACGTACCTGCGCGCCGTCCGCGTCGAACACCCACCGGCCGGTCGCGGATGCGATCCGGTACACCCCCACTGGGGACCGGCCCGCCAGGCGGGCCCAGTACACCGGCAGCCGGACCGTGTGGAACCCGACCGAGTGCGCGGCGTACTTGCTCGCCCACACCGTCGCCGAGCGGGCAGACTCCCGGTCGCGCATCCACGGCGGGACCACCGGCCGCGACGGCAGCGCCCGCGTCGCCACCGCGCCCCCGGCATCGAGCTGTGAGCCCGGCCCGGCGGTGTGCGTCACGGCCTGCCCGTGATGCTCGACCACGACACCGTCCACGACGGCATCGACCACCCGGCGACCGTCCTCGTCCTCGTCCGCGTCCGGGTCGTGCGGCCCGTCGTGATCGGCCGGGGCTGCCGGCTGCGCGTGACCCATTCGGGTAGCGCGCTCGGCAGCCAGGTCAACCACCGCCGCGGCCTCGGCACTCGTCTCAGCGCCCGTATGCGTGCTCATCAGTGAACCTCCGTCGTCTCGGTCGTGCTGTCGTTGGCGGTGCCGTCGCTGGTCGGCTCCGTCGCCGACAAGTGGATGAATGCGGATGCCGGTACCGGCGCCCGCCCCACGGCGTGCGGGCGATCTGCCAGCCCTCCGCGCTGACGGACGCGTACTCGCGCTTGCGGAGCCGGTCACCGAGCCGGGACACCGCACCCTCGATGCGCGCGGCCACCTTCATGCGCATCAGGGCCGCCTCGTGTGCCGACGCTCGTTTAGGTAGGACGTGCGGGGCTGTCGCGGTGACTAGGCGGGTGCTCATGCCGCGTCCTCGGTGTCGTTGCTGGCGTCCTGGTCAGCAGCAGGCGGGACGGACTCCAGCACGGGTCGCGTGTCGGGCTGGGCGGCCGGCTCAGGGTCCGGCTGGGGTGGGTTGGTCAGGTGCCGGCGCACGGTGCGCACCGAGCACCCGGCCTCAGCCGCGATCCGGGCTTGAGTCCAAGTCGGGTTGGCCTCGGCCAACGCCCGCACGGATGCCGCGAGCTGCGAGGCCGTCGCCGTGTTCGCCGGAGCCCTGCGGTCCGCCTCGATGGGCGTTTTGGCAGTGCCAGTGGGGGTTTCGGCAGACCGGACGGCGGTTTTGGCAGGTGCCTCGAGCCGAAACTCTGGGCCACTGACCTGCACATACGGGGTTTTGGCAGTTCTGGCAGTTCTGGCAGGCCGATCGAGGGCGAGGGCAGAGGCGGCCTCTTTGGTCTCGGTCGTCTCGGTGCCGTGGAGGTGAGCCAGGGCGGCGCCCATGCCCAGGACGACCACGGGCAGCGTGGCGACCATAGCGACTACCGGCCACGGTGCGGCATTGATCCCGGCCGCGCTCATCAGGTGGTAGGCGATCTGCCCTGCCGCCCCAATCGTGAGGGCGGCTAGCGCCGAGAGCTTGGCGAACTGCCGCGCAGTGCCGGGATGGCTGGTCAACCAGACCTTCAGCGCGAACGCGGCGTAGGTCTCCATGCCGATGGGGAGCGTGATGCGTGTGTCGATCACCAGGGAGTCCCACAGGCCCGGCAGCGGCTGGACCTTGCCGAACCCGCACAGCGTGCCGAGGGCGACCCACCCGGACCAGATGGCCACGCCGGCAGGTAGGGAGAGCAGTGCAAGCGGCATCCAAGGAGGCAGCCACCGACGGGGCGTCTGCACGGGGGCCGGCATCACTTGCCGGCCAGCGAGCTGAGCGCGTCGACAAGGCCAGACGACGCCGCCGTCAACGCCTGCAGGATCGGCTCCCCGAGCGAGGTCGAGGCGAGAGTCAGGCCCAGCAGCACGCCCAGGAACACGCTGCCGACCTCGGCCAACTTGCCCCCGATACAGACGGCCGCGAGCAACAGCACAACAACGAACAGAGGTGCGGTAAGCATGATGAATTCCCTTCAGGCAGAGACGGACTGGGTCGGCTTGGGGCTGGGGACGGCAGCTGTACCGGGAAGAGCCACGATCGCGATACGAGTAGCAGCGGCATAGCTCGTACGGGTCATCCGAGCTAGACGAGCAACCGCGCGGCGGTGCGCACGCACCGACAACGCGTCAGGCGATGCGGCCAGGCGGCACTCAGCATCGACTACGGCCAATTCGGCCTCGATCACGGGCCACTCGGCGGCGATGGCAACGAGGTCGGCCCAGCTGGGTTCGTTGGACATATGGGCATTCCTTCTATTGACGTCTAGTGATGGCTGGACGATGGAAACAGTGGCACACCCTTCGGAGGATGTCTAGTGATGGGTGGACGCCGTGCGTGTCTGGGACTGTCTAGGCGGGTCTAGACGTTGCCTATGCTGTGGACATGGAGTCAGAGGGTCAGAAGATCCGGGATGCCTACCAAGAGGCCGAGGGGGAGGCCCTGGCCGAAAGCAGCTCGCGGCGTGCCTACGCCAAGGCGAGTGCGCTTCGTGACGTGTTGGACGACCTCGTGGGCACGGCTGCGGAGTTGCGAGCCGAGATGGCCTATCGCCTTATGAACGAGGAAGGTCTGTCCGTGTCGCAGCTGGCCGAGAGGTTGGGAGTTTCCAAAGCCCGAGCTGGCCAGTTGGCGGTAGCTGGTCGTCGTTCGCATGAGTCAAGAGTGAGCGGCGAGGGCAGTCCGGAACAGAGGACATGAGGGGACAAGAGGGGACACGCGACGTGTCCCTTGAGCCCCATGTCGCCCTATTGGCTAGCCGTCAGTCTCGTGGCTGGTCCAGGCGCCGTGCGGCCATCGAGGTGAAGCGCGCGGCGGCTCGCCAGGGCGTGTCTATGCCCGAGCCTGAATCCATCGAAAAATCGATCAGTCGCCATGAGAAGGGCCATGTGCGGCCCGACACTCTCTATGTTCGGCTCTATCGCTCGATCTATGGCTTGAGCGAACAGCAGATCTGCGGAAGCCTCACGTCAACAGATGTCGCGGGAAGTTGCCGGATCCGTTCTCATAAATTCATCATGGCTCAATTGCCGCCCGACATTGCCCGTGCCCTCGCGGAACCGGGCGTGCCAGTAGAAGATGCGTGGTTTGAATGTCGAACGTTGCGCGTCACGTCCCCGTTTGGGGCATTGGACATGTATGTGTGGCCGTTTGGCACGGTGGCATTTCACTTGGTTGAGTCGAATGCCTGGGATCATGTTGCGGATCTCGCGCTGTGGCGCGTCGGGAGTTACCCGGCAAACATGGCCTGGGCGTCTGAATGGCTCTCGAGTTCGGCTTCCCATGATGTCGAGGCGGCTTACGCCCTGTCTGCGTACTGGGTCGAGTCGCCGATGTGGAGTGGGGCTGATCTCACCACGGCGGCGCACCTGTTGTCTGTTCCAAAGACCCTACTGAACAGGGCCCCCTGCGGATCTGAAGAGGAGCGCGCCGCTGGCCGTCTGGTCGAGAGATCGCTCTTTGAAGAAGGATTTAGACATCCAGACGTACGTGAATTTGGAGTGGCAGGAATCTCGGTCGGTGCCGCTTCGTGGTCGGGTGTGGCGTACAGTCCCGTGGCCACAGACCGAGCGTTGGCAGAACAGGATCTCGTGCAGTGCGAACTGGCCATACAGGCGCTCTGGACCTATTGCGACTACCTCTCGCGGAGTGAGGAGCAGGGGCGCGATCCACGGATTGATGAAGCCTACTCATGGCACTTTCTGAGGCGTGCGCGGTCTCGACTCAATATCTCTCGTCCGCAGGAAACGGGCCAGCACATGTCTATGCGAACGGCTCTTGTCGAAACGAGTGGCGTCGCCCAATTACTCGACAATGCAATTGAACTAGTGAGGGAAGCGTGACCATGCACCTGTCCACCAAAGCGGTGCTGCTCGTGATCGACTGCCAGAATGGCTTTATATCCGACCACTCCCGGGCGATCATCCCAACCGTCAGCGGGCTGATCAAAGAGTGGCGGGCTCATGATCTGCCGGTCATTGCAACCAAGTTCATCAATGAGCCCGGCAGTCCTTATGAGCGGCTGATCAATTGGAGGCGCTGCCAGGGCTCGCCTGACACGGACATTGTGGAAGGCCTGCAAGAGCATGTGGACGACGGCATGCCGGTGGTCGAGAAGCCGGGTTACACGTTCTTCACCAGGGAATGGGCCGACAGGGCCGTCGCCGAGGGATGGTCAGACGTCGTCATGGTTGGAATCGACACGGACGGCTGTGTCCTCAAATCGGCGCTGGACGCCTTCGAGCTCGATCTGACTCCGTGGATCGTCACGGATGGGACGGCTAGCCACTCGGGGCCGCGGGCTTACGAGGCCGCCCTCTACATCGCCGGTCGGACAATCGGCAGAGGACAGTTGATTGACTCACAGACCGTCCTGGCGGCGCTCGGCTAGTGCGAGGTCCTACCTGTGGTGCCAAGACCGCTGCCGAGGAGGGACTTCCGTGGCGGAAGCGCATGACGTGGGGACTCGCGCAGCGGTAGACGTGCCGCCCGGGCGTCGAGGGGCCATGCTGGAGCATGGGCACGCCGCCCCGGGCGGGAGACGGCAGCTCCCGCGCAGGTTCGATAGGAAGCGTTAAATGAGTAAGAGTTCATGCCGACAGCGCACACAACAGAAAGACCAGCGGTGGCCCTGAAGAAATCAGATCTCTACAGTTCCCTGTGGAAAACCTGCGATGAATTGCGTGGCGGCATGGATGCCAGCCAGTACAAGGACTACATCCTGACGCTGCTGTTCGTGAAGTACGTCTCTGACAAGGCCAATGCTGACGCCGACAGCCTCATCGACGTGCCCGCGGGAGGCTCGTTCGACGACATGCTCGCCGCCAAGGGCGACAAGGAAATCGGCGACCGCTTCAACAAGATCATCGCCAAGCTCGCCGAAGCCAACGGCCTACGCAACGTTATCGACCAGGCCGACTTCAACGACGAGGAGAAGCTCGGCAAGGGCAAGGAGATGCAGGATCGCCTCTCCAAGCTCGTCACCATCTTCAGTGACCTGGACTTCCGTCGCTCTCGCGCCGAGGGCGACGACCTGCTCGGTGACGCCTACGAGTACCTGATGCGGCACTTCGCCACCGAGTCCGGCAAGAGCAAGGGCCAGTTCTACACCCCGGCCGAGGTCTCTCGAATCCTCGCCAAGGTGGTCGGCATCACCAGCCAGACGAGCCAGGACCAGACGGTCTACGACCCCGCCTGTGGATCTGGCTCGCTGCTGCTCAAGGCCGCCGACGAGGCCCCGCGCGGCATGACGATCTACGGCCAGGAGAAGGACAACGCCACGTGGGCGCTAGCCAGGATGAACATGATCCTCCACGGCAACGAGATCGCCGAGATCGCCAAGGGTGACACGATCACCAGTCCCCAGTTCGTCAGCGGGGCTCAGCTCAAGACGTTCGACTACGTCGTTATGAACCCGCCGTTCTCCGTAAAGTCCTGGAGCAACGGCCTGGAGCAGGAGTACGGCCGCTTCGAGTACGGCCGGCCGCCGGAGAAGAACGGCGACTACGCCTTCTTGCTGCACGCGCTCAAGTCGCTGAAGAGCACCGGCAAGGCCGCGATCATCCTCCCGCACGGCGTGCTCTTTCGCGGCAATGCCGAGGCCACCATCCGCACCCGTCTGCTCAAGCATGGCTTCATCAAGGGCATCATCGGGCTGCCAGCCAACCTCTTCTACGGCACTAGCATTCCGGCCTGCATCGTCGTCCTCGACAAGGAGAACGCCGTCGCCCGCAGCGGTGTCTTCATGATCGACGCATCCAAGGGCTTCATGAAGGACGGCAACAAGAACCGTCTCCGTAGCCAGGATCTGCACATGATCGTCGACACCTTCAACAAGCAGATCGAGATCGACCGCTACTCGCGCATGGTGCCCATGAGCGAGATCGCCGACAAGAGGAATGACTACAACCTCAACATCCCGCGCTACATCGACTCCTCGGAGCCCGAGGACGTGCAGGACCTCCACGCTCACCTGCACGGCGGCATCCCCGAGCGCGACCTCGACGCACTTGGCGCGTACTGGGACGCCTTTCCGAGCCTGCGCAGCCAGCTTTTCAAGCCCAACCGCCCCGGCTACAGCGACCTGACGATCGACGTCAGCGAGGTGCAGCAGGCCATCCTCGACTCGGCCGAGTTCCAGAAGTTCGCCGACGAAGCGTGTGGCATCACCGGCGACTGGTTCGCCGCTCACCGCGACGCTCTCGGTGCCATCGACGAGAACACCAAGCCCGCCGAGCTGATAACAGTCATCAGCGACGGCCTGCTGGCGCGCTTCAGGTCAGTTCCGCTGCTTGATGAATACGACGTCTACGAGCAGCTCATGAGCTACTGGCACGAGACCATGCACGACGATGTCTTCCTCGTGATGAACGAAGGCTGGCTGGACGCTGCCAAGCCGCGCAAGACGATCGACGACAAGGACCGGAAGCTCTCGGAAGCCCCCGACCTGGTTGTCGGCTCTGGCCGCGCCGCCACCAAGTACAAGATGGACCTCATCCCGCCAGCGCTGATCGTGGCGCGCTATTTCGGTCAGGAGCGGGAGAACCTCGACAAGATCGTCACAGCGGTCGAGGAGTCCTCGCGTGCCATTGACGAGTACATCGAGGAACACGCGGTCGAGGACGGCCTGCTGGCAGAGGCCATGGATGACGACAAGATCTCCAAGGTGCTTGTCGCCTCCAGGCTCCGAGCGGCCAAGCGCGAGGGCTCCGACCCCGACGAGGTCGCGGCTCTTGAGCAGCTGCTGAAGCTCTACGACGCGGAGTTGGCTGGCAAGAAGGTCGTCAAGGCCATGCAGGATGAGCTCGACAAGAAGACTCTCGCGATATACGGCGACCTCTCCGAGGACGAGGTCAAGACCCTGGCGCTCGATCACAAGTGGGCCGCGACGATAGTGAGCCGTGTGTCCGCCGAGGTGGAGGCTTTGACGCTCGCGCTCGTCGGGCGCATTCAACAGCTCGGCGATCGCTACGCCGATACGCTCGGAGACCTGAACGCCGTCCTGGAACAGCTTGAAACGAGCGTTGCCCAGCATTTGGCTGCGATGGGGATCGAGTCATGACGACCACTCCGTGGCCAGAGGAAGAGATCCGCTCATTCGCATCGATCGGTACCGGGTCCAAGGACACTCAGGACCGCTCTCCGAGCGGCCGGTATCCGTTCTTCGTTCGTAGCCAGAAGATCGAACGAATCAACTCCTGGTCGTTCGACGGAGAAGCCGTGCTTACGGCGGGTGATGGCGTTGGCACTGGCAAGGTATTCCACTACATCAATGGCAAGTTCGACTACCATCAGCGGGTCTATCGCATTAGCAACTTCCGAGCCGACGTGTCTGGCCGGTACTTCTTCCATCAGTTTAGTCGTAACTTCCTTGCGCGCATCGAGTCATTGACGGCCAAGTCGTCTGTCGACTCCGTACGCATGGAGACGATCGCTGGTATGTGGATTCCTCTGCCCGACCTGATCGAACAAGACCGCATCGTCAGCGTTATTGATGACACCGATGCTCTGATCGCGTGTGTCGAACGAAAAATTGTCAAACAGCTGGCGATCAAACAGGGCTTGATGCAGCAGCTCGTGACCGGCAGAACCCGCCTTCCAGGGTTCAGTGGCGGGTGGGCCCAGTGCGACCTTGGCGCGGCCGCAACCATCCTTGACAACTTGCGCGAGCCGCTGAGCGCGGCGCAGCGCAGTGGCCGCGTTGGTCCCTATCCATACTGCGGTGCGAACGGAGTGCTCGACCACATCGACGACTACATGATCGACGATGACGTCATCTTGTTGGCCGAAGACGGCGGCAACTTCGATCAGTGGGCGACACGTCCGATTGCGTACCGGATGAGCGGCAAGATGTGGGTCAACAACCATGCTCATGTCCTCAAGGCAAGAAGT
The DNA here is from genome assembly GCF_056396225.1 of Terrabacter sp. 05T424. NCBI lineage: Bacteria > Bacillati > Actinomycetota > Actinomycetes > Micrococcales > Intrasporangiaceae > Terrabacter > Terrabacter sp. 05T424. Next base: position 55,824 of record NZ_JBFTLB010000008.1, read on the forward strand.
GGCCATGACACGGGCTTTCTCTTCTATGCCCTGGAACATCGGGACATCACTCCATTCATCTCCAGCGGAACAAGATCGAAGCTCACCCGAGCCGAGCTAGTGCGCATCGAGATCTTGATGCCAGACAGCCCAGTTGAACAGCACGCGATTGCGCAGGTGCTCGTGGATATCGACGCCGAGATCGAAGCGCTCCGCCAACGCCTCGAGAAGGCTCGCGCCATAAGAGCCGCCGTGGTGCAACAGCTCCTCACCGGCCGAGTTCGCATGCCAGTGGAGACCGCGTCATGAGCGACGTCGGTCAGATCGAGCGTTTCGCGCAGAACCGCGTGGTCAAGCTGTTCCAGGAGCAGCTCGGCTACGACTACCAGGGCAACTGGGCCTACCGCGAAGGCAACTCCAACATCGAGGTCGAGTTCCTGACGCAGAATCTCAAGGCTCGCGGTTACGACGGCAACCTGATCACCCGCATGCTCGACCAGCTCGGCAAGGCGGCCTCAGTCGGCTCCGGCCATGACCTCTACGAGGCGAACAAGGACATCTATCAGCTCCTTCGTTATGGCGTGAAGGTCAAGCGGGGAGTCGGCGAGCAGACCGAAACGGTTTGGCTCATCGACTGGAAGAACCCGGACGCCAATCACTTCGTCGTTGCCGAGGAGGTCACAGTTCTCGGTCAGCACACCAAGCGGCCCGACGTCGTCCTCTACGTCAACGGCCTGGCGCTAGCGACCATCGAGCTCAAGCGATCGAAGGTCACGCTGTCGGAGGGGATCCGCCAGACAATCGGCAACCAGAAGCCGGACTTCATTCGACCGTTCTTCTCGACCGTCCAGCTCGTGTTCGCTGGCAACGACATCGAGGGTCTGCGCTACGGCGTCATCGACACCCCGGAGAAGTACTGGCTTGAGTGGAAGGAACCCTCCGACATTGAGGCACCGCTCGACCGGGGGCTACTGCAGATGTGCGCCAAGCCACGTTTGCTCGAGCTGATCCACGACTTCGTCGTGTTCGACTCCGGGGTCAAGAAGACCGCCCGCCACAACCAGTTCTTTGGCGTGAAGGCGGCGCAGGAGCGCGTCGTCAAGCGCGAGGGCGGCATCATCTGGCACACCCAGGGCTCGGGCAAGAGCCTCACCATGGTGTGGCTGGCCAAGTGGCTCCGCGAACACCAGCCCGATGCCCGTGTGCTCCTGATCACCGACCGCACCGAGCTCGATGAGCAGATCGAGCGGGTCTTCAACGGCGTCAACGAGCAGATCTATCGCACCAGCAGCGGCGCCGACCTGCTCGACACCCTGAACAAGTCCGCTGAGTGGCTTATCTGCTCGCTGGTACAAAAGTTCCGTGGCTCGGACGATGACAGCTCGCCCGACGACGCGAGCGAGGACTTCATCCGGGAGCTGAATGCCAGGACCCCTAAGGACTTCAGGGCCAAGGGCAACATCTTCGTCTTTGTCGATGAGGCTCACCGCACGCAGTCGGGCCAGATGCACCGCGCCATGAAGCAGCTCCTGCCAGAGGCGATGTTTGTCGGCTTCACCGGCACCCCACTGCTCAAGGCTGACAAGGCGACCAGCATCGAGACCTTTGGCTCGTTCATCCACACCTACAAGTTCGACGAGGCCGTCCAGGACGGCGTCGTGCTGGACCTGCGCTACGAGGCGCGCAACATCGACCAGAATCTGATGTCAGCCCAGCATGTGGACAAGTGGTTCGAGGTTAAGACACAGGGCATGACTGACCTGTCCAAGGCTGAGCTGAAGAAGCGCTGGGGCACGATGCAGAAGGTGGTGTCCGCCGAGCCGCGCGCCAAGCAGATCGTGAACGACATCCTGCTCGACATGGCCACAAAGCCCCGGCTGATGGACGGGCGAGGTAACGCCATGCTCGTCGGCTCCTCGATCTACCAGGCCTGCAAGTTCTACGAGCTGTTCTGCAACGCTGGATTCAAAGGCAAGTGCGCGATCGTCACCAGCTACTCGCCCGACCCGAGCGACATCTCCAAGGAAGACTCCGGCGAAGGGAAGACGGAGAAGCTCCGGCAGTACGACATCTACCGGCGGATGCTGGCCGACTACTTCGGCGAGTCCGAGGACGCGGCCATGGGCAAGGTTGAGCTGTTCGAGAGGGAGGTCAAGGAGCAGTTCGTCAGGAATCCCGGCCAGATGCGCCTCTTGATCGTCGTCGACAAGCTCTTGACCGGTTTCGACGCTCCGAGCGCCACCTACCTCTACATCGACAAGAAGATGCGGGACCACGGCCTGTTCCAGGCAATCTGCCGGGTCAACCGTCTCGATGGTGAGGACAAGGACTATGGCTACATCATCGACTACCAGGACCTCTTCAACTCGCTCGAGCACGTCGTCACCGACTACACCTCTGGTGCCCTTGACGGCTACGAGAAGAACGACATCGAAGGTCTCCTGTCCGACCGCATCGACAAGGCGCGCGAGGACCTCGACGAGGCGCTGGAGCGGGTCCGTGCCCTTATGGAGGCTGTCGCGCCGCCCAAGGGCACGCTGCAGTACCAGCACTACTTCTGCGCCAAGGAGCAAGGCAACGCCGAGCAGCTCAAGGCCAACGAACCGAAGCGCGTCGAGCTGTATAAGGCGGTGGCGGCCGTCACGCGTGCGTTTGCGAACCTTGCCAACGAGATGACTGCCGCTGGCTACACAGGGGCCGAGGCAGAGGCCATTCGCAAGGAGATCGCGCACTACGTCGACGTCCGTGCTGAGGTGAAGCTGGGCGCGGGGGAGGACGTCGACTTCAAACAGTACGAAGCCGGCATGCGTTTCCTGCTCGACACCTACATTCAGGCCAGCGCCTCCAAAGTCGTCTCCGACTTCGAGGATGCCGGTCTCGTCGACCTCATCGTCAAGCTCGGCGCTGGCGCAATCGACAAACTGCCCGCGGGGATCAAGAAGGACCCCGAGGCCGTGGCCGAGACGATCGTCAACAACATGCGCAAGGTCATCATCGACGAGCGGGCGATGAACCCGAAGTACTACGACAAGATGAGCGAGCTCCTCGACGCCATCATCGAGGAGCGGCGCAAGCAGGCGCTGGACTACCAGGCATACCTCGCCAAACTCGTCGATGCCGCCAAGCAGCTCGGCACGCGAGAGTCGGACACCAAGTACCCCGGGTGGGCGAACAACGGCGGCAAGCGCGCGCTGGTCGACTTCTTCTTCCCCCATGACGAACTGGCCATCGTGATCGACACCGTCATCCGCCACAACAAGCCCGATGCCTGGGTCGGCAATCCCATGAAGGAGCGCAAGGTCAAGAAGGCGATCCGCACTGCGCTCCCAGACGGCTTTGACAAGCTCGACGACCTCTTTGAACTTGTGAAGGCGCGCGATGAGTACCGCTAGCGCCTACCTCACCGTCCGTGGCATCGACGTCGATGTCGTCTACAAGGACATCAAGAATCTCCACATCGGCGTCTACCCACCGGTGGGACGCGTGCGCGTGGCCGCTCCCTCCCGGCTTGACGACGACCAAGTCCGTCGGGCCGTGATCCAGCGGCTGCCGTGGATCAAGCGTCAACGCCAGGAGTTGCAGACCGCCGATCGCCAGTCCCAGCGCGAGATGGTCACCGGCGAGTCGCACTACGTGTGGGGCAGCCGACTCAGACTCAAGGTGATCCAGCGCCCTGGTCGGCCTCACATCGAAGTCGACGGCAACCGCCTCCTCCTCTACACCCGCCCCGACGACACTGCCGAGCAACGCCGAGCACTGCTTGACCAATGGCACCGCGACCAGCTCCGCCAAGTCCTGCCTGAGCTCATCGCCAAGTGGGAGGAGCGGCTGGAACTGTCTGTGCCGAAATGGAGCATTCGACGGATGAAGACCAAGTGGGGCTCCTGCAACCGCGAGTCCCGACACATCTGGTTCAATACCGAGCTCGCTAAGAAGCATCCTGCCTGCCTCGAGTACATCCTCGTGCACGAAATGGCGCACTACCTTGAGCGCAACCACGCTGAGCGGTTCACGAAGTTTATGGACGAATCAATGCCGGACTGGCGAACCCGGCGCGACCAGTTGAACGGAGCGCCGTTGGCAGAGGAGAACTGGACATAACGCAGCCCGCGCCTGGCTCAACGGCGTGACAAGATTAGTACACGCCTAGGCCCCTGCTACCGCCCGGCGATTGTGCGGCGGGTCTCCAAGCGGCGGCCGACTGTCCATCCAACTGACCATCCAGCGCAACGTCGCGGGGTGGTCGACTGTGGACGTCCGAGGACGATGGATTTGCCGGAATCCAGGCTGTCCAATTGGGTTCGCAGCGCTCGTAATGAATAGGTCGTCGGTTCGATTCCGACAAGCGGCTCCACGCATCACCACAGGTCAGGCCCCCTTCTCGCCAGAGTTGGGGGCCTTCTCCTTGCCCCTGGCGGCATCAGATGCCCCCGTGGTGCCCCCGACCTTCTGCGCCGCTTCCCACAGGTTGCGGTCGATCAGGTGGCCGTAGAGGTCCATGGTCATGGCCGCTGAGGCGTGCCCCAGGATGCGCTGGACGACCTTCGGGTCGGCGCCCGCACCCAGCCAGATCGACGCCGCCGTATGCCGTAGGTCGTGAGCCCGCAGGGTCGGCCGGCCGATGGCCGCGCAGGCCTCACGCCACCCGACCGAGCGCTTCCAGTTGGACTCCGAGAGCGGCCCGCCGCCAGGTGCGCTGAACATCCATCCCGAGGGCGGCTTGCCGGCCGACCAGAGGTCGAGGATCGGCACCACTGCAGCCGGCAGCGCCACGGTGCGCGAGCGGCGACCCTTCAAGGTGTCGACGTAGAGGCCGCCCTTGGAACTGCTGGCGAGAACAGTTCGCTGCAGGCGCAGGCCCTCACCCGGCACCTTGACGCGGTCCCCGACCTGAAGGCCGGCCAGCTCGCCCCACCTCAGTCCGCACAGGCCGAGGATCCTGACGACGTCGGCATACGGGCCGTTGCATGCGAGGGCCAGCGACTCGAGCTCCTCCAATGAGAGGAACTGGCCTTCGCGACGGGCGCGCCCTGCCTTGGGCGGTTTGACCAAGGCCGCGACGTTCCTGGACACGCGACCGTCAGCGACCGCGAACGCCAGCATCGAGCGCAGCGTGGACAAGTATCGGCTGGCCGTCGATCCGGACAGACCGGCCGCCACGAGCCCACCTGCCCACGCCGAGACCTGGGCCTCGGTGATCGAGGCAATCGGCAGGTGGCCGAACTTGGGGGCTACATGGTTCGCCCACGCCGATAGATCCGCTTCCTGCGTCTTCCTCTTGAGGCTCTGGCGCGAGACGACCCAGTCAGGGAAGAGCGAGGCGAGGGGCACCCTTCCTCGACGCGGGTCGAACCACTCGCCTGAGCGGGGAGCCGCGCACACGCCAGGTCACGCCAAGAGAAGACGAAGAAGATGGCGGACCAGGAGATTCGTGTCTGTGTGTGACGGCAATTCGTGTGTATGGCCTCTGGCCGGGGTGGGGAGCCGACCCCCAGGGCATCAAGCCCGCAGTTTTGTCAGTTCAGGTTTTTGTGTAGGTATGTCCGCACCCACCACGATCCACGCCCAACGCGGCGAACGACGAAGAAACACGCCGAGTGGCGCGCGGTCGAACTTCCACTCTCGTGACGATGCGCGTCAGTTCACCGCATGTCCTGGTCCTTGAGCCCAAGAGAGCGGGATTACCGGAGTTGCGCTTGCGTTCGCGTGTCGCCGTAGCGGATAGGAGCACCCTCACTGTTGACGACGCGGGCTTGGCCCAAGGGGGCATCCAGCGGCACGTCGACGGCTTGGATGAGGGCACTCGCTGGCCCGACCTGGGTGCTGCGTGGCACGTCCAGCCAAGCCTCCACAGCTACTTGCCGCGGTGACTGGCCCGAAACGCGTGCGTGCACACTCCGCGCCGAAAGGTCGCCTCCAGCCGGAACGAGCAGGTAGACCGTGAGCGTGATTCCATTGGAAGACACCGTGTATGAAGTCGGCGTCAAAGGGCGCGACTCGTCACGAAAACTCCAGACGGCGAGCACGGCTGCGGCGACGAGCGCGAGCAAACCCACGACCAGGACCAAGCGACCACGACGTCCGCGAGTAGGTGGATTCGAACGTGCCGCTATCACGCCATTTTCAGCCACACCTCAGGGTAGAAGCAGGCGGCCTGGTGGGGGCCGGTGTGGCCACTGCAGTTCTTGCAGCGCCTTCCGCATGTCGCCGACAGAGTCGATCTTTGGGCCGAGACATGGCTCCGTGCGATTACAGGCAGTTTCCACCCGGCAAGTCGGCCGAGGACGTCTCGCCCGCTCGAACGATCACCTGCCGGGCTGGCCATGAACCGGCCCGAATCGTGTAAGTACCGGCAGGCAAAGTCAGCTGATAAGTGTGGGTGGCTAGAGTGGCGGGGACAGTCACGGTCCCTTTGGTCTGGCCGTCCTGCTGGGCAACCACCACCAACGTCGGTGTGAGATTCATGTCGGATGCGGGGCCGTAGCACAGCGGCACGTTGCCCTTGAGCGTGCCTGTCGTCGCGGCCGGTGCTGACGTGGCAGGGACTAGAGGGCCGTTGGAGTTCCGGGGTGACAGCGACATGACAACGGCGACGACCCCCATTGCGGCGGCAACTGTCGCGGCAGCCGAGAGCGCCCTCGCTCGAGTCCGCCGCCGTTTGCCAGCAAGCCACACAAATTCCGCGTAGCTAGGGTCACGCTCATCGGGCGAGTCCTGAACCAGTCGGCTGAGATCGCGTGCGAGTTCCTCGGTCATGGGTAGCTCCTGGCCCCTCACCTGAGTTCGAATTCTGGGTAGCACTTGCGCAGCTCAACGAGCGCTCGCCGCAAGAGCGAATGCACCGACGGAACTGACAGGTTGAGAATGTCGGCCACCTCGGCCTCGCGACGACCCTCCAAGAACCGAAGGACCACGGCTGCCCTCTGGGACGGCGAGAGCTGTGCAAGGGCTGACGCAAGGGCGAGTCGGGTCGCCACGTTCTCGGCCTCATCCGCCGTTGGCGACGACCCAGGTGGATCCGTCAGTTGTTCCGGGTGCCGCGCTCGCCATCGCCTCGAGTCGAGCCACAGGCGATACAGCACCTTGCGGGCGTACGGGAGGACGTCGTCGTCGCTCCTTGCGATTCGGCGCCAGTGGCGCGCGATCCGAATGTGTGTTTCCTGCACGAGGTCCTGGGCCAAGTGGGCGTCGCCGCACAACGCCGACGCCGCGCGCGTGAGGGTTGGCAGGCTCAAGCGCACGAACTCCTCGAACGCTTCGTAGTCCCCTGGCGCGTTCATTCGGTGGCCTTCCTCATAACCCTTAACACTCCGCGCGCGCCGCCTACGGTTCGCATGGGCAGTATGACCTGCATCACATCGCATTCACGCCAATCTCGTGCGATCGCACAAAGCCCGCTCGTGCATGCTGTTTAGAACCGGGCCTTCGGATCGGTCGCCTTGTCCGAGCCGGGCGCCGGAGAATCCGCAAGGTCGACCTCGATTTGGTGAAGAGTTTCTGTACTGGCTCAAGCTGCGCCTCCGGCGCAGGAAAGCGCGGGGACCCGCGGCAGGGACCCCGCGCTGCGGGCGGCGCTGGCGCGCCGTCCTCGCGCACCCCGCCGCCCCCACGCTTCCACCAAGTCACGGCGGAGCACGACCAGTCGACGCCGCCCCCCACAGCCTCGGCGATCCAAGGTCGAGTCGCAGGCGCCTGGACCAGGGGAGCCCCAGCCCTCGCCGCTCCGGTCGAGCCCCATGGAGGACCACTGCCCACCTCGAGCGCGACCTGCCCACTACGGCCCGCCCAGCTGGGTTGGGCAAGCGCCTTCTGCGCGGCACCTTCTCGAGCGGCCAGGTGATGGTCAATGCGCAGACCCGCAAGGTCGGCCGCTGCCCCGCTCGTGCCCCCGCCGTGCCCCCGACCGCCCTCAACAGCCATGCCAGCCAGCACCACATGGCAGGTACCCGCAGCATGAGTGCGGCCCAAAACAGCGTCGAGGACGAACTCGTAATGAATAGGTCATCGGTTCGATTCCGATAAGCGGCTCCAGCAACGCCCCCGGCCCTGCCGGGGGCGTTTCTGCAGGTCAGGAGCCTAAAGCACCTCATTGAGGAGGGCGCTGCCGGCCCGGCGTGGGGCTACACTCTGCCGCCGATTGCCTCCGGGTGACCATCTATGTCCATCTACCTTCGCTTGGCGTATTCTGCCGCCGCGCGCCACCAGCCGGGCTGAGCCTCCGAGACAACCTGGAGTCTGACCCACGGCAGGCGAATTGGGGCAGGCCGCGAGCGTTCGAGGGCGTTCGTGAGCGTCCGTATCTGCCGATGACAGTGCGCTGCCCGCGCACCGGACGATCGGGAGTCCTGAACGGCTAACGCTTCCTGCCGTCTCGCCAGTGCACGAACCGCGAAACCTTCGGTGACCTCATTGGCCAGGCGAGCCGCCGTCATGAACTCATGCCCGTGGAGCAGATGCGTATGGAGAAGGGCCTGACGTAGGGTGACGCCGACGCTCCGTGCGCCTCCCCTGTGGGGCGACGAGTTCCTTGCAGGCAGCGCTCTGCTGAGTGTCCGTCCGAACGTCGTCATCCCGGTCGAGCAAGCGAGCGACACCACCGTCTTTCGTGCGCCGTCGCCGCCGAGCAGATCCGCAAAGTCCCGAACGGGGGAGCCACCACCCCCCGTTGAACATCTTCAACGCATCGGCGCGACCGTGGCCGATGAGGATGACGTGACTGATGCTGGATCCAACGGCTGGTCACCGACTTGGCGGTGGGTAGAGCCCAACAGAACAGCCGTACACCCGGTCGCATCGCCGCACCTGCCTACTTAACTGAGGCCACCTGCCGTGAGAGTGCCTTGAGCGCGTGGTTCATCAAGAGACCCACCGTGTTCTGCGGGCGGTCCGACCAGCCGTTGAGGGACTCGAACACGATGAGCAGCCTCCCCGCACGAGCCACGGTCAGGCTGTAACCGCTGTAGCTACGGTCGCGTCCTCCGGTGCCGGGCTGCCGCGTGATGCTCCCGGCGAACTGTTGCTCGATGCGCGGGTAATCCTGCATCAACCAGTCCTCGATGTGGAAGTAGGTGACCTTGAGGCTTGGGTCGGGACGCGCGCGGCACAAGACGAGTTCCTGACGTAGATGCTTGACCGCAGCCGTGGCATCAGTAGCTCGGCCGAACCAGAGCGCGTAGACGTTCATCCGTCCACTCGAGAGGGCGCCGGTGGCGAACTGCTGCCGAGCTCGTTGCAGGTAGCCGGCACCCTGCACCTGCTCCGCGCCCAAGGTGTAAGGGTCGGTGATGCAGTCCAGCTGGTGCGGCTGCGTAGTCGTGCGCTCGGTTCGTTCGGCCGGCAGCTGGTAGAGCAGGTCGTTCCACTCGGCCGCGGACAGCAGCGGGTCAGTCGTGAACACACTTCCCGCAGGAGCGCTCCAAGTAGACCGCGCCGGGACCGCCGTGACCAGATTGGCTGGCACTCCTCTGCCGCCACCGACCCCGACCGCGACGGCGAGCACCACCACAAGTGCGGCAGCAGCGGACCCGGCCACAGCACGACGTATCCGGCGCGCACGCTCAGCTCGGCGCCGAACCTGGTCCGGAGGAGGCATCACACCGGAGAGCGCCTCGGCGGACTCGTGCAGCCTCTCAGTGAGCGCGTCCATCATCGCTCCTCCTCACGTTGAACAATGGCGGGTTCGCCGGTGCCGATGGCGCCGCCGTCTGCCAAGGACTCAAACAGCGCTGCCCGACCCCGCACGAGCTGCTGCTTGACAGCCGACACGCTCAGCCCGGTCTCCTGCGCCACCTGCGCCACGGGCAGGTCCGCGAGATGGTGCAGCACGATCGCCACGCGCTGCGCCTCGGGCAGCCTTGCCAGCGCCGCGATCAGCACGACATGGTCGGCGTCCAGCTCAGGCAGCTCCGTTGGAGGACCGTGCCGCCGCCATGCCACCGTGGAGTTGCGGATCCGCCGCCAGCGACTCACCGCAAGCCGCCGTGAAACCGTCCGCACCCACGCCTCGGGGGAAGCCGCGCCACGCACGAGCGACCACCGTGTCCAGGCTCGCTCGAAGGCTTCCTGGGCCACGTCCCTCGCCTCGGCGGGGTCGCTGGTGAGCATGGCAAGTTCACGCGTGACGCGGGAGGCATTGGCGGTGTAGAACGCGTCGAATTCCGCCGCAGGGCCCACCCCACCTTCAGGACGCTCCACAGCGCCCCCCTTCCTCACCTTTGCACGGATCGGCGATCCGTGAGCGGCGGGGGCGGTGGTGAGCGTGGCAGCCACGCGCAAGCCCGCGGCGGTCAGGCGAGCAATCATGAAGGTTCTCCTTGATCTGGTGCGGCGGCCCCGGTGCCACCACCACCAGAGTTCGCCCGCTCCCCCCTTCCTCGCATCGGGAGAACTCCCACACCTCGCACCTGTCGCTTCCAACGACCGAAGCGATCGGTACGCCTCCTGGGAGCGCGCAGAGCCGCGGTATGGAGCGCGAGTTTCGATCCGGCAAGCACCCAGGCAGCTTCTAGAATCCGTGTCAGTCGCTTAGGCGCTGTCGGGGTCGCGGCTGGAGCGGGCGAGGGCGGCTGCCTGTCCTCGGTTGGGGACGCCCAGCTTGGTGAGTACGCGTCCGACGTGGGCGCTGGCGGTCTTTTCGGTGATGAAGAGGGCGGAGGCGATGGCGCGGTCGGTCGCCCCGGTAGCGACGAGGTCGAGGACCTCACGCTCTCGGGGCGTGAGCCGGTTCAGCGGGCCTGGGCCGCCACCGTCGAGAGGGAGGGTGACTCGGAATCGTCGGGCGGCCTGGGCGGCTTGTTGCTCGATCCACCCGGCGCTGATCCCGCGGGCCTCGTGCCAGATGGTGACGAGCAGTTCTTTGCCCTCTTCGCGTGCGCCGTGTTCGAGCAGGGCTCGGGCCAGCTCGAGTCGCGGACGAAGCGCCGTGTATCTGCCGTGCCGGGCGGCCAGTTCGCTCGCGCTGCGCCATTCCTCGACCCCATGTCCTCCTTCGAGCTGAGCCTTGTAGGCCACGGCGCTGCACAGCTGCATCCCGTACCAGCTCCTTGCCCATTGCGTGGACAGGCGGCTCTGGGCGAAGTCGAGCGCGGCACTGGCCGTCCGCGTGAGGGCGTCCGAGGGCTCGGCGCCGGTCCTCGCGGCAAGGACTTGGGCGCGGAAACCGTAGGCGGCGAGCCCGGCCTGCAGGAGGGGGGAGTCGGTGGCGGCGAGCTCGAGGACCAGCCGCTCCGTGGTCCAGAGCACGCCGTCGACGTCGTCCACCTGCTCGTAGGCCTCGATGAGCCGCGGCGTGTGGTCGAGCGTCAGCCGGTGGTCGGGGTGCACGGCGGCTGCCGCTTGTTCGACTTTGAGTGCAGCGGCGCCCTCACCGCGCGCGAGCATCAGCCAGACGCGGAGCCAGTCCTGGCGAAACGCAGACCCTCCGGGCAGACAAGCCTCGCGGAAGAGTTGCTCGGCCGCAGCCAGCTGGCCGTCCCGGACCAGCCACTCCACCTCCTGCTCGGCGGCGAACGCCACGTACCGGGGCAGACCGGCCTGCTCGGCGGCGGACCTGGTCCGTCGCGCCAGCGTCAGCCCTTCGTCGATCCGCCCGAGGAGCAGGAGGTAGAAGGCGAGCTCGCTCGCGAGATCCAGTGCAGCCCCGGTCTGGTCGGCCTGCTCGGCATCGCGCACCGCCGTCCTGAACACCGCGAGGCTCTCGTCGCACCGGCCGAGCTGCCACAGCGCGTTGAACACGCCCCACCGGGCCTCGGGGACGACGTCCGCTGCTCCTGTCGACAGCGCAACCTCGAGTGCCCGCTCGGCGAAGTCGAGCTGTGGGCCGACCGCGTTCATGTGGTGCTGGTGAAAGGCGCCTGCCACCAGAGCCTCCGCGAGCTCCCAGCTGGGGGTGGTTCCCGCGAGTGCGAGGGCCTTGTCCAGCGCCTCTGCCTGAGGTAGGGCCCCGGAGATCTGGCTGTACTCGCTGACGATCGCGGTGTACACGCGACAGGCTGCAAGCGGGTCACCGCCGGCAGGGAGCAGCTCGACGGCCTGGCGCAGCAGGGCGTGCACGCGTTCCGGGTCGTCGCTGTAGAGCACTCTGGCGGCCAGTACCGGCAGGTCGGTGCGGGCCAAGCCGGAGCGACCGCCGGCGTCGGGGACCTGGTCCCACAGCTCCAAGGCTCGTTCGAAGTGGTCAGCCGCGGCCCCGGCGCCGAACTGCTTGCCCGCCAGACCGGCCCACACCGAGGCGTCGAAAGCCAAGGGCAGGTCATGTGCGGCGTAGGCGTGCAGCGCCAGCGCCGCGCCGTACTGCCAGCGTTGCGCGGCAGCGCCGGCCTCGACCCTGGCGGTCAGCGCTCGGGCGTAGGCCGCGTGCAGCTGCGCGCGTTGCGAGGGGAGCAGATCAGCGGAGACTGCCTCGCGCAGCAGGGCGTGACGGAATGAGAAGACATCGCCCCGTCGTACGAGAACGTTCGCGTCCAGCAGAGCCTGCAGCGCCGCCGCGTACTCGTCGGGACTCAGCTCGCTCGCGTCCTGCAGCAGGTCGAGGTCGACGATGGTGCCACCGGCCGACGCAAGCTGGGCCAGGCGTCTCGGCACGGCCGGGAGTCGGTCGACGTGCCGCAGCAAGAGGTCGTGCAAGAGCACGGGGATGCCGTCCTCCTCGTCGAGCAGCTCTTCCACGAAGAGCGGGTTGCCGCCGCTGCGCGTGAGCAGCGACGGGATGGATCTCCGCGTCAGGTTCTGGCCGGTGCGTCGACGAACGAGCTCTGCGATTGGGCCGGCGCTCAGTCCGTGCAGTTCCAGGCGCAACGTGCCCGGCGTCCGAGCTAGTTCCACGAGGACCGGCCGGAGCGGGTGCTCGCGACCTAGCTCTTCGGTGCGGAAGGTCAGTCCCAGGATCAGCGGCGCGCGGCAGGTCCGGACGAGAGCGATCGCCCAGCTGCGCACCGACTTGTCGGCCCAGTGCACGTCCTCGAGGACGAGCACGAACGGAGCGGCTTCGGCGAGAGCCTCGGCGGCCGCCAGCAGCTCTTCCAGTGAGCGCGCGGTTCCCGGGATGGCGTCCGCGAGCCAGGCCACCGACGCCGGTACGTCGCGGTGTGGGCCGCCGGAGCGCACCAGCGTCCGAAGCGCTTCCACCACGGGCCCGAACGGCGGCCCGGTAGCAAGGTCCAGGCAGTGACCCACGCCGAAGCCGAGCCCCAGAGCCGATGCACGAGAGCCCACCGCGTGCACGAAGGTGGTCTTGCCCATGCCGGCGTCACCGCCGAGCAGCAAAGCACTGGCGTGCCCATCGGGAGTGGCGTTGCCCATCACGGAGCGGAGCAGCCCGTCGGCCTCGGCAAGCTCCTCGTCCCTGCCGATGGGCTCCTGGAGGTCGAACGCTCGCGCCACTGGTCACTCTCCGACGGTCCTGACGGCTTGACCCCTTCCGTCAAGGGTAGGCGGAAGGGGTCAATGCATTCAGAGGAACGCGCCAGCGGGGTCGTTGAGCATGAGCACGAGCTCGTTGTGGACTCCACTCCGATGGGTGGCGGCGTAGTCGAGGCGTAGCGCTTGCAGGAGCGACGCGACCCTGGTGTCCCTGGCGGTGCCGGCCCTCGGGTCCTCATGGATCGGCGATCCGTGAGCGGCCGGGGCGACGGTGAGCGTGGCGGCCACGAGCAGGCCCGCAGCGGTCAGGCGAGCAGTCATGAAAGATCTCCTTGATCTGGTGCGGCGGCCTCAGTGCCACCACCACCAGAGTTCGCCCCCGCTCCCCTCCCTCGCATCGGGAGAAGTCCCACACTTCACGCCTCTCGCTACCCATGACCTAAGCGGTGATCAGGACGCTCGAGCGCGAACAAAGCCGTGCGATCAAGGTGTAAGCCCAGCACGTGGAAAGAGGGACACATACCGCGATCAGGTGAGTGACGGCGCGTTCCGGGTGCATCCGGACTCCGGTGTCTCCCGCCGATCGTGCTCGAACTCGTAGGCGCACTCGCTACACATGCCGTCACTGTCGTTCCCATGGCCGACGTGCTCAGACCAGGGATGACGGCAGGGGGCAGTCGCCGAGAGCTCGTTTCTGTCGAGACAATTCTCGACGCTGCCGCAGGCGATCGATCGGGCTTCTCAAAGCACGAGCATGCCCGACGCTAGGTCCGGCCCGGATCTGCTGCTGATGCCCAGGTCCAGCAGTTGGTGCGCAACGCGGGAGGGCTGTTCCGACGGTTCCCTTAGATCTCTTAGCCGACATGTGTCGCGAGCATCACGGGCGCTGAGGCGTCCAAGCCTGCGTTCGTACATCTAACTGGCCATCCATCACGGAGCATCCGACCGGCGGTCTGTGGACGCCTGTGGACTCCGATTCCGGCGGGCACGAGAGTCGCACGGCTGGCTCACAGCGCTCGTAATGAATAGGTCATCGGTTCGATTCCGATAAGCGGCTCCATGCACAACCACAGGTCAGGCCCCTTTCTCGCCAGAGTCGGGGGCCTTTCCCCTGCCCGCGACGACCACAGGTCCCCCAGACTGCGCCGGACGAGCTTCGGGCGCACAGGAGACGGGTGTCCGAAGGCGCACCACCGGCGGGATCCCGGCCTGCACGCAGTGCGGTGGCGCCGGTCGGATTGCGGGACGATTTGCGTGGGTATGAGCCGAACGCTGATTCTGTCGACGGGCACGTGTGTGCCGAATGGAGCGTCCAATGAGCGAAGCCGACTTGCCAGCCGTGTCCGCTGAGGAACTCGCCGCCGAAGGAGGGACCGCACTGCCCGACAAGGAGGTGATGTCGCTTCTCGACCTGAATGCTGACCTGAACCTCGCGCTCGACGTCGCGGCTCCGATCGATCTCGGAGTGGCCGCCAACGCCAACGTGGCGGCTCCGATCAACGGAGCCGTCGGTGCCAACATCCTCTCCGTGGGTTCCGCGGACGCCGCCGTTGCCCACCAAGGCGTGAACATCGACCAGGAGCTCTCCGGCTCCGCGGTCGCGCATGCGCCCCAGCACAGCTCGATCGACCAGTCGACCCCCAGTGCCGGGACGACCGACCCCGGCGCTGCCGCCCCGTCGACCACACCGGCACCCGCCCCCAGCACGGCGCCGACGTCGTCCTCGGCGCTCAGCGGCGACCTGCTCAACATCGACGTCAATGCGTCCGCGGACGCCAAGTTGGCGGCCCCGATCGACGGGGCGGTCGCAGCGAACGCGAACGTCGCTGCACCGATCAACGCCTCCGTCTCGGCCAACATCGGTTCAGTGGGCTCCGAGGCGACGTCCATCGCCGATCAGCAGGGCTCCATCACCCAGCACCTCACTGGGACCGCTCAGGCCACGGCCGACCAGACCTCGCAGATCCAGCAGTAGACAGCCCGACTGTGACTCTCACGTCGGCGGACGGCGGGCCTTCCGCGCCGGACACCGCTTCCGACCCTGCGGCACGGCCGTCCGCCGACACCGGCGCCTTGACGGGACCGCCGGCACGGGCCACAGGCATCGAGCTGCTCGGGACCCCGACCGGGTCCGGATATCGCAACCCGCCTTCGCTGGTCCGCCGCGCTGACGGCCAGACGGTGCAGCTCACGCCGCTGCTCTACCTGGTGCTCGGGGCGATCGACGGACGGCGGACCTATGCCCAGGTGGCCGAGGAGGTCAGCACGGCATACGGGCGGCGCCTGGCAGGGCAGGACGTGCATCAGCTCACCGAGTCCCGGCTGCGGCCGCTCGGCCTGGTGCGCGGGGCTGACGGGTCCGAACCGCAGGTGAAGAGGGCGAACCCGCTCCTTGCCCTGCGTTTTCGGTGGGTGGTCTCCGATCCCGCGGTGACCCGCCGGGTGACCGCGCCCTTCGCCGCCCTGTTCGCACCCATCGTGGTCGTGGTCGTCCTCGTCGCCTTCGCGGTCATCTCCGGCTGGGTCCTCTTCACGAAGGGACTCGCCTCGGCCACCCACCAGGCGTTCGACCAGCCGCTGCTGCTGCTCCTCGTCTTCGTCATCACGATCCTCTCCGCCGGCTTCCACGAGTTCGGCCACGCCTCGGCCTGCCGCTACGGCGGCGCGACTCCCGGTGCCATGGGGACCGGCCTGTACCTCGTGTGGCCCGCCTTCTACACCGACGTCACCGACAGCTACCGTCTGGGCCGCGGAGGCCGCCTGCGGGTGGACCTCGGGGGGCTCTACTTCAACGCGCTCACGACCGTGGCGATGTTCGTCGTCTGGTTCGCCACGCGCTGGGATGCCTTGCTGCTCATCCTCGCGGCCCAGCTGCTCCAGATGGTCCGTCAGCTGGCGCCCATGGTCCGCTTCGACGGCTACCACGTCCTCGCCGACGTAACCGGGGTCCCCGACCTCTCCTCGCGCATCGGGCCGACCCTCCGCAGCCTCGTTCCCGGGCGCAAACCCGAAGCGGCGGCGACGGAGCTCAAGCGTTGGGCCAAGGTCGTCGTCACCACCTGGGTGCTCGTCCTCGTGCCCCTGCTGCTCGTGACCCTCGTGCTCATGGTCGTGGCGCTCCCTCGAGTCCTGGGGACAGCCTGGAGCAGCGTGCTCACGCACGCGAACGCTCTTGCGGTCGACTGGGCCGGCGGCGACGTCACCGGCGTCGCGGTCAGGCTGCTCGCGATCCTGGCCGTCTGCCTGCCGGTGGTCGGCTCCCTCATCGTGCTCGCGCGCCTCGTCAAGACGGTCCTCGCCGCCCTCTGGCGCCGAACGGCTGACCACCCCGGCCGGCGCGCCCTGGCCGGTCTGCTGGTGGTCGCCGTCGCGGCCGGCCTCACCTGGGCCTGGTTGCCGGACGCCAACCGCTACCGTCCGGTCCAGCCCTTCGAGAAGGGCACCGTCGTCGACGGACTGCAGACCGCGAGCTTCGCCGGTCGCACCCCTCCGATGTCGGACGGTCAGATCATCGAGGGGCAGCGCTCCGTGTGGGCCTCGACCTCGGCCCCGCCGAGCAAGGACCACCCCCAGCTCGCCCTCGTGCTCGTCCCCAAGACTGGCTCGGGCGGCCGGGCCGACACCGGCCCGACGTGGGTCTTCCCGTTCAACCGCCCCGGTGCTCCCGGTGCCGGTGACAACCAGGCGTTGGCCGTCAACACGACCGACGGGTCAACGCTCTACGACGTCGCCTTCGCACTGGTGTGGGCCGACGGCAGCAGTGTCACGAACAGCAACGAGGCCTATGCCTTCGCCAGCTGCAGCGGGTGCAAGACCGTGGCCGTCGCCTTCCAGGTCGTGCTCATCACCGGTGATGCGCACGTGGCGATACCGCAGAACGTCTCCGGCGCCGTCAACTACTCCTGTGCGCAGTGCGTGACCTATGCGTTGGCGCAGCAGTTCGTCCTCACTCTGCCGGGCGAGCCGACCCCCGCGACCAAGCAGCGCCTCGACGCGCTGTGGCAGCAGATCGCAGCATTCGCGAGCACCATCGAGGCCCTGCCCCTCGACCAGATCCGGGCCAGGCTCCTCGACTACGAGAACCAGGTCCGGGCCCTCGTTGCCAACGAACCGGCCACGTCAACACCCAGCACGGCGCCGACACCATCCACGACTGCGCCGACACCAGCGCCCGGACCGAGTGGCAGCCCCACCACCGGGGCTGGCCCGACGGACACCGCCACTGTGCTGCCGTCACCCTCTGCCACGACGCCGAGAACGACGTACTCGACGACGGCGCCACCGTCGCCCACCGGCAGCACTTCAGAAACGCCCAGCGCCATCCCGTCGACGCCAGCCGCGGACACGACCACCACGCAGTAGAGCGACCCCGCGCAGCCGCGCCTGCGCCCACCCCTCGCCCACCCCTCGATGGATGGGCCTCTGGGCGGAGCCGACCTTCGGCGCGATGGGCGTCGCCCGAGGCCCTCGCGTGCGTGACAGCGAGCATGATCGCCCGCCGTCAGCTCCCGTCTGGACGAACCGGAACGTGCAGCGGGACTTCGGGGAGCCTCTCGTCCGTGGGTGCGACTCGGACGGGACAGGCGAAGGAGCCCGACCCGCGCGCGCAGGTGGGCTCCTTCGAGGCTGGTGCGGATGGGGGGGTGCGTGCCAGCCGTGGGGGTGTTACAGAAGGGACGTTAGTCAATCTCTGCCCCGGTGTAACGGGTTTCGGTGAAATTGTCGGCAATATTTCGCTTCCTGGCCCAAGGTCGAGTTCGCCCGATATCGCCTGATGCGTTCCGGAGCAGACCGGACACCCGGCCTTGCTCCGGTCCCGCCTCGGTGTCGGGTGGACAGTCGGACGCGTCTGGCACAGTGACCCGGTGACGTCCCCCATCCCTGACGACGAGCGCTCGCACCTTGTGCAGGAGACGCTCGAGGTCGCCTCGAGCCTGCTCCGGACGAGGCTGAGGGCCGTGGGCGCGCCCTTCCCCGGAAGCCGGCGCACGCTCGTGGTGCGGGTGACGGACGAGGCCGCGCACACATACGTGGTCAAACGCTACCTGGGCGAGCAGGGGGCCGAGACCTTCGCGCGTGAGGCGTCGGCGCTGGCCGCGCTGGCAGGGCGTGCCCGCACGCCACGCCTCGTCGCCGAGAGCGCCGACCCGCGGCTCGTCGTGATGGGGGACCTCGGCGAGGGCAGCCACCTGGCCGACGCGCTCCTGGCCGCCGATGCCGAGCGTGCTGCAGGCGGGCTGGTCGGCTGGGCGGACGCCGTGGCGGGACTGCACGTTGCCGGTCAGTCGGTGCGAGACGCGTTCGTGGCCGGGGTCGGCTCCCGCTCCGACGAGCCGCTGGTGCTCGACTACCTGCCCGCGCAGCTCGCGGACGCCGTGACAGAGTGGGGGCGGCTGGCCGCGACGCTCGGGCTCGAGGTGGCGTCCGGGGCCTTCGCGGTGCTCGAGTCGGTGCCGCGCCGCTTCCGGGTCGACGCGGCGAGCCTCTCGGCGGCCGACATGTGCCCGGACAACAACCTCGTCACCGACGCCGGCCTCGCTCTGCTCGACTTCGAGTGGGCGCTGTGGCGGCCGATCGCCTGGGACGCCTCCTACCTGCGCGTGCCCTGGCCGACGTGCTGGTGCGCGTGGTCCCTCGATGCGGCGGCAGCGCAGGCGGCCCTCGACCGCTGGCGTGGGTCCGTCGCCCAGACCTGGCCCGAGGTCGCCGGCACGGACTTCGACCACGATCTCGACCTCGCAACAGAGGCCTGGGCTTGGCTGGCCGGCAGCTGGTGCCTCGGTCCGCTCGTCGACGGTGAGCCAGCGCCGACCAACCCCGTGAAGCCGATGCCGCGGATGCCCGACCGGACTCTCCGCTTCCTGCGCACCGCCTCAGCAGGTCGGGCGATCCCCGAGCTCGCCGAGCTCGCCGGGCGCCTCGCCGAGGCTGTCACGACCAGGTATGCCGCCGCGCCCGTTCCCCTGGCACCTGCCTTCGCCGGTGGTGT
This sequence comes from Terrabacter sp. 05T424, assembly GCF_056396225.1. Taxonomy (NCBI): domain Bacteria; kingdom Bacillati; phylum Actinomycetota; class Actinomycetes; order Micrococcales; family Intrasporangiaceae; genus Terrabacter; species Terrabacter sp. 05T424. Next base: position 75,151 of record NZ_JBFTLB010000008.1, read on the forward strand.
GGTCCGATGACCGAGTTCACGGTGCGGCGTGCGAGCGCGGCCGACGTCGCGGCGGTGGTCGAGCTGCGCGCGCTGATGTTCTCGGCCATGGGGGTTCCCGGTGTCGACGACCCCGACTGGCGGGCGGCCGCGACCGCGTGGTTCGGGCGCGAGCTCGGTGGGCCGCACGTCCGGGTGGTCGTGGCGGAGACCCCCGACGCTCGGGTCGTTGCCGGCGCGATGGGTGCGCTGCGCTTCGAGACGCCGTCGCCGGTGAACCCCAACGGCATCTGGGGTCTGGTCAACAGCGTCGCGACCCAGCCGGAGGCGCGACGGCAGGGTCTGGCCCGGGCCTGTGTCGTCGGGGTGCTGGACTGGATGCGTGACGAGACTGCGGCGAGCGTCGTCGAGCTCTTCGCGACGGGTGAAGGCGCCGGCCTCTACGAGGAGCTCGGCTTCACGCGTACGGCCTGGCCCGCGATGCGCCTCCGCCTCCCCCGCTGACCCGAACGCGCGCCAACTCAGCCCGGGCGAGACTCCCGCGCCGACGGTTTGGGGGCCGTGGCGCCGGAACTGGCGTGGTGGTGGGCCGCTGGCCGACGGTTCGGGGGCCGTGGCGCCGGTTGGGTCGAGCGGTCAGTCGACGGCGGCCGGGGGAGCGGTGCGCTCGGCAGTGGCTGCGGTGAGGATGGGTGCGCAGGACCACGACAGGATGACGGCCGCCGCCCCGGCGACGACGGTGACGGCATACGCCGGGGTGTGACCGCGGGGTGTGACCGCCCCAGTCGGCGAGCCGTCCTGCCGCAGCTGCCCCGATGGCATAGCCCAGGCCCGTGGCGGCGGCCAGCGCCGTCATGGCTGCGCCGGTGCGTGACGCGGGCGTGACGCGCTCGCCGAGGGTGAACGTCGTGATCATGTAGGGCGCGACCGTGCAGCCGAGCACGAGGAGCACTGGAACCAGCGCGGGCAGGGAGCCGACGAGCAGCAGCGGCGCCGACAGCACGAGCAGGCCCACGGCGAACCAGCGGAGGCGAGTCGGCAGGGCGAAGCGCTCCGGCAGGCCCGCCACGGCAAGGCCGGCGAGCACGCTGCCGACCCCGAGCAGGGCGTGGAAGTAGCCGGTCGCTCCGGCGCTGCCGGCCGCCGTGGCGAGGACCGACGTGCCCGTCTGCACGGAGCCGAAGACGGTGCCGACGAGAACCTGCGCGAGGCACAGCACGACGAGCGCCGGTGTCATGAGTCTGCCGACGGCGGCAGCGTCCCCCGACGTCGCGGCGTGCGTGACGGTTGCGGTCTCGTGCAGGGCGAACCAGGTGCCGAAGACCCCCAGGCCGAGCGCCGCGAGCGCCAGTGCGGCCGTGGGGCTCGCGATGGAGACGCCGAGGCCGACGAGAGCCGGGCCGAGCACGAACGATGCCTCGTCGGCGGCCCCCTCGTAGGAGAAGGCCGCGTCGACGAGGCGGTGCTGGCGCGAACCCGTCTCGGCCGTGATCGGACGCCAGCGGACGCGGGCGAGCGGGCCGATCTGCGGGAGCAGCAGACCGGTGGCGGCGCTCGCGACGGCGGCTGCGCCCCAAGGGAACCCGGCGTTGACGACGAGGAGGCTGGCGACGAGCCCGGCCGCCCCGGCGAGCGACTGGACCGCGACGACCCGACGCTGGCCGAGCCGGTCGGCGCGGGCTCCCCAGAACGGGGCGCCGGCCGCGTTGGCGACGGCGAGCGCGCCCGCGCAGAAGCCGCCGGCGCCGTAGCTGCCGGTGGCGGCGGACACGAGCAGGAGGGTGCCGAGCTGGCTCATCGCGAGCGGCATACGGGCGAGGAAGGCGACGACGATGTACGTGCGGCCGGTCAGGCCGAAGAGGTGACGGTACGAGTCGATGGGGGACACGGGGCGGCTCCGGATCTGGTCGCGGGGTGCGCGACGACGAGTGCGTGACTACCCGCCCATCAGGTCACGCCGGATCCCTGTGCAGGTCCCAGTGTACGGCGTGGCCCCGGCCGCCCCGTCCAGCGTCAGTCGGGCACGTGGTGCGCCTGTCGCACCGAGGGTGAGACCCGGTAGACGCCCTCGACGAGCGCCGCGCCGACGAGCCCGATGGCCAGCGACTGCCACACGAGCGCCGACGGCGCGTCGAGGTTGAAGAACTGCGCGGCGGGCGGCACGACGAACGCCACCACGGCGAGCCCCACCATGGCGGCGACGAGCGCTGCCTTCCAGACCAGGAACGGGCGGGCGAGCACCACCAGGATCCAGAAGAAGACGGTCAGCAGCGTGATCGTGGCTCCGCTGCCGGGCTGCCAGCAGGCGACGTCGGCCACGGTCCGGCCGCCCTCCTCGACCGCGCACCGGGCCGTGAACTGGTCTCGCGGCACGCCGTAGCCGCTGCCGGCGAGCAGGTAGGACGCGATCACGGCCAGCCCGGCCACGGCCCCGGACGGCACGGCGAACCGGAGGATCCGCCCGAGGAAGCCCGGCAGGTAACGGCGCCGGTTGGGTCCCAGGGCGAGGAAGAAGGCGGGGATCCCGATCGTCACCGCGGAGACCAGCGTCAGGTGCCGCGGCAGGAACGGGAACGGCAGCGAGGCGAGCGCGGCGGCGAGGATCGCGACGAGGCTCATCGCGTTCTTGGCGACGAAGAGGTTGGCGACCCGCTCGACGTTGCCGATGACCCGCCTCCCCTCGGCGAGGACGTCCGGCAGGTGCGAGAACTTCCCGTCGAGCAGGACCAGCTCGGCCACGGCCTTGGTCGCCTGCGCGCCGTTGCCCATGGCGACCCCGATGTCGGCGTCCTTGAGGGCGAGCGCGTCGTTGACCCCGTCGCCGGTCATCGCGACGACGTGCCCGTCGGCCTGGAGGGCGTGCACGAACGCCCGCTTCTGCTCGGGCGTGACGCGGCCGAAGACCGTCCCGCGGGCGAGCACCTCGCGCAGCACGTCGACGTCGTCGGGGAGCGTTCGCGCGTCGACCGGCTCGCCGGCCTCGAGCCCGACCTCGCGGGCGACGGCGGCCACGGTCACCGGGTTGTCACCCGAGATGACCTTGATCGCGACGTCCTGATCGGCGAAGTAGGCGAGCGTCTCGCGGGCGTCGGGTCGCACCTGCTCGGTGAGGGTGACGAGGGCGGCCGGGGTGATGTCGGGCGGCAGCGTCGGGTCGGTGAGGTCGACGTCGCTGCGGGCCAGGAGCACGACGCGCCGACCGGTTGCGGCGAGCTCGGCGACCCGCGAGCGGATGGCCTCGATCACCTCCGGCGGGCTGGGCTGCGGGTCGGCCGCGAGCAGCACCTCGGGGGCGCCGAGCACCCACGTCGCGTGCGCAGTGAAGCAGGCTGCACTCCACTTGCGGGCCGAGTTGAACGAGATGGTGCGGGTGCGCTCCCAACCGGGTGAGGCGAGCACCGCGGCAACCGCGGTCAGCGTGCCGTTGGCATTCGGGTCGTCGGCGAGCGCGCCCAGCGCACCACGGATCTCGTCGACGTCCTGCCCGGCGAGGGGTTCGGCGCCGTCGTACGCGATCTCGCCGGCAGTGAGCGTTCCGGTCTTGTCGAGGCAGACGACGTCGACGCGGGCCAAGCCCTCGACGGCGGGCAGCTGCTGCACGAGCACGTTGCGGCGGGTCAGCTGCACGGCGGACAGGAGGAACGCCACCGAGGTGAGCAGGACGAGACCCTCGGGCACGAGTCCGACCACGCCCGCGGCGGAGCGGATGACGACCTGCTGCCAGCCGTGGTCGCCGACGGTGCGCCACTGCGACCAGATCGCGATCGGCAGGGCGGCCGCGATGACCCACGTGATGTAGCGCAGGAGCGTGTTGATCGACTCCTGGATCTCCGAGCGGGTGCGGGTGAACCGACGCGCGTCGGCGGCGATCCGGTTGACGTACGCGTCGGCGCCGACGTGGCGTGCGTGGTAGCGCCCGGACCCGGCGACGACGCTCGTTCCCGACATGATCTCGTCACCCTCGTCGTGCGCCACGGGGTCGGACTCCCCGGTGAGGTTGGCCTCGTTGAGCTCGAGCCCGGCGCTCGTGACCAGCGGCCCGTCGGCGGGCACCTCGTCTCCCGTGCGCAGCTCGATGAGGTCGTCCTGCACGACCGCCGTGGTGGGCACGACGCGCACCTCGCCGTCGCGCACCACGCGGGTCGTGGGGGCGTTGAGCAGTGCGAGCCGGTCGAGCTTGCGCTTGGCGAGGTACTCCTGGGTGATGCCGATCGCCGAGTTGACGACGAGCACGAGACCGAAGAGCCCGTCGGCCCACGACCCCGTCACCATGATGAGGACGAAGAGCGCCCCGAGGATCGCGTTGAACCGGGTCAGCACGTTGGCGCGGACGATCTCGCCGACCGAGCGGGACGTGCGTTCCGAGAGCCGGTTCACTGCCCCGAGAGCGATGCGCTGCTCGACCTCGTCGGAGGTCAGACCGGACGCCCGTGTCAGAGCGGTGTCCTCGGCGGTGGTCACCCACCCATTGTCGTATGCCGCCGGGCGGCCCGCGCCGCGTTCGTGCCGCGAGCGCGCGTCGGGCCTTCGGTGTGCCTCGAGTGATCATCCGTCTGGCGTCCGCTCGCTGTCCGCTCAGTGCCCGAAAGGGCACGGCGCCAAGGGAGTCGGCGGGACGGCATACGCCCGCGGGTGACGAGGCGGCGAACCCGGACCTTTGTTACTGATCGGTCTGCGGACGTGTGCCGGGGCGTTTCTCGGATCGTGGGACGATTGCTCCGTGACTGAGTCGATCCAACGTGCCCGCGCCACCACTGCCTCCTACTCGATCACGATGCGAATCCACACCGGCACCGACCCGGCCGTCATCGGCACGTTGGCGACCAAGGTGGCGGAGGTCGGCGGCATCACGACCGCCCTCGACATCGTCGACTCGCACCCCGACCGGCTCGTCATCGACCTCACCTGCTCCGCCAGCAACGCCGAGCACTCGACCGAGATCGTCGACGCCGTCGAGACGCTCGAGGGCGTGCGAGTGCACAAGGTGTCCGACCGCGTGTTCCTGCTCCACCTGGGCGGCAAGATCTCCGTGGAGTCCAAGGTCAACCTGCGCAACCGCCAGGACCTCGCGATGGCCTACACGCCCGGTGTCGGCCGCGTGAGCCAGGCCCTGTTCGAGCACCCCGAGGACGTCCCGCGGCTCACCATCAAGGGCAACTCGGTGGCGGTCGTCACCGACGGCACGGCCGTGCTCGGGCTCGGCAACATCGGGCCGATGGCGGCGCTGCCCGTCATGGAGGGCAAGGCCGCCCTCTTCAAGCGCTTCGCCGACATCGACGCGTGGCCCATCTGCATCGACACCACCGACGTCGACGAGATCGTGCGCACCGTCGAGCTCATCGCCCCCGGCTTCGGCGGCATCAACCTCGAGGACATCGCCGCGCCCCGGTGCTTCGAGATCGAGGCCAAGCTGCGCGAGCGGCTCTCGATCCCGGTCTTCCACGACGACCAGCACGGCACCGCCATCGTCGTGCTCGCGGCGCTGAAGAACGCGCTGCGCATCATCGACAAGAAGCTGCCCGACGCGCGCATCATCGTGTCGGGCGGCGGCGCGGCCGGCTCGGCCATCGTCCAGCTGCTCCTCGCCGCCGGGGCCACCGACGTCACCGTGAGCGACCGGCCGGGCCTGCTCAACAAGGCCGACGACTCGCTGACACCGGCGTGGCGCGAGCTCGCCGAGAAGACCAACCCGCGCGGCCTCACCGGCACGCTGCGTGACGGCCTCCAGGGCGCCGACGTCTTCATCGGGGTCAGCGCGCCGCGCATCCTGCAGCCCGACTGGATCGACGAGATGGCCGACAAGCGCATCGTCTTCGCGCTCGCCAACCCCGACCCCGAGGTCGACATCCACGAGGCGACGCAGCGGGCGACCGTCGTCGCGTCGGGCCGCAGCGACTACCCGAACCAGATCAACAACGTGCTCGCGTTCCCCGGTGTCTTCCGCGGCCTGCTGGACGCCCGCGCGTCCGACGTGACGACCGAGATGCTCATCAAGGCCGCCGACGCCATCGCGTCCGTCGTCACCGACGAGCAGCTCAACCCGAACTACATCATCCCCAGCGTCTTCCAGCCCGACATGAGCAAGACCGTCGCGAAGGCGATCGTCGACTGCGTGCCCAAGGCGCCCGCCAAGAACATCCCGATGACCGGGGCCAACTGAGGGACGACCTGACCGGATGACGAGCTCCACCCACCCCGGACAACGCTTCCCTCTCGACGGTCGCCGCGCCTGGGCGGTCTGGGCGGCGGCGATCGCCGTCTACGTCCTCGCCGTCTTCCACCGCACCTCGCTCGGGGTCGCCGGCCTCCAGGCCGCCGAGCGCTTCGGCATCAGCAGCTCGCAGCTGTCGACCTTCACCATCGTGCAGGTCTTCGTCTACGCCGCGATGCAGCTGCCCGTCGGGGCCCTGCTCGACCGCTACGGGTCGAAGAAGCTGCTCGGCATCGGCCTTGTCCTGCTCACGGCGGCCCAGCTCGGCTTCGCGTTCGTCCACTCGTTCGAGGCGGCGCTGGTGTGCCGCGTGCTGCTCGGCATCGGCGACGCCATGGTGTTCATCTCGGTGCTGCGCCTCGTCGCCCTGTGGTTCTCGGCGCGGCGCACGCCGATGGTCACCCAGCTGACCGGAGTGCTCGGGCAGCTCGGGGCGTTCGCCTCCGCGGGCCCACTGGCCGCGGCGCTCAACCGCTTCGGGTGGACGCCGTCGTATGCCGTCGCCGCCTCCTTCGGCGTCGTGACCGGCATCGGGCTCGTGATCCTGGTCAAGGACAGCCCGTATGCCGACCGGCGACGCGACGAGCTGCGGCTCAGGGCGGTGGCCCGCACGCTGCGGTCGGCCTGGCTGGTGCCCGGCACTCGGCTCGGGCTCTGGTCGCACTTCACGTCGCAGTTCGCCGCGAACATGTTCACGATGCTCTGGGGCTTCCCGTTCCTCGTCGCGGGGCAGGGGCTCTCGCCCGCCACGGCCAGCATCATGCTCATGGTGATGGTCGTGACGACCGTCGTCTCGAGCCCGGTCATCGGCACGCTGACCATGCGCTACCCGTTCTCGCGCAGCACCCTCGTGCTGTGGATCGTCGCGGCGGCGATCCTCGCCTGGACCGTCGTGCTGCTCTGGCCGGGGCGGGCGCCGTTGTGGCTGCTCGTCGCGCTCGTGGTGCTCATCGCCGTGGGTGGTCCGGGGTCGATGATCGGCTTCGACGTGGCGCGCACCTTCAACCCGCCGACCCGCATCGGCAGCGCGTCGGGCATCGTCAACACGGGCGGCTTCATCGCGACGCTGACCGCGGTGGCGCTCGTCGGTGTCGTGCTCGACCGCGTGGCCCCTGCTGGACCCTCGACGTGGGGCGTCGACTCGTTCCGGGTCGCGATGACGGTGCAGTACCCCGTGTGGGCCCTCGGCATCGTGCAGATCCTGCGCTACCGGCGCAAGGCCCGGCAGGCCGCGCTCGAGGCCGACCCCGAGGCGTATGCCGCCATGCAGGCCGGCCGCTCCGTCACCTTCCACTGACGCTCACCGCCCAGCCCCACCCCCCACGCCCCACCCCACCCCCACGCCCCACCCTTCAACCCCCTCAACCCTCGAGTGGCCAAAGTTTGCGGCCGCCCGCTCGTCGAGAGGCCACAGACTGCGGCCCCGCCGACGTCGAGAGGCCACAGTTTGCTGCCCGGCGCACGTCCAGAGGCCACTCGAGGGCCCCTCGGAGATAGCGTGCCGAGGGAGGAGGCGCGATGGCGACGTGGGCCGAGGTGGACGAGATGGCAGGGCGGCTGCCCGGGGCTGAGCTCGGGGTCGCCCACGAGGGGTCGCCCGCCTGGTATGCCGGACGGCATACGTTCGTCCGTCTGCGCTGGGACGACGACGAGCGCGAGCTCGTCCAGGTCTGGACGGGGGAGATGGACACGGAGAAGGCGCTCGCGGGGCGTCGCGACACGTTCGTCCGCATCGACACGTTCCGCTACCGGGTGAGCCTGTGGGCCCGTCTCGACCGGCTGGACCGGCGCGAGCTCGCCGAGCTCCTCCTCGACTCCTACGACATCCGCGGAGGCCGGCGCCGACGCGGCGACACCGACCTCGAGGCCCTCATCAGCTGAGCCCTGACGCGCGAACGCGGCGTTCGATGCCGAACTCGCTGATACAACCGTGAGTTCGACACCGAACGACGCGTTCGGTTCGAGGGGTCAGGCGTCGCCGACGGTGAGGGCCTCGGCCTCTGCCTGCGAGGCGACGGGCTCGGCGCCGTGGCCGGGAGCCTCGTCGAGCGCCCCGATGATGCGGCGCGCGGTCGACAGCACGACGACGGCCAGCAGGACGGCGACCGAGCCGACCCAGAACGGGAGGTGGATCGACTTCTCGCCAAGGTTCCCGGCAAGCCAAGGGGCGATGGCGCCACCGCTGAAGCGGACGAAGCTGTAGGCCGCCGACGCGACGCCGCGCTCGACCGGCGCGACCTTCATGACCGTCTCGGTGATGAGCGTGTTGTTCACGCCGAGGAAGGCGCCGGCGAGGATGACGCCGATGACGAGCACAGTCTTGTTCTCGGTCCAGACGGCCATCGCGGCGAGGATCACCGCGAAGCCGAGCAGGGCCCCGACGATGCCGGCCATCGTGCCGAACCGTCGTTGCACCATCGGCGCGACGAACACCGAGGTGATGGCGAGCAGCAGGCCCCAGCCGAAGAAGATGAAGCCGATCTCGTGGGCGCCCATCGCGAGCGGGAAGGGCGTGAACGCCAGCAGCGTGAAGAAGCCGAAGTTGTAGAGCAGCGCGGTGATGCCGACGGTGAGCAGGCCCCGGTGGCCGAGCGCCTTCAGCGGCGCGGTGATCGAGGTCGGGCGCGCGGCGGCCGGGGTGGCCGGCAGCGTCGTCACGGTCGCGATGAAGGCGACGGCCATGAGGACGGCGACGCCGTAGAACGGCCAGCGCCACGAGATGCCGCCGAGCCAGCCGCCGAGCAGCGGGCCGGTCGCGATGCCGACACCCAGAGCGGCCTCGTAGAGGATGATCGCCTGCTTCACCGAGCCGGATGCCGCGTTGACGATCGTCGCGAGGGCGGTCGCGATGAAGAGCGCGTTGCCGAGACCCCAGAGGGCGCGGAAGGCGACGATGCCGCCGACGGTGTCCTGGCTGCCGGCCAGGGCCGAGCCGACGATGATCAGGGCGAGGCCGATCAGCAGGGTGCGCTTGGCGCCGACCCGGCTGCTCACCCAGCCGGTGCCGAGCATCGCGACGCCCATGACGGCGAGGTAGCTGGTGAAGAGCAGGCTCACCTGGGAGGGGCCCGCGCCGAGCTCGTCGGCGATCGGCTTGAGGATGGGGTCGACGAGGCCGATGCCCATGAAGGAGATCACGCAGGCGAAGGCGATCGACCAGACGGTCTTGGGTTGGCGCCACATGGTGTGGTCATCCGTCCTTTCGGGTGGGGTGGGGGTCAGGGGTGTCCGAGGCCGCGGCCAGCAGCTCGTCCATGACGTCGATGGCGACCTGGACGCGAGCGAGCGCCGGGCCGTCGAGGCGGTCGAGGGCGGGGGACAGGACGGCCAGCCGGGCCTGACGCACGCTCTCGAGCGCGGCCCTGCCCTCGTCGCTGAGGGAGACCACGGTGGCTCGGGCGTCGTCGGGGTCGGACGCACGGTGCACCCAGCCCGACGCCTCGAGGCGCTGCAGCTGGGTGGTGATCGTCGGCTGGCTGCTGTGATCGGCGGCGGCGAGGGCGCTGACGCGGGAGGGTCCGAGCTCGTCGAGAAGAGCGAGCAGGCGGGCCTGCGCGAAGGGGACGTCGAACGACGCGTGACGGCTGGCCCAGCGCGAGAGTCGCGCGGCCGAACGCAGCAGGTCGTTGCCCAGGGTGGTCGGAACGGTCACCCGCCCCAATTTACATAGGGAACCTATGCATATCAAGTCGCGCGCGTGACTGAGACCCAGACGGATCGCTTTCTCGATGGGCTTTCAGGGACTCATCGAGAAAGCGATCCGTCCGATGTCGCGAGCGGGTCAGGTCAGTTGCGGGAGCACTCCGTCGGCGATGTCGGCGATGTCGGCGAGGTGGTCGAGGTCAGCGAGGTCGAGCACCTGCAGGTAGACCCGCTCGGCACCGGCCTCGGCGAAGGCCCCCAGCCGGTCGACGACCTCGTCGGCGGAGCCGGCCAGGCCGTTGGCGCGCAGCTCGTCGAGGTCGCGGCCGATCGCGTCGGCGCGGCGGCGCAGCGTCGCAGCGTCGCATCGTCCTTGCCGAGGCAGACGACCTGCGCGGCCGAGTAGGTCAGCGACGCCGGGTCGCGGCCGGCGTCGCGGGCCGCGCCACGCACCCGCTCGAAAAGCCAACCCGCCTTCTCGGCCGGCGTGAACGGGGCGTTGAACTCGGCGGCATACCTGATCGCGAGCGCAGGGGTTCGGCGCGCGCCGCCTCCCCCGATGATGATCGGCACTCCGTCCGCCTGGGTTGGCTTGGCGAGGGCAGGCGAGTCGGTGATCGGGTAGTGGGCGCCCTTGTGGCTGAACGTTTTTCCCGGCGGAGTGCTCCACAGTCCCGTGATCACGGCCAGCTGCTCCTCGAGGCGGTCGAAGCGCTCGCCGAGCGTCGGGAAGGGGATTCCGTATGCCGTGTGCTCGGCCTCGAACCAGCCGGCGCCGAGTCCCAGCTCGACCCGTCCGCCGCTCACCTGGTCGACGCCGGCAACCTGCACAGCGAGCGGTCCGGGCAGGCGGAAGGTGGCCGACGTGACGAGGGTGCCGAGGCGGATCGTCGAGGTGTCACGGGCCAGACCGGCCAGCGTGGTCCACGCGTCGGTGGGGCCCGGGGCCGCCGTCGCCGCCCATGTGCAGGTAGTGGTCCGAGCGGAAGAAGCCGCTGAAGCCGAGGTCCTCGGCGGCGCGCGCCACGGCGAGCAGGTCGTCGTAGGTGGCGCCCTGCTGGGGCTCGGTGAAGATGCGGAGGTCGAGGGTCATGACCCTGCAACCACGGGTCAGGCGCGGACAATCCCGTCGACGACGACCTCGAGCATCGGGCGCACCTCGATCGCGGCGCGGCTCGTGTCGGCGACGCTGGCCACGCCGCTGACGAGGCGCATGACGTTGGCCGGGTCGACGTTGGTGCGCAGTTCACCGCGCTGGTCGAGGTGCTCGATGACACGGCGGTTGGCCTCGCCCATGACACGGCACTTGCGGTACATCGGCGAGGCGGGGTCGTCCATCGCCGCACAGATCTTGGTCGCGGCACCGCGGTGGAGCGTGATGTGGTCGATGAAGTGCTCGAACCAGTCGAGCAGCATCTGGGTGGCGGGCGCGCCGGTGGCGATCGCCGCGTCGGCGTCGGAGGCCACCCGGTCGGTCCAGTCCTGCATCAGCGCGTCGACGAGCGCCTCACGGGTCGGGAAGTGCCGGTAGAGGGTGCCCGGACCCACGCAGGCGCGCTTGGCGATCTCGTCGAGGGAGGCGTCGGTGCCCCGCTCGGTGAAGACGATGCGGGCCGTCGCGAGGATCTTGTCGTAGTTGCGACGGGCGTCGGCACGCATCGGCCGAGCAGATTTCTGAGGAGTTTCCGAGGTGTCCGCTGCTGCCGGATTCGCTTGTGTGGCAACGGATCCCGGCGACGAATCGAGCGTCGCCTCGCCGGTGTCGGCAGGCGTCACGGGAAAACTCCCTTGCTAAAACGGAGAGTGTCTCCGTATTGTGGGTCAGGCAGAACCGGAGTGGTTCTCCGCTAATCGTAGCGCCGACCGTCGTCAAAGAGGAGTCGAGCACCCATGACAACCACCATCCGCCCCACCCGACAGGCCGTGCGCATGCACATGTCGCACCTCGCGACCACCCATCGCGCACCGCTCGTCAGCCGAAACCACAGCGCCGCCGGCAACCCCAGCGCCGCCCGCACCCCCGGCGCCGCCCGCGCCCGCGCCACGGCGTTCACGCCGATGGCCCCGGAGGGTGGCGCGCACGAGAAGCCGCGGCACGAGATCCACACCCAGCTCCAGACCCAGATCCAGACCCGGATCCAGCCCAACCTCCAGGAATCCTGAGGCCCTGATGTCGACCAGCACCACCCGGGCGCCCGCGGGCGCCACCCCAGTCACCTCGCCCCACACATCCGACCCGTCCGCCACCCCGGCGGACGCCACCAGCCCCCGCGCCGCGCGCAGGGCAGCGATCGGCGTCGGCATCGTGCTCGTTGCGCAGCTGATGCTCGTGCTCGACGCGACCGTCGTGAACGTCGCCCTGCCCCACATCCAGACCGACCTGGGCTTCTCGCCCGCCGGCCTGTCGTGGGTGCTCAACGCATACACCCTGGCCTTCGGTGGGCTGCTGCTCCTCGGCGGTCGCCTCGGCGACGTGCTCGGGCGGCTGCGCACCTTCGAGCTCGGCCTCGGCATCTTCACCGTCGCGAGCCTCCTCGGCGGTCTCGCGACCTCGCCCACCTGGCTCATCGCCGCCCGCACCCTGCAGGGTGTCGGCGCCGCGCTGGCCGCACCCGGCGTGCTCGCCCTCGTGACGACCAGCGCTCCGAACGAGGCGGCCCGCAACCGTGGCCTGGCCCTCTTCACCGCCGTCTCGTCGGCCGGCGCGTCCATCGGCCTGCTCCTCGGCGGTGCCCTCACCGACTTCGTCAGCTGGCACTGGACGCTGTTCGTCAACGTCCCGATCGGCATCGGTGTGCTGCTCCTCGCGCGACGCTTCGTCTCCGAGACGCCGCGCATCAGAGGTCGTTTCGACGTCGTCGGGGCGGTCACGGCCACCCTCGGCTCCGTCGCGGTCGTCCACGGCTTCATCAGCGCTGCCGACCGCGGCTGGACGGCGCCGCTCACCCTCGCGTCGTTCGTCGTCGGCGTGGCCCTGCTCGGCCTCTTCGTCCGCACCGAGAACCGCGTTCCCGCCCCGCTGCTGCCCCTGTCGCTCGTGCGCAACCGCACCCGCGGGGGAGCCCTCGTGCTCATGGCACTCGTCGTCGGCGCGCAGTTCTCGACGTTCTTCCTCGTGACCCAGTACCTCCAGCTCGTGCTCGGCTTCAGCCCGGTCGCCACCGGTGCGGCGTTCCTCCCGCTCAGCCTCGCGATCTTCGCGACCTCGCGGGTCAGCGCCCGTCTCGTCGCCAAGGTCGGCCCGCGGCCGATGCTCATCGTGGGCACGCTGGGTCTCACCGCGAGCTTCGTGTGGCTGAGCTCGATCACCACGACGAGCACGTATGCCGGCCACCTCCTCGGCGCGCTGGTGCTCAACGGCGTCTCGGCTGCGCTCGTCTTCATGCCGGTCACGGTGGTCGTCCTCGGCGGCGTGGAGCGGTCGCAGGCCGGCACGGTCTCGGGCCTGCTCCAGACGGCCCAGCAGCTCGGGGGCGCGGTGGGCCTCGCCGCCATCGTCAGCGTCTACGCGTCACAGTCGGTGCCGGGGCAGTTCGTCCCCGGTGTCGAGCCGGCGTTCTTCACCTCGGCCAGCTTCACGCTCGTGGCTCTGCTCGTCGCGGTGGTCGTGCTCCGGCCACGTCGGGAGGCGGGGCCCGCCGTGGCCCCGGCCGAGCCCGCTCGCGAGAAGGTCACGGCTGCGGTCGCTGCAGCCGATGGCGCCGAGGCCTGCTGACGCCCCTTCCTCGGCGCCGAACGCGGTGTTCGGTCTCGAACTCACTGTTAGAACACTGAGTTCGCGACCGAACGCCGCGTTCGCGCAGGTGTGGGGAGCGGCGCTGCCGACCAGGGCTGGTCGGCCTGGTTGGGGCCGGACAACGCAGGGCGCGCGGAGTTCAGGCGGCGGCGGCCACCGAGATGCCAACGACGACGAGTGCCGCCGCGCTGACGCCCTCGATCGCACGCTTCGCCTGCGGCCGTGAGAGCAGCCCCCGACCCCGATGTGCGAGCTGTACGCCGACGAGGTTCCAGAGACCGGCGACGAGGGTCCACAGCCCGCCGAGGGCGAGCGTCGTCAGCGCCGCGGCCGACCCCGGTGCGACGAACTGTGGCAGCACCGAGGCCGCCGTCACCGGACACCGCGGGTTGGCGAGCGACGTCACCGCCGCCGACCGGAAGCTCGCGCGCCCACCGATCGAGAGAACACTCCGTCCCCCGCCGTCTGCACGATCGCCCGGCTGGAACTGGACGGAGTGTTCTCTCGATCGGGGTGAGGGACTCGGTTGCCGAAGAACCCGAAGTCCGGACCAGAGGCCGTTGCCCACCAGGAGAGTCGCGCCCACCACCTGGACCCAGGTGAACGCCTGCGGGTGCTGGGCGGCGAGCGCTCCGAGACCCAGTGCCACCGCCGCCGACCACCCGAAGATGCCGACGCTCGTGCCGGCGACCGCGGCATACCCGCTCGGTCGACCGTGCGCCACCGTCTCGCGCAGCACGACGAGGTTGTTGACGCCAGGGACGAGGACGAGGGTCACGGCGACGGGCAGGAAGGCGAGGAGAGCAGATGCCATGGCCACGGTCTCGAGTCTTCGCTGGACCACGCCATCAGAGAAGTAACATCGATGAGCCTCGGCATTAACGTTGGTGAATGCGGATCGAACCCCACCAGCTGCGCATGCTGGCCCTCGTCGGTGCCCACGGCTCACTCGCCGGAGCCGCCGCCGAGCTCGGACTGACCCCTGCCGCCGTGACCGGTCAGGTGGCCCGAGCCGAGCGGCAGTGGGGGTCCCGCTCGTGGTCCGTGGCTCACGCGGGGCCCGTCTCACCGATGCGGGAGAAGCGCTGGCCGCCCACGGCCGCGAGATCGACGCCGTCTGCGAGCTGGTCGAGTCGCAGATGTCCGGCACCCTGACGCGCACGTCCCGGCGGCTTCGCATCGGCACCTTCATGTCCGCAGCGCTCCGCGTCCTGCCCGAGGCGGTCACGGCGCTGCGCCACCGGCATCCGGAAGGGGACCTGTCCATCGTCGAGGGCACGAGCCCCGACCTGCTCCAACGGGTCGCTGCCGGCGAGCTGGACGTCGCGGTCATCGGCTCCTACGGCGAGACGCCCACCCTGCCGGCCTGGCTCACGGCCACCCGGCTCTTCCACGACCCCCTCGTGCTCTGCCTGCCGAGCGACCACCGCCTCGCGCAGACACCCGCCGACCAGCGCGTCCGGATGAGCCGGCTGCGTGGTGACCGGTGGATCGTGATCCTCGCCGGCCAGGCGGCCCGCGACCAGTTCGACGCGGCTGCTGCATCAGCAGGTGTCGAGCCGAGCATCCAGTTCGAGACGGAGTCCTACGACGTCGCCCAGGCGCTCGTCGCCACCGGTCTCGGGGTCGCTGTCATCTCGCAGATGGCCGCGCGCACCATGCCCGGAACCACCCACCGCGAGCTCGAGCGGCCGCGCCTGCACCGCGAGCTCTGGGCCGTCCACGCTCGCGACACCAGACTCACGCCGCTCGTCGACGAGTTCGTCGACCTCGTCGCTCAGGTCTGCGGCGAGCTCACCGACCGCTGGGCCGGAGTGCCCCTCGCCGAGGTCGTTTCCGCCCAGTCCTGACCGGGGTGGCCCGACGGTCGTGGGGCGGTCAGGCCAGACGCGCCGCCGAGCGACTCACCAGCGAGCCGCCATCAGGCAGCGCACTCCCCGACGGGACACCCACGTCGACGACTGAGACGCGGTTTCCGGTCCGGACCACCGCCACCAGCTCCGTCCGGGTGTGAGTGCCGTCCGAGGTCCGAAGGGTCCACCACTGCCCCTCCGCCTCTCCGTCGAGCCTCACCTGGTGCGCGCTGCTGCCCGTGGCCGTGAACGGCGTCGCCGATATCTCCTTCCCCGGGCACCAGGTACGCCACTCATCGAAGTAGCTGATCGATCGCCGGGCATCCGTCTCGGTGCGGAAGAGCATGACGTACTGGTACGCGTCCATCTCGCCATGGGCCACGCCCTGGAATACCTTTCGCAGCCCTTCCTCCTGGCTCGGGGTGCGGCTCTGGCACATGCTGATCGCCGCCTGTCCCTCGCCCTCGGCCGCGGTCGAGATGCGCACCGGGGAGATTCCCGCGTCGATGTAGTCGTTTGCGACCAGGAGGTTCCGTAGGCCGAACGGACTTGATGACGCGGTGGTGACGGACGCGGCAGGCCGCGTCCGCGTAGCCGTTGTTGTTGGCGTCAGGCTGATTTTGGCCGTCGGCGTGACCGGCTCGGCCGTTGCGGTGGGGAGGTGGCTCGGGGTCACGGCAGGGGTCGAAGGCGCCGAAGCCGACGTCCTCGGCGTCGTCGGTGTCGCGCCGCCCACCGACGTGGATGCCACTGACGGAGGAAGCGGGTCAGATGCCCGGTCGGCCGCGAAGCCGGCGGCGCTGCCCGCCAGGCCCGCGGAGACGACGGTGGCCAGGATCGCTGCGCGGGTCTTCACGGGCTGTCTGCTCCTCGGTGCACGGTCGTCGGAGTCGCGACGTGCGCTCCACCCCACCTGATGCACGCCGGAGCGGTTTGGTTGTCGCAGGCGGAGCGAATCGGCTCCCGCCGGCTCGGCTCGGTCATCCCTGCTGCTCGACGAGCCGCTGGCGCACGAACGCCCGGGCGTCATGGATGCGCGCCTTGACGGTGCCGAGCGGCACGCCGGTCACCCGGGCGATCTCGTCGTAGGGGAGCGTCCCGAGGTCACGGAGCACGAAGGCGTCGACGAGGTGCGGCTTGGCCGTCTCGAGCGCCTCGAGGGCCTCGAGCAGGTCGACGCGTGACCCCGCGATGACGCTCGTCGTGCGGGGGTCGGCGCGCTCGGGCAGGGTCTCCACCGCCCGCTCGGAGCCCCGACGCTTGAGGGTGCGGTAGGTGGTGCGGGCGCTGTTGGAGGCCACGACCGACACCCAGCCGGCGAACGACCCGGAGCCCGAGAACGTGTGCAGCTTGGTCGCGATGGCGACCAGCGCGTCCTGGCAGGCCTCCTCGGCGTCGTGCTGGTAGGGCAGGAACTTGCTCACGCGCCGCATCACCAGCGGCTCGAGCCGTCGCAGCAGGTCGTCCATGGCGCCGGGCCCGCCCCCCGTCGCGGCAGACCTCAGCCGTTCGAGCTCGTCCGCCTCCGCTGCCTCGGTCGTGCTGACGCCGTCCATGGTCCTGCCCCCTGTAGCCGGTCCCTGTCGCGAGGCCCGCGCGCACCTGACGGGCGCCGGACACCGGACGTGGGACATGATGTCTCGCGATGGAGGGTATCGGGCGATATGAGGTGGTGCGGCGTCTTGGCGTCGGCGCCTTCGCGACCGTCTGGTACGGCTGGGACCCGGCCCTGTCGGTCCCGGTCGCCATCAAGGTGCTTGCCGACAACTGGAGCCACGACGCCGACGTGCGCCAGCGGTTCCTGGCCGAGGCGCGACTGCTCCGCAAGATCTCCGACGACCGCGTCGTCCGGGTCCACGACATCGGCGAGCTGCCCGACGGGCGCCCCTACTTCGTCATGGACCACGCCGACGGCGGGACCCTGGCCGAGCTGGTCACCGACCCCGCAGACGTGCCCACGGCCCTGCGCCTGGGTGCCGAGTCAGCCCGTGCGCTGCACGTCCTGCACGAGCACGGCGTCGTCCACCGCGACGTGAAACCGAGCAACCTGTTGCTCACCCAGCGTGACGGCGAGCTGCGGGTCCTCATCGCCGACCTCGGCATGGCCAAGGCGCTCGCCGACTCGTCAGGGATGACCATGACGGTCGGGACACCCGCCTACATGGCGCCCGAGCAGGCCCACGGCAGAGGCGGATTCGACGAGCGCGCCGACGTGTATGCCACCGCTGCCGTCACCTACGGGCTGCTCACCGGGAGCCCCCCGTTCTCCGGCGACGCGGGCATCGCGGGCGTCCTCGCGCGGTCCCCGGAAGCAGCGCCGAACCCCGTCGCTAGCACCGTCGGCGCGCCCCGTGACCTCGACGTCCTGCTGCGCGAGGCGCTCGCTCACGACCCTGCCCGCCGCCCGCGCACCGCGCTCGACCTCGCAGCCCGGCTCGACGGCATACGCAAGCGGATCGAGGCGGGGGAGCCCGACACCGAACCCGACGATGCGCCCCACACCCAGCTGCACCCCGAGCCTCAGACCGGGCCCCGTGCAAAGACCGGGGAAGGGTGGAGTCCGCGAGCACTGGCCGGCCTCGGCGTCGCGACGTTCGCCGTCTTCATGGCCGCGACATGGCTGACCCTCCGCCTCCTCGGGTGAGGTGACGGAGGGTCGGCGCGAAGACGTGCGGCTCAGTGCCGGCTCAGTGCCCCTGCGGCATCGCCCAGCGGGCCGTCGAGACGCCCTGCTCCTTGGCGCGCTCGATCGCCTCGCCGATGATCTTCTCGGCGGCCTCGCGGTTGCCCCAGTCGGAGGCCTCGACGTGCTTGCCCGGCTCGAGGTCCTTGTAGCGCTCGAAGAAGTGCTGGATCTCGTCGAGGGTGAACTTGCTGATGTCACCGATGTCCTGGACCTCGGCGGTGCGCGGGTCGACCGGCACGCACAGCACCTTGTCGTCGCCGCCGGCCTCGTCGGTCATGTGGAAGATGCCGATGGGGCGGGCCTCGACGACGACGCCGGGGAAGAGGGGCTCGGGCAGCAGCACGAGGGCGTCCAGCGGGTCGCCGTCCTCACCGAGGGAGTCCTCGATGTAGCCGTAGTCGGCGGGGTAGGCCATGGCGGTGAAGAGGTAGCGGTCGAGGCGGACCCGGCCGGTCTCGTGGTCGATCTCGTACTTGTTGCGCTGTCCGCGCGGGATCTCGATGGTGACGTCGAACTCCACGTCTTCCCCTTCTTCACGGTCTTCGGTAGGCGGCTCGGGTGCCGAGGCACCCGGCGGCGGCTGACAGAATCGTCCGCGACAGTGTGTCAGCAAGGGCGGTCCTTGCGCGAAACGCGACGGACAGCGGACGGGGGTGGGCAGGCATGGTGCGAGGGACGTCGCGACGCGCGCCACGCTTCACGTATGCCGTCGCGGCCGCGTGGTCTGCCGTGACGGTCCTGCTCGGGTATGCCGTCCTCGACGTCGCCGACGCCGCACCCGGCGCGCTGACGTTGCGCCCGCTGCCGCCGGCTCCGCCGACCGAGTACGTCGCGAAGCGCACCCTGCCCGTGGTGCCACAACCGACGCTGCCGACGTCCGTCGACCTGCCGCTGCCGTCGCTCGCCGGCGACACCGCCGCACCGACCCCGGCCGGCGTCAGTCAGGCGCTCGCGCCGGTGCTGTCACTGCCCGCCCTGCGCGACTCGGCCGTCGTCGTCCGTGACGGCCAGACCGGCGCGGTGCTCCTCGACCAGGGCGGCGACGAGCTGCGCATCCCGGCCTCGACGACGAAGCTGCTCTCTGCGGCCGCCATCGGTCAGACGTTCGCGCCCGAGGAGGCGCTGCGCACCGTCGTCCGAGAAGGTGACCGCCCCGACGAGATCGTCCTCGTCGCAGGCGGCGACTCGCTGCTCGCCCCGGGCAAGGGCGACCATGACGCGGTGGCCGGCCACGCCGGCCTGCGCGACCTCGCCGAGCAGGTGGCCGCCTCGCTCGCGAAGAGCGGCACCCGGAGCGTCACCCTCTACGTCGACGAGACGTACGCCGACGGCCCCACGACCGCGCCCACCTGGAGCCCCACCTTCCGCAGCACGGGCATCACCGGCGCCGTCGCGATGCTCGGCCTGTCCAGCCAGCGGGCCACGGGCGGCAGAGCCGGCCCGGCCGACCCCGTGGCCGCGGTGCGCGCCCGGTTCGCCCAGCAGCTCGAGGGCCTTGGCATCTCCGTGCAGGTGGCGCCGCGGGGTGACGCGCCCGGCACACCCGGATCGCCGATGCCCACGCCAGGGACGTCAGGCGGGGGCGCCACGAGCAGCCAGACCGGCGCAGCCACCGCAGCCACCGCGACCGCCGCTACGGCTCCGGCCAGCGGGCCCGGTTCGCTGCTCGGCAGCGTCGAGTCCGCGCCGGTCCGCGACCAGCTCGCCCTCGCCCTCACCGACAGCGACAACGCGCTCACCGAGATCCTCGCCCGCCAGGCGGCCTACCGTTCGGGCGCGGGCACCGACTTCGCCGCCGTGGGTGGCTGGGTGGTCCAGCAGGTGGCGGCCCTCGGGCTGGCCACCGACGGCGTCGCCCTCGTCGACGCGAGCGGACTCTCCCGTGAGAACCGGGTGCGCGCCGACCTGCTCGCCGACGTGCTCGTGCTCGGCTACGACGGCACCCACCCGGTGCTGAGGCGGGCCCTCGACGGGCTGCCCATCGCCGGCCTCACGGGCACGCTCGAGAACCGGCTCACCGGCGCCGACCACGTCGCGGCCGGACGCGCCCGCGCCAAGACGGGCACGCTGACCGGCGCCAACGCCCTTGCCGGAAGCGTCGTCGGAGACGACGGTCGGCTCCTCGTCTTCGTGGGTATGGTCGCCGGGGCGGGAACCAACGACGCCCGGGCGGCGTTGGACCGACTGGTAGCGACAGTCGCCTCGTGCGGGTGTCGCTGACGGGCCGAAGGTCAGCTCGGGGAGTGCGATCGCCACGGCGTTCGGGCTCGTCCGTGCGACCGAGCCCTCCAGACACCACGCGCGAACGACGACACCGTCACGGCACGAAAGGGCTGGCATGACCGACACGACCCTCCCTGTGGACGCAGGTCGTCCCGACGGTCCAGGAGGTGCGCCGGCCGCCTACGTCGACTACGAGTTCGCGAAGAAGACCGGCCGCGCCATCGTCAACCCCGGGCCTCAGGTGTCCAGCGACGAGGCCGCGGCCATCGTCGCCGACCTGCGCGAGGCCGCCGCGTCCGCGGTCAGTCCCGTCGCCGAGACCAGCGACCTGCACGCGCCCGAGGGCGCGCCTGCGCCGCTCGTCGTCGACCGGGTCGGCTGGATCAGCGCGAACGTCGACTCGTTCCGGGCCATGCTCGAGCCCGTCGTCGACAAGCTCAACTCCTCGAAGAAGGGGCAGTCCAGCGCGACGGCGGCGGCCATCGGCGGGAAGGTCACCGGCGCCGAGATGGGTGGCCTGCTCGCCTTCCTCTCCAGCAAGGTGCTCGGCCAGTACGACCTCGCCCCCGGCGGCACCCCGCGCCTGCTGCTCGTCGCGCCCAACATCGTCGCCACCGAGCGCAAGCTGGCCGTCGACCCGACCGACTTCCGACGCTGGGTCGCGATGCACGAGGAGACCCACCGGGTGCAGTTCACCGCGGTGCCGTGGCTGCGCGACCACATGGTCGCGAGCACCCAGGCGCTCGCCGTCGACATGGCGCCCACGCCCGACGAGCTCAGCAAGCGCTTCGAGCAGCTGACGAAGAACCTTCCCGAGGTGCTCAGCTCGGGAGAGGGCCTCGGGCAGCTCTTCGCGACGCCCGAGCAGAAGGAGAAGATCGCCGACCTCACCGCGGTGATGTCGCTGCTCGAGGGGCACGCCGACGTCGTCATGGACGCCGTCGGCCCACGCGTCATCCCCAGCGTCCAGGAGATCCGCCGCAAGTTCGACGAGCGGCGCAACAGCGCCGTCGGCGTCGACCGGCTGCTGCGCAAGCTCCTCGGCCTCGAGGCGAAGATGCGGCAGTACAGGGACGGTGCCGTCTTCGTCCGGGCCGTCACCGACCAGGTCGGCCGCGACGGGTTCAACGCCGTGTGGAGCTCGCCCGAGTCGCTGCCGCGTGCGTCCGAGATCCTCGAGCCGGACGCCTGGGTGCGTCGGGTCCACGGCTGATCCGGTGAGGAGAGTCCTCGAGATGCCCGGACCCGATCCCGCCGTCGCCGCCACCCGCCTCGCGGTGCGCGAACACCTCTCCGACGTCCCCGAGGGCGGCGTGGTCCTCGTCGCCTGCTCGGGCGGCCCCGACTCGGTCGCACTCGCCGCCGCTCTCGCCTTCGAGGCCCCGCGCGCGGGCGTCCGCGGTGGCGCCGTCGTCGTCGACCACGGCCTGCAGGAGCGGTCGGCCGAGGTGGCCGAGGACGCCGCGGCCCTGTGCCGGGAGCTGGGCCTCGACCCCGTCGAGGTCGTGCGCGCCGACGTTCGCACGAGCGGGTCCGGCCTCGAGGCCGACGCCCGCTCGGCGCGCTACGTCGCGATCGAGGCTGCCGCCGACCGAGTCCGGGCCTCGATGGTCCTCATCGGCCACACCCGCGACGACCAGGCCGAGCAGGTGCTGCTCGGCCTGTCCCGCGGCTCGGGCGCCCGCTCCCTCAGCGGCATGCCAGTGCGGCGCGACCGCTTCGTGCGCCCGCTCCTCGCCCTGCCGCGCGCCACGACGCTCGCTGCCTGTGCGGCATACGGCATCGAGCCGTGGAGCGACCCGCACAACAGCGACGACTCCTTCCGACGCGTGCGTGCGCGCCGCCTGCTCGCGAGGCTCGAATCCGACCTCGGTCCGGGGTTCGGCGCCGCTCTCGCCCGCAGTGCCGACCTGCTGCGCGAGGACGCCGACTACCTCGAGAGCCTCGCGATCAAGGCGCGGGCCGAGCTGCCGACCGGGCCGGACGGCTCAGGCGTCGACCTCCATGCGCTGTCGGCGCTGCCCCGCGCGATCCGCACCCGCGTGTGGCGGCTTCTCTCCGCCGAGGCGGGGGCGCCGCTCGCCGATGTCAGCGCAGCCCACGTCGAGTCCCTCGACGCCCTGCTCACGTCGTGGCACGGGCAGGGGCCGCTCCACGTGCCCGGAGGCATCGCGGTCTCGCGCACCGCCGGCGCGATCGTCTTCAGCCCCCTGCGCGAGACCGCCATCGCCTGACCCGCCCACCCCACGGCATACGCCCGTGGAGGGTTGGCGCTCTCAGGGCGACATCAACCCTCCACGGCCTTCTCGCTCCGTCCGGCAGGTGCGGTTGAATGGACCCGCCCGGAACGACCCTGCACCACCTTGCACAGAGGAGCCTTCGTGGACCACGAGCACATGGGAGATGACCTGGCCAAGGTCCTGCTCACCGAGGAGCAGATCCAGACCCGCCTCTCCGAGCTCGCCGCCGACATCTGGAAGGACTACGAGGGCAGGGAGTTCCTGCTCGTCGGAGTCCTCAAGGGCGCCGTCGTCGTCATGGCCGACCTCATGCGGGCGCTCCCCGGCACCGCGCCGATGGACTGGATGGCCGTCTCGTCCTACGGATCGGGCACGAAGTCCTCGGGTGTCGTGCGCATCCTCAAGGACCTCGACACCGACATCAGCGGCCGGCACGTGCTCATCGTCGAGGACATCATCGACTCGGGACTGACCCTCTCGTGGATCAAGTCCAACCTCGAGTCCCGCAAGCCGGCCTCTGTCGAGATCTGCACGCTGCTGCGCAAGCCCGACGTCGTCAAGGTCGACATCCCGGTGAAGTACGTCGGGTTCGACATCCCCAACGAGTTCGTCGTCGGCTACGGCCTCGACTACGCCGAGAAGTACCGCAACCTGCGCTGCGTCGGCACCCTCGCACCCCACGTCTACGCGTGACCTTCTCGATCGTCGCTCGCCAGGGCGAGGCCTACGGCGTCGCGGTCGCCTCCAAGTTCCTGGCGGTCGGCGCGGTCGTGCCGGCCGCCCGCAACGGCGTCGGTGCCGTCGCCACCCAGTCCTTCGCGCGCGTCGCCTACCTCGACGAGCTGCTGGGTCGCCTCGCCTCGGACGAGCCGGCCGATGAGGCGCTCGCCGCCGCCACCGCGCTCGACGACGGCCGTGAGACCCGACAGGTCGGGGTCGTCGGGGTCCGCTCGGTGGCCACCTTCACCGGCTCGGAATGCAACCCCTGGGCAGGTGGCGTCGCGCGGGACGAGGGCGACACGGCATACGCCATCCAGGGCAACATCCTGACCGGGCCCGAGGTGGTCGAGTCGATGGAGCGCGCCTGGCGCGAGAGCGCGGGCGAGCCGCTCGCTCGGCGCCTGCTGGCTGCCCTGGCCGCTGGTGACGCCGCGGGTGGCGACTTGCGTGGTCGGCAGAGCGCTGCCCTGTATGCCGTCGAGCCGGGTTCGGGCTATGACGCGTGCGGGGTGCTCGCCGACCTTCGCGTCGACCACCACGCCGACCCCGTGACCGAGCTGGCGCGGCTGCACGCCGACTGGGAGATGTACTTCGGCAAGCCGGAGGACGTCCAACCGCTCGAGGGCGCACTCGCAGACGAGGTACGCGAACGGCTGGCTCGCGCCGGCTTCGTGGCCGACGACGTGGTGACGGCCCTCGCCGACTGGGCCGGCAACGCCAACTACGAGGCCCGGCTGAGCCCCGACGGCATCGACCGCCGCGTCCTCGAGGCCCTCCGCGCCGCGACCTCCTGACGCCACCCCCCGGCCCGCCCAGGCCAAGTCGAGTGCTCACTTCCCGACGTCTTGTGTTCCAGTCGAGTGCCCACTTTCCGACGCGCCTCCCTCCTCTGAGGCCCACCTCACCCGTCGGGAACTGGGCACTCGATGGGGGCGTGTGTCGGGAACTGGGCACTCGATGGGGGCGTGTGTCGGGAAGTGGGCACTCGATGGGGGCGTGTGTCGGGAAGTGGGCACTCGATGGGGTGGTGCGCAGGGCTGGAGCGTCGCTGGTTGGATCGGGGCCATGACGCACGAGATCGTGAGCCCGCGCCGCTGCCGACCGGGTGACAAGGTGGCCGTCCTCTCGCCGTCGTGGGCTGCGCCCGCGCTCTTCCCCGCCATCCACGAGCAGGCGATGCGCCGCGTGCGCGACGAGCTCGGTCTCGAGCCGGTGGAGTACCCGACGACGCGGGCCCTGGCTTCGCCGGCCGAACGGGCCGCGGACCTCATGGCGGCCTTCGCCGACCCGGACATCCGGGCCGTCATGGCCACGATCGGCGGCGACGACCAGATCACGGTGCTGGGCCACCTCGACCCCGACGTCGTGCGCGCCGACCCGAAGCCGTTCGTCGGCTACAGCGACAACACGAACCTGCTCAACTGGCTGTGGTTCCACGGCATCGAGGGCGTGCACGGCGGCTCGACGCAGGTGCACCTCGGCCCCGGGGCCGCACCCGACGCCGAGCACCTGACCTCGCTCCGGGCGGCGCTCTTCGGCGGCGACGTGACGCTCGCGCCGGTCACCCGCACCCGCGACATGGGCCTGCGGTGGGACGACCCGGCGGCGCTCACGGATGCAGCACCTGACGTGCCCGCTGAGCCGTGGACCTGGTCCGGCCCGCCGCGGGTCGTCAAGGGTCCGACGTGGGGCGGCAACATCGAGATCCTGCGCTGGACGCTCGAGGTGGGCCGCTTCGTGCGCCCAGTCGAGGCGTATTCCGGCTCCGTCCTCGTGCTCGAGGCCAGCGAGGAGATGCCTCCGCCCGAGGAGCACTACCGGGGTCTGCGCAACCTCGGCGAGCGTGGCGTGCTCGGTGCGGCCGCTGCCCTGCTCTGGGCCAGGCCGTTCGCGTCCGACCGAGAGCACCCACGCACCGAGGACGAGGCGTCGTCGTGGCGTGCCGAGCACCGGGAGCAGGTGCTGAAAGCCGTCGCGGAGTACAACCCCGACCTCGTCGTGGCGCTCGACGTCGACTTCGGGCACACGTCGCCGCAGTGGGTGCTGCCCTACGGCGGCCAGGTCACCGTGGACGGGGTCGCGCAGACCGTGTCGGCGCACTTCGCCTGACGCACGGTCCGTGCGTGGCGCAGACGGGTACGAGAAGACGGCCACCGGGTTGGCCGTGCCACCCCGCCATGCGGAACACTGGTAGTCCGCCGGACGTTGTGCCGGTGGAAAGACTCACCGGACGAGCAGGAGGACCGGGGCGCCCGCGCCCCGCACGTACATGGACGCCAAACGCATTTTGCGCACACCACTGCTGTGGATCCTGGTCCTCATCAGCGCGCTCGTCTTCGGCATGATGTTCTCGGAGTCAGGCCCGCCCCGGATCGACACGTCGGCTGCCATGAAGCAGATCACCGACGGCAACGTCGAGTCGGCCAAGCTGCTCAACAACGAGCGCATGGAGCTGACCCTCAAGACGCCGTACACCTCGGCCGACGGCACCGTGAAGGACGCGAAGTCGGTCTACGCCTTCTACGTCGACGCGCGCGGCAAGGACGTCGTCGACGCCCTCAACGCCAAGCCCCCGACACAAGGCGTCGATGACCAGATCGACGAGCCCAGCTGGTTCGGCTCGCTGCTCTTCTCGATCCTGCCGATCATCATCATCCTCGGCCTCTTCTGGTTCCTGATGGGCCAGATGCAGGGCGGCGGCAATCGCGTCATGCAGTTCGGCAAGTCGCGCGCCAAGCTCGCGACGAAGGACACCCCCAAGGTCACCTTCGCCGATGTCGCCGGCTGCGACGAGGCCATCGAGGAGCTCCAGGAGATCAAGGAGTTCCTCCAGGAGCCGGCGAAGTTCCTCGCGGTCGGCGCCAAGATCCCCAAGGGCGTGCTGCTCTACGGCCAGCCCGGCACCGGCAAGACGCTGCTCGCCCGTGCCGTCGCCGGTGAGGCCGGCGTGCCGTTCTACTCGATCTCCGGCTCCGACTTCGTCGAGATGTTCGTCGGTGTCGGCGCGAGCCGTGTGCGCGACCTCTTCGAGCAGGCCAAGGCCAACGCGCCGGCCATCGTGTTCGTCGACGAGATCGACGCCGTGGGCCGTCACCGTGGCGCCGGCATGGGCGGCGGCCACGACGAGCGCGAGCAGACCCTCAACCAGCTGCTCGTCGAGATGGACGGCTTCGACGTCAAGACCAACGTCATCCTCATCGCGGCGACCAACCGCCCCGACATCCTCGACCCGGCCCTGCTGCGTCCCGGCCGCTTCGACCGCCAGATCGCGGTCGACGCGCCCGACATGATCGGCCGCCACCGCATCCTCGAGGTGCACGCCCAGGGCAAGCCGGTCACCGCCGACGTCGACCTGCTCGCCGTCGCGCGCCGCACGCCCGGCTTCACCGGTGCCGACCTCGCCAACGTGCTCAACGAGGCGGCCCTGCTGACCGCCCGCAGCGACAAGAAGGTCATCGACAACGCGGCGCTCGACGAGGCCATCGACCGCGTCATCGCGGGCCCGCAGAAGCGCACCCGCATCATGTCGGCGAAGGAACGCAAGATCACGGCGTACCACGAGGGTGGCCACGCGCTCGTCGCCGCGGCACTCAATCACACCGACCCGGTGACCAAGGTGACGATCCTGCCGCGCGGCCGGGCCCTCGGCTACACGATGGTCATGCCGGTGGACGACAAGTACTCCACGACGCGCAACGAGATCCTCGACCAGCTCGCGTACGCCCTCGGTGGCCGCGTCGCCGAGGAGATCGTCTTCCACGAGCCGACCACCGGTGCCAGCAACGACATCGAAAAGGCCACGGGCATGGCCCGCAAGATGGTCACCGAGTTCGGCATGTCCGAGCGCGTCGGCGCCATCAAGCTGGGCCAGAGCACGGGCGAGGTCTTCCTCGGCCGCGACATGGGTCACCAGCGCGACTACTCCGAGGACGTCGCCCGCATCGTCGACGAGGAGGTGCGCAGTCTCATCGACTCCGCGCACGACGAGGCGTATGCCGCCCTCAACGCCAACCGCGACCTGCTCGACCACCTCGTGCTGGAGCTGCTCGAGAAGGAGACGCTCAACGTCCACGAGCTCGCCGAGCTGTTCAAGCCCGTCGTCAAGCAGCCGGCCCGCCCGACCTGGCTCTCGTCGCAGACGCGCCAGCTGAGCGACCGCCCGCCGGTGCTGACGCCGGCCGAGATCGCGGCACGTCAGAACGGCTCCGGTGGCCAGAACGGCCACCTGCCGCCGCCGGTCCCGGCCGACAAGGTCATCGAGGAGCAGATCGACGAGGCCGCATCGGTCGGCGCCCACCCGCTCGCCGAGGAGCACCCCGTCGAGCAGGTCATCGAGGTCCCGGACGACCAGCCGGTCACCCCCGGCGAGAAGGGCTGAGGGTGGCCATCGACCACGCGCGGGCCGAGGCCGCGGTTCGCGAGCTGCTGCTCGCCATCGGCGAGGACCCCGACCGTGAAGGACTGCGCGACACGCCTGCTCGTGTCGCGCGGTCCTACACCGAGATCTTCGCGGGCCTCGACCAGACGGCCGAGGACGTGCTCAGCACGACCTTCTCGATCGACCACGAAGAGCTCGTCATCGTCCGCGACATCGAGCTCTACAGCACGTGCGAGCACCACCTCGTGCCGTTTCACGGCGTCGCGCACGTCGGCTACATCCCCGACAAGGACGGCCGGGTGACCGGGCTGTCCAAGCTCGCCCGTCTGGTCGAGGTGTTCGCCCGTCGCCCGCAGGTGCAGGAGCGGCTCACGTCGCAGATCGCCGACGCGCTCGTCGAGCACCTTTCGGTGCGCGGCGTCATCGTCGTCATCCAGGCCGAGCACCTCTGCATGTCGATGCGCGGCATCCGCAAGCCGGGCGCCAGCACGATCACCTCGGCGGTGCGCGGGCAGCTGCGCGACGGGGCCACTCGAGCAGAGGCCATGGCGCTCATGCTCGAGGGCAACAAGTGAGCGCGGCCGACGACACCTCCGCGCTCCTCGGCGAGCGTGACCGCACGGTCGTCATGGGCGTCGTCAACGTCACGCCCGACTCCTTCTCCGACGGCGGCGAGTGGTTCGAGCAGGACGCCGCCATCGCGCACGGCCGTGAGGTGCTGGCAGCAGGCGCCGACATCGTCGACGTCGGTGGCGAGTCGACCCGCCCCGGTGCGGAGCGCCCTTCGGTCGAGGAGGAGCTGCGCCGGGTCGTGCCCGTCGTCACGGCCCTCGCCGCCGACGGTGCGGTGATCTCGGTCGACACCATGCGGGCGGCCGTGGCCCGTGCCGCGGTCGATGCCGGAGCCACCATCGTCAACGACGTGTCCGGTGGGCTGGCCGACCCCGAGATGGTGCCGTGGGTCGCCGCGAACCGGCTGCCCTACATTGCGATGCACTGGCGCGGGCACAGCACCAGCATGCAGACGCGGGCCGACTACGACGACGTCGTCGCGGACGTGTGCCGCGAGCTCGCCGAGAGGCGCGACGCGCTCCTCGCCGGGGGCATCGACGAGGACAACCTCGTGCTCGACCCCGGCCTCGGCTTCGCCAAGAACGCCGACCACAACTGGGCGCTGATGGCAGCCCTGCCCGTTCTGCACGACCTCGGACACCCGATCCTGCTCGGTGCCTCCCGCAAGACGTTCCTCGGCCGTCTCGGCCGCGGCGCCGACGGGACGCCTCGACCGGCCGCCGAGCGCGACGTCGAGACGACCGCCACCTCGGTGATGGCCGCGATGGCCGGACTGTGGTGCGTGCGCGTGCACGACGTCGCCTCGACCGTGCGCGCCCTGTCGGTCGTGCAGGCCGCCCTCGACCACGCCCCGGCCGACGTGGAGGGCCTCGACTGATGGCCGACCGCATCGTGCTGCAGGGCGTCTCCGCCCGCGGCAACCACGGCGTGCTCGACTTCGAGAAGCGCGCCGGGCAGACGTTCGTCGTCGACGTGACGATGCTCTTCGACCTCGAACCGGCCGGTCGCACCGACGCCCTCGCCGCCACCGTCAACTACGCCGAGGTCGCCGCCGACGTGGTCGCGCGCATCACCGGCCCCTCGTTCGACCTCATCGAGCGTCTCGCCGAGGTCATCGCCGACGACGTGCTCCGGCACGACCTCGTCGACCGCGTCGAGGTCGTCGTGCACAAGCCCGAGGCGCCGGTGGGCCAGCCGTTCACCGACGTGCAGGTGCGCGTGGAGCGCCCCAACGCCGCCCACGTCGTCATCGCTCTCGGCACGAACCTCGGCGACCGGGGGCAGACGCTCGTCGACGCCGTGGCCTCGCTCACGGCGCTGCCGGGGCTGACGGTGACGTCGGTGTCCGACATCGTCGCGACCGACCCGGTGGGCGGGCCGGAGCAGCCCGAGTACCTCAACGCCGTCGTCGTGGCACGGTCGCTGCTGCACCCGCACGACCTGCTGGCCGAGCTGCACCGCATCGAGGCCGACCATGGGCGCACGCGCGAGATCCGTTGGGGCGCAAGGACCCTCGATCTCGACCTGATCCAGTACGGCCAGCCCG
Source organism: Terrabacter sp. 05T424 (assembly GCF_056396225.1). Taxonomy (NCBI): domain Bacteria; kingdom Bacillati; phylum Actinomycetota; class Actinomycetes; order Micrococcales; family Intrasporangiaceae; genus Terrabacter; species Terrabacter sp. 05T424. The sequence continues at coordinate 104,938 of NZ_JBFTLB010000008.1, forward strand.
GGGGCCACCGCGAGGTCGTCAGCGACGCCCCTGCGCTCACCCTCCCGCACCCTCGCGCCCGCGAGCGGGCCTTCGTGCTCGTGCCGTGGAGCAATGCCGACGCGCGGGCCGCGCTCCGGGTCGACCCCGGGGCGGACGGCATACGCTCGGTGGCAGACCTCCTGGCCGACCTCGACCTGTCGGGCGTGCGCCCCGGCCCCCGATGGGAGCAGCAGTGAGACCACACTCCGGCGTGCGCGCCACGACCCTCGTCCTCGCGGCGGTGGCCATGACGGTGCTCGCGTGGCTCGTGCTGCGACTCATGGCGTCCAGCGGCACCCCGGTGCCCGAGCCGGGCTGGGTCGGGGCAGCCGCCATGCTCTTCCTCGGCGGGGGCCTGCTCTTGGCCGGCTGGCAGGTGCGCAAGGTCCGCGACGGCTCGCCCAACCCCGCGGTCACGCCGCTCCGGGCGGCCCGCACCCTGGTGCTGGGCCAGGCAGGCGCGCTCACCGGTGCGGTGCTCGTCGGCTGGTACGTCGCGAACGTGCTCGTGCTGCTGCCCGACGCCGACGTCGTGTCCCAGCGGGGCCGCATCTGGCCGTTCCTGCTGCACGCCGTCGTCGCGCTGCTGCTGGCCGTCTCGGGGATGCTCGTCCAGGCCTGGTGCCGGCTGCGGCCGCGCGACGACGAGGACGACGACGCCGACCGCCCCTGAGCGCAACGAACGGGCCGCCCCAGGTGTCATCCATGACATGGGACCACTGGGGGCAGGTGCACGCACAGCTCGGAGCGGCCGATGGGCCGTGACACTCGCGATGGGAGCCGGCCTGCTCGTGGGCTGCGCGGCCACAGGCCCTGTGGTCGAGGGCGGCTCGGGCGCCGTCACCAGCGTCCCGGCCCAGGACGCCGTGTCGACGGCCCCGTCGTTCCATGACCCCACCACGACGCCGTTGCCGGTGCGGGCTCCGTCGGCCGAGTTCGCCGACCGCGCGAGGGTCGTCGCCGATGCCGTACGCCGCGCCGGTGTGCCACACGCCCCGACGCAACCGGTGCTCCTGTCGAGCTGGGCCATCGACGAGGGCTTCGACACGAGCGAGCAGAAGATCGCCTGGAGCTATGGCCACATCACGTTTGCGCCCGGCGTCGACCAGGCCACGGCCGGCTCGGGGACGCTCCGCCTCGCGGACGGCTCCACGCGCCCGGTCGACGTGGTCGGCGTGCGCCCGGCCCTCGACCGCGCCCTGGACGGCGCGCTGAGCAAGCCCAGGGACTGCGCCGACATCCCCAGCGCGAAGTGCCGGCTCGTCGTGTCCAAGGCGGTGCTGACGGAGGACACGGTGCGCACGACCAAGGGCGATGCCACCGCTCCGGTCTGGCGACTGACGGTCGACGGGCTGTCGCACACGATCTCGGTCGTTGCCGTCGCGGACGGGGTGTTCGCGCGCCTGCAGCCAGAGGGATTGCTGCCGGGCCTGCCCCAGGCAGCTCTGGGATTCCATGCGGCGGACTCGTTGAGGCGCGTCGAGGGTGCCACCGTCGACGTCGGGATCGGTGGCGGCGCCTGCGACGTCGACCTCGCGGCGCAGTTCGTGGAGCTCGACGACATGGTGGTGGTCGGAGGCACCTCGAAGCTCACGGCGCAGAACACCCCGTGCCCTGCGATCTACTTCTCCAAACCCGCCACGCTGCACCTGGCCCGACCGCTCGGCTCGCGTCCGGTCATCGACATCGGGACCGGCCGGCAGCGGATCCTCGGGGCGCCCACCTTCTGAGCGGACCCGCCCGTCAGGTGGTGTCGGTGACCGTGCCCGTCGACGTGGGGACCGGCGTCGTCGTCGTGGACGTGGGCGGCTTCGGCGGGCCGTCCGGCGTCGTGGTGCGGGTCGGCCAGGGCGGTGGGACCGTGTCGACGGTGTCCTCGTTGGAACAGGCCGCGGCCAGCGTGATCGTGGCGGTGATGACGGCGACGGCTGCGGCGCGCAGGACGGTGTCGCGCTGGAGCGAGCGCGACGGCATACGGGACGGCATGCGCGAGCGGGATGTCCTGTTCACGACGCCCTCACTTGTCCACGTCGCCGACGACGAAGAACATCGAGCCGAGGATCGCGACCATGTCGGCGATGAGCTGCCCCGGCAGCATCTCCGAGAGCACGCTGACGTTGTTGAACGACGCCGATCGCAGCTTCAGGCGCCACGGCGTCTTCTCGCCGCGTGAGACGAGGTAGTAGCCGTTGAAGCCGAGGGGGTTCTCGGTGGCGCTGTAGATCTCGCCCTCGGGCACCTTGAGGACCTTGGGCAGCTTGACGTTGATCGGCCCCTGCGGCAGCTGCACGAGCCGGTCGAGGCAGGCCTGCGCGAGGTCGAGCGAGACGTGCACCTGCTCGAGCAGCACCTCGAGGCGCGCGAGGCAGTCGCCCGCCGAGCGGGTGACGACGCGGCCTGGGCCCTTGTCGCCGAAGAGCTCGCCGTAGGCGAGGTACGGGGCATCGCGACGCAGGTCGACGTCGAGCCCGCTGGCCCGAGCGATGGGGCCGGAGACGCCGTACGCCTCGACCATCGCGCGAGAGAGCACCCCCACGCCGCGGGTGCGTGCCTCGAGGATCTCGTTGCCGACGATGAGCCGTTCGAGGTCGGGCAGGCGCTTGCGCACGTTGGCGATCGCCTTGTCGACGCGGCCCATCCACCCGGCGGGGAGGTCCTCCTTGAGGCCGCCGACGCGGTTGAACATGTAGTGCATGCGCCCGCCCGAGACCTCCTCCATGACGGCCTGGAGCTCCTCGCGCTCGCGGAACGCGTGGAAGACCGGCGTGATCGCGCCGAGCTCGAGCGGGTAGCTGCCGAGGAACATCAGGTGGTTGAGCACGCGGTTGAGCTCGGCGAGCGCGGTGCGCGCCCAGACGGCCCGCTCGGGCACCTCCATGCCGAGCATCTGCTCGACGCCGAGCACGACGCCGAGCTCGTTGCTGAAGGCGCTGAGCCAGTCGTGGCGGTTGGCGAGCACGATGATCTGGCGGTAGTCGCGCACCTCGAAGAGCTTCTCGGCCCCCCGGTGCATGTAGCCGATGATCGGCTCCGCGCTGACGATCCGCTCGCCGTCGACGACGATGCGCAGCCGCAGCACGCCGTGGGTGGCCGGGTGCTGCGGGCCGATGTTGAGCACCATGTCGGCCGTCGCGAGGCCACCGGCCCCGACCCCCACGGTCAGCGCTCGGCCGCGCGCGGACACCGTCTGGTTCGTCGGCGTCGTCGTCTCGCTCACGGAGTCGACCCTACGTGGCTCATGCGCCCGAGTATGCCGTGAGCCCCGTTCCGCACGTCGACCGGCGTAGCGTCGGTGCGGTGCCGGCACCGAGCCGAGCAGAGCGGAGACGACATGAGCGAGCTGACCCCGTACATCTGCGTCGCGGACTCGCGGGCGGCGATCGAGTGGTACCGCGAGCGGCTCGGGGCGAAGGTCGTGTTCGAGCCGATCGTCATGGACGACGGCCACGTCGGGCACTGTGAGCTGGAGGTCGACGGCGCCCGCTGGATGATGTCCGACGAGTTCGAGTCGGCCGGCGTCGCGCCGCCCGACCCGGCGCGGGGCAACGCGGTCTCGCTCCACCTCACCGTCGCCGACGTCGACCGCGTCTGCGCAGCGGTGCGCGAGGGCGGCGGGACCGTCGACCGTGGTCCCGAGGACAACCCGCCCATCGGCCGGGTCGCGGTGTTCCACGACCCGTTCGGCCACCGGTGGTTCCTCAACCAGCCTCTGCCGCAAGCCGACTGAGCCAGCTGTGCATCGGTCAGGTGCGTCGGTCGGCCTCGCGGCCGCGGAGCACGAGGTAGCCGGCGAGGCCGAGCAGCAGGATCGTGGCGACGACGGTGAGCAGGATCGGCACGAGCAGCGACCCGCGGGCGGCCGCCTGCTCCTCGGTGTCCACCGGCCGCACGTGCACGGTGGCGCCCGCAGTGGCGGTCGACCCGTCGAGGCCGATGGTCGCGTGGAACGAGAACGTGCCCGCCACCGGGTGCCCGTCGTCCGAGGTGACGCGGTAGGTCACGGTGTAGTCGCCGCCGGGGGCGTTCGGGGCCACCGCCTGCGTGACGTCGCGTCCGGCGATGGTCGGTGCCCCGGAAGAGACCGGCCCAGACGGCCCCGTCACGACCACCTGCGAGCCGATGGTGAGGGGGGCCTCGGAGAAGGTGAGCACCACGGTGGCGGGCATCTTCGAGACCGTCGTGCCGTCGGCGGGGTTGGTCCGTTCGAGCACGTCGTGCGCGGATGCCGCGAGGGGTGCCGCCCCGAGCAGCCCCACCGCGAGTCCGAGGCCGAGCAGGATGGAGACGAGACGACGCATGCCGTCAGGGTACGTCGGGCCTCCCGACGCGCTTGACCGCCCACCAGAAGTCCCCGAAGCCGCCCCGTCTCGCGAGCTCGGCCTCGGCGCCGGCACGCTCCAGCGCCCGCAGGTAGCCGAGGGGGTCGGTGCGGGACCCGGCATGGTCGGGCCGCGCGCCGGTGAAGCCGAGCTCGTGCAGCAGATCGCGCTGCTGGTGCAGCTCGTCGGCGTCGAGGCTGTCCACGGCCACGTGGGCGGTGAGGTCGCACGAGCCGTCGGCCACGGGGGGCGCGAGCCCACCGCGGGCGTATGCCGTCAGCGTCCCCTCGCGTGGCCGTGCCGTCACCGTGTGGCCGTAGTCCACGGCCACCAGGGTGCCTGAGACGACCCGCGCGACCAGGTCGGCCCAGGCCTGGTCGCGGGCGAGGCCCACCTCGACCCGGTCGCCCGGGGCTGTGGCAGGCCAGTGCGCGGCGGCCCACGCCCGGTCGGCGTCGAGCACGGGGCCACCGAGTGACTCGTCGCCCGTGGCAGGCTCGACGAGCACCTCGCGCAGCGCGCCCGCCCCGTCGACCTCGGCGACGGTGCACGGCACGACGTCGAGCCACTCGTGGGCGATGACCAACGCGTCCTGCAGGCCCGTCAGCCCGGACGGGAGCGCGGCACCACCGGGGGAGCGGAGCCACTCGATGCGGGGGTCGAGCCGCGGGGGCCGCTCCACGACGTCGACGGCCACGATCCGCACGCTAGCGCCGCTGGGTGGAGGTGGTTCCTCGCGACCCGGCGCGACGGCATACCTCGACCCGGAGGGGGCGTCGCTGGGTGGAGGTGGTTCCTCGCGACCCGGCGCGACGGCATACCTCGACCCGGAGGGGATTTCGGAGAGCGTGGCCACGAGGTGCGTTGCGAGCTCGCCCCGTCCGGCGCCGACGTCGACGACCACGGACGGCAGACGGGCGCCGTGCTCGGCATGCCACAGGCCGAGCAACGCCTCGGCGAGCGCGCGGCCCGTCACCCCATGGGTCGCGGTCGTGAAGTGCGCTGCAGGACCACCGCGCGCGACGTAGAAACCGCGCCCGGCGGCATACAGGGCGTCGTGCCACGCCTCGCGCCACGGAACGGGATCCACGACTCCGGACTGTAGGCGATAGCGTTCCGTGGGTGAGCACCCCGCACGACCGCCCCGCGCGCTTCGACGTCGGCATCGTCGGAGCAGGGCGCGTCGGCGCCGTGCTCGGCGCAGCTCTCGCGAGGGCTGGCCACGTCGTCACCGGGGTCTCGGCGGTCAGCGAGGCGAGCCTGGAACGCGCCGCCACGCTGCTGCCCGGGGTGCCGGTCAAGCCGATCCCCGAGGTCGTGTCCGGCGCCCACCTCGTCGTGCTCGCCGTGCCCGACGACGCCCTCGAGCCGCTCGTCGCGGGCCTCAGCTCGACGGGCACCTTCACCCCGGGCCAGCTCGTCATGCACACGTCCGGCGCGCACGGCATCTCCGTCTTCGAGTCGGCCGCGCCGAGCGACATCATCCCGCTCGCGCTGCACCCGGCGATGACGTTCACCGGCACGGCCCTCGACCTCGAGCGGCTCGGCGGCTGCTGCTTCGGCGTCACCACGGTCGACATCGCGCGCCCGGTCGGTGAGGCGCTCGTCATCGAGATGGGCGGCGAGCCGGTGTGGGTCGCCGAGGACGACCGCATCACCTACCACGCCGCCCTCGCCCACGGCGCCAACCACCTCGTGACCCTGGTGGCCCAGTCGATGCAGCTGCTCGGCGAGACCGGCGTCGAGGACCCCGCCCGCCTGCTCGAGCCGCTCCTCACGGCGGCGCTCGCCAACGCCCTTCAGCGGGGTGACGCAGCCCTCACCGGTCCGGTGGCGCGGGGCGATGCCGGTACCGTGGCCGGGCACGTCGCGATGCTGCGCAAGGTCGCCCCCGACATCCAGCCGACCTACCTCGCGCTGGCGCGAGCGACGGCACAGCGGGCCCTGCTCAGCGGGCGCCTTCGCCCGTCTGCCGCCGGCCCGCTGCTCGAGCTGTTGGCGCACGAGGAGGACCAACCGTGACACCACCCGAGGCACCCACCGCACCCGTGGTGGCCCGCACCCGCGACGAGCTGCGCGAGGCGCGGTCCGCGCTCGACGACGGCGACGTCGCGGTCGTCATGACGATGGGGGCCCTGCACGAAGGGCACGCGACCCTCATCCACCAGGCCCGCAAGACGCACCAGCACGTCGTCGTGACGATCTTCCTCAACCCGCTCCAGTTCGGGCCCAAGGAGGACCTCTCCCGCTACCCCCGCACGTTCGACACCGACCTCGAGATCTGCACCGCGGCGGGCGTCGACCTCGTCTTCGCGCCGACGCCCGACGTCATCTACCCCGACGGCGACCCGGGCGTACGCGTCTCGGCCGGCCCGCTCGGTGACGTCCTCGAGGGCCAGGCCCGTCCGGGCCACTTCGACGGGATGCTCACGGTGGTGGGCAAGCTGATGCACCTCACGCGGTGCAGCGCGGCCTACTTCGGGCAGAAGGACGCCCAGCAGCTGTTGCTCATCCGGCGGATGTGCCGCGACCTCGACTTCCCGGTGCGCGTCGTCTCCGTGCCGACGGTCCGCGAGGCCGACGGCCTGGCGATGTCGAGCCGCAACACCTACCTCACGCAGTCCGACCGCGAGACCGCGCTGTGCCTGTCAGAGGCCCTGCGCGCGGGTGCCGCCGCCGCGACCGAGGGCCCGTCGGCGGTGCGTCGTGCCGCACGGTCGGTGCTCGTGCGCGAGCCCCTCGCCCTCATCGACTACCTGGTGCTCGTCCACCCCGACACGCTCGAGGACGTGCCCGAGTGGTACCGCGGTGAGGCCCTGCTCGCGGTCGCCGGCCGCGTCGGCACGACCCGTCTGATCGACAACCTGCCGGTGCTCGTCGGACCCGGCGGGGGAGCGCTCGAGATCTTCTCGCAGACCTGAGCGCCCTTCTCCCACAACGATGCCCGAGAGTTTGAGGAAGTAGACACCGTGCAGCGCTTCATGCTCCACTCGAAGATCCACCGAGCCAAGGTCACGCAGGCCGATCTGCACTACGTCGGCTCGCTCACCATCGACCGCGACCTGCTCGACGCGGCCGACCTGTGGCCGGGCCAGCAGGTCGACGTCGTCGACGTCGACAACGGAAACCGCCTGACGACGTACGCCATCGAAGGCGAGCGAGGCACCGGGATCGTCTGCATCAACGGCGCCGCAGCCCGGCTCATCGCTCCCGGTGACACCGTCATCATCATCGCGTACGCCGCCATGGACGACGCCGAGGCGCGTACGTTCGAGCCGCAGGTCGTCTTCGTCGACGACCACAACCGGGTGGTCGAGGTGGGGCACGATGCAGGTGACGTCCCCGACGGCTTCGGCCTCATGACGTCCGCCGTCACCGACCGGCACCACGACTACCAGGACTGAGAGGCCACCGTATGCCGCAGAGCGGGCTCCCCGACGTGACCGTGTCGCGGCGGCTGCGCGCGCTGGCGCCCGGTTGGACGACCACCGCCGACGTCATCGTCGTCGGCTCGGGCATCGCCGGCCTGACCACCGCCCTGCGGCTGCGACGCCGGGTCGACCGGGTGCTGCTCGTGACGAAGACGGTGCTCGACGAGGGCTCGACCGCGTGGGCCCAGGGTGGCATCGCCGCCGTCATGTCGCCCGAGGACAGCCCCGGTGAGCACATCCACGACACCCTCGTCGCCGGCGTCGGTCTGTGCGACGTCGACGCGGTCGAGGCCCTCGTCACCGAGGGCACCGACGCCGTCTGGGACCTCATCGCGCTCGGGGCCGACTTCGACCGCGGTGACAGCGGCGACCTCTCGCTGACCCGCGAGGGCGGCCACCACCGCGACCGCATCCTGCACGCGGGTGGCGACGCGACCGGCCGCGAGATCAGCCGCGCCCTGATTGCCGCGCTCGACCGCGTGCGCGACGACCCCGGCATCGAGGTCATCGAGCACGCGCTCGTCGTCGACCTGCTCACCGACGCCGACGAGCGGGTCTGCGGCGTGACGCTGCACGTCATCGGCGAGGGCCAGGTCGACGGGGTCGGTGCCGCGCACGCGCGCGCCGTCGTGCTCGCGACCGGGGGGCTCGGGCAGATCTACGCCTCGACGACCAACCCGTCCGTCGCGACCGGCGACGGCATGGCCGCGGCGCTGCGTGCCGGAGCCGTGCTCGCCGACCTCGAGTTCGTCCAGTTCCACCCGACCGTCCTGTGGCTCGGCGAGGGCTCGCGGGGCCAGCAGCCGCTCATCAGCGAGGCCGTGCGCGGCGAGGGCGCGTTCCTCGTCGACGAGGCGGGCGACCGGTTCATGCAGGGCCAGCACCCGCTCGCCGACCTCGCGCCGCGAGACGTCGTGGCCCGCGCCATCATCGCCCGGATGCGCGAGACCGGCACCGACCACGTCTACCTCGACTGCCGGCACCTCGGCGCCGAGTTCCTCGAACAGCGCTTCCCGTCCATCGTTCAGCGTTGCCGCGAGCTCGGCTTCGACCCGGCCACCCAGCTGCTCCCGGTCGCCCCCGCCCAGCACTACGCCTCGGGCGGCGTGCGCACCGACCTGCGCGGCCGCACCTCCGTCGAGGGGCTGTACGCGTGCGGCGAGACCTCCTGCACGGGCGTCCACGGCGCGAACCGCCTGGCGTCCAACTCGCTGCTCGAGGGCCTCGTCTTCGCCCGCCGCATCGCCGACGACCTTACGGCCCGGCTCGGCGCCGGCGAGCTGCCCGAGACGGCACCGGTCGAGCCCGCGGGCGAGCCGGAGCTGATCCGCGGCAAGCGGCGCCTCGACGTGCAGCGCGCCATGACCTCCGGGTCGGGCACAGTGCGATCGGCGTCGTCCCTCGCCTCGACCCAGGCAGCCCTCGCCGAGATCGCGGCCCGTGCCGTCACCGACGACGCCGAGAAGCAGGGCGGGCCCAAGAGCTGGGAGGCCACCAACCTGCTGCACCTCGGGCGAGCGCTCACGTATGCCGCCGCGCTCCGTGAGGAGACACGCGGCGGGCACGTGCGCGAGGACTTCCCGGCCCGCGACGACGAGCACTTCCTGCACCACGTGCACCTGCGGCGCAACGCGTCAGGCGTGGTCGAGGCCGAGGTGGTGCCGGTGCCGCAGTCGAACCTCGTCGGGCTCGATCTTGACAACACGGCTGCTGCCGAATCGGCTGTGGCACACGACGACTCACGGATGGAGGGGCGCCGGTGACAACCGACGGCCTGAGTGGCTTCCCGCTGGACTGGGCCCGCGAGCTCGTCACCGTCGCGCTGCGCGAGGACCTCGGTCCCGACGGCCTCGACGTGACGACCCTCGCCACGATCCCTGCCGACCAGGTGCGCACGGCCGAGATCGTGGCGCGTGCGCCCGGTGTCCTCGCCGGTGTGCCCGTCATCGGTCTCGTGCTCGCAGCGGTGGCCGAGAAGCTCGGGCGGGAGGCGCCGGCCGTCGACGTGGTCAACGACGACGGCGCGCGGCTCGACCGCGGCGACGTCATCGCGCGGCTCACCGGCACGACCCAGGTCATCCTCGTGTCCGAGCGCACCATCCTCAACGTCCTGAGCCGGCTGTCGGGCGTCGCCACCCACACCCGCCGGTGGGCCGACGCTCTCGAGGGAACGTCGACGATGGTGCTCGACACCCGCAAGACGACACCGGGGATGCGCTGGCTGGAGAAGTACGCCGTGCGCTGCGGCGGCGGCACCAACAAGCGCATGGGCCTCTACGACGTCGCGATGATCAAGGACAACCACAAGCTGGCAGCGGGCTCGGTCGCGGCGGCATACGCCCTCGTGCGTGAGCGCTTCCCCGAGGTGGACGTCCAGGTCGAGGTGACGACTCCCGCGGAGGCGCAGGAGGCCTACGACGCGGGCGCCCGCTTCATCATGTGCGACAACATGTCGGTCGAGGTGCTGCGCGAGACCGTCGACCTGTTGCGGGCGGCGGGCGAGCCGGTCGAGATCGAGGCCACGGGCGGCCTCACGGTCGAGGTCGTCGCCGACTTCGCGGCCACGGGCGTGGACTTTGTCTCCGTCGGCGGCCTCACCCACAGCTCGCCCATCGTCGACATCGCCCTCGACCTCACCGACTGAACCGTCGAGAGGCCAAGTTTGGCTGCCTCTCACCCGTCGAGAGGCCACTGTTCGTCGCCTCCGCGCAGTCGAGAGGCCACGGTTCGTCGCCTCCGCGCAGTCGAAAGGCCGCGAGTGGGCTGCTTGACCCGGGGCTGCGCTGTGATGGCGGGCGTACCCTGCGACGAAGGAGGGTGACGTGGGTGTTGTCGACGAGATGGTCCGCGCCAGAGCCGAGTTCGAGCGCGGGGAGTGGGCTGCCGCGCTGGAGCGGTGGTCGTCCCTCGATCCGGACGGGCTGACCGCCAGCGACCTCGAGTCCGCCGGGTCGGCCGCGCAGCTGCTCGGCCGTCCGGGCGATGCCGTCGACCGCTACCGCCGCGCCTTCGAGGTGCGTGCCGCCGCGGGCGAGCGCGAGCGGGCCGCACGCTGCGCCTTCCACCTCTCGATGGTGCACCGGATGACCAGCGACCACGCGACCGCGTCGGGCTGGCTCGCTCGTGGTGAACGGATCGTGGCCGAACTGCCGCCCGAGAGCCTGGAGGCCGGCTACCTGACCTTCTCCCGGATGTTCGTGCACCTCGGCCAGGGCGACTTCGCCGCGGCCCTGGGCTGCGCCGAACGGGCGACCGAGGCCGGACGCCGGCACGGCGACCAGGGCCTGGTCGCCGTCGGTCTCTGTGCCCAGGGACGCATGGCGATCTACAGCGGTCGCGTCGCGGCCGGCATCTCGCTCCTCGACGAGTCGATGCTCGAAGCGGCCGGCCAGACCTTCGAGCCGATCCTGCTCGGCAACGTCTACTGCACCGCCATCGAGGGCTGCCAGGAGGTGTCGGACCTGCGCCGCGTGGAAGCCTGGACCCAGGTGCTCCAGCGTTGGTGCGAGCGGCAGCCGGGCCTCGTCACCTTCACGGGCCAGTGCGCGCTGCACCGCGGGCAGGTCATGATGGCGCGCGGGGCGTGGGACGAGGCCGAGGAGGAGCTCTCGGCCGCGATCGACCGCTACCGGCTGGGCGGTGCCTTCCCGGCCATCGGTCTGGCCGCGATGGAGCTCGGCGACCTACGACGCCTGCGCGGCGACCTCGCGGGCGCCGCTGACGCGTACGGGCTGAGCGCCGAACAGGGCCACGACCCGCAGCCGGGTTCGGCGCTGCTCTGGCTGGCGAGCGGTTCCGAGACTTCGGCCGAGGGCGCCGCGCGTCGCCTGCTCGCCGAAACGCATACAGCCGTGGGGCGTACGCGTGTGCTCCCCGGCGTCGTCGCCGTACTCCTCGCGGTCGGCGACCTCGAGACGGCGCGCGGCTGCGCCGGCGAGCTCGACGCGTACGCACGCTCCTTCGGCTCGGACGTGCTCGCGGCGCGGGCGGCGTATGCCGGTGGGCTCGTCGAGCTGTCAGCGGGCGATGCGGCAGGCGCCCTGCCCTACCTGCGCAGGGCGCACCAGAGCTGGGTTCGTCTCGACGTGCCCTACGAGGCCGCTCTCGCGCAGGCTGCCATCGGGAGGGCGCTGCTCGCGCTCGGCGACGGCGAGTCCGCCCGCCGTTCGCTCGCCTCGGCCCGAGAGGTCTTCGTGTCGGTCGGTGCCCAGCCGGACGTCGATGCGGTTGGTGCGATCACCGTGCGCGACCGAACAGCCCGGCAGGCGCATCGTATAGCCGGTCTGAGCGAGCGCGAGGTGGAGGTGCTGCGGCTCGTGGCCGCCGGCCTGAGCAACGCGCAGATCGCAGCCGAACTGGTGCTGAGCGACCGAACAGTGGCCCGACACCTCAGCAACATCTTCACCAAGCTCGGCGTCGGGAGCCGCACTGCCGCAGCGGCTTTCGCCTTCGAAAACCACCTTCTCTGACGCCCGACACCTCACGTCCAGGCCGTCATGGGTGTGGTGGAAGAGGGAACCGTGGCTGCCCGCCCCATGATCTGCGCGGCGACGTGTGCGGCGTCGCGACCCACGCCGGGCAGCACCATGGAGGCGAACGCGTACTGGAAGGCCAGCCCGCAGAAGAAGAGGCCCTCGACGTCCTGTGCCACACCTCGGTACTCCCGCGGCCAGCCGTCGTCCCCGAGGATCGGCAGGTCGATCCAGTCGAACCGTGGTGCGAAGCCGGTGGCCCAGATGATGTTGGCGGCCTCGATGACGGTGCCGTCGGCAAGCGTAGGAAGCCCTCGCGTGACGCCGACGACCCGGTCGGTGTGCCGTTCGACCCCGCGGGCCGCGAGGTCCTCGCGCTTGACGCGCAGCATCGGACCGCCGTGGTGACGGATCTCGTCCATGGCCTTGCGCCCCATCGGTGTTCGACGGGTGAGCACGTGCCGCCACGCGAAGAGCAGGAACGGGAAGACGACGTGGACGGCACGCGAGTCCCAGCGCACCGCGATCTGGCCACAGTCCCGGCCGGCCAGCACGGTGGGCCGGTCCTGCGCGAGCTCGTAGGCGATGTCGCAGCCCGAGTGCGAGGCGCCGACGACGAGGACGGAGCCGTCACGCAGCTGGCCCGGGCGGCGGTACTCGCTCGAGTGCAGCTGGAGGATCGACGGGTCGAGGTCGGCGCCGAAGGTGGGCACGACCGGTGTCCGCCCGAAGGTGCCAGTGGCGACGACGACGTTGCGGCACAGGATGTCGCCGTGGTCGGTGGTCAGGACGAACCCGTCGCCACCCGCGGCCGAGGTCAGGCGCTCGACACGCACCCCGAGCCGCACCGGCAGTCGGAAGTGGGCGACATACGACTGGAGGTAGGTGGCGACCTCGTCCTTGCCGGGGAACGCCCGGGGGTCCCCGGGGAAGGGGAGCCCCGGCAGCGAGTCGTGCCGGGCGGCGGTGTAGAGGCGCAGCGAGTCGTACTGCTGGCGCCAGCCGTCGCCGATGGCCTGGTTGCGTTCGAGCACGATGCACTGGTGGCCGCGGCTGACGAGCTCGCGCGCGGTGGCGAGGCCGGCCTGTCCGGCGCCGATGATGACGGTGTCGATGGTTTCCATGGTGTCCTCCCGGTGGTCAGCTCCTGTGGTCGTGGAGCCACGGTAGGAAGGCGCGCCGGTGCGTCGCGTCGGTCAGGATGACCATTCGTGAAGAGGTGCGATGGGCTGAAATGACCATCCTCGGGCGGCCACGAGTGGCCTCTCGACGTGCGGGAGGCGGCGAACTCTGGCCTCTCGACGGGTCAGGGGCGGCGAACTTTGGCCCCTCGACGGGTCAGGGGCGGCGAACTTTGGCCTCTCGACGGGTCAGAAGCGGCGGTGCCAGAGGTTGACGGCGTAGTCGACGCCCGTCGCGTCGGGGTGCTCGGCGAGGATGAGGTCGGCGTGCTCCGGCGCGAACTCGATGCCGACGACGGCTTCGAAGTCCTCACGCGAGTCGAAGTCCCACCGGATGCTGAGGCGTTCGCGCTGCCAGCCCTGGCGCTCCCAGAACCGCTCGACGGCGCGCGGGTCGTAGGACGGCAGCGCGCGCCGGAACCACGTGCCGAACGTCGACCGCGTCGCGTCGTTGTCGATGACGAACGCCGCTCCGCCGGGGCGCATGACGCGGTTGAGCTCGGCGAGGCCCGGCTCTGAGCCCGGCCCGAAGAAGTAGGACCACCGGGCGTGCGCGACGTCGAACGACGCGTCGGGCACGCCGATCGCAGCCGCGCCCTCCTCACGGACCGATATGGACGGCATACCCGAGACGCGTTGTGCGGCAAGGGCGGCCAAGGGTGGGTGCGGCTCGACGCCGGTGACGGACCGGGCCGTCGTGGCGAAGAACGGCAGGTGGAAGCCGGTGCCGCAGCCGATGTCGACGACGTCGAGACCGGCCCAGTCGAGCACCGAGCGCATCGCGTCCTCGATGACGTGGTCGCGGTCGACGCCGCGGTTCTCGACCTCGTAGACGTCAGGCGTCTCCCAGATGTTGGGGGAGGGGATGATCCCGGACTCGTCGCTCATGTGTTCCGCTGCGCCTCGATCGTGGCGGGGTGCACGAGCAGCGGCAGCAGCTTGCGCACGCCCCGCGCGCGGACGGCCTTGACCTGCGCCAGGTGCGCCTCGGCTCGGATGGCCAGCTCGGCGTAGGCGAGCGGGCCCATCAGCTCGGTGAGCTCGGGCGCGTTGGAGCGGTAGACCGGCTCGCGACCCACGTGGGCCTCGGGGTTGCCCGAGCAGTACCAGTCGAGGTCGTGGCCACCGGGTCCCCAGCCGCGGCGGTCGTACTCTGTGATCGTCACCTCGAGGTAGCTCGAGTCGTCAGGCAGCTCGACGGTGCGGAAGGTGCGGCGGATCGGCAGCTGCCAGCACACGTCGGGCTTGAGGGTGTGCGGCTCGACCCCGGTGAGGACCGCGTGCTGGTGCAGCGCGCAGCCGGCCCCGGCGGGGAAGCCCGGACGGTTGAGGAAGATGCAGGCGCCGTCGACGACCTTCGTCTTGCGCGCGCCGTCCTCCTTCTCGGTCCAGTCGTCCTTGCTGCCGGTGGCCGTGCCGACGGCGTGGTACTCCCACTCGTCCTCACCGAGCTCGTCGACGGCCTTGGCGACGCGTTTCCAGTCGTCCTTCTCGGTGAAGTGGGCGCCGAGGGTGCAGCACCCGTCGTCGGGGCGGCCGGCGTAGATGCCGTGGCAGCCGCTGCCGAAGATGCACGTCCAGCTGCTCGTCAGCCACGTCAGGTCGCAGCGGTAGCGCTGGTTCGCGTCGGCGGGGTCGGTGAACTCGACCCAGACGCGAGGGAGGTCCAGAGGTGCTTCAGCCACCGGCACACCTTATGCCGCAAAGGTTCGCGACGCGTGGGAGGCGCCCACGTGGTGGAAGCCCCTACGCTGGTCGGGGCGTCCAGGTCGCCACCGGTGCGCGGGAAGGGGCTCAGCCTCCCTGGTGGCACGACGTCTGCGGTCCGACCTCCTTTCGGCCCGACCAGCGCACAGCGGGTACGACGAGAGGAGGCCGTCATGGCCCTGTCCCTGCCCGGCAACCCCGACCTCGAGCGGTTCCGACGCGATGCGAGGCGGCTGCAGCGCGCTGTGCGCTCCGCCGACCCCACGGCCTTGGCGTATGCCGCCAGGCACCATCCCGAGGGCGCGCCGTCCGACCCCGCCACCTTCGCCCTGGGCGACGCGCAGCTCGTCGTCGCGCGCGCGTACGGGCTGGCGAGCTGGCCGGGGCTGCGCGCCTACCTCCGCGCGGCCGAGCCCCTGAGCCGGGACCGGGCGGCCCTCGACTCGACGCCAGAGGACGTGTCCGGCGGAGCCGAAACGGCTTCTGCAATAGCCGCGCTCGCGTGTCTGACCTGCACCGATCGGGACGAGCCGGCGCGATGGGCACGGGCTGCAGACCTCCTCGCGGACAGCCCTGCCCTCGTGGACCGCAGCATCGTCGTCGCCGCAGTCGCGGGCGATGCCGAGGCGGTGCTACGGCACCTACGGGCCGACCCGTCGGCGGTGGACCGCGACGGCGGCCCGTTCCGGTGGGTCCCGCTGCTCTACGTCGTCTACTCCCGGATGCCGCAGCACGACCCCGTCGCGACGGCGCGCGTCCTTCTCGACGCGGGGGCCGACCCCGACTCCGGCTACCTCTGGCAGGGGCTGCCGACGGCGTTCACGGCGTTGACGGGCGTCTTCGGCGAGGGAGAGGCGGGTCCGTCGCGCTAGCCGCGGCACCCGCAGTGGCGGCCACTCGCCGAGCTGCTCCTCGAGCGCGGCGCCGACCCGGACGACCGGCAGGCGCTCTACAACCGGATGTTCAACCGCGACGACAGCCACCTCGAGATCCTCCTCGCCCGCGGCCTCGGGCACCCGGCGTCGGAGGTGTGGGCGCGACGAACGGGCGAGCCCGCCGAGACGATCGACGAGATGGTCGGGCGGCAGGTCGGCTGGGCGCGGCAGCACGGCTTCCGGCACCGGCTGGCCCTGCTCGCCGAGCACGGCCTCGTGCCGGACGAGCCCGTGAGTGACGGGTCCGCGAGCGACGGGCCGACGGACATCCACCTGGCGGCGACGCCTGATGCCGTGCGGGCCGCCGTCGCCGCAGGTGCCGACGTCGACGCGCGACGGGGCGGACGCACGGCGCTGCACCAGGCCGCCTTCATGGACGACGTCGAGCTCGTGAGCGCCCTCCTCGAGGCGGGCGCCGACCCGGAGGCACGGGACCACGAGCACCGCACACGACCTATGGAGTGGGCCCGCTGGGCGCGAGCCGCCGCTGCCGAGCGTGTGCTCGAGCCGGTGACGCTGCCCGACGAGCACCCTGACGCCTGAACGGTTTGCCCGGGCCGGAGCTGATGGTCCGACCCGGGCCCCGCACACGGTCAGTGCGACGCGGCGGTGCTGTCGCGGTGGTGCATGCGGGTCACCTGGAGGTCGGCGGCACCGACGAGGAACGTGACGGCGCCGACGATCCAGGCCGTCCACGCCATCGGACGAGTGCCGCTGAACCCCATGACCCACGGCGCGACGATGAACGCCACGCCGATCAGGGCCGTGAGGCCCTCGAGCGGGATCAGGTCGGGCCGCACCAGCTCGGCGACCGCCGCGAGCGCCGCGATGGCGCCGAGGACGATCATCGTCGTGGTGGCCCGGGTGGTGGTTGTCGTCCAGATGGGTGACAACGCTGCGTAGATGCCCGCGACGAGCGGCAAGGCATCCTGCGGATGCGTCCATCGGTTCATGGTCGCATCGACCCTCTTTCACGTGGGTCCGTCGATCCTTGTGGCGGACCGGACACCTCGATTGTCGGACGCCGCGGACGGCCGGTCAACGGGTCCGAGGTGCACCCGGTGACGACTGTGGCGGCATACGGTGTCCTCATGACGACGCGCGACGCCGTGCGGGCGCGAGGGCGGAGGCCCGGCGGTGAGGACACCCGCTCGGCGATCCTCCATGCGGCGCGAACGTCCTTTGCCGCCAAGGGATACGACAAGACCAGCCTGCGCGGCATCGCCCGCGAGGCGGGCGTCGACCCGGCTCTCGTGCACCACTACTTCGACGGCAAGGCGGCGCTGTTCGCCGAGACCCTCGACGTGCCCGTCAACCCGACCGAGCTGATCGAGCGCATCACGGCCGGCGACGTCGACCGACTGGGCTGGCGCATCGTCGAGACGTTCCTCGGGGTGTGGGAGCCGCCCGAGCGACGGGACGCGCTCATCGCCCTGGTCCGGTCGAGCATGACGAGCGAGGAGGCGGCCCGGATGCTGCGTGAGTTCCTCGGTCGCGAGGTCTTCGGCCGCGTCGCGGCATCGACCGGGGTGGCCGACCCGCAGCTGCGCGGGGCGCTCGCGGCCTCCCAGATGATCGGTCTCGTCGTCGCGCGCTACGTGATCAAGGTCCCGGCACTCGCCGAGGCGACCCGCGAGCAGCTCGTCGAACGCATCGGACCGGTTCTCCAGCACCATCTCGTGGACAGCGGGCCTGGAGCGGAGTAGATTTCATCACATGATGAATAACAGTGGACCGGCAGTGGCCGTGAGCGGTCTGCAGGTCATCCGCGGCAAGCGCCGCGTGATCCCTCGGCTGGACCTCGAGATCCCGTCCGGCCAGGTCGTCGGGCTCCTGGGGCCTTCGGGCTCGGGCAAGTCCACCCTGATGAGGTGCATCGTCGGCGTGCAGGTCATCGAGGCCGGCACCGTCACCGTGCTCGGCCACCCGGCCGGATCACCCGTGCTCCGCGACGAGGTCGGCTACGTCACCCAGAGTCCCAGCGTCTACGCCGACCTCACCGTCCGCGACAACGTCGCCTACTTCGGGCGCGCGGTGGGCCTGCGCGGCCAGGAGCTGCGCGACGCCGTCGACCGCACGCTCGCCGAGGTCGACCTCGAGTCGCACGCCGAACAGCTGGTGCAGGACCTCTCGGGCGGTCAGGAGTCGCGGGTCTCCCTCGCGGCGGCGCTCGTCGGCCGACCCACCCTCCTCGTCCTCGACGAGCCGACCGTGGGCCTCGACCCGGTGCTGCGTCGAGACCTCTGGGCGCTCTTCCGTCACCTCGCCGAGCGGGGGCACTCGCTCGTGGTCTCGAGTCACGTCATGGACGAGGCCACTCGCTGCGACCGGCTGGTGCTGCTGCGCGAGGGGCAGGTGCTCGCCGACGTCACGCCCGACGAGCTGCTGGCCCGCACGGGCGCGGCCGACGCCGACGCCGCCTTCCTCGCCCTCATCGACGCCGAGGCCGCCCGCACCGGCGCCGCCTCGGCCCCCTCCGACAGGAGCGCATCGTGAACCCCGGCCTCACCACCGCCACCTCCGGACGCGTCCTGCGCCAGGTCCGCACCGACCACCGCACCATCGCGCTCATCATCGTCGTCCCGTGCGTCCTGCTCGGCCTGCTCGCCTGGATCTACAACGGCACCCCCGTCTTCGATGCCATCGGTCCCGCCCTGCTCGGCGTCTTCCCAATGGTCGTCATGTTCATCGTCACCTCCGTGGCGACGCTCCGCGAGCGGCAGTCGGGCACGCTCGAGCGACTGCTCACGACCCCCATGGGCAAGGGCGACTTCATGCTTGGCTATGCCGCGGCCTTCGGCGCGCTCGCCGTCGTGCAGGCTCTCGTGGCAACGGGATTCGCCGTCTGGGTCTGTGACCTCCAGGTCGCGGGTCCACTCTGGCTGCTCATCGTCGTGGCGGTCTTCGACGCCGTGCTCGGCACCGCCCTCGGCCTGCTCGCCAGCGGCTTCGCCCGCACCGAGTTCCAGGCGGTGCAGTTCATGCCCGCCTTCCTGCTGCCGCAGTTCCTGCTGTGCGGCCTGCTCATCGCGCGCGACGAGCTGCCGACCGTTCTCGAGTGGATCTCCAACGTGCTGCCGCTGTCGTATGCCGTCGACGCGATGAAGGAGATCGCCCGCAACCCCGACCCGGTCACCACCGTGCTCACCGACCTCGGCATCATCGCGGCCTTCATCGCCGGGGCCCTGGCCCTCGGCTCGCTTACCCTCAGTCGCCGCTCCGCCTGACGGCATACGGGCCCCACCCTCACGTGCCGAGCGCGGCCTTCGATGGCGAACGCGCCGGTATAACACGCAGTTCGCCACCGAACGCCGCGTTCGAGCCGGGTGGAAGCGGCGGTCAGCGGCCCACGGCGGCGCGGGAGTGCCGAAGGGCCGGACGATAGGGTCGGGCCATGCGCCTTGGCGTCATCGACATCGGGTCCAACTCGGTCCACCTGCTCGTCGTCGACGCGCACCCCGGCGCGCAGCCGCTGCCGGCGTTCTCGCACAAGACCGAGCTGCGCCTTGCCGAGAGCCTCGACCCCGACGGGCGCGTCGGCGAGGCCACCGCCGACCGCCTCGTCTCGTTCATCCGCGAGTGCCTCGTCGTCGCCGAGGACCAGGGGGTCAGCGACCTGTTCGCCTTCGCCACGTCCGCGTTGCGCGAGTCGCCCAACGGCGAGGCCGTCATCGACCGGGTGCGCCACGAGACCGGTGTCGAGCTCGAGGCCCTCAGCGGCACGGACGAGGCGCGGATGACCTTCCTCGCGGTGCGCCGCTGGTTCGGCTGGTCGAGCGGTCGCCTGCTCGTCGTCGACATCGGGGGCGGTTCGCTCGAGCTCGCGGGCGGCCTCGACGAGGAGCCCGATGTCGCCTTCAGCCTGCCCCTTGGCGCGGGACGCTTGACCCGCGAGCGCCTGCCGGGCGACCCTCCCACCGAGTCCGCCGCCCGGGAGGTCCGCGCCCACGTGCGCGCCAGCCTCGCCGAGCGCGTACGCCCACTGCTGGCTTCCGGGGTCCCTGACCGTGCCGTGGGCACGTCCAAGACGATGCGGTCGCTCGCGCGCATCGCGGGTGCCGCGCCCCGCGACGATGGCCCGTTCGTGCCGAGGACATTGTCGCGCAACGACCTTCGCGGGATCGTCCAGCGGCTCGCCGGCCTCGACTCCGTCGCTCGCGCGCAGCTGCCGGGCGTCTCCGAGGGGCGCGCGCACCAGCTGTATGCCGGAGCCCTGGTGGCCGAGGCCGCGCTCGACCTGCTCCAGGTCGAGCGCCTCGACATCTGCCCGTGGGCCCTGCGTGAGGGGCTCATCCTCCGGAGGCTCGACCACCTGACCTCGTGACGTGGCACCGGCGTGCGGCCGCCCGGACGCCGTGTCGGACAATGGCCGCATGACGATCCGGGTCGGCCTGTCGACCGCCTCGCTCTACCCCGACAACGCGGCCACCGCCTTCGCGACCGCCGCGCGGCTCGGCTACGACGCGATCGAGGTGATGGTCTGGACCGACCCGGTGACCCAGGAGGCCGGCGCCCTGCGCGCCCTGTCCGAGCTGCACGGGCTGCCCGTCGTCTCGATCCACGCACCGACGCTCCTGCTGACCCAGCGCGTCTGGGGCGCCGACCCGTGGGGGAAGGTCGACCGGTCGATCGAGCTCGCCCTCGAGGTCGGCGCGAGCACGGTCGTGCTGCACCCCCCGTTCCGCTGGCAGAAGGAGTATGCCGCCGGGTTCGTCGACGGGATCGCCCTTCGCGAGCACGACCACGGCATCACGCTCGCCGTCGAGAACATGTACCCGTGGCGCACGGCGCGCCGTGAGGTCATGGCCTACCTCCCGCACTGGGACCCTGTCGACCAGCCCTACGACAACGTGACGCTCGACCTGTCGCACACGGCGACCGCCGGCTCAGACGCCCTGGAGATGGCGCAGCGACTGGGCTCCCGGCTGGCTCACCTGCACCTGGCCGACGGGCTCGGGTCGTTCCTCGACGAGCACCTCGTGCCCGGCCGTGGCACCCAACCGTGCGCCGAGGTGCTCGAGCACCTCGCCGACACCGCCTGGACCGGAGATGTCGTCGTGGAGGTCTCGACCCGCAAGGGTGACCGCGAGCAGCGCGAGGTCGACCTCGCGGCCTCACTCGCCTTCGCCCGCCTGGCGCTCATGCCCACGCGGGGGTCCAGCCGCATCTGACGCGGGCCCGCAGGTCCTGGCCGCAGACCGACCCCGACGGCCTAGTGATCGGTGGCCTCGAGGCCCCAGGCGTTCGCAGCGGCTGCCATGTGGGCCGACAGCACGACGCGGGCGCGGTCGGGCTCTCCGGTGCGCATGGCGTCGATGATGGGTTGGTGGTGACTCTTCGCCATGAGCGAGCCGGAGACCTCCTCGGGCTGGGCGAGAACCGAGATCCGCATGAGGTCCTTGATGCTCGTCCACATCGTCAGGAGCGTCTCGTTGCCGGACAGTCGGCAGAGCGCCTCGTGGAACCCGAGGTCGAGCTCGAAGCGCTCCGCATAGGTCATGCCCGGTGCGCCCTCGGGGAGCAGCTTCTCCAGCTCGTCCGTTTTGGCCGCCGCATCGGCTGCCCGCAGGATGATCGCGATGGCCTGCCCCTCCAACGCGGCGCGGACCTCGTAGAGCTCGGTCACCTGACGGGGGCTGAGTCTGCGCACGTGCAGGCTGCTGCGCTCGGACCCCTCCAGCAGGCCACTGTTGTGGAGGGTCCGCAGGGCCTCTCGGACGGTGCCG
The DNA here is from genome assembly GCF_056396225.1 of Terrabacter sp. 05T424. NCBI lineage: Bacteria > Bacillati > Actinomycetota > Actinomycetes > Micrococcales > Intrasporangiaceae > Terrabacter > Terrabacter sp. 05T424. Next base: position 126,730 of record NZ_JBFTLB010000008.1, read on the forward strand.
CGACTCACACCGAACTCGGCGGCGAGCTCGACCTCCGCAAGCTTCTCTCCGGGCGCGAAGGCGCCGCCCAGGATCGCTCTGCGCAGCTGCTCGAGCACCTGCTCACGCAAGGTGCGGTTGACGATACCCATGGCCATGTCTCATCTGCCTCTCATGGAACGTCGGCCGCGTGGACGCATTGTCACCCGCCACGAATTTTGGATCAACTCTTGACTGTCGACTGTTAACTGTTAACAATCGACACCAGCGTCGCACACTGGAGTGCGGCACAGACGAAGGAGCACCGGACATGGCCAGCACGCCAGAGACGTCCGCCCTACGGATGCGGGGACCGGTTCACGGGACCGGAGACCAGACGCGAGTAGCGTTCGGCTCCACGGCCGGAGCCGTCATCGAGGCCTACGACTTCATCGGGTTCGGGACCGCCGCGGCCCTCTACTTCGGCACCGTGTTCTTCCCGAGCGCCGACCCGCTGATGGGCACCCTGGCCTCGTTCGCCACGCTCGGCGTCGGCTTCGTGGCCCGGCCGCTCGGCGGCATCATCGGCGGGCACCTCGGCGACCGGGTCGGCCGCAAGCCCGTCCTCGTCGTCTCCCTGATCGTCATGGGTCTGGCCACCGTCCTCATCGGCGCCCTCCCGACGCACGCGCAGGTCGGAGCGCTCGCCCCAGCGCTGCTCGTCGCCATCCGGATCATCCAGGGCCTTGCCTACGGTGCGGAGTGGGGCGGCGCGATCCTCATGACGTACGAGCACTCGCCGTGGCTCAAGCGCGGCAAGTTCACCGGCTTCGTCCAGTCCGGCTTCCCGGTCGGGCTGCTGCTGGCCAACCTCGCCTTCCTCGTCTCCGTGAAGCTGCCGGGCGACTGGGCCTGGCGCGTGCCGTTCCTGCTCAGCGCCGCCCTGGTCATCGTCGGGCTGATCATCCGCGCGAAGGTCCCGGAGTCCCCGGTGTTCGAGGAGGTCAAGGAGTCGGGCGCGCTCGTGAAGAACCCAATCGCGCAGGTCATCAGGGACGACTGGCGCAACATCCTCCGCGGCATCGGCCTGCGCATCGCCGAGACCGCCGGATATGCCATCGCCATCACCTACATGATCAGCTACCTCCACACCTCCAAGATCGCCAGCTCGACCGAGACGATCGTCGCCCTGTGCATCGCCTCCGGCATCGGCATCTTCGCGACCACCGGGTGGGCCGCCCTCACCGACCGGATCGGCCGCCGGCCGCTCTACCTCTGGGTGACGCTGTTCAACGCCGCCTGGGCCGTCCCGATGTTCCTGCTCGTCAACACGGGACTGTTCCTCGCCGTGGTCGTCACGATCGTCGTCAGCTACACCATCAGCCAGAACGCACTGGCCGGCGCTCAGGGGGCCTGGTTCCCCGAGCTCTTCCAGGCCAACACGCGGTCATCCGGTGCATCGCTGGCCTACCAGATCTCGGCCATGGTCTCCGGAGTCACGCCGTTCCTGACGACGCTGCTCTACCTGCGCTTCGGCTGGCTGGGTCCGGCTCTGCTCTTCCTGGCCTACTCGGTCATCGGCTTCGGGACCACCCTGGTCACCCGCGAGACGTGGGGGCCGCAGGAGCGGCAGGAGGCCGAACGGATCACCGCGGCCACGCCCGTCGACCAGTCCCGCACCGACATCACCCCCGGCCGTCCCTCTCCCGCACAGGTGGTGAACTCATGAGCACCATGGCGCGCGCCCAGACGCCCGTCGACCGGATCGACGCCGACCGACTCGCCCGCGTGGCCGACTCCGCGTACGAGATCCGCATGGGGGTCCTCGAGCAGGGCGAGGCCCAGGGAGAGGGGTACGTCGGGCAGGCCCTCGGCATCGCCGACGTCCTGGCGGCGGTCTACTGCGACACGCTCCGCCACCGCCCGGACGACCCCGAGTGGGACGGCCGTGACCGGTTCCTCCTGTCCATCGGGCACTACGCGCTCGCGTCCTACTCAGCCCTTGCGGTCGCCGGGGTCATCCCGCGGGCCGAGCTGCTGACGTACGCCGCAGACGGGTCCCGGCTGCCGATGTCGGGCATGAAGACCTACACACCCGGCATGGAGATCTCCGGCGGCTCTCTCGGCCACGGCCTGGGCCAGGCGGTCGGGATGGCCCTCGGCCTGCGGCTCCAGGGCCGCGGAGGTCAGCTCGTCTTCAACCTGCTGTCCGACGGGGAGCTCAACGAGGGATCGACCTGGGAGGCGGCCATGTCGGCGACCCACTGGGATCTCGGCAACCTCATCGCCCTCGTCGACCTCAACGGACTCCAGGCCGACGGCCGGACCGAGGACGTCCTGCGCCTCGACACGCAGGAGGACCGGTGGGTTTCCTTCGGCTGGGACGCCCAGCGCGTGGACGGAAACGATCTCGAGGCCGTCCTGACCGCGCTCGATCGGGCAACGACCACCGCCGCAGCACACGGTCGCCCGAAGGTCATCCTCTGCGACACCCGCCTCGCGAAGGGCGTGTCCCTGCTCGAGGCCAAGGAGAAGCTCCACTTCCTCCGCGTGGCCGCCGAGGAGTGGCCGGTCGCCAAGGCACAGCTGACCGACGGACACGAGCACGGAAAGGCACGACGATGACCACCACCACCGTCAAGCGTTCGGCGGCCATGATCGCATCGATCGCCGACCCCGGCGTCCCCACGACCGCGGCACCCTTCGGCCACGCGCTGGCGGCCCTGGCCGCCGAGGACCAGAGGGTCGTGGGCCTGACTGCGGACCTCTCGAAGTACACCGACATGCACGTCTTCGCGGCGGCCCATCCCGACCGCTACTTCGAGATGGGCATGGCCGAACAGCTCATGGTCGGCGCCGCCGCGGGCATGGCCGCCGTGGGACTCGTCCCGTTCGCGACCACGTACTCGGTGTTCGCGACGAGGCGCGCCTATGACTTCCTGTGCCTCGACGCTGCCGAGCCGCGGCTCAATGTCAACATCGTTGCCGCGCTCCCAGGGTTGACGACCGGCTACGGCCCCTCGCACCAGGCAACCGAGGACGTCGCGATCCTGCGCGGCATGCCGGACCTCACGATCTTCGACCCCGCCGATGCCGTCGACGTGGAGGCCATCGTCCCGGCCGCCGCCGCGATCGAGGGGCCCACGTACACCCGGCTCCTGCGAGGGCAGGTCCCCCGCATCCTCGACCGCTACGACTACTCGTTCGAGGTCGGCAAGGCCAGGGTCGTGCGTCCGGGGGACGACGCGGTCATCGTCTCCTCCGGACTCATGACGATGCGGGCGCTGCTCGCCGCCGAGAAGCTCTCGGAGCAGCACGGCATCGAGCTGTCGGTCGTTCACTGCGCCACGCTCAAGCCGTTCGACGAGGACACCGTCGTCGCGCAGCTCGACACCGACCGCCCCGCCTTCACCGCTGAGAACCACACCGTCGTCGGGGGTCTCTTCGAGGCGGTCGCGGGTGCGCTCGTCCGCCGGGGGGTGGCCCGACACGTCCGCCCGATCGCCCTGCCCGACGAGTTCCTCGACGCAGGGGCGTTGCCCACGCTGCACGACAAGTACGGCCTGTCGACCGACTCTGTCGTCGCCCGCGTGCTCGACGCCCTCCGCTGACCAGCCACTCTCACGGAAGCAAGGAACACGACCCATGGGCTTCAACACAGGCATCGGCACCCGCACGGCGGTTGTCACCGGAGCGTCCTCCCTGAAGGGGATCGGCTTCCACACGGCGGCTCGCTTCGCCCGCGAGGGCTGGGCGGTGGCCATGATCGACGTCAATGCGGACGGCCTCGAGCAGGCGGCGACTGCCGTCCGCGAGCAGGTGCCGGGTGCGCAGGTCGCCGCGTTCGTGCTCGACGTGACGGACCCGGACGGCATCCGCAGCGTCGCCGATGCCGTCGCGGCGTCGGAACTCCCGCCGGTCGGGGCGCTGTGCAACATCGCCGGCATCCCCAGCCCGGCGTCGTTCCTCCAGCTCTCCCTCGAGGAGTGGGAGCGGGTCATGGCCGTCAACCTGACCGGGCCGTTCCTGCTCAGCCAGGCGTTCGTGCCGCAGATGATCGAGGGTGGCTACGGCCGGGTCGTCAACATGTCGTCCGTGACGGCACAGCACGGGGGTGGAGTCTTCTCGAAGACGTCGTATGCCGCAGCCAAGGCAGGCGTCCTCGGCCTGACCCGGGGGATGGCGCGCGAGCTCGCGGAGCACGGCATCACCGTCAACGCCGTCGCTCCCGGCGTGGTCGACACCGAGATCCGCGTCGGCAGCGACGACGACACCGAGCGGGCGCTCGCGGCCGCCGTGCCGCTGGGGCGTCAGGCCCGGCCGGACGAGATCGCCGCCCTGTTCGTCTGGCTGTCGTGCGAGGACTCCGCCTACATCACCGGCAGCACCCAAAGCATCAACGGCGGCAGCTATGTCGCCTGAGTGATCAGGCGCCAGATCAGCCGGGAGAGGGACGCCACCCGCGAGGCCGCACGGAGACCATGTCGATGCTCGCGTCCGGGCCGGCGTCGATGGCGAGGCGTGCAGCCCGGACGACCGAGGCGACGTCGAGGTAGGCGCTCGCGTCGTAGTCCGCGCCCTCGAACTCGACGAGCTCGCGCTGCATGTCGGTGTCGACCCGGCCGGGGTGCAGCGAGGTGACGCGGACACCGTGCTCGCGTTCCTCCTCGCGCAGAGCGTCGGTGAAGGCTCGCAGGGCGAACTTCGACGCGGCGTAGGCGCCACCGCCAGGAGTGCTGGTGAAACCGGAGCCGGAGTTGATCGCCACGACGCGTCCCTCGGCGGCCCGCAGTGCCGGCAGCAACGCCTTCGTCACGACTGCGACAGCGGTGACGTTCACCGTGAGCGACTCGGCCCAGTGCGACACCGGAGCGTCGGCCACCGTGCCGTTGCGCAGCACGCCGGCTGAGTGCACCAGCACGTCGACCCGGTCGAGCCTCGGGACGAGCGCGACGAGGGCCGTCTCGAGCGAGCCGCCCGCGGAACAGTCGGCGAGGTCGGCGACGAAACCCTCCGCTGAGGGCAGCCGGTCGACCACGGCTGCGACCGACTCGGCACTGCGGCCGCCGACCACGACGTGATGGGTCTCGGCGAGGTCCTCGGCGACCGCCAGACCGATGCCTCGGGTCCCGCCGGTCACGACGGCCACGGGTCGAACGGGACGGGGGTTCTCGCTCATGCTCGCCACCCTACGAGCAGTCGCGGGTCGCGCTCGACGCACCCGACGGCATACGCCCTCGGACGCCTTGGCGCTCAGGCGAGGCCGAGACCCGCGGCCTCCTCCCACAGGTCGTCGCGCACCCGCGGGTGCGCGCACTCCTCGATGATGTCGCGGCACTGCTCGCGCTCGCTGCGGCCCCAGAGCGGCGCGCAGCCGTGCTCGGTGACGATGGCGCTCTGCTGGAAGCTCGTCACCGGCTCGTCGAGCAGCGGCACGATGGTGGAGACGTCGGCCTTCGGGTGCCACGAGCGCAGCGCGATGAACGACTGGCCACCGGGGGAGTGCAGCGCGCCGACGATGAAGTCGGTCTGGCCGCCGAAGCCGGAGTGGATGCGCGCGTTGATGCGTGAGGCGTTGGCCTGCCCGAAGAGGTCGACCTCGAGCGCCGTGTTGACCGACGTCATCTGGCGCTGCTGGGCGATGAGCCCTGGGTCGTTCGTCTTCTCGGTGCGCAGCATCCGCACGCGCTCGTTGCCGTCGAGCCACGCGTAGAGGTCGGTCGAGCCGAAGGCGAACGAGGTGACGAGCGGGTGGTCGGGGTCGAGGGCCCCCGCCGCGTCGAGCGCGAGCACGCCGTCGGAGAACATCTCGCTCCACACGCGGATGCCGCGTCGTGTGGTCAGGGCGGCGAGCGTCGCGTCGGGCACGGCGCCGATGCCGAGCTGCATCGTGGCCCCGTCAGCCACGCGGGCCGCGACGCGCTCGCCGATGAGCCGGCTCTCGGGGTCGGGCTCCGAGGGGGCGTGCGAGGCCAGCTCGGCATCGACCTCGACCAGCAGGTCGACGTGGTCGAGCGGCACCTGGGCGTCGCCGAAGGTGAACGGCATCCGCGGGTTGACGACGGCCACGACGAGACCGCCCCTCGCCCGGCAGGCCTCGATCGCGGCCGGCAGCACGTTGACCTCGAGCCCGAGGCTCACCTGACCGTCGCGCGGCGGGGCGCAGTGGAGCAGCACCGCGTCCGGTGGCAGGGCCCGTGCGTAGAGCAGCGGCACGAGCGACAGCCGCGAGGGGACGTAGCGCAGGTGCGGGTGTCGCCGCATGCCGGGGCCGACGAAGCAGGTCTCGACGGTCACGCCCTCGCGGTCGGGCAGCCCGGCCGGCGCGTTGAGCGCATGCAGCACGTAGGAGGGCTGCGCCGCGTCGAGCGCGCGCACCGCCTCCCACGGCACCGCCATGTTGCCGCTGACGACGACGCGAGGGTTGGTGGGCAGGGTCCCGAGCCGTCGGGTGAGCTCGTCGATCGTCGCCGTTCGCACGTTCTCATCCTCGCGCAGGCGCCACCGCAGGGCGTGCGTATGCCGCCGGCGTGACCAACGTCGCTCAGCTGGCCTTCTTCGTGGCCGCCTTCTTCGTCGTCGACTTCTTCGCAGTGGTCTTCTTCGTGGTGGTCTTCTTCGTCGCCGTCTTCTTGGTCGCGGTCTTTTCCGCCGTCTTCGTCGCCGGTTTCTTCGAGTCGTTGGCGTCGGCGTCGTCGTCGGAGGCGCTCGTGGACGCGCCACCCGACTTGGCGGCCTTGGCCTTGTCGACGCTGCGCTGCAGCGCAGCCAGCAGGTCGACGACCTCGGTCTCCTCGCCCTTCGCCTCGGGCATCTCGGTGATGTCGCCTCCCTCGATCTTCGTCGCGACGAGCTGGGTGACGGCGTCGGAGTAGTCGTCCTCGAACTCGTCCGGCTCGTAGTCGCCCGACAGCGAGTCGACGAGGGAGGAGGCCATCGCGAGCTCCTTGGCCGTCGCGTGGGTGTCCTCCGAGAGCGACTCGAACTCCGGCGTGCGCACCTCGTCGGCCCACAGCAGCGTCTGCAGCACGATGACGCCGTCGCGCACGCGCAGCACGGCGAGCGTCATGCGGGTGCGCACCGACACGGTGACGAGGGCCATCCGGTCGGCCTTCTCCAGGGCATCGCGCAGCAGCACATAGGGCTTGAGGCCGGTCTTGTCGGGCTCGAGGTAGTAGCTCTTGTCGAAAAGGAGCGGGTCGATCTGCTCCGACGGCACGAACTTCTCGATCGAGATCTCCTTCGACGACCTCGACGGAAGGCTCTTGAGGTCCTCGTCGGTCAGCACGACCATCTGGCCGTCGGCCGCCTCGTATCCCTTGGCGATGTCGGAGTAGGGCACCTCCTCGCCGTCGATCGAGCAGACGCGTTGGTACTTGATGCGGCCGCCGTCCTTCTCGTGGACCTGGCGGAACTGTACGTCGTGGTTCTCGGTGGCCGAAAAGAGTCGGACCGGCACATTGACCAGGCCGAACGACACGGCGCCTTTCCAGATGGCTCGCATGAGAACAAGAATGCACCCATGCGCCCCATGCTCGCGACGCCCGCGTCGACCATTCCGGCCGACGACCGCTGGCAGCACGAGGTCAAGTGGGACGGCATGCGCGTCCTGGCCGACGTGCGCGACGGTGAGATGCGCCTGTTCACCCGCACCGAACGGGACGTCACGGTGGCGTTTCCCGAGCTGCGGGGGCTCGCGAACGAGTACGCCGACATGCTGCTCGACGGCGAGATCGTGTCGATGCGCGACGGCATCCCGTCCTTCGCCGCGATGGCCGAGCGCTTCCACGTCACCGACGCGCGCCGGGCCGCGCTGCTCGCCGAGCAGTCCCCGGTGACGTTGATGACCTTCGACCTGCTGCGCCTCTACGGGGTCGAGCTGCTGAGCCGCACCTGGACCGACCGCCGCTCGACGCTCGAACGTCTCGAGCTCGCGCACGCCCGCTGGCAGACGCCTCCGACCTTCTCCGACGGCGCCACGCTGCACGCAGCGACGAAGGAGCAGGGGCTCGAGGGCATCGTGTCCAAACGGGTCGACTCCACCTACGTCCCCGGGCTGCGGTCGCCCTACTGGCTCAAGTCCCCGCACCGGGGCACCGTCTCGGTCGTCATCGGCGGGTGGCGGCCCGAGTCCACCGGCACCGTCTCCCGGCGGCTCGGCGCAGTGCTCGTCGGTGTGCCAGGTCCCGGCGGCCTGCGCTACCTCGGCCGCGTCGGTTCGGGGCTGGCGGGCAAGACGGGGCAGGCGCTGATGCGCGATCTCGACGAGCTGACGGCGGTCGAATCCCCTTTTGCCACAGACGTCCCGGCCGAGGACCGCGCCGGCGCGACCTGGGTGCATCCCGTCCTCGTCGCCGACGTGCAGTCGCTGGGACTGAGCGGGCAGGGCCGACTGCGCCAGCCGGCATACAAGGGCTTGCGCAGCGACCTCACCCCCGGTGACGTCGACGACCACGGGGACGGTGAGTGATGCCCTACGAGGCGCCCAAGGTGACCGTCGAGGTCGACGGCCGACGGATGAAGCTGTCGAGCCTCGAGAAGGTCATGTACCCCAAGGCCGGCACCACCAAGGCCCAGGTCATCGACTACTACGCGCGCATCGCGCCGGTCATCCTGCCGCACCTGCGCGACCGTGCCGTCACGCGAATCCGCTTCCCGCACGGGGTCGGTGACATGCAGTTCTTCGAGAAGAACATCCCGTCCGGCACGCCGGCGTGGATCCGGCGCGCCGGGCGTGACCCCGTCTTCCCCTTCATCGACGACCTCGCCGGCCTGACCTTCTTCGCGAACCTCAACTCGCTCGAGCTGCACGTGCCGCAGTGGCGCTACGAGGGCGACGGGCGCGACGCCGTGCCCCTCGGGCCCGACCGGCTCGTCATCGACCTCGACCCCGGGCCTGGCACGGGGCTGCACGAGTGCGCCCGTGTGGCCCTCATCGTGCGCGAGCGGCTGAGCGGCATCGGCCTCGACACGGTGCCGGTCACCAGTGGTAGCAAGGGACTCCAGCTGTATGCCGTCCTGCCGGGGGCGTACACGAGCGACCAGATCCGCGACACCGTGCAGCAGCTCGCCAAGGAGCTGACGAAGCAGCACCCCGACCTCATCGTGTGGAAGATGGCGAAGGAGCTGCGGCCCGGCAAGATCTTCCTCGACTGGAGCCAGAACGTCGCGGCCAAGACGACCGTGTGCCCGTACTCCCTGCGCGGTCGCGACCAGCCCACCGTGGCGGCGCCGAGGTCGTGGGACGAGATCGAGGCCGGKGCATCGGGCGGCGACGACCTCGTCCAGGTGACGGCCGACGAGGTGCTCGACCGGGTGGCCCGCGACGGCGACCTGGCGGCCGAGATCGCTCGCTAGTGCCCAGGGCCGCACGGCCCGAGGCGGCGCGCACGACGAAGGGCCCGGCATCCGTGCGGATGCCGGGCCCTTGGTTCGGGACTGCTCGTCAGTGCGCCTTGTCGTAGGCGGACTGGATCTCGGCCGAGATACGGCCACGGTCGGAGACCGTGTGCCCGTTGGCGCGCGCCCACTCGCGGACCGCGGTGAGGTCGGTGCGCTTCGCGGAGCCGGCCGCGCGGCGGCGCGTGGAGGCCTTGGCAGCACCGGCCCGACGCGCGTGACCGGTCCAGGTTGCGAGGTCGTCGCGCAGCTTCTTGGCGTTCTTGTCGGACAGGTCGATCTCGTAGGTCACACCATCAAGGGCGAAGGTGACGGTCTCTTCGGCGTTTCCGCCGTCGATGTCATCGATCAACACCACTTCGACACGCTGAGCCATGTTTCTCCATCTGAAGTTGTCGGTCTGGGAGGGGAAAGCCGCGAATACATGACCCGCGGCAGGATCAATTTACAGGTAATCGCGTCTGAATGCATTTCCTCTATACGCATTCAACGCAGCGACTGTCGGTTTACGGATCTTCGCCACGGCCGATGTGCGGCGAATTGCGCGGGAGTGACGCTTCCCCGACCTTTGCTCGCGTCTTTCAGTGTCCGCTCGACGAGCTGCCCTGAGCGGGGTCGCCGGTGGAATCGTCAGCGGAAGCGCGGTCGTGCGCGGCTTCCCAGCGGGCCTGCGCCAACCGCTCGCGACGGTCGCCCTCGAGGATGCTCTTGATCACGAAGTAGAAGAGCGTGCCCATGCCGATCGTCGGGACGATGGCGAGCACATAGGGCAGAACCGATTCCATGTACGCCATTTTCTCATGTGCCGCGGCCCGCCCTGGCCGCCGCTGTCCCACCCGGCCCGTACGGTCATGCCATGGCTACCAGGACGACGACCCGGCGCACCCCCGGATTCCGCTGCGGTGAGTGCGGGTGGACCACCGTCAAGTGGGTCGGACGGTGCGGCGAGTGCCAGGCCTGGGGCTCCGTCGCAGAGACGGGCGCGGCCACTGCTGCGCGCACCACGGCGGCCTCGGTGGTCACGCCGGCCCAGCGCATCGCCGACGTCGACGTGACACGCGCCGCCGCCCGGCCCACGGGCGTCGCCGAGTTCGACCGCGTGCTCGGCGGCGGTCTGGTGCCGGGTGGGGTCGTGCTCGTCGCTGGCGAGCCCGGTGTCGGCAAGTCGACGCTGCTGCTCGACGTCGCCGCGCGCACGGCCCGTGCCGGCGCCGACGTCCTCTACGTCAGCGGTGAGGAGTCCGCCGCCCAGGTCCGCACCCGCGCCGAGCGCATCTCGGCGATGGCCGACTCGCTCTACCTCGCTGCAGAGACCGACCTCGCCACGGTGCTCGGCCACATCGAGTCCAGGTCGCCGGCGCTGCTCGTCGTCGACTCGGTGCAGACCATCGCAAGCGCCGACGTCGAGGGCCAGGCCGGCAACGTCTCGCAGGTGCGCGAGGTGGCCGGCAGCCTCATCCAGGCGGCGAAGTCGCGCGGGGTGGCTGTGCTGCTCGTGGGTCACGTCACCAAGGACGGCTCGATCGCCGGGCCGCGGGTGCTCGAGCACCTCGTCGACGTCGTCATCCAGTTCGAGGGCGACCGTCACTCGCGCCTGCGGCTCGTGCGCGCCGTGAAGAACCGCTTCGGTCCCACCGACGAGGTCGGTTGCTTCGACCTGTCCGACGTCGGCATCACCGGCCTGCCCGATCCCAGCGGCCTGTTCCTGTCCACCCGCGACCATGCCGTGCCCGGCACGTGCGTCACCGTGACGCTCGAGGGCCGACGGCCTCTGGTCGCCGAGGTCCAGGCGCTCGTCGCCCCGTCCACGCTGCCGTCGCCGCGGCGCACCTCGAGCGGCCTCGACTCGTCGCGGCTCGCGATGGTGATCGCCGTCCTCGACAAGCGCGCCGGCGCCCCCGTCGGCTCGCGCGACATCTTCGCGGCCACCGTCGGCGGGGTGCGCATCACCGAGCCGGCCGCCGACCTCGCCATCGTCTGCGCCCTCGCGTCCTCGGTCGTCGACCAGCCGTTGGCCACCGACGTGGTCGCCTTCGGTGAGGTCGGGCTTGCGGGAGAGGTGCGTCGCGTCACCGGTCTCGACCGCCGCCTGGCCGAGGCAGCGCGGCTCGGGTTCCGCCACGCCCTCGTGCCGGCGGGCAGTCTCGCCGACTCGTCGGTGCCCGAGGGCATCCGTGCGGTCGAGGTCTCCGACGTCGCGAGGGCCATCGAGGCGATGGGCCGCCTCGCCGGTGGCCGACCATCGACGGCACCAGCCGTCGGCACCGTCTAGACTGCGACCGACCGAGGTGGACGCTCTCGGCGCCCCCATTGCGAACAGGGAAGTGATGGACCGGAACGACGAGCTGCTGCTGCGCGCAGCCCTCGCCGCGGTAGCCCCGGGAACGGAGCTGCGCGACAGCCTCGAACGCATCCTGCGCGGTCGCACCGGGGCGCTCATCGTGCTCGGCTTCGACCGTGTGGTCGAGTCGCTCTGCACGGGCGGGTTCACGCTCGACGTCGAGTTCTCCGCCACCCGCCTGCGCGAGCTGGCCAAGATGGACGGCGCCGTCGTGCTCGACCGCGAGGGCACCCGCATCCTGCGTGCCGCCACCCAGCTCGTGCCCGACTCGAGCATCGAGACCACCGAGTCCGGCACGCGCCACCGCACGGCCGAGCGGGTCGCCAAGCAGACGGGCTACCCCGTCATCTCGGTGAGCCAGTCGATGGGCGTCGTCGCGCTCTACGTCGGCGATCTCCGCCACGTCATCGAGGGCTCGCCCACCACGCTGTCGCGGGCCGACCAGGCACTGCAGACCCTCGAGCGCTACAAGGCCCGCCTCGACGAGGTCACCGGCACGTTGTCGGCCCTCGAGATCGAGGACCTCGTCACGATCCGCGACGTCACCGCCGTCCTGCAGCGCCTCGAGATGGTGCGTCGCATCTCGGCCGAGATCCAGGACTACGTCGTCGAGCTCGGCACCGACGGCCGCCTGCTCAGCCTTCAGCTCGAGGAGCTCGTCGGCGGGCTCGGCAACGACCGCGAGCTCGTCATCCGCGACTACCTCCCGGCCACGAAGTCGGGTCTCGACCTGACCGAGGCGCTCGACAACCTCCAGACGCTCAACGCCGTCGAGCTGCTCGACCTCGCAGCCGGGGCCCGCGCCGTCGGCTTCTCGGTCGTCGGCGACAGCCTCGATGCCCCCGTGTCGCCGCAGGGCTACCGGCTCCTCACCAAGGTGCCGCGCCTGCCCACCGCGATCGTCGACCGCCTCGTCAACCACTTCGAGTCGCTGCAGCGCCTCCTGGCGGCCGGCATCGAGGACCTCATGCTCGTCGAGGGCGTCGGCGAGGGCCGTGCCCGCGCCGTGCGCGAGGGTCTGTCGCGTCTCGCCGAGTCCAGCATCCTCGAGCGCTACGTCTGACGCTCGCGTCGGTTCCTTTCGTATGCCGTCCGGCCCGGTCCCGCTGTCCCAGCACCCCCCGCTGTCGCTGCTCCACCAGCGGGTGAACGACTGGTACGCCGAGGCCGGTCGCACGCACCTGCCCTGGCGTGAGCCCGACTGCACCCCGTGGGGCGTGTTCCTCTCCGAGGTGATGTCGCAGCAGACGCCCCTCGCCCGGGTCGAGCCCGCGTGGCGCGAGTGGATGCAGCGCTGGCCGACGCCCGCCGACCTCGCCGCCGCTCCGCCCGGCGACGCCGTGCGGGCCTGGGGCCGTCTCGGCTACCCGCGTCGGGCGCTCCGGCTCCACGAGGCCGCGACCGTGATGGTGGCGCGCCACGGGGGTCAGGTGCCGAGCACGCCCGAGGGGCTCCTCGCCCTGCCGGGAGTCGGTGCCTACACAGCCGCCGCCGTGTCCTGCTTCGCGTTCGGCATCCCCGAGGTCGTCGTCGACACGAACGTGCGGCGCGTGCTCGCGCGCACCCTCGAGGGCAAGGCCTTCCCGAACCTGACCCTCAACCGTGCCGAGATGGTCCTCGCTGCCGAGTCGATGCCTTCCGACCGCGACACCGCCAACACGTGGAACGTCGCCGTGATGGAGCTCGGTGCGCTCGTCTGCGTGGCACGTGGACCCCGCTGCGACGACTGCCCCGTCGCCGACCTCTGCGCCTGGAACGTCGCGGGCCGACCGGCCTATGACGGGCCGCCGCGCCGCGGCCAGGCGTGGCACGGCACCGACCGTCAGGTCCGCGGCGAGCTGTTGCGGCGGCTGAGGGAGGCGCACGACGCGGTGCCGCTCTCGGCTCTGGAGGACTCGGCGGACGACCGTCAGCAGGTCATGCGCTGCCTCGACTCGCTCGTCGCCGACGGCCTCGTCGAACCACTGTCCAGCAGCCGTTTCCGCCTCCCCGCCTGAACTCCGAGCACCCACGTCTCGGCTGGGCGGACCGGCTTCGTACGTCGCCCTCCAACGTCGAGTAGGTACGCCCGCGTGGGTGCGCCCCCGTTGCATCGAGTGCCCACTTTCCGACGGGGTTCGGGCCCGTCGGGAACTGAGCACTCGACTGGATGGGTGGCTTCGTCCGGGCGGATTCGGCTCCCGATTCGTGGGCAGGGGCCCCTTGCTGGGTCGATTGACTGGCGCCCCGTTTCGTCGAGTGCCCACTTTCCGACGGTCAGAGGTTGCCGAGGACGCTCACTACGTCGATCGCGAGGACCACGCGCTCGGGGTTGGGGCGCGGCTGACGGTAGCGGGCGGCATACCTGTGCTCGGCGTCGGTGACGGCGTCCGCGTCGTCGACGACACGCGCCGTGCCCTCGAGCGCGAGCCAGTGCCTGCCGTCGACCTGGCAGAGCACCGCGGGACAGCCCGCGAGGGCGTTGCGCGCCTTGCGACTGCTGCGGCTCGTGATGACCCGGGCCGTCGAGGTGGCGGGGTCCCAGGTGAAGCCCACCGGCACGACGTGGGGTCGCCCGTCGGGCCGCAGCGTCGTCAGGGTCGCCAAGTGTCGGACGGTGAGGAAGTCGAGCGCCTCGGGGGAGAGGTCGTCGGGTCTGGTGGCCATGGCGCGAGTCTCTCAGCCGAGTCGCCGACGGATGTGCCGGCCCGTTGATCAGGCGGCGGCTCCTCGGTAGTGTCGCCCTTTGTGCCCGCTGCCCCCCAGACCGTCGTGAGGACCTTCTGGGTGCTCGTGCGGGCCGGGTTCAGGCGGCACTCGACCTACCGCCTGGCGCTGTTCGCGGGCACGACGACGAACTCCGTCTTCGGCATCATCCGGGCCTCGATCCTGCTGGCGGCGCTGACCTCCGCGAACGCCGCCATCGGTGGCTACGACCGGCCGACCACCATCGCCTTCGTGTGGTGGGGCCAGGCGCTGCTCGGCACCGTCAACCTCTGGGGATTCGCCGAGGTCAAGGACCGGGTGCGGTCCGGCGACATCGCGGTCGACTTCCTGCGGCCGGTCAACCCGCAGTTCGCCTACCTTGCAGGTGATCTCGGACGTGCGGGCATCAACCTGGTCGGTCGAGGACTGCCAGCCCTGCTGCTCGGCGCGCTGCTCTTCGACATGGCGTGGCCCCCGTCGGCGGTCAGCTGGGCGGTGGGGGCCGTGTCGGTCGCGCTGGCCGTCGTCGTCGCCTTCTCCGGCAACTTCGTCATCAACCTGCTCGCGTTCTGGCTCATCGAGATCCGGGGCATCACGTTGCTCTGGATGATCACGGGCGGGCTGTTGTGCGGCCTCTACCTGCCGGTGCCGTGGTTCCCCGACTGGCTGCGCACCCTGGCGCAGTGGTCGCCCTTCCCGTCCATGCTGCAGAACCCCATCGACATCCTGGCCGGACGCGTCGTCGGCGCCGACATCGCGTCCGCCGTTGCGGTGCAGGTCTTCTGGGCGATCGTGCTGCTCGCGCTGGGCCAGGTCGTGCTGCGCGCCGGCCGCCGACGGCTGGAGGTGCAGGGTGGCTGACTCGAGTCCTTCGCTGTCGCAGCGGATGCGCCCTTACCGGGTCCTGCTCGCCTCCCGCGCCCGCGCGCAGATGCAGTACCGCGCGTCCTTCGTCACCGACATCCTCGGGACCGTCGGCGTGGGCCTGGCCGAGTTCGCCGAGGTGTGGGTCATCTTCCACAACGTGCAGGTTCTCGGTGGGCTCGACTTCAACGCGGCCCTGCTCGTCTTCGCCCTGTCGAACCTCGCCTTCTCCCTGGCCGACATGTTCGTCGGCCACCTCGACCAGCTGCCCGTCTACATCCGTGCCGGTCAGGTGGATGCCTTCTACGTCAGGCCGCTGCCGCTGCTGGCCCAGCTGATGACCAGCGAGCTGTCGATGCGTCGCATCGGTCGGCTGTCCGTCGCCCTCGTCGCACTCGTGGTGGCACTGACGACGGGCTCCGTCGCCTGGTCGCCTGCCAAGGTGTTGCTCATCGTGCTGACGGTCGTCAGCGGCACGGCGATCTTCGCCGCCCTCTTCACCGCCGCAGGAGGTCTCCAGTTCTTCCTCGTGGACGGCTCGGAGTTCACCAACGCGTTCACCTACGGCGGGTCGTATGCCGCCCAGCAGAGCCAGCAGGTCTTCCCCGGCCCGCTCCGGATCTTCTGGACGTTCGTGGTCCCCACGGCCTTCGTCGCCTACGTCCCTGCGGTCGCGATCCTCGACCTGCCCGGAGACCACCTCGCGCCCCAGTGGCTCGCCTGGTTCACGCCCCTCGCCGCGCTGCTGGCGTGGGGCATCGCCGGGCTGTGCTGGCGGCTCGGGACCCGTCACTACCAAGGAGCCGGCGGATGAGCATCATCGAGACCCGCGACCTCGTGCGCGACTTCAAGAAGACTCGCGCCGTCGACCGCATGACCTTCTCGGTCGAGCCCGGCGAGTCGGTCGGCTACATCGGCGCGAACGGCGCCGGCAAGTCGACGACGATCAAGATGCTGACCGGCATCCTCAAGCCGACCTCGGGCCACGTGCGCACGTGCGGGCTGGACCCGATGCGTGAACGCATCGCGGTGGCGCGCCGGGTCGGAGTCGTCTTCGGACAGCGGTCCCAGCTCTGGTGGGACCTGCCCCTGCGCGACTCCTTCTCGATCCTGGCGGCGATCCACAGCCTCGGCGAGCAGGAGGCGCGAGCGCGCACCGACATGCTCGTCGAGCAGCTCGAGATGGGGCCGCAGCTCGGGACTCCCGTGCGTTCCCTCTCGCTCGGGCAGCGCATGCGCGCCGAGATCGCGGCCGCGCTGCTCCACTCACCTGACCTGCTCATCCTCGACGAGCCGACGATCGGGCTCGACGTGCTGTCCAAGCAGCGCCTGCGCGAGTTCCTCGTGGCCGAGCGTCGCGAGCGCGGCACCACGCTGCTGCTGACCACGCACGACATGGGCGACATCGAGCGGCTCTGCGACCGGGTGCTCGTCGTCGACCGCGGACGACTCGCGTTCGACGGCACCCTGACCGGGCTGGCCGCGACCGTGGGGGCGCAGCGCATCCTCGTCATCGACCTCGCGCAGCCGACACCCGACCTCGACGACATCCCACGCACACGGCTGCTGGACAGCGAGTCCGACGGGCTGCGCCAGCGACTCGCCTTCGACTCCGAGGCGACGACCGCCGCGGCGGTGCTGGCGCAGGTCTCGGCCCGGCACGAGGTGCGCGACCTGACCATCGAGGAGCCCGACATCGAGGACGTCGTGCGCCGCATCTACGCTGCGTCCGGCCGCACCTGATCACCCACGCACGCACGCCCGCCCAACCGTCGAGAGGCCAATGTCTGCGGTCTCGCGCGGGTCGAGAGGCCAATGTCTGCGGTCTCGCGCGGGTCGAGAGGCCACACGAGAAATGGCCTCTCGACGGTGGGGAGGCCGCGGTTATTGGCCTCTCGACGGTGGGGAGGCCGCGAGGATTGGCCTCTCGACGGTGGGGAGGCCGCGAGGTTTGGCCTCTCGACGGTGGGGTCAGAGGGTGCGGAGCATCCGGGTGTTGCCGAGGGTGTTCGGCTTGACCCGTTCGAGGTCGAGGAACTCGGCGACCCCTTCGTCGTAGGACCGGAGCAGCTCGGCATAGACGTCCATCGGGACCGCCTGCCCCTCGATGGCCTCGAACCCGTGCCGCACGAAGAAGTCGGTCTCGAAGGTGAGGCAGAAGAGCCGCGCGACCCCGATCTCGCGGGCGTCCTCGACGAGGGCCTCGAGCAGCCGGCCGCCGAGTCCGGTGCCGAGCATCTCGGGCGCAACCGCGAGGGTGCGGATCTCGGCGAGGTCCTCCCACATGACGTGGAGCGCACCGCAGCCGACGACGCGTCCGTCCACCTCGGCGACCCGGAACTCCTGCAGGCTCTCGAAGTACGTGACAGCCTCCTTGCTCACGAGCACGCGACGCTCGGCGAGCGGGGCCACGAGAGCCCGGATGGCGCGTACGTCGGACGTGCGCGCCCGCCGCAGCGCGGGCGTGGAGGCGTGCGCGTTCGGCTCGTTCGTCGCGTCGGTCACGACAGGTTCCCGTCGCGGAACTGCGCGAACAACCGCCGAGCCTCGTTGCCGAGCACGACGATCGACTGCGCGCCTGCCGTGCCGAATGCGCCCTTGGCGACGCCGCGGCCGACCTTCAGCGGGCTCACCTGGTGCAGCCCGGCCGCGAACGTGAGGATCTGCTCGGCGGTGAGGTTGCTCTTGCCGACCTTGCTGAAGCTGGTCAGCGCCGACGGGATCGCGATCGGGCCGGCGAGCTTCGCCTTGACGGCGGCAGCGAGGATCACCTCGCCCTGGTGGCGCGAGCGGCCGAAGTCGCCGTCGGGCAGGGTCTTCCGCTCACGGGCGTAGGCCAGCGCCTGCTTGCCGGTGAGGGTCTGCGGTCCCGCCTTGATGATCATGTTGCGGGCGTGCGAGGCGACGACCGTCTTCGGGACGACGATCGGGATGCCGCCCTGCTCGTCGACGATCTTCGTGAAGCCGGTGAAGCCCAGCACGACATAGCCCTCGAGCGGCAGGCCGGTGACGTTGCGGACCGTGCTCACCTGCGCCTTCGGGCCGCCGAACACCATGGCGGAGTTGATCTTTCCCCTGCCGCCGGTCGAGAGGGGCACGTAGAGGTCGCGGGCCATGCCCATGACGCCGCCGCCGCCCTTGCCGTCGATGCCGATCACCTGGAGCACGTCGGCGCGGGTGCGCTCGAGCGGCTGTCCGGGCCGGGCGTCGGACCCGATCGCCAGCACCCAGCGAGGCCCGGAGCCGAGGCTCGTCTTCGCGACGCCCAGCGATGGCCACCACCCGCCGACGACCTTCCACGTCGGCCCGACGGCAAGCGTGACGTCGTCACCGTTGGTGACCACGGCGACGGGGGTGCCCATCCATGAGCCGACCTCGGCCCTCGCGTCCAGGGTGCCCGTCGCTGCCCTGCGCCCCTTGAGCGCGGCAGCTGCGCTGGGCGAGGCCGTACGCGTGAGGTCACCTCCGGCATACACGGTGCGAACCAGCGCGGCGAGTGGCGCCGGTGCGCCGGCGACCTTTGGATCCTTCGGTGCCGGGCTGCCGGACGTCGTGCCCGCGCTCGAAGCGCCTTGGGACGCCGAGCCCGCGGATGGCGTGGACGGGCCGGACGTGCACGCGCCGAGCGTGAGCGCCACCACCGCCGCGGTCCAGCCCGCCCGCACCGCGAACGAGCGTCGCGAACGCACCGGACGGCATACGTCGTCGGCGCGCCGTCGGTCGGTGGGGCGGTGCTCGGAGGTCACCGCCCCACCGTAGACGACCGGTTCAGTCGGCGCGGGAGGCCGTCCGGACGAGGGACCGGGAGGCCAGCACCGACGCGAGCACCACTGCTCCGGCGATCGCCGAGGTCACGACGAACCGCACGACCAGACCGCTGTCGAGTCGGCTCTGGAAGGGCAGCATGAGGACGAGGACGAAGCCTGCGGACAGCACGATCGTCATCACCAGCGGGAGCGCCACCTCGAGCGCGCGTGCCCGGTGCAGCGACCTCTCGTCGGTGCCGGCGAGGGCGAGGGTGCGGTACTGCTCGCGCTGGTCGAGCACTCGCGCGGCCTGCACCACGCCGGTCGACGTCGCCCCCACGATGGTGATGATGACCAGCGTGACGAGTGCTCCGGTGCCGAGGTCGGCCGCGAGGTAGCGCTCGAGCGGCGTCCCGGGCTCGCCGACGTCGGCCAGACTGGTGAAGCCGACGACGACGACCGCGAGGCCGAGAGCACCCACCGCCCGCCACGTGCTCTTGGGGTCGTCGGCGATGCGACGCGCGGCGAGCAGGGTCGTTGCCGTCGGGGCGACGCGCGCCGCGAGCCGACCGGCCACCATGACGACCCACGGGCCGACCGCGTTGACGGCGAGGATCATTGCGCCCAGCACGAGCACGATCGTGAGACGCTGCGGCTCCTTCATCGGGGTGATGACGAGCACCCACACCGCACCAGCGGCCACCGCGACGAGCACGCGCAGGACACTGAGCCGCTTCGGGCTCGTTCGGGCCGCCACGCCGAGGGGGCTGATCGCGACCCGGGCGAGGCTCGACGCGCCGGAGACGACTGCGACCACGACGACCGCACCCACCACGGCCGCCGTCTGCCACAGCGGCAGCACGAGCTCGCTCAGCTCGAAGGTGCGGCCCTGGAAGCTCAGGCGGGCCACGATCGGCAGCACGGCCAGGTAGAGGACGACGCCGGTGAGTGCACCGACGAGCGCCTGCGCCGCCGCCTCGGCCAGCGTCATGACCGTCACCTGCGCGGACGTGGCTCCTGCGAGCCGCAGGGCTGCCAGGCGCTGGTCGCGGCGCGCGATGGCGAGACGGGTCGCGACGCCGCCGAGGGTGAGGATGGGGATGACCATGCACGTCGTCGCGATCCAGGCGAGCGTCACGTAGAGCCGGCCGAGCATCTGGGAATCCGACAGGTTGCGCAGGTCGACCCCGCTCGCCTGCGGGTTGCGCGCCTCGAAGGCCATGAGGCCGGCGACGCAGACGAGGAGCGCGGCCGTCGCGACGGCGAACGACACGACGGCGAGCACGCCCGGCACTCGGTTGTCGGCGGCGTCCGCCCGACGCAGCCGCCACCACAGGATGGCTGCAGCCTTCATCGGGCCACCTCGGACGCCACGTCGGCGGAGTGCGCCACGACCCGGCCGTCGCGCACGCGCACGATGCCCCGGCACCAGGCCGCGACGTTCGCGTCGTGGGTCACGACAACCAGCGAGGCGCCGGTGTGGGCCGTGAGCTCGGTCAGGTGGCGCATGACCTCGGCGCTGGTCGTCTGGTCCAGCGCACCGGTCGGCTCGTCCGCGAAGACGACGCCGGGGCGCGCGACGAGGGCCCTCGCGATCGCGACGCGCTGGGCCTGGCCGCCAGACAGCTCACCCGGTCGGCGCTTCTCGAGGCCGGACAGCCCGAGCGGCGCGAAGAGGGCTGCCGCGCGGGACGTGGCCTGGGACCGGGACGTGCCGTCCAGCATGAGCGGGAGGGCGACGTTCTCGATCGCGGGGAGCTCGGGGAGCAGCATGCCCTGCTGGAAGACGAAGCCGAAGTCCTTGCGCCGCAAGACCGTTCGCTCGCGATCGGACATTCGCGCGATGTCGCGGCCGCGCCAGAACACCAGGCCGCCGGTCGGCCTGAGGATGCCGGCCAGCACGTGCAGCAGCGTCGTCTTGCCCGAGCCCGACGGGCCCATCACGGCAAGGCTCTCGCCCGAGCGGATGGTGAGGTCCACGCCGCCGAGGGCTGGTGGGCCGACCTGGGCACGCTTGCCGGCCTTGCCGTAGGTCATGACGAGGTCGCGGGCCACGAGGCCCGTGCCGGGTCCGACGTCGGGTCCGCCGGCGGGACCGCCATCGAGTGATCTGCCGAGTGAGGTGTCGGGTGAGTTGTGGGGTGAGGTGTCGCTCATGGGACCACCCTCACCGCGTGCGCCCCTGCGCCACATCGGACCGGGGTCGGCTCCGCGGGAGCGCGACTACGACCCCGGTATGACACCCGGCCCGACGGCATACGTCCTCGGGGGCGCCCGTCACGGTCTGGGGCACGACGAAGGGGTCGGGGACCGTGGTCCCCGACCCCTTCGGTCGGTCAGTGCTGTTGGGTCGTGTTCAGAGCCGTCAGCGGTCGGTGCCGGTCAGACCGGCGTCCGGGTAGACCTGGTCGTCGGGCACCGTCGACGGGCCGGCCGTCACGTTGACACCGAGCGCCTCGTCGAGGGCAGCACCCTCGGGAAGCTCCGGCAGGTCGTCGGCCGGTCGGTGCGCGTCGGGGTGGGCCATGTCGGAGAAGGTGAACTTCTCCTCCTTGCCTTCGCCCTCCGTGTCGATCTTGATGTACTGCCCGGACGTGAACTCGGCGAAGAGGATCTTCTCCGACAGGGCGTCCTCGATCTCGCGCTGGATGGTGCGGCGCAGCGGGCGCGCACCGAGCACGGGGTCGTAGCCCTTCTTGGCGAGCAGGTCCTTGGCCGCGGGCGTGAGCTCGATGCCCATGTCCTTGTCCTTGAGCCGCTTGTCGAGCTTGGCGATCTCGAGGTCGACGATCTGCGTGATCTCCGCCTTGTTGAGGTGCGGGAACACGATGGTGTCGTCGACGCGGTTGAGGAACTCGGGCCGGAAGTGCTGCTTGAGCTCGTCGGTGACCTTGGCCTTCATCCGCTCGTAGTCGGTGCGGCTGTCGGGCCCGGACGAGAAGCCCATGTTGGCCTTGGAGATGTCCCTCGTGCCGAGGTTGGTCGTCATGATGATGACCGTGTTCTTGAAGTCGACCATCCGACCCTGCGAGTCGGTGAGGCGGCCGTCCTCGAGCACCTGCAGCAGCGAGTTGAAGATCTCCGGGTGGGCCTTCTCGACCTCGTCGAAGAGCACGACGGAGAACGGCTTGCGGCGCACCTTCTCGGTGAGCTGGCCGCCCTCTTCGTAACCGACGTAGCCGGGAGGCGAACCGAACAGGCGGCTCACCGTGTGCTTCTCGGAGTACTCGGACATGTCGAGCTGGATCAGCGCGTCCTCGCTGCCGAAGAGGAACTCGGCGAGCGTCTTGGCGAGCTCGGTCTTACCGACACCGGTGGGTCCGGCGAAGATGAACGAGCCACCGGGGCGGCGCGGGTCCTTGAGGCCTGCACGGGTGCGGCGGATCGCCTGGGACAGCGCCTTGACGGCGTCGTCCATGCCGACGATGCGCTTGTGCAGCTCGTCCTCCATGTGGAGAAGCCGGCTCGACTCCTCCTCGGTGAGCTTGAACACCGGGATGCCCGTGCTGGCAGCCAGGACCTCGGCGATGAGCTCCTCGTCGACCTCGGCCACGACGTCCATGTCGCCCGACTTCCACTGGGCCTCACGGGCAGCCTTCTCCTGACGGAGCCGCTTCTCGTCGTCGCGGACGCGGGCCGCGCGCTCGAAGTCCTGGCCGTCGATGGCCGACTCCTTCTCGCGCACGAGCGCCGCGATCTTCTCGTCGAACTCGCGCAGGTCCGGCGGAGCCGTCATCCGGCGGATGCGCAGTCGCGCGCCCGCCTCGTCGATGAGGTCGATCGCCTTGTCGGGCAGGAAGCGGTCGTTGACGTAGCGGTCGGCCATGTTGGCTGCCGCGACGAGCGCGCCGTCGGTGATCGTCACGCGGTGGTGGGCCTCGTAGCGGTCACGCAGACCCTTGAGGATCTCGATGGCGTGCGGCAGCGTCGGCTCCTGCACCTGGATCGGCTGGAAGCGCCGCTCGAGGGCCGAGTCCTTCTCGATGTGCTTGCGGTACTCGTCGAGCGTCGTCGCGCCGATCGTCTGGAGCTCGCCGCGGGCCAGCATCGGCTTGAGGATGCTCGCCGCGTCGATGGCGCCCTCGGCGGCACCCGCACCGACGAGCGTGTGGATCTCGTCGATGAAGATGATGATGTCGCCGCGGGTGCGGATCTCCTTGAGGACCTTCTTCAGCCGCTCCTCGAAGTCACCGCGGTAGCGGCTGCCGGCCACGAGCGAGCCGAGGTCGAGGGTGTAGAGCTGCTTGTCCTTGAGCGTCTCGGGCACCTCGCCCTTGACGATGTCCTGGGCCAGGCCCTCGACGACGGCGGTCTTGCCGACGCCGGGCTCGCCGATGAGGACGGGGTTGTTCTTGGTGCGGCGGGACAGCACCTGCATGACCCGCTCGATCTCTTTCTCACGTCCGATGACCGGGTCGAGCTTGCCCTCTCGGGCGGCCTGCGTGAGGTTGCGACCGAACTGGTCGAGCACGAGCGAGCCCGCGGGCGTGCCCTCGGTCTGGCCCTGGCCGACACCGGCGCCGGCCTTCTCGCCGCTCTGGCCACCCTGGTAGCCGGACAGCAGCTGGATGACCTGCTGGCGCACCTTGTTGAGCTCGGCGCCGAGCTTGACGAGCACCTGGGCGGCGACGCCCTCGCCCTCGCGGATGAGGCCGAGCAGGATGTGCTCGGTGCCGATGTAGCTGTGGCCGAGCTGGAGGGCCTCACGAAGGGAGTACTCGAGGACCTTCTTGGCCCGCGGCGTGAAGGGGATGTGGCCGGTCGGGGCCTGCTGGCCCTGGCCGATGATTTCCTGGACCTGGGCCCGGACCGCCTCGAGCGAGATGTCGAGGGACTCGAGGGCCTTCGCGGCGACGCCTTCGCCTTCGTGGATCAGACCCAGGAGGATGTGCTCGGTCCCGATGTAGTTGTGGTTGAGCAGGCGTGCTTCCTCCTGCGCGAGGACAACCACCCTCCGGGCCCTGTCGGTGAACCGTTCGAACATGTTCTTCTCCTGACTGATCGAGAGACATCTCGATGCTATCCGTGCCCGCTGTGGACGAGCACAACCCGACCAACGCGAGCCGTGCTCGTCCTGTTCCCATCCTGAGCGTGATCGGCTCAGGTTCCGACTCTGTTCGCCGTGGGCGGACAGAACGGGTGCGTGCCCTACTCAAGAAGACGGCATACGCCCCGCCCCCGTTCGGATCGACGTGGACGTACCCGCCCATCCCGACGACGTATGCCGCCCGCCCCCTCACGCCGGCACCGCCAGGTCGCCGGGGCGGCCCGGGAAGTGCCGCCGCCACTCGTCGCGAAGGCGGGGGACCGGCATACCTGCTTGCCTCATCGCCTTCGTGATCCTGACGAGCGTGTTGGCCGGCGTCGAGTAGATGTCGGGCGACACGATGACGAGGCGGCGGATGCGCTCGTCGTCCAGCACCTCGTCGCGGCCGATGTCGGTGAGCCACTGCTCGTCGGACTCGGCGTGCTGACGGCCGTCGTACTCGATGATGAGCGGGAACGGCAGATAGGACAGGTCGTAGCGACGGAGCAGTGCGCCGTCCTCGTCGTGGACCCTGTGGTCGACTTCTGGCTCTGGAAGTCCGGCGAGCACGATGAGCAGCCGCAGGCGTGTCTCCATCGGCGAGTCGACGCCGGGACGGACGAGCGCCGCCGCCCGGCGCGCCAGGCGTGAATATGGACCGGCCTTCTCTCGAGCTCTGGAGGCGAGTGCTTCCGGGGTCGTCCGTTTGCGTCGGACGAGCGAGTCACCGAGCACGACAAGGTCGACGAGCGTCAGGCAGTGCGCCATGTCGAGGAAGGTCTGGGTCGGCGATGTCAGGCGCAGCCCACGCCAGGTCATCACCTGCTGTCCGACCTTGCGACGGTGGGCGGTGATTCCTTCGCGACGAGTCCGGTTCCGCGGGCTGGAGACATGGATGTCGGGATGGTCAGGGACCACGCCACCCCAGAACCGAGCGGCGGTGTGGTGCGAGACGTGGCTGCCCGGGGTGACCACCTTCAGTGCCGCCTCGACGCGGGCTCGCAGCGTGATGGTCGAGCCGCGATCGAGGTGCACACCACGAAAGAGCGGGACGTGCGAGCGGCGGAGCCTTGCATCCGTCAGACCTTGCTTCAGCGCCTCCATACGAAGGACCGGAGTCGGCGTGCGTTCCTGCTCGGGCATGACAGGAACCCTGCCCGCCTGAGCACCGGAGGGCGGCGGCCCATCCACAGGCGTGCGCGAAACCGCGCCGTGGCGCACTTCCAATCCGGTTCGGTCGCCAAGTTTGCGTGAAACCGCGCCGTGGCGCACTTCCAGTCCGGTTCGGTCGGGAAACGGGCGCGAAACTGCGCCATGGCGGGGTGTGGTCAGGGGCGGGTCCTGGTCGCGAACTGTTCGTGGAGGGCCTTGATCTCGGCCTCGAGCTCGGGGGCCGGGCCGTCGACGACTGCTCCCGGCACGACATCGCGGATCGACAGCGCCGCGACCGGTGAGGGGGGCGTGCCCCACGCGGACCGCCACGCCCCCAGTTGCGCGGAGCTGGCGGCATACACGATGCGGCCGAGGCCGACCCACGCGTGCGCCGCCGAGCACATCGGGCAGTGCTCTCCCGAGGTGTAGACCGTGGAGGCCGCGCGCTCCCCGGGTGTCAGGTGCGCTCCGGCCCAGCGGGCGATGGCGAACTCCGGGTGCTGCGTCGCCTCGAGCGCGACGACGTGGTTGTGGTCCTCGAAGAGCACCTCGCCCTCGCCAGAGACGAGCACCGAGCCGAACGGCTCGTCGCCGCGCTCGAAGGCCAGGCGCGCGAGCGCGACGGCGCGCCGCAGGTGCTCCAGGTCCACGTCGCTGACGGTCATGCGACCCTCCCCGTGACGAGCGCGAAGGTCACGAACGCCCCACCGTCGGCCTCGAGCATCGACTGCACGGGCGAGGTGGCTTGGCCCTTGAGCTCCATGACGGCGCGCTCCCACAGCAGCCAGTTCGCGCACGCGTCGACCTGCGCGCGAGCCGTCACCGAGGTGAAGGCACGGCTGAAGTCCCACTGGCTGCGCAGCCACTCGGGGGTGTGCCAGGCCGCGGTCTCGGCGCCGACGACCCGGTCGATGTGCTCGGGGATCTCGCCGAGCTCGCGCACCTCGCTCGTCAGGGCCGGGGTCGCGACGCCGAGCTGCCCTCCGGGCTTGAGGAACGTCGCGAGGTAGGGCGGGTAGTGGTCGCCCGTGCCGAAGTACTCCCAGGCGTCGATGCTGACGATCGCGTCGAAGGAGCCTCGCCCGAAGGGCAGCGCGTGGGCGTCGACGCGCATCGGAAGCACCCGGTCGTCGACGCCCTCCTTGCGGAAGACGGCTCCGGCCTCGGTCGGGTCGACCCACAGGTCGGCCGCGACGACCTCGACGCCGTACTCCTTCGCGAGGAAGACCGACGTCGCGCCCAGGCCCGAGCCGAGGTCGAGCACGCGCATCTCGGGTCGCAGGTCGAGGTCGGTCGCGAGGTCCTCGAGCAGCCACAGCGGGTGCGGTCCCATGTCGAGGTCGACGAGCCACTTCGCGTCGTACTTCGACGACCGTGGGTAGGCGTCGCGGGTCAGGTGGTCGAGGGCGGGCATGTGCCGATCCTCCGTGACGAGAACGTATGCCGTCGAGCCTGTTTCACGAGTCGGCCTCCCTGCCGAGGAGTACGCGTCAGTCGACGCGCGTGAGCACGTCGGGAGTGAGCGAGGCGACGGACGTGTGGCCCGAGAGGGCGAGCTGCAGGTCGAGCTCGGCGCGCAGGTTGCGCAGCACCTGCGACACGCCCTCGGCTCCGGCGAGCGCGAGACCGTAGACGTGTGGGCGCCCGATGCCGACGGCCGTCGCGCCGAGGGCAAGGGCAATGAAAGCATCTGCGCCGTAACGGATCCCGCTGTCGAAGATGACAGGCATCGACGACCCGGCCGCGCGCACTGCGGCCACCACCTCGGGCAGTGCATCGAGTGCCGCCACCGACCGGTCGACCTGTCGCCCGCCGTGGTTGGAGACGTAGACGCCGTCGACACCGGCATCGACGGCTCGTCTGGCGTCGTCCGGGTGCAGGATCCCCTTCAGCACGATCGGCATCGTGGTCAGCGACCGAAGCCGGGGCAGGTCGTCCCACGTCAGCGAGGGCCGGCTGAACACGTCGAGGAACGTCTCGACGGCGGCGCGCGGCTCCGGTGCGGTCAGGTTGTGCCGCGTGCCGCCGGGGTGGTTGCGCGACATGGAGAGCAGGGTCGCGACCGCGGCCGGGGTGGGTCGAGGACGCGGCTCGGGCGTCGCGGCCGCCACCCGCTCGGCGACGAGACGCCGGAAGACGGGGTCCGACGTGTACTGCGCGATACCCTCGCCGCGCGCGAACGGGAGGTGCCCGAGGTCGAGGTCGCGCGGCCGCCAGCCGAGGTATGCCGTGTCGAGCGTGACGACGAGGGCCTCGCTGCCGCAGGCCTCGGCGCGCGACACGAGGCTCTCGACGAGGTCGTCGTCGCTGCTCCAGTAGAGCTGGAACCAGTGGCCGGAGCCCCCGAGCGTCCGGGCGATGTTCTCCATCGGCGTCGACGCCTGGGAGCTGATGATCTGCGTGACGGCCTGCTCGCGCGCACCGCGCGCGACGGCCAGGTCGGCCTCGTCGTGGGCCATCGACAGCACCCCGACGGGGGCGAGGAGGAAGGGGCTCGCATGCCGTCGGCCGAAGAGCTCGACCCCGAGGTCACGCTCCGTCGTGTCGACGAGCATGCGTGGCACGATCCGCCAGCGCGCGAAGGCCTGGACGTTGGCCGAGGCGCTCGCCTCGGACCCGGCCGATCCTGAGACGTAGGCAAACCCCTTGCGGGACATGGCTTTTCGAGCGTCCGACTCGAGCCGGCTTCCGTCGGTCGGGACCTCTGGTCTGTGGCCGAACGCACCGGCACGGTAGATGGCGGACTGCACGGTCCGGCCGAAGCCCTCCGACGGCATACCTTCTCCTCGCGTCTCGGCCGGGGGCGTCGTCGCGCCCGGCCCTCGCCATCCTGCTACGTGAGGCCCTCGCGGGGGCGGGTCACCACGTGACCGAGATCGACTCTCGCCACCAGCGTTCGAGCTCGTCCACCGGTTCGGCGGAGCCGCGGCTCCAGAGTCGCAGGTACAGGTCCAGGGGGTCGCCGGTCCACACGTGCTCGGCGCCTGACGCGTCGGGCGAGCCCGGTCGCACCCTGCGGGTGACGAGAGGTCGGCCCGTCGCGAGCTCGACGAGCCACGCCACGTCGCAGCCATCGGGTGCCACGAGCAGCAGGGTCGACTCCGTGGACCCGCCGGGCGAGGCACCCTTGCGGCTCCGGGTGATGAAACCCACGAGCAGCTCGTCGATGCCGTCGACCGCGACCTCGGGGGCGATCCACGTCTCCTCGGCCCGGGCCGGTCGGCGCAGCCGGGCGCCGAGCGCGTCGACCGCGTGGACGGTCGTCTCGTGGCACTGTCGCCGGGTCCAGAAGAGCCGCGCCGCAGGGGCCTCCTTGAGGAAGACGAACGCCTCGAGGTCGTCGGGTGCATCGACGATGGCCTGCAACAGGCCGGTCGCCCCCTCGTCGAACCAGCCCAGCACGTCAGGCGACTCTCGGCCCTCGACCTCGAGCGGCTCGGGCGGGTCGACCGGCGCACCGCGCAGCTGGCTGGCCGCCCAGCGGTGCACCATCCCCTGGTGAACCACGAGGTCGAGCACGGTCCACCCCGGGCAGGTGGGGACGGGCGCGTCGAGGCCGGCTGCCATGGCGTTGGCGCGCAGCACCGTCGACGCAGCACCGAGCGCATCGCCCAGGGCGTCGAGGGACAGGCCGAGTGGACCGGGCGTCCGCAGCACGTCGTCGTCGAGGTTCACCATCAGAGCCCCTGAAGGTCGCGGGCGAGGTGCGCGAGGGCAGTCGACCCCTTCTCGTTGGCCGCCTTGGCGTCAGGGGAGGAGTAGGTGAGGCGCACGACCACGTTGCCGACCTGCACGACGCCGATGTAGTCGTGCACGGTGCCAGCGGGAGAGGTCCGCGCCAGGTCGACCCGGCCCAGCGGCATACCTTCTGCGACGTCGCGTCGTTCGTTGTTGACCGTCGTCGTGACACCCTTGGCTGGCTTCGGCGCCCGGCACGAAGCGGCGGCGTCGAGCACCGGCTCGACGGCCCGGGCCGCGGACGCGACGTCGGGGTAGGTGATCGCGGCGACGTTCGCGAGGGTGCCCGCCGGGCCCTGCCACGACCGGGCGTACGCGTCTGGTCCGGTCAGCTTGGTCAGGCGCGCGGCGTCGGGGCAGGCAGCCAGGTCGGCCGGCCCCTGCCCCGGCGAGCGGGTCAGCCCGGCCACGTCGTAGCCCTCGAGGTATGCCGCCACGGCCCCGGTCGCGTGCACGCGAGGAGGCGTCAGGCTCGACGGAGGCGCGAGGGGCTCGTCCGACGTGGCCGTCGCCGGCGGCGTCGTGGCTGAGCTCCTCGTGGACGGCACGGCCACGGGCATCGTGGCCGCGGGGTCCGAGCACGCGCCCAGCCAGGGCAGGAAGGTCAGAGGCGTCCCGGCGGCGAGGAGGGCCCGGGCGGTCGGTCGACGCATGGGAGGGAGTCTGCCGCATGAGGACCCCGCTCCGAGGGCGCAGGCGGGTGGGCAGAGTGCAGGCGGGCGGGTGGGCAGTGGGCAGGCGGGCGGGTGGGCAGAGTGCAGGCGGGCGGGTGGGCACGGGCCGGGCCGGCAGGCGACCCGTCGCCGCGGCGGTAGATTTGCCGGGCGGGCGGCCACCGTCGTCCGCCGCAGTCCCACACCCGGGGCCGGCACCCCGGTCCCGACATCCGACACCACCCGAGCACCACCCGGAGGCCCCCGTGGACGCCAGCGACCTGCTGCGCAACTCGCTCCTGCAGCTGTCCAAGCAGGAGAAGATCCGAGACGTCATCGAGAAGGCGCCCGTGTCGCGCTCGGTCGTCAAGCGCTTCGTGCCGGGCGCCGAGCGCGCCGACGTCGTCGGTGCAGCGGCCGAGATCGCTGCCTCCGGGCGGCTGTCGACGATCGACTACCTCGGCGAGGACACCACCGACATGGCGCAGGCGCGGCACACCCGCGACGCCTACGTCTCCCTGCTGACGGCGCTGCGCGACCAGGGCCTCACCGACGGCGGCACGGTCGAGGTGTCGCTCAAGCTGAGTGCCCTCGGTCAGGCGCTCCCCGGTGACGGCAACGCCATCGCGCTCGACCACGCCCGTGAGATCTGCGAGATCGCCAAGCAGGCCGGCACCACGGTGACGCTCGACATGGAGGACCACACGACGACCGACCTCACGCTCGACGCGCTTCGCGAGCTTCGGGCGGACTTCCCGACCGTGGGCGCCGTCGTGCAGGCCTACCTGTACCGCACCGAGGCCGACTGCCGTGACCTCGCGCACGCCGGCTCGCGCGTCCGTCTGTGCAAGGGCGCCTACAAGGAGCCCGAGTCGGTCGCCTTCCAGGCCGGCGCCGAGGTCGACAAGTCCTACGTGCGCTGCCTCAAGATCCTCATGCAGGGCGAGGGCTACCCGATGGTGGCGTCGCACGACCCGCGCCTCATCGAGATCGCCGGGG
The DNA here is from genome assembly GCF_056396225.1 of Terrabacter sp. 05T424. NCBI lineage: Bacteria > Bacillati > Actinomycetota > Actinomycetes > Micrococcales > Intrasporangiaceae > Terrabacter > Terrabacter sp. 05T424. The sequence goes on from NZ_JBFTLB010000008.1 coordinate 157,291, forward strand.
CGCTCGCGGGCCAGGCCGGCCGCGACCCGAAGTCGTTCGAGTACCAGATGCTCTACGGCATCCGGCCCGAGGAGCAGAAGCGCATCGCCGACCGCGGCGACCAGATGCGCGTCTACATCCCCTACGGCCAGGAGTGGTACGGCTACCTCATGCGCCGCATGGCCGAGAAGCCGGCCAACGTCATGTTCTTCCTGCGCGGCGTCGCGACCAAGGGCTGAGGCGGAGGCACGATGACGACGACGGCCATCTTCGGTGCGGGGGTCATGGGCGAGACGCTGGTCTCCGGCCTGATCCGGTCCGGACGCACGCCGGGCGACCTCGTCGTCACCGGCCGCACCCCCGACAAGGTCAACGCGCTCGCCGAGCGCCATGGCGTACGCGTGCTGCCGAATGCCGAGGCCGCTGACGTCGCCGACACGCTCGTGCTGTGCGTCAAGCCCCAGGACATGGCCGCACTGCTAGACGAGATCCACGACCACGTGGCCCCGGGCAACGCCGTCGTCTCCCTCGCCGCCGGCATCACGACGGAGTTCCTCGAGTCGCGGCTGCCCGAGGGCACGTCAGTCATCCGAGTCATGCCCAACACCCCGGCCCTCGTCGACCAGGGGATGGCCGGCATCTCGCCCGGCCGCCACTGCACCGACGACCACCTCGCCGAGGCCGAGGCGCTGCTCAGCTCGTGCGGCAAGGTGGTGCGCCTCGCCGAGAAGCACCTTGATGCGGTCACCGCGATCTCCGGCTCGGGTCCGGCGTACATCTTCTACGTCGTGGAGGCGATGATCGAGGCCGGAGTGGTGCTGGGACTGCCGCGGGCCACCTCCACCGAGCTCGTCGTCCAGACGCTCTACGGAGCGGCGACCATGCTCCGCGAGACGCACGAGCACCCGACGGTCCTGCGCGAGCAGGTCAGCTCGCCGGGTGGCACGACGGTGGCCGCCTTGCGCCAGCTCGACGACCACAAGGTGCGCGCAGCCTTCGTGACCGCGATGGAGGCCGCGGCCGCGCGGTCCAAGGAGCTGGCCTCCGGGCAGGGCTGAGCAGAGGACGTCGAAGCGCCAGGCGCCGGCCCGTCAGCCCCGGCTCGTCAGGTCGACGGCGTGGCCGCGCTGACCGCGCCCCAGACGTACTGCTGGTCGGGCATCACGACGCGGTAGCTGCGGTGCTGCCACGTCGTGTAGGTGTAGGTGTAGCGGCCGGTGCTCGAGGGGTAGGCGTACTTGAGCGGTCGCCACGGCTGCCCCGGCAGGGCGTACTCGATGGTGCCGCGGACGCCCGACCAGGGTCCGAACGCGTGCGTCGACGTCCAGTAGTGGTAGGCCCGCGCGGTGACACGGACAGCGTGGCGAAGGTACACATGAAGGGGTCGGGGCCGGCCGCCGCAGCGGGGTGGGGCGCCAGCGCGACGGACGCCAGCGCGACGGGGACGGCCGCCAGAGCGAGAGCTCGACGGACGGAGTGGTGTGAGCGCCTCACGCGTGGTGGGCGCGGCACCGACGCGACGGCCTCACGGCGACGGCCCGTGGTGAGATCGTACGCGCCTGAACGGGGCCGGGGCGGGTTCGGCGAAGGGCGGTCGGCCGGTCGCAGGTGACGCCGCTGGTGAGGTGCGGGCACAGTGGACGGGTGCCCGCACGCGACTCTGACCTCCCCGAGACTCCGCCGACCTCCGGCGCCGCCCAGGCCGGCCCGCAGGACGGGACCGCCCGCGGCCCGCGAATGCACCTGCACACGGTCTCGCCCGACGACTGGGAGTCGCACCGAGACGTGCGGCTCGCCATGTTGCAGGACGCGCCCGACGCCTTCTGGTTCACCTACGCCGACGAAGCCGTCTACGACGAGGCCGACTGGCGCGAGCGCATCGAAGGAGCCTGGCTCGTGCAGGCACGCGATGCGGAGGGCATCCTCGGGAGTGCCGGCCTGGGGTCCCACTGGGAACCCGAGCGGGCAACCACCGCAACGTTGTTCGGCATGTACGTGGCTCCACGGGCGCGCGGGAGAGGCGTCGGCGAGGCGCTGGTCCGCGCGGTGCTCGACGAGGCGCGGGGGCTCGGCAAGTCCGAGGTCGTGCTCGAGGTGACCAGTTCGAACGGCGCGGCCGAAGCCCTCTACGCCCGTTGCGGGTTCGAGCGCACCGGTGCCGTCCACGACCACCCGCGCCGGCCCGACCTGACCGAGATCGAGATGGTTTACCGGTTCTGAGCGCCATTGTCGGCCAGCCCCGTTCGTCGTCACTGCGGGAGGGCACCGAACGTTCACCGACCCACTGATGCGTTCGCGTGGTGCGTCGTGCGAAGGTGGACCACATGACCGACATCACCGTGCGTCCCCTCGGCGAGGACGACTGGGAGGACTACCGCTCCGTTCGGCTCTCCGCCCTGCGTGAGTCGCCCGAGGCGTTCGTGGCCACGGTCGACGAGGAAGAGTCCTACGACGAGGCCTTCTGGCGCGAGCGCATGCAGCGTTCGGCCCGTCTCGTCGCGGAGCGAGAGGGCAGCGCCGTCGGCGTCGTCAGCGTCGGCACCGCCAAGGCGGACGACGGTTCCGCGGGAGAGCTCTTCGGGCTCTGGGTGCGACCCGAAGCACGAGGCCTGGGCGTCGCGACCCGCCTCGTCAAGCAGGGTGCGGCGCTGGCCGCCAAGCGCGGCAACTCGCACCTCGTCTACTGGGTCGGCACCGACAACGGGCGCGCCGTCGCCTTCGCGAGCGGGATGGGCTTCCGGCCGACCGACTATCGCCGGCCGATGGGCGTCGTGAGCGAGGAGGACGGCGACGAGGAGGTCGCCATGGTGCTGCCCCTCGGCAACGACCCCGGTCCCCAGCCGCACCTCTGACCGCGCACGAGTCCCGCCTCGGCTGACTTGGCGCGCTTGCCTGGGACGGGGGAAGGCGTCAGAAACCGCGCCGGCCGACGTAGGCCGTTGCGAGCCAGAGCAGCCCGAGTGGGGCCGCCCAGCCGCCCGCGTGGGCCACGACCAGCAGCGCGCACGCGCCGCCGAACAGCAGCCCCTCCACAGCCATCCGCGCCGGGTCGGCGAGCCGGTGTTTCGCCCGCGGCGCGACCCACGCACCCCACACCCCTGCCGCGACCGCGGGAAGCAGCACGGCGAGCAGGACCCCGAACCAGACGCCGGCCGAGGCCCGTCCGAGCACCCAGCCGGTGGTGCCGAGGGCGGCGAGCAGGCTGAGCTCGGCGACGAACCGGCCCGCTGCAAAGACCGCCGTCATCCCCACGGAACCCCGACCTCGCGAGAGCCGGCCGGCGGTTCAGGCGCTGCATCGGACACAGAACTCCTTGTCTCCCAAGCGCCGTCGCCGGTCTCAGACATTGCCTTCTTGCTCACGGTCGGGCTGCGAACCGCTCGATCAGCTCGGTCGGGCCACTGACGATGAGCATGTGGTGCGCCGAGATCTTCGTCTGCGGCACGGCATACGTGAAGTCCTCGCCGGGAGCCTTGACGCCCACGATCGTGACCCCGTACTTACGCCGCACCTGGCTCTGCTCGAGGGTGAAACCGATGGTCTCGCTCGGCGGCTTGAGCTTGACGATGGCGAAGCCGTCGTCGAACTCGATGTAGTCGAGCATCTTGCCGTTGACGAGGTGGGCGACCCGTCGACCCGAGTCGGCCTCGGGGGAGATCACGTGGTGCACCCCGATGCGGTCGAGGATGCGCTTGTGCTCGGGCGACATCGCCTTGGCCCAGATCGAGGGCACCCCGGCATCGACGAGGTTGGCAGCCGCGAGGACCGACGACTCCACCGACGACCCGATGCCGACGATGGCGATCTTGGGCTCGGCGTCGCGGATCATGTCGAGCCCCGTCGCGTGCGAGAGGTCGGCGTGGACGACCTTCGCCACCTTGTTGACGTAGCTCTCGGCGATCGCGTTGTCGCGCTCGACAGCGATGACCCGGTGACCGAGCCGGGTCAGCTCGAGCGCCACGGCGGAGCCGAAGCGTCCCAGCCCGATGACGATCACGTCGTCGTCGAAGAGCCGGTTGCGGGCCATGGGTTGTACCTCCGTCGTCCGGGTCGCGTTTCCGCGATAGCGTCTCAATCATGCCAACTCAGGCCAGGGTCGTCTGGGACTCCTCCTTCACGAGGTACAACTTCGGCCCAACGCACCCGATGGCACCGGTGCGCCTCGACCTCACGGCACGCCTCTGCCAGGCCCTCGGGGTCTTCGACATCGACGGCGTCGAGGTGGTCGGCGCGGAAGTGGCCTCCGACGAGCTGCTCGCGACGATCCACGACCCCGACTACCTCGCCGCGGTCAAGGCCGCGTCGGCCGACCCGCGGTCGGCCGACGAGGCGTACGGCCTCGGCACCGACGACGACCCCGCCTTCGAAGGCATGCACGAGGCGAGCTCGCGGGTCGTCCAGGGCACCGTCGACAGCTGCCGTGCCGTCTGGGAGGGCGAAGCCGCCCACGCCGTGAACTTCACCGGCGGCCTGCACCACGCGATGCGCGGCGCAGCCAGCGGCTTCTGCGTCTACAACGACATCGCCGTCGGCATCCAGTGGCTGCTCGACCACGGCGCCGAGCGGGTCGCGTACGTCGACGTCGACGTCCACCACGGCGACGGCGTCGAGCGGATCTTCTGGGACGACCCGCGGGTGCTCACGATCTCCGTCCACGAGACCGGCCGCGCGCTCTTCCCGGGCACCGGCTGGCCCGGAGACGTCGGAGGCAAGGAGGCCGAGGGCAGCGCGGTCAACGTCGCCCTCCCTCCGGGCCTCTCGGACGCCGGGTGGCTGCGCGCCCTGCACGCCGTGGCCGACCCCGTCGTCCGGGCGTTCAAGCCCGACGTGCTCGTCACCCAGCACGGCTGCGACACCCACACCGAGGACCCCCTCGCCCACTTCGCCGTCACGGTCGACGCACAGCGCGCCGCCGCCGACGCGATGCACCGGCTCGCCCACGAGGTCTGCGAGGGCCGCTGGGTGGCGCTCGGCGGCGGCGGCTACGAGGTCGTCGGCGTCGTGCCCCGCACCTGGACGCACCTGACAGCCATCGCCGCCCACGCCCCGATCAAGACCGCCGCCGAGGTCCCCGAGGACTGGCGCTCGCACGTCGAGCAGGTCTTCGGCCGCCCCGGCCCGCGGCGCATGGGCGACCTGACCGCAGAGGACGGCCCCCTGTGGTGGCGGTCCTGGGAGATGGGCTACGACCCCGCCAGCGAGGTCGACCGCGCCGTCATGGCCACACGCACCGCCGTCTTCCCCCTCCACGGACTCGACATCCACTTCGACTGAGTCTTCTGCGCTCGCTTCGCTTCGCGCGGGCCGCGGCGCCCTCGTGACGTCGCCTTCCTCCGCTTCGCTCGCTCGTTCCTCGCTCGCTGCGCTACGTCCAGGCGACGCCGGCGCCTCGACCTGTTGTTGGCGCCTCGCTTCGCTCGCGCCGAAACCGGGTTGGTCGACGGCAGGGTGAGCGCTTAGCCTTGGCACACGGCGACGACGGGCCTGACGATCCTGAGCCGAGCACGACCAGAGGCCGTCCGCGATCCGCGGCGGCGAAGGTGTGGTGGCACAGCGACATTCCCCATCGCCCACACCTCCGGGGCACCAACCCTCTGGAGGTGAACGGAATGCAACCAACCCAATCCACAACCCTTGCTCCGCGCGTGCTCGCGCGGGACCTCGGCTCCGTCGAGTCCGGCGAACGAGCCACCCTCGCCGGCTGGGTCCATCGGCGTCGAGTGCTCGCGAGCGTCACGTTCCTCGTGCTGCGCGACCGGACGGGCCTGGCGCAGGTCGTCGTCAAGGACGAGGCGACCATGGCACAGCTGGCCGGCCTGCCCGAGGAGACCGTCGTCGAGGTGACCGGAACGGTGTCGGCCAACCCGTCCGCGCCCGGCGGCGCCGAGCTCGTCGAGCCGACGGTCACGCCGCTCACCGAGCCGGCTGCCGCGCCGCCGGTCGAGCTGTGGCGCCCCACCTTCGGGGCCGGGCTCCCGACGCACCTCGACCACGCCGCGGTCACGCTGCGTCACCCGAGGCACCGTGCGGCCTGGCAGATCGCGAGCGCGTCGATGCGCGGATTCCGTTCTGCGCTGGGCGCGCTCGAGTTCACCGAGATCGCCACGCCGAAGCTCGTCGGCACCGCGACCGAGTCCGGCGCCAACGTCTTCACCGTCGACTACTTCGGTCGCACGGCCTACCTCGCGCAGAGCCCGCAGCTCTACAAGCAGATGCTCGTCGGGGTCTTCGAGCGCGTCTTCGAGGTCGGCCCGGTCTTCCGTGCAGAACCGCACGACACGGTGCGACACCTCGCGCAGTACACCTCGCTCGACGCCGAGCTCGGGTTCATCCGCGACCACCGCGACGTGCTGGGCATCCTGCGCACGGCCATCGCTGGAATGGTCGAGGCAGTCACCACGTATGCCGGCGACGCCGCTGCACTCCTCGGCATCGAGCTGCCCCGGGTGCCGGACGAGTTCCCCGTCATCCACTTCAGCGACGCGCTCGCCAAGCTCGGCGCCGACCCCGACGAGCCAGACCTCAGCCCGGCGCACGAGCGCGCGCTGGGGGAGTGGGCGCGGGCGGCATACGGCTCGGACTTCCTTGCGGTCGAGGGCTACCCGATGGGCAAGCGGCCTTTCTACACACACCCGCAGCCCGGCGACGAGCGGTGGAGCAACAGCTTCGACCTGCTGTTCCGCGGTCTCGAGCTGACGACCGGCGGGCAGCGCCTGCACCGACCGTCCGACTACGCCGCGGCGATGGCACGCACCGGGACCGACCCGGCGGTGCTGTCCGGCTACCTCGACGCCTTCGCGCACGGGATGCCTCCGCATGGCGGCTTCGCCATTGGTCTGGAAAGGTGGGTGGCGCGCCTGACCGGCGCCGAGAACGTGCGCGAGGTGACGCTCTTCCCGCGTGACCTGCATCGGCTCCAGCCGTGACGAGCGCGTGACGGGCCACGGACGAGCGCACTCTGACGACGACCAGCCGGGAGATCCACAGGGATCCCACCGGCGTGTCGAGTTGCGTCGGGCCGATTCGTTACACGGTTCGCTTCCCCTCCAGTCACATCTGCCCCTAGTGTTGCTTCTTGCACCTGCGTGAAGTTTCGTCGGAGGGGAAGCCGTCGACGCGCGTGTGCAACCCACCTGAAGATCGGGGTAACACATGTCGAATGAGCGTCAGCTCGCCGAGGTGCGGTTTCTGACCGTCGCCGAGGTCGCCTCGATCATGCGCGTGTCGAAGATGACGGTCTACCGACTCGTCCACGGCGGAGACCTTCCGGCCGTACGCGTCGGCCGCTCGTTCCGGGTTCCGGAGGACGCGGTTCACAAGTATCTCCAGACCTCCTACATCGACACCGCGTGAGCACGGCGTGACACCCGCGTCACCACGCACCCGACGGGGCGGCCACGACCACCAGGTCGAGCCGCCCCTTCGGCGTCGCCGCAGGTGGGCGGGCTGAGAAACCGGACACTCCTTTTGGGCCAGAGGGCCCGCACCCGCTAGGCTGGGGAGCCTGTTCGGCTCGTGAAGTTCGACCTCGCCTCTTCGAGGTGTGTCGACGCAGGTCGGCATCAGCTCAGTCAGAGACAAGTCGCACGACAAGGACAAACATGGGTTCTGTCATCAAGAAGCGCCGTAAGCGGATGGCGAAGAAGAAGCACCGCAAGCTGCTGCGGAAGACGCGTCACCAGCGTCGCAACAAGAAGTGACCTGAGTTTCCTCAGGTTTCGGCGGTTCGCCCCGCACGCTCTCGACCCTCACCGACGGTGGGGGTCGTTCGCGTCTCCGGGGCAGTGTCGGGTGCGTCGGGCGGACCTCCGATGAGGCACGTGGGCCTCGCCACATCAGCGCCCCCAGCGGCCACGCAGACCACGTATGCCGCGGCGCCTCGGTAGGCTGCATGTGCGGGGGAGCGAGTCTCCTCCGCCAGCTTCAGCACACGTCCGCAGCGACCGACGACAGGAGGAGCCGATGGCCAAGGTCGTCCTCGTGACGGGGGTGTCCCGCTACCTCGGCGGCCTCTACGCGCGCCGCCTCTCGGCCGACCCGTCGATCGAGCGGATCCTCGGGGTCGACGTCGTGCCCCCGAAGCACTCGATCGGGCGGGCCGAGTTCGTGCGCGCCGACATCCGCAACCCGATGATCGGGCGCATCATGGCGCAGGCCTCGGTCGACACGGTCGTGCACATGAACGTCATCGCGACGCCCAAGGACACCGGCGGGCGGGTGACGCAGAAGGAGATCAACGTCATCGGCACGATGCAGCTGCTCGCTGCCTGCCAGAAGTCCGAGTCCGTGACCCGCCTCGTCGTGAAGTCGTCGGCTGCCGTCTACGGTTCCTCGCCACGTGACCCTGCGATGTTCAGCGAGGACATGAACCCCAAGACGCTGCCGCGCACCGGGTTCGGCAAGGACTCCGTCGAGGTCGAGGGCTACGTGCGCGGCTTCTCGCGCCGCCGGCCCGACGTCGAGATCACGATGCTGCGCTTCGCCAATGTCGTCGGTCCCAGCATCCACACCGCGATCACCGACTACTTCTCGCTGCCCGTCGTCCCGGTGCCGCTCGGGTTCGATGCGCGGTTTCAGTTCATCCACGAGAACGACGCCACCGCGGCGATGATCCTGGCCACGACCGGACCCGCCGTGGGGATCGTCAACGTGGCCGGCGACGGCTTCCTCACCGTCACGCAGTGCACGGCCATCGCCCGCCGCCCGATCCTGCCCCTCCCGCTCGCGGCCGCGGGCCTCATCGGCAACATCGTCAAGCGCAGCGGCCTCGCCGACTTCTCGTCCGACCAGCTGACCTTCCTCGCGTTCGGGCGTGGCCTCGACACCCACCGAATGCGGTCGGTGTTCGGCTTCGACCCGCACTACACCACCCGTTCGGCCTTCGAGGACTACGCCAGCCACCTGCGTCCGGCCGTGCCCGGTGTCGAAGGTGTCGGCGACGTCGTCAGTGATGCTGCCGGCGGCACGGCGGCAGCCATCTCCCGAGTCTTCGACAGGATCCAGCCGTGACGACCGAGCCGACCGACCCGACTCAGTCGACCGGGCAGAGCGCACCGACCTCGGGGAGCGCGCAGGCTGCGACGGCCACCCCTGAGGAGGTCGCCGCGAAGCCCACCGCGGCGAAGAAGGCGGCGGCCAAGAAGACGGCGGCCAAGAAGACCTCGGCGAGCAAGGCCGCGGTCGCGAAGGCCCCCGAGACGGCCCCCGCCACCAAGGACATCGCGACCAAGCCCACCCCCAAGAAGAGCTCTGCCAAGAAGGCCACGGGCAAGAAGGCATCGGACGAGAAGGCATCGGACGAGAAGACGCCCGCCGAGAAGGCAGCTCCAGCTTCCCGCGGGACGTCCACTCGGGCGCGTTCGGGCGGGGCGTTCGCGGCAGGCGCCGCACGGGCGTCGGGTGAGCGGCGACGTCGCACCGGGACGCCCCTGCTGCCGGCCCAGCCGGTCGAGGTGAGCGACGCGCGACGCCGGTCGGTCGGAGCGGCCGGCCCCACACCGACCGACGCGGTGGTGGAGGTGACCGACACGCCGGTGACCGTCGACGTGCCGACCGGACGGGCCGATGACGTCGAGCTCGCCACCATGGAGCCGAGCCCAACGACCACCGCCGACGTCACGGCGATCGACGACTCGGCCATCGACGACGCGGCCACCCACGACATCGCCACCGGCGACGTGACCATGTCCGCGTCCGCCGACGACGCCCTAGCGCCGACCGAGTCGACCGAGCCGACCGAGCCGACCACTCAGCGCAGCCGGCCGAGCCGGGCCTCGATGCGTTCGACCCGTCGCACCACGAACGGTGAGCCGAAGCGCCTGCGCGCCGTGCCACCTGTGCGCGAGCCCGCCCCCAGCGACGCCCAGCCGGACGCCCAGGGCAGCGGGCGGCATACGCGATCGGGTGACGAGGGCTGGGAGCACGCGCTCACCTCCGGCCTGCAGTCGCGGGCCGAGAAGCTCGTCGGCGCCGTGCTCGAGGGGGCCGAGTTCACCTCCGAGTCGCGGCCGGGGCCGGCCGAGCTCGTCGAGCTCGCGGTGAACGTCCTGCGTGCCGCGGCGTCGTCGGCCGGGGTCCCGGCGGAGGACGTCGAGCGCCAAATCGCCGAGACCCTCTCCTACCTGCGGCGCCGCCTGTCGGGTGACTACGTCGTCGATGAGTTCGGCTTCGACGAGGACTACACGATCAACGTCCACCTCCCCCTGCTGCGACCGCTGTACAAGAAGTGGTTCAGGGTCGAGGTGCGCGGCATCGACAACATCCCCGACGAGGGCGGTGCGCTGGTCGTCGGCAACCACTCCGGCACGGTCGCGATGGACTCGCTCATGACGCAGGTCGCCGTCTACGACGAGCACCCGAAGAAGCGTCACCTGCGCATGCTCGGGGCCGACCTCGTCTTCCAGATGCCCTTCATCGGCACCATGGCACGCCGCTCCGGCACCACCTTGGCGGCCAACACCGACGCCGAGCGCCTGCTCGCGGGCGGCTCGCTCGTCGGGGTCTGGCCGGAGGGTTTCAAGGGCGTCGGCAAGCCGTTCAGCGAGCGCTACAAGCTGCAGCGCTTCGGCCGGGGTGGCTTCGTCTCCGCGGCCCTGCGTGCGGGCGTGCCGATCGTGCCGGTCTCGATCGTCGGCGCCGAGGAGATCTATCCCATCCTCGGCAACATGCCGGCCGTGGCCCGACTGCTCGGCCTGCCGTACGCCCCGATCACCCCGACGTTCCCGCTGCTCGGCCCGCTCGGCATGGTGCCGCTGCCGAGCAAGTGGCTCATCGAGTTCGGCCCGCCGATCCAGACGACCACGTTCGGGCCGGAGGCCGCCGACGACCCGATGCTCGTCTTCGACCTCACCGACCAGGTGCGCGAGACGATCCAGCAGACGCTCTACAGCCTGCTCATGCAGCGCAAGTCCGTCTTCCTCTGACGGAGCCGACGGCCCGACGGGCCCGCTCGCGTATGCCGCCGCGCCCGGTCACGCGGGAGACGCGTGGTGTCGCGCGGGCAACCGTCAGGGCAGCAGCGTGGTCGGGAGCGTCGCCGCAGGAAGCCGCGGCAGGGCGGGTGGAGTGACGACGAGCGTCGGCAGCGGGATCGTCGCGCCGGGCAGCGTGATGCCGCCACCGCCGACCCCAACGGTGGTGCTCGAGACACCGACGCGCGGCAGGCTCACGGTCGCGCCGGGGAGGGTCACCCCGCCCCCGCCGACGCCCACCGACGTGCTGTTGACGCCGGCACCGGGCAGGTTGATCGTGCCGCCCGGCAGCGTGACGCCGCCCGTGACGCTCACGCCACCCGGAAGCGGCACCGTGGGCAGCGGCGCCGTCGGCAGGCCCCCGCCCGGGAGCGTGGCGGACGGCAGCTGAGGACGGGGCAGGGACGCGGACGGCCGGGGCAGGGACGCGGACGGCCGCGGCGCGGAGGCCGACGGGCGCGGGGTCGACCCAGTCGTCGGCCGGAACGAGGTGATCCCGCTGAGCAGCTGCTTGGCCTGGTCGGCGCGGTCGCCGCAGACGGTGCACGACGCGAGGTCGCGCAGCGTGGCCACCTGGCCCGCACCCAGCAGGTCGCGCAGCCGCTGCCAGGCCGGCAGGGAGCCGGCCGGCACGCGCGGTCGCATCGCGTCGACCTGCGGGATCGCCCGGGTGTAGAAGTCGGACAGCTCGGTCAACGCGTCGGCCCGACCGTCGGTGCGGTAGGCCTCGGCGAGGATCGTCTGGGCGCGCCGGGTGGCGTCGGAGGCCGAGTCGTAGGCCGTGTCGAGGTCGTGCGTCGAGGGCCCGCCACGGTCGATCAGGGTGCGCGCATCACTGATGTGCTCCTGCGCCTGGGCCAGGTAGGTCAGCCCCTGGTCGTAGCGCGAGCCGGCCAGCTGGACGGCCGTGCGGTCGAGGAGCTGCTTCACGCCGTAGAGCGCGTCGCCGGGCACCGCGGACCTCGCGGCGAACCCGAGCGCCCCGCCGAGAACCAGGATGGCTGCGGCTGCCGCCGCCAGGAACTTGAGCGGGCGAGCGGCGACGCGCAGCACCGAGACGGTGCCACCGGCACCGGGACGCTCGGGACCGGAGGGCTTCTCGGGCGCCGTCGTCGAGGAGCTCTCCAGAACGCCGTCGGCGTCGGTGTCGGGCGCGCCGGTGGCAGCGGAGCCGGGAGCGTCACCGTCGACAGGGACCGGCACGAACGGGACCACGGTCGTGGCGTCGTCGGCAAGGAGTCTGGCCCGCAGGTCGGACACGAACTCGGCCCGAGGGGCGAGCCCGGCCTGGTCGACCGACTGGACGGCGTGGAGCACCGCGACGAGCTCGAGGATGCCGGGGTCGGTCACCCGCTCGCCGTCGAGGGCGCGCTGCAGCAGCTCGCCGTCGGCGTTGGCGCCGAGGTCCATGGTCCCCTCCTTCGGTCTCGAGTGCTGGTCTGCTGGTTTGTGGTGCTGGCTGTGGTGCTTGCAGGTGATGGGCTGCTGGTCTGCGGGGTCGCGCCCGTCAGGGCGTCCGGCGCCCAGACGTCGGACCCAGGGGTCCGAGCAGGCCGGCCGCGACGCGGCATACCTCGGGTACAACGGCGAGGGGTGGGTCGTGCTGGTCGTTCGTCAGGGCCTCCAGCACCATCGTCGCTGCCATCGAGCCGTCTGCGTTCACGCGATCCACGGTCGCGCCGGTCGGCGCGCCGAGCGTTGGTCCGGGTCCACACGCACCGTCCCTACGCCGTGAGAACGACGCTGGCGTGGACGGGGTTACGCCCTTCACAGCTCGACTCCTTCGAGCGACTTGCGCAGCGCGCGGGTGGCTCGCAGCTGGAGCTGCTTGACGGCCCCTTCCGACTTGCCGATCACCTTGGCGGTGTCGGCGAGGCTGAGGCCCTGGAGGAAGCGCAGCGTGATGCACTCGGCCTGGTCGGGGCCGAGGGCCTTGATCGCCTCGACCAGGCGCTCGTCGCGCAGTCGCGTGAGCACCTCGGCGTCGGGGGCATCGACCCGCTCGTCGGCGTCGCGCATGTCGGCCGTCGCGACCTCGAAGCGGAACTTGGCCGACTTCACGTGGTCGGCGATGAGGTTGCGGGCGATGGTGACGAACCACGCCGCGATGTCCTTGCCCTGCCAGGTGAAGGAGTCGATGCGACGCATGGCCCGCAGGAAGGTCTCGGAGGTGATGTCCTCGGCGAGGGACCGGTTGGCCACCCGCACGAGCACGTAGCGGAAGACCGTGTCGACATAGCTGTCGTAGAGCTGGGCGAAGGCCTCCTTGTCGCCACCCTGGGCCAGCTCGACGAGAGCGGCGATGCGGGCCTGCTCCGCGGCGTCGCGCTCCGGGTGCACCCGCCTCGGCCCGAGCGGCCCCGTCGGCGGCCCGAACTGGAGGGGTGCTGCGCTGTCGTTGGCGAGAGACGCCCAGATCGCGTCGAGTGCGGCCCGCCACGTGGGCAGCGAAGGCGTGAGGGCAGGCGCGACCGACACCATCGCCGGGATCGTCCGCGGCGCGGAGACAGGGGCGGGTCGGCGGGCCGACGTCCTGTTCGAGCGCATTGGGGACAGTCTGTCGGACCGGGGGCCCATCTGGGAGTCCGACCGGCTTTTGTGGCGCAAAACCTACTCATGGGTACGTTTGCGCCCCACGCGTCCCAGACAGAGGCGGTCCGCCGAGGCCTGGGCCGCCTAGAGTTGGTCCATGACGAGCGATCAGCCTGCAGTCGAGGGCGAGCCGCGTGTCGTCCTGCTGGGCCGACCCGGCTGCCACCTGTGCGACGCAGCACGCGAGGTCGTGGTCCGGGTCACTGGCGAGCTGGGCGTGTCCTGGTCCGAGCAGTCGATCGACGACGACCCCGAGCTGCTGCGTCGCTACGCCGAACAGATCCCGGTGACCTTCGTCGACGGGCGACGCCACGACTTCTGGCGCGTCGACGAGACCCGGCTGCGAGCGGCGCTGCGCTGACGGCGACCGAGCACTCAGGCCCCTGGGCGGCTCGTTCGCGCGGGGTTCTGCACGACCTGCCTCAGGGCCGCGTCCCATGCCGTGGTAAGTCCGCGAAAGTCAACTTTGTGCATGCCTTCACAAACGTCTAGCCTGATCAGGTCCCCACGTGCTCCGCGTTCGGCTCACTTTCGACCCGAACGCCTCGCTGAGAGGAGCCGGTGAGCAAGCGTGTCCGCCGACCCTGCACTGCGTCGAGAGATCCCCGACGCGACCGTCGCGCGGCTCCCCGAGTACCTTCGGACGCTCTCGCGCCTCGCTGAGGACGGCGTCCTGTCGGTCTCGTCCGAAGAGCTCGCCGCCGAGGTCGGAGTCCGCTCCGCCCAGCTGCGCAAGGACCTCAGCCACCTCGGCTCCTACGGTGTGCGCGGTGTCGGCTACGACGTCGAGACGCTCGCCCTCGAGATCTCCCGGGCGCTCGGACTCACCGAGGACTGGCCGGTCGCGATCGTCGGCATGGGCAACCTCGGTCACGCGCTCGCCTCCTACTCCGGCTTCGTCACCAAGGGGTTCCGCATCGTCGGTCTCTACGACGACGACCCGGCCCTGGCCGACGAGCGCGTCGTCGGGGTGCGCATCCGCCCGCTGCGCGAGCTCGTCGACCACCACCAGGTCGACCCCATCGCCATCGGCGTCATCGCCACGCCGGCCCCGGCGGCCCAGACCGTCTGCGACGCCCTCGTGGGCGCGGGCATCAGCTCGATCCTCAACTTCGCGCCGGCGATGCTCTCGGTGCCCGAGGGCGTGGACGTACGCCGGGTCGACCTCTCCACGGAGCTGCAGATCCTCGCCTTCCACGCCCAGCGCAAGTCGCTCGCCGCGGGCGACCTCAGGTCGGCGGTGGTGGCCCCGTGAGCCTGCTCGTCATCGGACTGTCCCACCACACCGCGCCCCTGTCGGTGCTCGAAGCGCTGTCCGAGCGACCCGACCGCGCCGCGGCCATCGCGTCCTCGGTGCTCGGGTCTGCCACGGCCACCGAGGCCGTCGTGCTCTCCACGTGCAACCGGCTCGAGGTCTACGCGTCCGTGCCGGCCTTCCACCCGGCCGTCGCCGCGATCGGCGAGGCGCTCGCGCTCGCGGCCGGCATCGAGGAGCCGGATGGCCTGCGCGAGCCTGCCGAGCTGCCCCCGGGCGACCCCGCCGATGCCTTGGCCGCGCGGGCCGAAGCGCTGGCCGACCACCTCTACGTCCGCTACGACGACGCCGCCGTCGCCCACGCGTTCACCGTCGCGTGCGGCCTCGACTCGATGGCCGTCGGCGAGGCGCAGGTCCTCGGCCAGATGCGCGACGCCCTCTCCGGGGCCCAGCACCGCGGCCAGGCGGGCGAGACCCTCAACGCGCTCTTCCAGGGGGCGCTGAGGGTCGGCAAGCGGGCCCACACCGACACCGACATCGACCAGCACAGCGTCTCGCTCGTGCAGATCGCGCTCGAGGAGGCGGCCTCCGTGCTCGGCCCGCTCGAAGGCGCGTCCGCTGCGGTGATCGGCGCCGGCGGCATGAGCGGCCTCGCGGCAGCGACGACAGCACGGGCCGGCGTGCGGTCGCTGACCATCGTCAACCGGACCCCCGAGCGCGCCGAGCGTCTCGCCGAGGCCACCTCAGGCAGCGCGCGTCCGTGGAGCGACCTCAGCGACGTCGTCGCCGAGAGTGACCTCGTCATCACCTGCACCGGCGCGGTCGGCCACGTCATCACGGCCGACCTGCTCGCCGCCGGCGCCGCCCAGCGCGGCGGTCGGCCGCAGGTCGTCATCGACCTCGCCCTGCCACGCGACGTCGAGCCGATCGAGACGTGGCACGTGCCCGTCCCCGGCGTGACGCTCATCGACCTGCAGGCGCTCGGGCTGCTCCTCGAGGGGCGTGCCGACACCACGCAGGTGGTCCGCGTGCGTGACCTCGTCACGGGCGAGGTCGCCGACTACCTCACCCGCCGCATGGAGAAGTCCGTGGCACCCACGGTGGCAGCGCTCCGCGCCCGCGCGGCAGACCTCGTCGCGTCCGAGATGGACCGCCTCGACCAGCGCCTGCCCGGACTCGACGAGGCGACCCGCGCGGAGGTCGGACTCGCCGTCCACCGCATCGTCGAGAAGCTGCTCCACACGCCCACCAAGCGGGTCAAGGAGTTCGCGATGGAGGGCAGCGGCGACGACTACGCCGCCGCCCTGCGCGAGCTCTTCGACCTCGAGCCCAAGGACGTCGCCAACGTGTCGACCCCGCCGAAGCGGGGGCAGTCATGACCGCCCTGCGCCTCGGCACCCGCCGCTCCGCCCTCGCCACCACCCAGTCCGGCTGGGTCGCCGACCGGCTGCGCGAGGCCGGCCACGAGGTCGAGATCGTCGAGATCGCGACCGAGGGTGACGTCTCGGGCGAGCTGCTCACCGCCATCGGCGGCACCGGTGTCTTCGCCGCTGCGATCCGACACGCCTTGCTCGACGGTCGCATCGACGTGGCCGTGCACTCGCTCAAGGACCTCCCCACGACGCCCGAGCCGGGGCTCGTGATCGCCGCCGTGCCGGTCCGCGAGGACAGCCGCGACGTGCTCGTCGCGCGCGACGGCCTCACGCTCGGCGAGCTGCCGCCCGGCTCGGTCGTCGGCACCGGCTCGCCGCGACGCACAGCGCAGCTCGCGGCTCTGGGGCTCGGTCTCGACATTCGTCCGATCCGCGGAAACGTCGGCACGAGAATCGGTTTCGTCACCTCTGGCAAGCTCGACGCGGTCGTCCTCGCCCGTGCCGGCCTCTCCCGGCTCGGCCGTCTCGACGAGGCGACCGAGGTGATCGACCCGATCCAGGTGCTGCCGGCGCCCGGCCAGGGAGCCCTCGCCGTCGAGTGCCGGTCCGACCGGGCCGACGTCGTCGCCGCGGTCTCCGTGCTCGAAGACGCCGACACCCGGGCCTGCGTGCTCGCCGAGCGTTCCCTCCTGGCGACCCTCGAGGCAGGCTGCACCGCACCCGTCGGGGCCCTCGCCGAGGTCGCCGAGGGCGACGACGGCCTCGAGCTGTCGATCCGCGCCTTCGCCGGCAGCGAGGACGGCTCGGTCGAGCTCCGCCGGTCGCTGGTCGGCCGCTACGACGAGCCGGAGGCCCTCGGCTTCCGACTCGCGCACATCCTTCTCGAGGACGGCGCCGCCGCCCTCCAGGTCACACCGTCAGCTGGACCCGCACCAGACCACGCCCCACACCAACCGGAGCAAGTTTCGTGACTCCTTCCCGCCAGCCGTCCGAGCAGACGGCCTCGAATCCCACCCACGCGACGAGGCCCGCTCGTGTCGCCTTCGTCGGGTCCGGTCCCGGTGACCCGGGCCTGATGACGCTGCGCGGTCGCGACCTGCTCGCCGCCGCCGACGTCGTCGTGACCGACCGCATCGCCCGAGACGACGTCGTGCTCGAGCACGCCCGACCCGACGTCGAGATCATCGACGCCGGTCTCGGCGAGCAGGGCCAGGAGCTGACGCACGCCGTGCGTGCCAAGCTCGTCGTCAAGGCTGCGAAGTCGGTCGGCCCGAACGGGCTCGTCGTGCGCCTCATGGACGGTGACCCGGCGACCTTCAACGGTCTCGTCGAGGAGGTGCGCGCCTGCCGCAAGGCCGGCATCACCTTCGACGTCGTGCCCGGCGTCTCGGCGCTCACCGCCGGCCCGACGTATGCCGGTGTGCCGCTGACCTCGAAGTCGACCGGTGCCGTGCACGTCGTCGGCGTCGACCGCTCGAACGTCGACTGGTCGGCCTACACCGCCGACGACGACACGCTCGTGCTGCTCGGCGGCACCGACGGCATCCGAGCCGCGCTGGCCGCGTTGCTGGCCGCCGGCCGCACCGTCGAGGCCCTCGTGGTCCTGTCGGCCAACGCCACCACCGTGCGCCAGTCGTCCGTCGCGACGACCCTGGGCGAGGCCGACGCCGTGTTCGCCGGCAAGGAGCCCCTCGAGGTCTCCCTCGCCGTCGTGTCGCCGAACGTCGGGCTGCGCGAGGAGTTCTCGTGGTTCGAGAACAAGCCGCTCTTCGGCTGGAAGGTCCTCGTGCCGCGCACCCAGGCCCAGGCCGGCCCCATGGTCGACCGTCTCGCCGGCTACGGCGCCACGACCGACGTCGTCCCGACCATCTCGGTCGAGCCGCCGCGCACGCCCCAGCAGATGGAGAAGGCCGTCAAGGGCCTCGTGACGGGTCGCTACGAGTGGGTCGGCTTCACCTCGGTGAACGCGGTCCGCGCCGTTCGCGAGCGTTTCGAGGAGTTCGGCCTCGACGCCCGCGCCTTCGCCGGACTCAAGGTCGCGGCCGTCGGTGGCGTCACGGCCGACGCACTGCGCGAGTGGGGCATCAACCCCGACCTCGTTCCCGCCGGTGAGCACTCGGCCGCGGGCCTGCTCGAGGTGTGGCCCGAGTTCGACGAGGTGCTCGACCCGATCAACCGGGTCCTGCTGCCCCGTGCCGACATCGCCACCGAGACGCTGGTCGCCGGCCTGCGCGAGATGGGCTGGGAGGTCGACGACGTCACCGCCTACCGCACGGTGCGGGCGGCGCCGCCGGCAGCCTCGATCCGCGACGCGATCAAGGGTGGCGACTACGACGCCGTCGTGTTCACGTCGAGCTCGACGGTGCGCAACCTCGTCGGCATCGCCGGAAAGCCCCACGCCGCAACCGTGGTCGCCTGCATCGGTCCGGCCACGGCCAAGACTGCGCAGGAGCACGGGCTGCGCGTCGACGTTCTCGCGCCGGAGGCCTCGGCCGTGAGTCTCGTCGACGCCCTCGCCGGTCACGGCGTCGGCCTGGCCGTTGCTGCAGTTGAGGCGGGCCAGCCCGTCCAGCGACCCAGCGACAAGCGTCCGGCCTCGCGCCGCCGCGCCCGCTGACGGTTCGCCGATGATCGAGCGTCCTCGTCGGCTCCGCCAGACCGCGGTCCTGCGGTCCCTCGTCGCCGAGACCCGGCTGCACCCGCGTGACCTGGTGCTCCCCGTGTTCGTGGGTGAGGGACTGACCGAGCCGCGCGCGATCGAGAGCATGCCCGGGGTGCAGCAGCACACGCTCGAAGGCGTCGTCGACGTGGCGAGGCAGTGCGTGGCCAAGGGCCTCGGCGGCATCATGCTCTTCGGTGTGCCGCTCGAGAAGGACGCCACCGGCTCGGGCGCCGTCGACCCCGACGGCATCCTCAACGTCGCGCTGCGCGCGGTGCGTGAGGCCGTCGGTGACGACCTCGTCGTCATGGCCGACACGTGCCTCGACGAGTTCACCGACCACGGGCACTGCGGCGTGCTCGACGCCGAGGGGCGCGTCGACAACGACGCCACCAACGAGCTGTACGCGCAGATGGCCATCACGCAGGCCCGTGCCGGCGCCCACGTCGTCGCCCCGAGCGGGATGATGGACGGCCAGGTCGCCGTCATCCGCGAGGCGCTCGACGCCGAGGGCCTCACCGACACGGTGGTGCTCGCGTATGCGGCCAAGTACGCCTCCGCGTTCTTCGGGCCGTTCCGCGAGGCCGTCCAGTCGAGCCTCCAGGGCGACCGCCGCACCTACCAGCAGGACCCTGCCAACCTCGTCGAGTCGCTGCGCGAGATCGACCTCGACATCGCGCAGGGCGCCGACATGGTGATGGTCAAGCCCGCGATGTCCTACCTCGACGTCGTGGCCTCAGCCGCCGAGCGGTCGTCCGTGCCCGTCGCCGCCTACCAGGTGTCGGGTGAGTACTCCATGATCCAGGCCGCCGCCGCCAACGGCTGGATCGACCTGCGCGCCACCGCCCTCGAGTCGCTGATCTCGATCCGCCGGGCCGGGGCGCAGGTCATCCTCACGTACTTCGCCCTCGAGGTGCCGGACTGGATCGCCTGAGACCACTACCATCTGGTACGTCGCAGGAGGTTGACATGGCAGGTACGGGGGATGATGGCGTGCAGTGGCTCAGTGACGCGGAGCAGGCGTCCTGGCGCGCCATCCTGCGCGGCACGCGTCTGCTCGAGCGCGCGCTCGACGACGCACTCGGTGACGCGGGGCTGCAGCTGAGCGAGTACGAGATCATCTCGATGCTCTCCGAGAGCCCGAACCACCGGTTGCGCATGTCCGAGCTCGCCGCGATGGTCGTCCAGTCGCGCAGCCGGCTGACGCACACGGCGAAGCGGCTAGAGGATCGTGGCTGGGTCGCGCGCGAGCAGTGTGCCGACGACCGGCGCGGTGTCGAGCTCGTGCTGACCACAGGGGGACTGGCTGCAGTGGGAGAGATCGCCCGCGTGCACGTGCAGAGCGTTCGCGACAACCTCGTCGACATCATGACCCCGACGCAGTTCGCCGCCATCGGCAACGCCATGGCCATCGTGCGCGACCACCTCGACCCCGACGGCGTCAGCGGCCGCTGAGCCGACAGCTCGACGGGCCCATCGCGTACGCGTGCGCCTGGTGTTGAGAGGATGGGGCCCATGAGCTCGCAGCCCGTTCCCGTCCAGACCAGCCCCGACGCCCCGGCGTCCGCCGCGCTCCTCGCGCGGGCGAGCGAGGTGATCCCCGGAGGCGTCAACTCACCGGTCCGCGCGTTCCGTGCCGTCGGTGGCACGCCGCGCTTCATGGCGAGCGGGTCGGGTCCGTGGCTCACCGACGCCGATGGCAAGCGCTATGTCGACCTGATCTGCTCGTGGGGCCCGATGATCCTGGGCCATGCGCATCCCGACGTCCTCGCTGCCGTGAACAAGGCTGCAGCGCAAGGCTTCTCGTTCGGCACGCCCTCTGAGAACGAGGTCCTTCTGGCCGAGGAGATCGTCGCGAGGGTCGAGCCGGTCGAGCAGGTGCGCCTGGTCAACTCGGGCACCGAGGCGACGATGTCGGCCATCCGTCTGGCCCGTGGGTTCACCGGGCGCGACGTCATCGTGAAGTTCGCCGGCTGCTACCACGGCCACGTCGACGCGCTGCTCGCGTCCGCCGGGTCGGGGATCGCCACCTTCGCCCTCCCCGACTCCGCAGGCGTCCCGCAGTCGAGCGCGGGCGAGACGATCGTGCTGCCCTACAACGACCTCGAGGCCGTCGAGGCGGCGTTCGCCGAGCGCGGTCACGAGATCGCGGCCGTCATCACCGAGGCCGCGCCGGGCAACATGGGCGTCGTCCCGCCCGCACCGGGCTTCACCGAGGGCCTGCTGCGGGTGACGAAGGCGCACGGCGCGCTGCTCGTCTCCGACGAGGTGATGACGGGCTTCCGCTGCAGCGCCTCCGGCTTCTACGGGCTCGAGGGGCCGTATGCCGCAGGGGCGCCCGATCTCTTCACCTTCGGCAAGGTGATGGGTGGTGGCTTCCCGACGGCGGCCTTCGGAGGCCGGGCCGACATCATGGCGCTGCTCGCGCCGCAGGGCCCCGTCTACCAGGCCGGCACGCTCTCCGGTAACCCGGTTGCGTCCGCGGCCGGCCTCGCCACCCTGCAGGGCTGCACCCCCGCCGTCTACGAGCGGCTCGACACCGTGGCGCACGCCATCGCCGACGCCGTCGCGAGCGAGCTCTCGTCTGCCTCGGTGCCGCACACCATCCAGTGGGCCGGGTCGATGTTCTCCGTCTTCTTCCGCGACGGTGCCGTGACGGTCTACGACGACGCGAAGGACCAGGACACCGCCGCCTTCCGCCGCTTCTTCCACTCGATGCTCGGCCAGGGCGTTCACCTGCCGCCCAGCGCGTTCGAGTCGTGGTTCGTCTCGGCGTCGCACGACGACGAGGCGGTCGCGCACGTCATCGGTGCACTGCCGACGGCGGCCCGCGCCGCGGCCACGCCCGACTGAGCCCACCCGGGCGGGGTCCACGCGGGCCAACCGCCGGGCCACCCGAACCCAACCGGCAGGGCAACCCGGCGGGTTGCTAGGCGGGTCGCTCGGCGTGGGACCAGGAGACCCGGCCCCACGGCATACGTCCTCGGGGCATTGTCCGCGAGGGCACGGGGGAGGAGTCTGGACGGTGACGGCGGCGCCGTCCGGGCGCTGCCTCGACCGAGGGAGGTGGGCCGTGCACGCACGTTCCACGACGGTCATGGGCCGTCCCGGCATGATCGAGACCGGAATCGCGCACGTCCAGGACGTGGTGATGCCGAAGGTCAGGGCGATGGACGGGTGCATCGGGCTGTCCATGGTCGCCGACCGCACCAGCGGCCGCTGCGTCGTGACGACCGCGTGGCGCGACGAAGAGGCCATGCGCGCGACGGCCACCATGGTCGAGCCGCTGCGCACCCAGGCTGCGGAGCTGCTCGGCGGTCAGGCGACCGTCGAAGAGTGGGAGATCGCCTACCTGCACCGCGACCACCGGGCCGCGGACGGGTGCTGTGCCCGCATCACGTGGACGGAGTCCGACCCTGCCTCGATCGACCGCGTCATGGACTCGTTCCGGATGGGGATCATGCCCCACGTCGAGCAGCTCGAGGGCTTCTGCAGCGCCAGCATGTTCGTCGACCGCGCGTCCGGGCGGGCCTGCGTCACAGCGACGTACGACTCGACCGAGGCGATGATGACGACCCGCAACGCGGCCATGGGGCTGCGCGCCGACCTCGCGGCCGACACGGGCACGCGCATCACCGAGGTCGGCGAGTTCACGCTCGCCATCGCGCACCTCGACGTGCCCGAGATGGTCTGACTCGGCCGACCGACTGCCGCTTGCGATGGCGTCACCCGAACGGGTGGCGCCATCGTCAGGTCCGCCGGGGGCCCGTGACCTAGTGGACGGCCGCGAGCAGGACCCCGACGCCGACGAAGAGGCCGCCGAAGACGCGGTTGAGGGTGCGCTGGCCCTCCTCGCGCTGCGTGAGCCGACCCAGCCCGCGCGCCGCGGCGGCGAAGAAGAACCACATGACGACCACGTCGATGGCGACGACGGTCGCGGCCAGCACCGCGTACTGCGTCAGCAGCGGCTGCTCAGGGCGGACGAACTGCGGCGTGAAGGCGAGGAAGAAGACGACCGCCTTCGGGTTGGTGAGGTTGACGAACAGCCCGCGGCGAAACATCGACCAGGCCGACTCCCGCCGCAGCTCGCCCACCTTGGCGGCCGCGGCCCGTGAGCGGTACTGCCGCACGCCCAGGAACACGAGGTACGCCGCGCCGGCGTAGCGGATCACGTTGAAGAGCAGCGGCGACCCGGCGACGAGCACCCCGACACCCGCCGCGACGACGGCGATGTGCGCCAGCAGGGCGACCTGCTGCCCGAGGATGCCCCAGATGGAGCGGGTCCAACCCGAGCCGAGGGAGTTGGCCATCGTGTTGATCGCACCCGCGCCCGGCGTGAACGAGATCAGCGCGCCTGCGGCGACGAGGGTGAACCAGAGTGACCACGACACGGTCGCGAGTGTAGGGCGGCCGTCCCCTTGACGGCCTCAGCGTCCGGGAGTGAGCCACGAGCACTGCCGGTGGTCGCACATATGTTCGACTCATGACACCAGAACCGTCGACGCTCGAGCTCCTCCGGAGCCGGCTCGCCGACCTCGAGGCGCGACAGCGCGCCGTGGGTGGCGCGTCCGAGCCTGGGTTCTGGCAGAAGTTCTCCGGGCGTATGCCGTCCGCTCCGGTGAAGCCCAGGGCATCGTGGGCTCCGACGTCGGGCGCGCCGTCCGCGGGTGCCAGGAGCAGTGCGTGGCAGGTTGCTCCGCAGGCGCGTCCGGCCGCGCGACCGCAGGGCCCCTGGGCGGGGGTGTCGGTGGAGGATTCGAAGGTTGCACGGTGCCCGCCACCTGGTGTGACGCCCACCACGTCGTTTCCTGGTATCGCGGCGGCAAGACCGACCTGACCAACGGGCCCTGCTCTGCCCGAAGCACCACACCCACGTACACGCGCACGACCTCACCGCCACGGCACCGCGACCGGGGTCACCTGGCACACCTGATGATCCCAACCCCCACCCCGCCGACCCCGGCGGGGCGGTCGGCAGGCGGTCTCGGTCGGGTGCGGGTCGCGCTCGACGCCCGCCCAGGGGGCGCCGCATCTCAGCGCGACGGTGCCGCGCCCGGACAGCACGCGCGGCCCGCTCAGTGGAACGGGTCACAGGGGGTGCACAGGAGTGGGTGCGGATTCGGTCCTGAGCACGACGTTTGAGAGACTGTCGCCCATGGGTCAGAGCACGGGCGGGGCAGCGGCGCGTGCCGACGACCTCACGGTCGTGCACCTCATGCGACACGGCGAGGTCCACAACCCGCACGGCGTGCTCTACGGGCGCCTCGACGGCTTCCACCTCTCCGACCTGGGCGCCGAGATGGCCCGCCTCGTCGCCGCCCACCTCGAGACCAACGACATCACCTACGTCGTGGCCTCGCCGCTCGAGCGGGCGCAGGAGACCGCGGCCCCGATCGCGGCCGACCACGAGGTCGAGGTGCACTCCGACGTACGCGTCATCGAGTCCGAGAACCGGTTCGAGGGCCGCGGCACCAGCGCCGGCGAACTCTTCCACCCGCGCAACTGGCACCTCTTCCGCGACATCACCAAGCCATCGTGGGGCGAGCCCTACGAGGAGATCGCGACCCGCATGCTCGCCGCCATTGCCGACGCGCGCGACGCGGCCCGCGGCCACGAGGCCGTCGTCGTCAGCCACCAGCTGCCGGTCTGGACCGTGCGCAACAAGCTCGAGGGTCGCCGACTCTGGCACGACCCGCGCAAGCGCCAGTGCACCTTGGCATCGCTGACGTCGCTGACCTACCAGGGCGACGAGCTCGCCTCGATCGCGTACTCCGAGCCGGCCGCCGAGCTGCTCGCGAGGGCGAGCAAGAGCGTGGGCGCCTGATGCCGCACGTCGACCGACGCACCGCGTTGCGGTGGGGCGCCGTCGCCATGGCGGGGGGTCTCGCGACGTTCGCCGCAGCCTGCTCGTCCGACCCGAACTCCGTCGCCGACCAGGCCCGCTCGGGTGACCGCAAGGGCTACGTCGCCGGCGACGGCTCCATCGAGCAGGTGCCTGTCGCCGACCGTGGCGAGCCGGTGAACCTCCGCGGCACCACCCTCGAGGGCAAGCCGTGGGACATCGCCGGGCGAGCCGGCACGGTGCTCGTCGTCAACGTCTGGGGCTCGTGGTGCCCCCCCTGCATCGAGGAGACCCCGGCGTTGCAGAAGGCGTGGGAGACCGTCCAGGCCAAGGGCAAGAAGGTCGAGTTCATCGGCCTCGACAAGCTCGAGGGCCCCGAGACCGGCCTCGCCTTCCAGACGGCCAACAAGGTCACCTATCCCTCGCTGGCCTACGACGGAGGCGTGCCCCTGCTCGCCCTCCAGGGCAAGGCGTCGGCCACGCCGACGACGCTCGTGCTCGACGGCGAGGCCCGCATCGCCGCCCGTGTCTCGGGGCCGGTCTCGACAACGACGCTCCTCGGACTCGTCGACGACGTCCTGACCGGGAAGGCCTGAGTCCCGTGGGCTCCGAGATCGCCACCGGCTCGCTGCTCGTCGCAGCGGCCGTCGCTCTCGTGGCCGGCTTCGTCTCGTTCGCGTCGCCCTGCGTGCTGCCGCTCGTGCCCGGCTTCCTCGGCTACGTCACCGGCCTGTCCGACGTGTCGCTCGAGAAGCGTTCGCGGGGGCGGCTCGTCCTCGGTTCACTGCTGTTCGTGCTGGGCTTCACCGTCGTCTTCCTCGTCGCGGCAGCCGCGGTCTCGGCGGTCGGCCTCGCATTCCGCGAGCACCAGAGCACCCTGCTCCGGGTGGGTGGCGCTGTCGTCCTGGTCATGGGCGTGCTGTTCCTCGGTGTGGGCCGGTCGTATGCCGTACCGGTGAGCTGGCGACCGCGTGCCGGGCTCGCCGGTGCGCCGCTGCTCGGCGCCGCCTTCGCCATCGGCTGGTCGCCGTGCATGGGACCGACCCTCGGGGCGATCCAGGCGATGGCGGCCCCGATCTCGGCCGAGTCCGGGTCGATCGGCAGGGGGTTGGCGCTCGCGGCGGTCTACTCGATCGGTCTCGGGCTGCCGTTCGTCCTCATGGCAGCCCTCTGGGAGCGCGCCGGCCGAGCGAGCGACTGGCTCCGGCGTCACCGCCGTGCGCTCCAGACCGTCGGTGGCCTGCTGCTCGTCGTCGTCGGCCTGCTCATGCTGACCGGGGTGTGGGAGACCGTCGTGGTCTGGCTGCAGGTGCGCCTCGTCAACGGCTTCCAGGTGGCGATCTGACATGAGCACCGACACGAACCCGGCCGCCAACTCCGCCACCCACCCCGCCATCGACCCTGCCACCGAGCAGGGGTCGAAGGTTCGGTCGGGCGCCCAGAGAGCCCAACGCGTACGCCAGGGGATGCGGCCCGACCGGCAGGAGCCGACGCTGCCGCCCCTCGGTCCGGTGGGCCTGCTGCGCTGGGGCTGGCGCCAGCTGACGAGCATGCGCACTGCGCTCTTCCTGCTGCTGCTGCTCTCCATCGCGGCCGTGCCGGGCTCGATCTTCCCGCAGCGCAACATCGACGCCGGTCGGGTCGCCGACTACATCGCCCAGAACCCCACGACGAGCCCGTGGCTCGACCGCCTCGGATTCTTCGACGTCTACGCGTCGCCATGGTTCTCCGCGATCTACCTGCTGCTCTTCATCTCCCTCGTCGGCTGCATCGTCCCCCGCTCGAAGGTCCACGTCGCGGCCCTTCGAGCGCGCCCGCCGAAGGCCCCGGCGAGACTGCACCGTCTCGACGAGCACGCTGAGGTGACCACGTCGCTGACGCCCGACGAGGCGCTCGTCGTCGCCCGTGCTGCCCTGCGGCGCAAGCGTTTCCGGCTCCACTCGCACGACGGCGTGAGCCTCTCCGGCGAGTCGGGCTATCTCCGCGAGACCGGCAACCTGCTGTTCCACCTCGCACTCACCGGCATCATCGTCGGCATGGCCGTCGGTCACGTGTTCGGCTGGCGCGGCGACATCATCCTCGCCGAGGGCGACAAGTTCGCGTCGTCGGCGGGCACGTACAACACGCTCTCGCCGGGCCCGTGGGTCGACACCGAGAACCTGCCGCCCTTCGTCCTGTCCCTCAACAAGCTCGACGTCGAGTTCAACGAGACGCCCGGCCGCGGCTTCGGGGCGCCGCGCCTCTTCGACGCCCAGACGCGGCTGCAGCGCGACCCGGCGTCGGCGTCGAGCGACGAGACCGTCTCGGTCAACCACCCGATCACGGTCGACGGCGCCGACATCTTCCTCCTCGGCAACGGCTACACGCCGGTTGTCACGGTGCGCGATGCGAAGGGCACCGTGCTCTACCGCGAGGCGACACCATTCCTGCCCCAGGACGCCAACTACCGCTCCGTCGGCGTCATCAAGGTGCCGTCCGCGGCGCCGAAGCAGCTCGGCTTCACGGGCTTCTTCCTGCCGACCGCCGAGCCGACCTTCGCCAACGGGCCGGCGTCGATCTTCCCCGACACGAAGAACCCGGAGCTCGCCCTGTCGGTCTGGGAGGGCAACCTCTTTCCCGGCGGCGCCCCGCAGTCGGTCTACACGCTCAACACCGACCAGATGAAGCAGGTGACCAAGGCCGACGGCTCGCCGGCACTGTTCCGCCTCAAGCCGGGTGAGACCAAGCAGCTGCCCGGTGGGCGTGGCACGATCACCTTCGACAGCGTCAAGCGCTTCGCCGGGCTCTCGGTGCGCACCGACCCCGGCGCCCCGATCAGCCTGGTCAGCGCCATCCTCGCCACCCTGGGGCTGATCCTCGGCCTCACGATCAAGCGCCGCCGCGTCTTCGTGCGCGTGCGCCCGGCCGCGACCGACCCCAGGGCCGCCGACGGCACTGGGGGTCCCTACGGCCAACCGGCTACCGTGGTGACCATCGGTGGCCTCTCCAAGGACTCCGACCCCGGGCTCGCCGCGATCGTGACGGGGATCGTCACCGCGATCGACACCGCGAACAACACCGCGAACAACACCGCGAACAACACCGCGAACAACACCGCGAACAACACCGCGA
>NZ_JBFTLB010000009.1:0-168480 GCF_056396225.1 Terrabacter sp. 05T424
CGCTCGGCCGCCTCACCCGTGGTCAAACCCGCGCGCACACCCGCCCAGAACAGCGAGCGTGTCGCCACGCTCAACCCTGAACTGCCTCTGCTGCCAACCCTCACCGCAACCCCACCTCAGGTCAGGGTGTTGCACCCACCCCATGAACCCAAGCGTCGGAAAGTGGGCACTCGACTTTCCGCCCGGTCGAGTGCTCAGTTCTCGACGTCGGAAAGTGGGCACTCGTTGGTGGGGGGAGCCGGGGATCAGGCGGGGAGGCCGTAGCGCGCGACGAGGTGCCAGACCCGCTTGAGGTGCTGTGGGTCGTGCAAGCCGGTCCGCGCGGCCTCGCCGACGACACGGGGCGTCAGCGCCCCGCCGACCGCGATCGCCTCGCCGAGCTCGACGAACTCGGGGCCGCGGTAGTCGGGGTGGGCGCGCAGCTCGTCGAGCGCCAGCACCCAGCCCCCGTGCCACTCGACCGGCACGCCCAGGCGGTGTGCGTCGTCCTCGACCTCGGTGCCGCGGAAGGACGGGTCGAGCACCAGGGCCTCGACATCCGTCGCGAGGTCGACGACCCCGTGCACGTGGGCCTCGACGTAGTCGTCGAGCGGATCGGGTTCGGCTTCCCCTTGAAACAGGGCCGGCCGGGCGTCGGCGAGCTCGCTCAACGCGTACGCGGTCGACACCCCGAAGTGCTCGGGCCCGAACACGCTGTCGGGAAAGCAGAACGTCGTGGCGGCGAGGGTGTGCGGCGCGAGGCGCAGGTGCGCCGAGCCGAAACGGGGGGCCGCGCCGACAGGGGAGCGGTGCCGGTCGAGCGCGCCGTACTTCGGCCTCAGGGAGGCGTCGGCGCTGTCGTAGGCGCCGCCGAAGATCCGGCTCTCCCACACCCACCGGTCGCCGCCGGGGTGGGCGGTGAGCCCGCCGTTGCTCGTGCCGGTCTCGAACTGGGAGCGGTAGACCCCGTCGCGCGCCATCGCCGCGAGGACCGTCGCCCCGCCGACGAGCCGGTCGGGGTGGAAGTTCAGCGTGACGCGCAGGTCAGGGTCCAGGGCCGGCCCGCTCGCGTGCCGCGCCACGTGCGCGATCGCACGGGTCACGGCAGGCGGATGTTCGGGCACGGCGCCATCCTCACACCCGCGCGCGGGCAGCGGCGAGATGCGTCGCTGCCACGACACTGCGTGAGGGAGTAGGACTGTGCCATGGGCACGATGACCGACTTCCCCGACCACGACCTCACCGCCTACTGCGCCGACCCGCCCGGCGAGCCGCGCGGGGCCGTCGTCGTCATCCAGGAGATCTGGGGCCTGACAGACCACGTCAAGGACGTCGCCGACCGCGTCGCCGCGCAGGGCTACGTCGCCGTCGCGCCCGACCTGCTGCGTCACGTCGGGCTGACACCCGACGTCGGGAGCCGCCTGTTCGACCTCGTGGCGCGAGGCACCGAGGAGGAGCGTCTCGAGGTCCAGCCGCAGCTGCGCGCGGCCACGACACCCGCTCGGCAGCCGGAGTTCGCGGCCTGGGCGGTGCCGGCCCTGACGGCGGTCGTCGACTCCCTCGTGGCCGAGCCGGGCGTCGAGGGCAGGGTCGCCGTCGTCGGCTTCTGCTTCGGCGGCACGTACGCCTTCGCCCTCGCCGCCGCCGACCGCCGGCTCAAGGCGGCCGTGCCCTTCTACGGCACGTTCCCCGAGCACGCCGACCCCTCGACGATCGCGTGCCCGGTGCTCGCCTTCTACGGGGAGGACGACCGCGGGATCACCGACGGGGTGCCCGAGTTGGAGGGGCGGATGGCGGACGCCGGGGTCGACTTCACGGCGCGGGTCTACCACGGCGTCGGGCACGCCTTCTTCAACGACGCGTCGCCGTCGAGGTACAACGCGGAGGTGGCCGCCGACGCGTGGCAGCGAACGTCGGACTTCCTCGACGCGCACCTGGGCGGCCGCACAGCGACCTGACAGGCGATTCGTCCCACTCGCCGGCCCCGGTGCAGTAAGTCTTGGGTATGACCGACCAAGAGCACCCCCTCGTCCTCGGCCCCATGCTGCGCTACGTCGGCGAGACCGACGCGACGGTGTGGGTCGAGACAGCGCAGGCGGGTCGGGTCGCCGTCGAGGCCGACGGCCGCTCGTGGAGCGCGCCCACCTTCTCGGTCAAGGGCCACCACTACGCGCTCGTCGTCGTCGACGGCCTCGTGCCGGGCGGCAGCTGGGACTACACGGTGACCGTCGACGGCGCCCTCGCGTGGCCCGAGCCCGACAGTGCCTTCCCGCCGTCGCGCATCCGCACCATCGACCGTTCCCGTCCGACGCGGCTGCTCTTCGGCTCGTGCCGCACGAGCGTGCCGCACGACCGAGAGGGCCACCGCACGAACGGCGTGGACGCGCTGCGCACCCTCGCCCTCGCACTGTCCCGCGGCGAGGAGGAGTGGCCCGACCTCGTGGCCTTCCTCGGTGACCAGGTCTACGCCGACGAGACGTCCGACGCGATGCGCGAGTTCATCGCGAGCCGGCGCGACGTCGAGCAGCCGCCGGGCGAGGAGATCAAGGACTACGAGGAGTACGCCCACCTCTACTGGCTCGCCTGGAACGACGACGCGAACCGCTGGCTGCTGTCCACGGTGCCGAGCTGCATGATCTTCGACGACCACGACATCCGCGACGACTGGAACACCTCGTGGACCTGGCACGAGGAGATCAACCGGACGGCGTGGTGGCACGAGCGGCTGATGGGCGGGCTCACGTCGTACTGGGTCTACCAGCACATCGGAAACCTTTCCCCGGGCCAGCTCGCCGACGACGAGATCTACGCGAAGGTCCTTGCGGCAGCGGGGGGCTCCGGCGACGGCGGTCCCGAGCTCGACCTCACCGACGCCGTCTTCGACCTCGCCCGCCGCTCCGACCGCCACCCCGAGGTCTACCGGTGGAGCTTCAGTCGCGACCTCGGCGACAGCCGACTCGTCGTGGTCGACTCGCGGGCCGCGCGGGTGCTCGAGCCGCACCACCGGTCGATGCTCGACGCCGACGAGATGCGGTGGTTCGACGAGCAGCTCACCGGCGACGTCGAGCACCTGCTCATCGGCACCTCCCTGCCGTTCATGCTGCCGCCCGGCCTGCACGACTTCGAGGCCATCGACGAGGTGCTGGCCATGGGCACCCACGGCCGGCTCGTCGCAGAGGTCGGTGAGAAGGCCCGGCAGTCGATCGACCTCGAGCACTGGGCCGCCTTCAACGACGGCTTCGTCGAGGTCTTCGAGTCGGTGATGGAGGTGGCGCGAGGCGAGCGCGGCAAGGCGCCGGCGACGGTCGTCTTCCTGTCGGGCGACGTGCACAACTCCTACGTCGCCGAGGTCGTCGACGCCAAGGCCCGCCACGGTGCCCGGTCACGCATCGTGCAGGCGGTCTGCTCGCCGATCCGCAACCCGATGCCGCGCGGCGTGCGCGTCATGATGTCGCTCTTCGCCCGCGGCCTCGTGCGGCCGATGCGGTTCGTGGCGGGCCACTCGAAGCACGTGCCCGACCCCGCATATCCGTGGCGGGTCACCGACGGCCCGTGGTTCGACAACTGCCTCGCCGAGCTGACCGTTCAGGGCCGCGACCTCTCGATCGTCTGGCGCGGCGGTGAGGTGCGTGACGGTGACGACGCGCACCCCGTCCTGACGAAGGTGTCGAGCGTTCGGCTCCCGGCGGCCGTCCGGTCATGACCGCGGCGCAGCACGCGGATGAGGTGGCGCGCCGGGTCGCCACAGCGCACAAGGCAGTTCGGTCGTATGCCGCCAACGACCGCGTCGCGGCAGCACTCGTCGCCGGGTCGGTCGCCCGGGGGCTCGCCGACGCGTCGTCCGACATCGAGCTCGACGTCTACTGGACCTCCCCACCGTCCGTGGCAGATCGCGAGGCGGCCGTCGAAGGAGCCGGCTTCGACCGCGTCTACGCCGAGGAGGACGAGCACGAGTGGGCCGACGGCCTGCTCGTCGACGGGGTGAAGATCGACGTCAGCGGCTTCGTCATGACCACCATCGACGCATACGTCGACCGGGCGCTCGCGGGCGACACCGACGCCGAGCTGCAGGTGCGGGTCACCGCCCTGCGCGACGGCATACCTCTGCATGGCGACTCCGTCATCGACGCGTGGCGGTCACGCTGCACCGACTATCCCGAGGCGCTCGCGGTGGCGATGGTCGAGCAGGGCCTCGACCTGCGCAGCCGCGAACGGCTGGAGATGCTCGCGGCGCGCGACGACGTGCTGCTGCTGCACCGCGACCTGCTCGACGGGGTGCAGGGCGTGCTCGACGCGCTGTTCGGCTGAACCGGGTGTGGATGCCGCACCCGTTCCACAAGTGGCTCGACTGGGAGCAGTCGTTGCTGCCGCACCGCCCCGACCACCTGGCAGCGCGCATCCGCGGGCTCCTCGTCGCGCCGCCGCACGACGCGGTCCGCGCACTCGCCGGCTTGGTCGACGAGACGTACGCCCTTGCACGAGAGCACGTCCCGGCCGCAGACCTCACGCACCTGCGCGACGCCTTCGAGCTGCGGCGGGTCAGGTGAGCTGGATCAGCGAACCGGAGGTCAGGAGACGCGCACGAGGAGGATGCGGTCGTCCCCTGCCATCCACACCGAGCCCTGCGCGATGGCGATGCCGCTCGGCGAGTCCTCCGGCGGACCCCACTGGGCGACCGGACCGGTCACGCCGGCCCGGCTCGTGCGACCTTCGGTCTGCGGCCACCCGTAGTTGCGGCCCGGGCGGATGAGGTTGAGCTCGTCCTCGCTGTGGTCGCCGAACTCGGAGGCCCAGAGCCGCCCGGCCGCGTCCCAGGCGATGCCCTGGACGTTGCGGTGGCCGTACGACCAGACAAGGGTGCCGAACGGGTTGCCCGGCGCGGGGCTGCCGGCGGTCGTCATCCTCAGGATCTTGCCGCCGAGCGAGCCCTTGTCCTGGGCGAGCGATGGCTGCTGCGCCTCGCCGGTGGTGGCGTAGAGGTAGCCGTCGGGACCGAAGGCGATGCGCCCGCCGTTGTGGTGCACGTTGTGCGGGATCCCGCTGACGAGCACTCGGGGGGTGCCGAGCTGGCGGCCGGCGGGCGCGGACGGGTCCCACGGGATCGCCGCGACGCGGTTGTCGCGGGACGTGGAGTAGTACGCGTACACGAGGCGGTCGCGGGTGAAGCCCGGCGACACGGCGATGCCGAGCAGGCCCGCCTCGCCCTGCTGGGCCACGTTGGAGACCACGCCGGGCACGGTGCCCACACGGGTGAGGCGACCCGCGGCCACGTCGAGCCGTGAGATCTGGGAGCTGTCGCGGGCCGAGACGAGCACCGACCCGTCCGGCAGCTGCGCCAGCCCCCACGGCACGTCGATGCCGGTGGCGACGGTGCGCACGACCGTTGCGGTCCCGATGGGGCGCCCCGGCCTCGACGGCACGGCCGGACTCGCCGGCGCGGCAGGGCGCGTCGCTGTCGCCGCGCTCGTCGACCTCGCGGGGCTGCTCGGGCTGCCCGTCGAGGTCGTTCCGGCCGGTGGCGTGGAGGTGGTCGGGCTCGAGGAGGTGGACGACTGAGCCGCAGTGCTGCTGCCGGCTCGTGTGCCCGGCGCAGCCGGGACGTCGGTCGAGCACGCCGCGACCAGACTCAGCCCGAGGGCCGCCGCGACAAGGGCGGTCCGGCTCCTGCCTGTCGCCATGAGGCACCTCCGGTCTCGACCGTAGCGACCGCGACTGTGCGTGCCGAGAGGCCACGGTCGGGAACAATCGTCCCGAACCAAGAGTTGAGTCTGGTGAGCGCAAGATTTGCGAGTCCGGCTTTGACAATCACGGCCCGGTCGGAGCACATTGAGCGAGGGCCGGTTCGCGGGCAGTCGCCCCGGACCGGCAAACACCGGATCCACCCAGACCATCAAGGAGTCACCCATGGCACGCGCCGTCGGCATCGACCTCGGTACCACCAACTCGGCCGTCTCCGTCCTCGAGGGCGGCGAGCCGAGCATCATCGCGAACGCCGAGGGCGGGCGCACGACGCCGTCCGTCGTCGCGTTCTCCAAGAACGGCGAGGTGCTCGTCGGCGAGGTCGCCAAGCGCCAGGCCGTCACCAACGTCGACCGGACGATCCGCTCCGTCAAGCGCCACATGGGCACCGACTGGAAGTCGCCCGAGATCGACGGCAAGACCTACACGGCGCAGGAGATCAGCGCCCGCATCCTCCAGAAGCTCAAGCGCGACGCCGAGTCCTACCTCGGCGAGACCGTGACCGACGCCGTCATCACCGTGCCCGCCTACTTCGACGACGCCGAGCGCCAGGCCACCAAGGAGGCCGGTGAGATCGCGGGCCTCAACGTGCTGCGCATCGTCAACGAGCCGACCGCGGCGGCGCTGGCCTACGGCCTCGACAAGGGCAAGGAGGACGAGCTCATCCTCGTCTTCGACCTCGGTGGCGGCACGTTCGACGTGTCCCTCCTCGAGGTCGGCAAGGACGCCGAGGACGGCTTCGCCACGATCCAGGTGCGCGCCACCAACGGTGACAACCACCTCGGTGGTGACGACTGGGACGACGTCGTCGTCCAGCACCTCATCACCCAGGTCAAGAACAAGACGGGCCAGGACCTCTCCAAGGACAAGATCGCGATGCAGCGCCTCCGCGACGAGGCCGAGCGCGCCAAGAAGGAGCTCTCCACCGCGACGAGCACCAACATCTCGGCGCAGTACATCTCGATGACGCCCGAGGGCCCGATCCACCTCGACGAGAACCTCACCCGCGCGCAGTTCGAGCAGATGACGAAGTCGCTCCTCGACCGCACCAAGGCGCCGTTCCACAAGGTCATCGAGGACGCCGGCATCAAGGTGGCCGACATCGACCACGTCGTGCTCGTCGGCGGTTCCACCCGTATGCCGGCCGTCACGAACCTCGTCACCGAGCTGACCGGCGGCAAGGCACCCAACAAGGGCGTCAACCCCGACGAGGTCGTCGCCATGGGCGCCAGCCTGCAGGCCGGGGTCCTCAAGGGTGAGCGCAAGGACGTCTTGCTCATCGACGTCACGCCGCTCTCGCTCGGCATCGAGACCAAGGGTGGACTGTTCACCAAGCTCATCGAGCGCAACACCGCCATCCCGACGAAGCGCTCCGAGATCTTCAGCACCGCCGACGACAACCAGCCGTCGGTCCTCATCCAGGTCTTCCAGGGTGAGCGCGAGATCGCCCAGCACAACAAGTCGCTCGGCACCTTCGAGCTGACCGGCATCGCGCCGGCCCCGCGTGGCGTGCCGAAGATCGAGGTCACCTTCGACATCGACGCCAACGGCATCGTCAACGTCAGTGCCAAGGACCAGGGCACCGGCAAGGAGCAGAAGATGACGATCACCGGCGGCTCGGCCCTGTCGAAGGAAGAGATCGACAAGATGGTCAAGGACGCCGAGGCGCACGCCGACGAGGACAAGAAGCGTCGCGAGGAGGCCGAGGTCCGCAACCAGGCCGAGCAGCTCGTCTTCTCGACCGAGTCCTTCCTCAAGGAGTCGGGCGACAAGGTCCCCGCCGACGTCAAGACGCCGGTCGAGGAGTCGCTCGCCGACCTCAAGGCCGCGATCGCCGAGGGTTCCGAGGCCAGTGCCGACGACATCAAGGCCAAGGTCGAGGAGCTCAACACGAAGTCGCAGGCCATGGGCCAGGCGGTCTACGCGTCCGAGCAGGCTCAGGCGAACGCCGGCGCAGCGGGTTCCGCTGACGCGCAGGACGGTTCGCACGCCGGCGGTTCGGCGGGTGCGTCCGCCGGTGCCGAGGACGACGACGTCGTCGACGCCGAGGTCGTCGACGACGACGAGGCCAAGGAAGCCAAGTGACCGAGTCAACCGGGCCCGCGGGCAAGGGCGCGACGGGCGAACAGCCCGACGTGACCGCCACGGGTGCGCAGGGTGCCGGCAGCGGTGACGCTGCCGGCGCCCCGGCGCCCGGCACGCGCCCTGCTGGTTCTGAGCAGGAGCACGCGTCGGCCGGCGACAAGCGCCATCACACGTACTACGAGGGAGGCCCGGGCGCGTCGTCGGAGCCCGGCGGCGAGGACGAGTACGACCACGCCCCAGGCCGTTCCGCCGCGTCGGCCGAGTCCGAAGGTGTCGCCCTCGCCGAGGAGGACACCATGGCCGCGACGTTGCTGGCCGACCTGCAGCGGCTGCAGGCCGAGTACGTCAACTACAAGAAGCGCGTCGACCGCGACCGCGAGGTCATCCGCCACTCGGCCGTCGGCAGCGTCGTCGAGTCGCTGCTGCCGGTGCTCGACGACATCCACATGGCCCGGCAGGCCGGCGACCTCTCCGGGGGGCCGTTCGCGGCGATCGCCGACAAGCTCGAGGCGACGCTCGGCCGTTACGGCGTCGAGCGCCTCGGCGAGGCCGGGCAGGAGTTCGACCCGAAGGTGCACGAGGCCCTCATGCACGTCGAGGCCGAGCTGCCCGAGGGTGCGACGGGCACCACCGTCGTCCAGGTGCTCCAGCCGGGCTACCGCATCGGTGACCGGCTCGTCCGTGCCGCGCGGGTGTCGGTTGCCGACCCGGCCTGAGACGTCCGCCGCCGGGCTGCACGCGCAGCCCGGCGGCATACCCGATGATGGGAGCAGGGTGAATCCCACCGTGACCAAGGAGGTGCGCCATGGCTAGCCAGGACTGGTTCGAGAAGGACTTCTACGGCATCCTCGGCGTGCCCCAGGACGCCGACGCGGCGACGATCAAGAAGACCTACCGCAAGCTCGCCCGCACGATGCACCCCGACCACAACGTCGGTGACGTGAAGGCGGAGGAGCGCTTCAAGGAGATCGGCGAGGCGTATGCCGTCCTGTCCGACCCCGAGCAGCGCCGCGAGTACGACGCCATCCGTGCCATGTCGCACGGCGGCGCCCGCTTCACGGCGGGTGGCCCCGGCGGCGGTGGCGCCGGCTTCGAGGACATCTTCTCCGCGTTCGGCGGTCCGGGTGGTCCCGGCGGTCAGCGCGTGCGCTTCAACACCGGCGGTGCCGGCGGCCAGCCGAACATCGAGGACATCCTCGGGCAGATGTTCGGTGGAGCGGGCGCGCCCGGTGCGGGCTACGGCGGCTACGGTGCCCCTGCCGGGCCTCGCCCCGGCGCCGACGTGCAGGCCAGCACGCGCATCGGCTTCCGCGACGCGGTCGAGGGTTCGACCGTCTCGCTCAGCTCTCCTGACCTCGGCCGTGTCAACGCCCGCATCCCCGCCGGCGTCAAGGACGGCCAGCGGATCCGGCTGCGCGGCAAGGGGCGCCAGGGCGACCCGGGCGCTCCGGCCGGCGACCTGATCCTCACGGTGGCCGTCGACAAGCACCCCGTGTTCGGTCGCGACGGCGACAACCTGACCATCGACCTGCCGGTCACGTTCGCCGAGGCCGCCCTCGGGGCGACCGTGGCGGTGCCGACGCTCGACGGCGGCCAGGTGAAGGTCAAGGTGGCCGCCGGCACCCCGAGCGGCCGCGTGCTGCGACTCAAGGGGCGCGGCGTCAAGCGCGGCGACCAGACCGGTGACCTGCTCGCCAAGGTGCAGGTCGTCGTGCCGCAGCGGCTCACCGACGAGGCCCGTGAGGCCGTCGAGAAGATGGCCGCGGCCGAGAGCGGCCACGACCCACGGGCCGAGCTGTTCGAACGCGCCCGCGCCTGACGGCATACGCCACGGGTGACCGTGAGCGACGACTGACGACTGACGACTGCGGAGGAGGTGGCGAGGATGGCTCGCAGGAGCGCGAGGCCCGGTGGGCACGACGACGACGCACCCGTCTTCGTCATCTCCGTCGCGGCCGAGCTGGCCGGCATGCACGCGCAGACCCTGCGCCAGTACGACCGGCTCGGGCTCGTCTCGCCGTCACGCACCCGCGGCGGCGGCCGGCGCTACAGCACGCGCGACGTCGCCCTGCTGCGCGAGGTCCAGCGGCTCTCGCACGAGGGCGTATCGCTGGCCGGCATCCAGCGGATCCTCGACCTCGAGAACCACGTGTCCGCGCTGCAGTCCCGGGTCGAGGAGCTCACCGCAGAGGTGACCGCGACCCGGGCGGCGCTCGCGGCCGGCGCCTCGGGCGCCCGCGTCTTCGCCGTCGGGCCCAGGGGCGAGGTCGTGGCCGTCCGTCCTGGGCAGCGGCCGCCGCGCACCCCGGCGTCGCAGGCGCTGGTGGTCTGGCGCCCCGAGCGCTGAGCAGGCCCGACCACGAGCCGGCACCGTCCGGCCCCGGCCGGGTCCCGAGCCCGCCGCGATGACGGTGCCGTGTGCAACACTGTGCCAGCCTCGAGCAAACGGGGTGTCGTTACCGCTGGATGCCGCCGGAGGCAGTTGCGTGTTCCTTGTTCCGGAGGTCGTGTGACCCCTCATCACCTCGACGGTGACGCCCCTGCTGGTGTCCCGCGGGCCGATCTCGCCACCCCTTCTGCACGCTCGATCGAGATGCAGGAGCTCTTCGCGCGCACCGACTGGTCGGCCACGACGCTGGGGCCGGTCGAGACCTGGCCTCCCAACCTGCGTTCCATCGTCGACATCTGTCTGTCGTCGGGGTTCCCCATGCTCGTGTGCTGGGGGCCCGAGCTCGCCATGGTCTACAATGACGGCTACCGCTCCATCCTGGGCCGGAGCAAGCACCCGGCCGCGCTGGGCCGACCGGTCGCCGACGTGTGGCCGGAGGTGTGGGACGTCATCGGCCCCATGTTCGACGGCGTCCTCTCGGGCGGCCCCGCGACCTGGGTCGAGGACGAGCTGCTCGTCGTCGACCGCCACGGCTTCCTCGAGGAGGCCTATTTCACGTGGTCCTACGGCGCCATCCACGACGCAGACGGCGCGGTCGCCGGCATCCTCAACGTGGCCGTCGAGACCACCGACAAGGTGCTCGCGGTGCGCCGCGCCTCGGCTGCCGTGGAGCTCTTCGAATCGCTCACCAGCGGCCGACTCCCCGAAGACCGTGAGCAGGTGCGCGCCCGCGCCCTCGAAGTGCTCTGCAAGCAGCAGGCCGACCATGTCGCGGCCGACCTGGTGTGGCTCGAGGACGAGCAGCTCGGCTCGTCGCCCGCCGGGAGCTCCGACGAGCCCGACGACGTCGACGACGTCGAGGTCGAGGGGGTCTCCGCCGTTCGGGCGGTGCCCGTGGTCGAGCCCGGAGCCACCCGTCCCACCGCGCTGCTGCGCCTCGCCGAGAACCCTCGGCGGCCCTGGGACGCGTCGATGCAGACGTACGCCGAGCTGTGTGCCTCGCACGTGGGCACGGCCCTCAGCGGCGTGCGCCGGCGCAAGGAGGACCGCCAGCGTGCAGAGGCGCTCGCCGAGCTCGACGTGGCGAAGTCCGACTTCTTCGCCAACGTCAGCCATGAGCTCCGCACTCCGCTGGCACTCATCGCCGGGCCCGTCCACGACGCGCTTGCCTCCGACGGCCTGGATGCCGAGCAGCGACGGCGCTTCGAGATGATCGCGCGCAACACCGACCGCCTGACCGGACTCGTCGACCGCATCCTCGACCTGACGCGGGTCGAGGCCGGTGCCGTGGAGCCACACTGGGTCTCCGCGGACGTCGCGTCGCTGGCGAACGGCATCGCCGCCAACTTCCGTCCAGCCATCGAACGCGTCGGCCTGGAGCTCGGCGTGGAGTGCGACGACCTGGGCCGTGAGGCACACGTCGACGTCGACATGTTCGAGCGCATCGTGCTCAACCTGCTGTCCAACGCCATGAAGTTCACCCCGAACGGACGCATCGACCTTCGCCTTGCAGCTCGCAGCGACGGATACGAGGTGTCGGTCAGCGACACCGGCATCGGCATCGCGGAGAAGGATCGCGAGCACGTCTTCGACCGCTTCCGGCAGCTCGCCGGCCGTGACAACCGCAGGTCCCGCGAGGGGGCCGGCATCGGGCTGTCCATCGTGCGTCAGCTGGTCGGCCTGCTCGGTGGCACGATCACGTTGGTCAGCGAGGAGGGACGGGGGAGCACGTTCACCGTCCGCCTGCCGTGGGGGGCCGTCCCGTTGCGGTCGGCGGTCCGGCCCTCGATCACACCTCGACCGGCCGAGTCCTTCATCAGTGAGGCGGCGGCGTGGGACGTGCGAGGTTCGGACGAGGAGACCGGGCAGCCCGAGCAGCCACAGCAGCCCGAGCAGCCCGAGCAGCCCGAGCAGGTGGGCCGTGTCGGTGACCTTGCCTCCGCCGGCCGACCGACCCTCCTCGTGGTCGAGGACAACCCGGACATGCGCCAGCACGTCACCCGGCACCTTCGCGACGACTACGACGTCGTGACGGCGCGTGACGGAGTCGAGGCCCTGGCACAGATGCGGGCCTCTCGACCCGCGATCGTGCTCGCCGACGTCATGATGCCGCGCATGGACGGACTGACCCTCGTGCGCGAGATCCGCGACGACCCCGCGCTGCGTGACCTGCCGGTCGTCCTGCTCTCGGCCCGCGCCGGAGTCGAGGCCAGCACGATCGGGCTGACCATGGGCGCCGACGACTACGTCGTCAAGCCCTTCGACCCCGCCGAGCTGCGGGCCCGACTGGCCGCCAACCTCGTTCGCTCACGGTCACGCTCGCGCGATGCCGCCTGGCTGCGCGCCATCATCGGTGCCATCCAGGAGCCGCTCCTCGTCGCCGATGCCGAGGGCACCGTCGTCGAGCTCAACGACGCCTTCACGCGCGACTACGGATGGTCACTGGCCGACGGCCCGTTGACGCCGCCCTACCCGTGGTGGCTCCCGGCCGCCGAGGCTCCCGTCGAGCACGAGGCGCATGCACGTCGGGTCGAGCTGCTGCAGACCGGCCAGGCGTTCCTCGACGAGCACTACCGCATCCGCAGGCGCGGTGGCGGCGAGGCCTGGGTCCAC
Source organism: Terrabacter sp. 05T424 (assembly GCF_056396225.1). Taxonomy (NCBI): domain Bacteria; kingdom Bacillati; phylum Actinomycetota; class Actinomycetes; order Micrococcales; family Intrasporangiaceae; genus Terrabacter; species Terrabacter sp. 05T424. Next base: position 12,806 of record NZ_JBFTLB010000009.1, read on the forward strand.
ACGCGAGCGGCAAGCGTTCCCGAGACGCCCGACCACGCCGGCTTCGTGCTCGGGGTGGCCCGCGACGAGACCCGCGAGCGCGAGGCCCGGATGCGCCGCGAGCTCGCCGGTCGGGTCGCTGTCGACCTCGCCTCTGCAGAGAGCCTCGACCAGGCCCTGGCCACCGCCGTCACCGGTTTCACCGTGCTCTTCGACGGTGAGGTGACCCTGCGGGTGGCCGACGACAAGGGCGCCGTCGTGGTGCTGTCACCTCGAGGTCGGGTCCAGCCGTCCGAGCTCGACCACGCCGTCCGCGCGGGTCTCGAGTCGGGTCCGCACGGCCACGACGCCCTCGTCGGTGACAAGCGTGAGGGCCTGCTGCTCCTGCCGACCTCACAGGAGTCCGAGTGCCGCGCGTGGGTGCAGTTCGACGAGCCACGCATCGTCGGCAGCGACGAGCTGATCGTCGGCGACCTGCTCGCCCAGACCCTGGGCCAGGCGGTCGACCGGGTCGTCAGCCGTCGGCAGCGGTCGGAGAAGGAGCACCAGCTCGAGCAGGCCATCGAGAGCCACCGGCTCATCGGCCACGCGGTCGGCGTGCTGATCGAGCGCCACCGCATCACGGCCAAGCAGGCGTTCGAGATGCTCCGGCAGGCCTCGCTCAACCGCAACATCAAGCTGCGCGAGATCGCCGCCCGCGTCGTCGAGAGCGGTCAGGACCCCGACTCCGCCTGACCCTCCGCCTCACCAGTCACGCGGCCCGGTCGCCGTACGCCCTTGTGCCACGGCCTGATCGGGCCGTGTCGCGTTTTGGAGCCGACGCGAGCTGATGCAAGACTGTGCCTGCCTCCAAGTTCGCGGGCCTCTCCCACGCATACCCTGGAGGCCCCCGTGAGCGCCCTGCACCCCGCGACGCCGTCCGCCGGCGGCTCGAGCGCAGGTCGTGCCGGCGCCGAGCGCATCACCGAGGCGGCCCGCCGGCTGGTCCGCTCCGAGGACCTCGAGGACGCCCTGTCCGTCGCGGCTGCCTCCATCGGCGAGGTGCTCTCTGGGGAGGCGGTGCTGCGCGTGACCACGAGCCAGCACGACCTGTATGCCGGTGCCTCGGGTCCCGTGCCGCCGTCGGCGCTGCCACCGACGATCCGGGCCGCGCTCGACGCCGGCAGTTCGGACGACAGCGACGTCGTGCTGGTGTCGAGCGGCGAGCACGCGCTGTGCCGCGTCTGCGTGTCCATCGACGTGACAGAGCTGCCGAGCGCCGTCGACCTCACCTTCGCCGAGCTGCTGCTGCACTCCCTCGTGCAGGCCGTCGACCGCATCGTCACGGTCGACCGCTTCCGCGCGAGCGAGGCGAACCTCGAGCGGGCGGTCGAGAGCCATCGTCTCGTCGGGCAGGCGATGGGCATCCTCATCGAGCGCCACCGCGTCCTGTCCGGGGAGGCCTTCGACATCCTGCGACGCGCGTCGCAGGACAACAACGTCAAGCTGCGCGAGGTGGCCCAACGCGTCATCGAGAGTGGTTCGGAACCGGACGAAGTCGTCTGACCGTGCCGAAGCGCCCGTTCGGTCAGCGCAGGGGCTGGTCGCCCCGCACCGCCGCGAGCACCCGCGCCAGGAGGCCCGGTCGGGCGGCGTCGGCGGCGAGGGGCCGGCCAGACCTCTGCTGCGCGTCGGCCGTCGGGGGCCTCCGGTGGGTGGCTGCGCCATTCGGGTCGCCACCCTCGAGGGTCGCGGCCAGCGACTCGAGGGTGGCGTCGACGTCCGCCATGTCGTAGCCGCGCTGGAGCGACGTGGTCGTGAACCGCACGTCGCGCACCCGAGACGCGAGCCCCGCCGGGGAGGCGCCGGCCCGCAGGGCAGCGACGAGCTCGTCGATGAACCTGTCGACCTGGACGACGTCGTAGCCCTGGCGGAGCTGGGTCGAGCGGAACCGGGCCTTGGTCAGCTCTGTCACGAGGCGGGCGGAGTCCATGGTGCCGAGCGTAAGGTCAGCAGCGTGCGGGCGCGCGTGACGGCATACAGGACCGGCGTGGCGCGCACGGAGTTGAGCGGAATACACTCAACTTGCCACCGGTTGTCTCCAGTGATCCCCACCCCGCACGAGGAGAACGCATGGACCTACAGCTGACCAACAAGGCTCAGGAGGCCTTCGCCCAGGCCGCGACCACCGCGACCGGCAAGCACCACCCGAACATCGAGCCGGCTCACCTGCTGCTCGCGTTGGCAGCCCAGAGCGGCACGACGACCCCCGCCCTGTTGACGGCGGGCGGCTCGAGCGTCGCCGCCGCGACCGCCGCGGCCGAGCGAGCGATGTCCTCCCTGCCCCAGGTGAGCGGCGTCGCCCAGCAGCCGCAGCTCTCGCCGGCGTCCCTTCGAGCGATCCAGCAGGCGCAGCAGTACATGACGTCGATGGGCGACTCCTACGTCTCCACCGACCACCTGCTGCTCGCCCTCGCGCGCACGGGTGCGTTCGGACTCGACGCCGACGCCATCGAGAAGGCCATCCCCGACCTGCGCGGCGGTCGCCCCGTCACCTCCGACAACCCCGAGGGCACCTTCGAGGCGCTCGCGAAGTACGGCACCGACCTCACCGCCCGCGCGCGCGACGGCAAGCTCGACCCCGTCATCGGCCGCGACGCCGAGATCCGGCGCGTCGTGCAGGTGCTGAGCCGCCGCACGAAGAACAACCCCGTGCTCATCGGCGAGCCCGGCGTCGGCAAGACCGCCGTCGTCGAGGGCCTCGCCCAGCGCATCGTCGAGGGCGACGTGCCCGAGAGCCTGCGCGACAAGACGCTCTACAGCCTCGACCTCGGCTCGATGCTCGCCGGCGCGAAGTACCGCGGCGAGTTCGAGGAGCGGCTCAAGGCCGTGCTCGAGGAGATCCAGGGCAGTGACGGGCAGATCGTCACGTTCATCGACGAGATCCACACCGTCGTCGGCGCGGGCGCCGGCGGCGAGGGCGCCATGGACGCCGGCAACATGCTGAAGCCGATGCTCGCCCGCGGCGAGCTGCGTCTCGTCGGCGCGACGACGCTCGACGAGTACCGCAAGCACATCGAGAAGGACGCCGCGCTCGAGCGCCGCTTCCAGCAGGTCTTCGTCGGCGAGCCGTCGGTCGAGGACACCATCGCCATCCTCCGCGGTCTCAAGGAGCGCTACGAGGCCCACCACAAGGTGACCATCGCCGACTCGGCCCTCGTGGCGGCGGCCAGCCTCTCCGACCGCTACATCTTGGGCCGCCAGCTGCCCGACAAGGCCATCGACCTGATCGACGAGGCCGCGTCGCGCCTGCGCATGGAGATCGACTCGAGCCCCGTCGAGATCGACGAGCTGCGCCGCGCCGTCGACCGCCTCAAGATGGAGGAGTTCGCGCTCGAGCAGGAGACCGACCCCGCCTCGCGCGAGCGCCTCGAGCGCCTGCGCAAGGACCTCGCCGACCGCAGCGAGGAGCTCGCCGCCCTCAACGCGCGGTGGGAGGCCGAGAAGTCGGGCCTCAACGCCGTCGGTGACCTCAAGGCCCGCGTCGACGACCTGCGCACCCAGGCCGACCGCCTGCAGCGCGAGGGCGACCTCGGTGCTGCCTCGAAGATCCTCTACGGCGACATCCCGACGCTCGAGAAGGAGCTCGCCTCGGCCCAGGAGCGCGAGGCCGCGGCCACGGCCTCCGACGAGGGGCCGATGGTCAAGGAGGAGGTCGGCGCCGACGACATCGCCGACGTCATCTCGGCCTGGACCGGCATCCCCGCCGGACGGCTCCTGGAGGGCGAGTCCGAGAAGCTGCTGCACATGGAGCAGCACATCGGCGCCCGGCTCATCGGACAGGCCGACGCCGTGCGCGCCGTGTCCGACGCCGTCCGTCGCACCCGGGCGGGCGTGTCCGACCCCGACCGGCCCACCGGCAGCTTCCTGTTCCTCGGCCCGACCGGCGTCGGCAAGACCGAGCTCGCCAAGAGCCTCGCCGACTTCCTCTTCGACGACGAGCGCGCCATGGTGCGCATCGACATGTCGGAGTACTCCGAGCGCCACTCGGTCGCGCGCCTCATCGGCGCCCCTCCCGGCTACGTCGGCTACGAGGAGGGCGGCCAGCTCACCGAGGCCGTACGCCGTCGGCCCTACTCGGTCATCCTGCTCGACGAGGTCGAGAAGGCCCACCCCGAGACCTTCGACATCCTGCTCCAGGTGCTCGACGACGGTCGCCTCACCGACGGCCAGGGCCGCACCGTCGACTTCCGCAACGTCATCCTCGTGCTCACCTCGAACCTCGGCTCCCAGTTCCTCACGGATCCGACGCTGAGCCCCGAGGCCCGACGCGAGTCGGTCATGGGCGTCGTGCGGTCGGCGTTCAAGCCCGAGTTCCTCAACCGACTCGACGAGGTCGTCGTCTTCGACGCCCTGAGCCGCGACGACCTCGCCCACATCGTCGACCTGCAGGTGCGCGCCTTCGGGACGCGGCTGTCCGACCGCCGGATCACCCTCGAAGTGACCAACGCCGCCCGCCGGTGGCTCGCCGAGCGGGGCTACGACCCCGCCTACGGTGCCCGGCCACTGCGGCGGCTCGTGCAGCGCGAGATCGGCGACCGGCTCGCGAGAGGACTGCTCTCAGGCGACGTGCGCGACGGTTCGACCGTCACCGTCGGAGTCGACGACGCCGGCGAGCAGCTCACGCTCGGCTGAACACCTCTGCGTCCCAACCGAACTCGCGAGCCGCCACGACGTTCTCCGCGCGGTCGTCGGTGAACCACACCTCGTCGCGGGCCAGCCCGCGCCCGAGGTCACCCTCGATCGCGCGGTGGGCGGCGGCATACGCGAGCGGGTCAGGTTTGGCGACGCCGAAGTCAGCGGTGTTGAGCAGCCCGTCGAAGAGCCTCGCCAGCCCGAGCAGCTCGAGCTCGGCGGGCACGTTGTCGGTGCCGTTGGTGAAGACGTAGGTGCGGTGCCCCGCCGACCGCAGCTCCCCGAGCCGCTCGACGGTCTCGTCGATGACGGTTCCCCGGTTGGCCCGCCACCGCTCCATGTGCTCGCGCACCCGATGCGGCTCGGGCGTGGCGTCCTCGAGCGCGGCGCAGATGGCGGCATACCAGTCGTCGAACGTCTGACGCCCGGTGATCGTCGGCGTCAGCAGGTCGCTGTGGAACGCGGTGGCCGCGACGTGGCCCGTGGGCAGGCCCAGCGCGGCCTCGATGGCCGCGCTGGGGTCGCCCGGCGCGAAGTCGCGCACGACACCGTCCAGGTCGAAGACGTATGCCGTGTGGCCCGTCACGCGGTGGAGTCGCGGTGCGCGCGCTCGTCGGCCCGGTCGGCCGCGTCGGCACGATCCGTCCCGTCGACGCGGTCCGCCCCGTGGTTCGCGCGGTCGTCATCGGCCCAGGAGGCCGTGCCGTCCGCGACGCTGCCCTGGGCGCGGCCGGTCACGACGTCGGCACGAGACGGACCCTCGCGCTCGCGCCACTCCGCCTCACGGCGTGCGAGCTCCGCCTCACGCGTGTCGAGGCCCTCGTGGCGTGCGGCCAGCTCGCTCTCGCGGCGGCGCAGGTCGTCGTCGCGCAGACCGGCCTCCTCGAAGCGGCGCTCGTGCTCGAGACGAGCGGTCTCGGCGCTCTCCTCGACCTCGCCGATGCGTGCCGAGGCACGCTCTTCGCGGCGCAGCCGCGCCCGCCGACGTGCCGAGGCCGACAGCAGGGCCCAGCCGAGCGCGAAGAGCAGCACGGCGACCGCGCCGTAGAGCACGAGCTCGATCGGCGAGGCATCACGTGAGAACCCGAAGGCCGTGACCGTGACGGCACCGGCTGACGCGCGGGTCGCCAGGTAGGCGACGACGCCGGCTCCGGCGCCCGCCAGCAGCAGGATGACTCCGAGCAGGGCCATGGGTGGTGCTCCTTCGGCAAGGGGCGGGGTTCTCCCGCCGTGAACGTCCCCGACCCTAGCCATACCCACATTCGCCCGTCGGTCCGAGAACGGGCCGGGGCCCTCGGTTAGCCTGACCCCCATGCGCACCACGGGAAAGCTCGCCGCCGCCGTCCTCTCGGCGCTCTGCGCCGTCACCGTGGCGTCCTGCTCGAGCAACGGGGGCGACGCCGCGCCGGGGCAGACCCAGCTCTCGCCGGCCCAGCGCCTCGCGGCCGCCAAGGCCAAGGTCGACGCCGCGCCCTCCGTGCACCTGAAACTCGCCAGCGCCAACGTGCCGCAGGGCGCCAGCGGCGTCGTCTCGGCCGACGGCTGGGGCAAGCACCCGCCGGCGTTCAAGGGCACCTTCAAGGTGACGCTCAAGGGCATCCAGGCCGACGCCGACATCACCTCGGTCGACGGCAAGGTCTACGCGAAGCTGCCGCTCATCCCCGGCACCAACGAGATCGACCCGAAGCAGTTCAACCTGCCCGACCCGGCGGTTCTCTTCTCCACCGACAAGGGCCTCACGACCCTGCTCACCGCGACCAGCTCACCCACGGCGGGCGCCCAAGTGCGCCAGGGCTCCGAGGTGCTCACGACGATCAAGGGCACGGTTCCGGGCAAGGCCGTGACCGACCTCTTCCTCATCGGTGACAGCACGGGGTCGTTCACGGCCACCTACGGCCTCACCGACTCCCAGGAGCTGCGCCAGGTCGCCATCGCGGGCCCGTTCTTCGGCGCTGGCTCCTCGTCGACCTACACCCTCACGCTCGACCAGTACGGCCAGCCCGTCACGATCACCAAGCCCTGACGCGGTGACGCAGCCCGCCGGCACCCACCGGCTCGCCCTCCTCTCGGCAGCGTCCGCTGCCGTGGCCCTCGCGGGGGCCGACACCTACGTCGTCGTCCTCGCGCTGACCGACATGATGGCCGGGGTCGGCATCGGCATCGACGCCCTCCAGCGCGCGACGCCGATCATCTCCGGCTTCCTGCTCGGCTACATCGCGGTGCTGCCCCTCATCGGCCGGCTCTCCGACCTGCTCGACCGTCGCCGCATCCTGCTCGGCTGTCTGGTCGTGTTCGTCATCGGCTCGGCGGTCACGGCGCTCGCGGTGGAGATGCCCGTGCTCGTCACCGGTCGGGTGCTCCAGGGCATCGGGGGCGGCGGGCTCGTGCCCGCCACGCTCGCGCTCGTGGCCGACCTGTGGGCCGCCGACCGGCGGGGCACCCCCCTCGGCGTCGTGGGGGCGGTGCAGGAGCTCGGCTCGGTGCTCGGGCCCGTGGTCGGCGCGGTCGTGCTCGCGTGGTCGGGATGGCGGGCGATCTTCTGGCTCAACGTCGCCGCCGCCCTCATCCTGTATGCCGTCATCCACCTCCTCGGGGCACGCGAGCCCTCGCCGCCGGCCGCGGAGGAGGGGTCTGGGCGTGGCCGGGGCGGGCTCGAGAGGGCCCGCACGGTGGTGGCCGCGGCGCTGGCGGTGCTGGGGCTCGGCGTGACGGGGCTGGCTCTCGCGGCGCCCGAGTCACTCGTCACCGACGTCGCTCTCGGCGGGCCGTTCGTCCCGTTCGTGGGCGCGTCGCGGGTGCTGACGCCGATCGGGGTCACCGGCCTCGGCCTTCTCGTCGTGGTGGCCGTGCTCACCGCGCCGCGCTGGTGGGCGGTGCTGCGCCGGGCCGACCTCTTCGGGGCGCTCCTCGTCGCCGTGGCCCTGGGCAGCCTCGTGCTCACGTTCGCGTCGTCCGACCCCGAGAAGGAGGTCGTCGGCCCGCTCGGCTACACCCTGCTGCCGGTAGGGGCGCTCGCCCTCGTCGTCCTCGCCTGGTGGCACCGCACCGCTGCCGACCCGATCGTGCCGCGCGGTGTCGTCGGGGGCCGGGGCCTTCGCTCCCTCGCGGTCAGCCTCCTCGTCGGTGCCGCCCTCGTCGCCGTGGTGGTCGACGTGCCGCTGCTGGCCCGGCTCACCGACAGCTACGACGAGACCGGTGCCGCCCTCGTGCTCGTCCGGTTCCTGCTCGCGGTCCCGGTCGGCGCGCTGCTCGGCGGCTGGTCGCTGCGCCGGCTCGGCGACGGGGCCGCCTCCGCTGCCGGGCTGCTGCTCGCGGGCGGCGGCATGCTCGTGATGTCGCGGTGGACCCTCGACTCGGTCGGTGACACCTTGCCCGCCACCGTGGTGCTCGTCGTCGTCGGGCTCGGCATGGGGCTGGCCCTGGCGCCCGTCAACAACGCGGCCCTGGCCGACTCACCGGCCCACGCGCACGGCGTGGCGAGCTCGCTCGTCGTCGTGGCTCGCATGGTCGGCATGGTCGTCGGGCTGGCCCTGCTCACCTCGATCGGCCTGAGCCGCTACTACGACGCCGTGCGGCGTCTCCCCGACCCGCTCGACACCGACGCCCTCATCGGCGCCGGCGTGGTCCAGGTGCAGACGGTCTTCCTCGGCGGCGCCATCGCCGCGCTGGTCGGTGCAGTGGTGGCCGTCACGCTCGGGGTGCGCCGACCCGACCAGCGCGAGTCGGTGCGCGACGCCGACAGTCCCCGCTTCGTCGGTCTGTGACCAGAGGGCGCCAACGACGCCCACCCGATCCGGTCAGGCGGAGGCGCGCCGGGCCTCGAGCTCGGCGAGCAGCTCACGCACCTCGTCGGCGACGACGTCGGTCGCCTCCCACGGCAGCATGTGACCGGCCGTGGGCAGCTCGGTGAACGTCGCGTGCGGCAGGGCGACGCGCAGGGCACGAGCCCGCGCCACCGGCATGAGGGGGTCGAGCCGTCCGGCGATGATCCCGACCCGGACCCGCCCGAGAGCCGCGCAGCCGGCCTGTTGGTCGGTGACGAGCAGCGCCCCGTAGAAGGCACCGAAGGTCGCGAGCTTCGTCGAGGCGACCTGTGCGCGCGCCGCCTCGACCGCGCTCCGGTCGGGGTCCTCACCGAAGAGGCTGCCCACGAGTGCCCGGATGCGTCCCTGGCCACCGGGCGGCAGGGGCATCCCGCGGGCTGCGAGCCGCATGACGGCTGCCTCGCCGACCCGCTCGCCGAGGGCGACGCCGCACGAGGCCGTGCCGACGAGGAGCGCGGCCCGCACGCGGGACCCGAAGAGGTCGGGACGCTGCTCGGCGAGGGCCATCACCGTCATGCCGCCCATCGAGTGCCCGGCGAGAACCACGGGCGAGGCAGGGGGCACGACGGCTCGGAGCACGACGTCGAGGTCGCGGCCGGTGTGCTCCACCGACACCGAGGCGATCTCGGCGCGACGCAGGCCGATCGTGGATCGTCCGTGCCCGCGCTGGTCCCAGGTCACGACGCGCACCGGCTCGTCCGCGAGCGCGTCGACCACCGGGAGCCAGCTCTCGTGGTTGACGGCCCAGCCGTGCGCGAGCACGACCGTGGGTGCGTCCGGCGCGAGGTCGGGGTCGGCCCAGCAGTGGACCGACAGCACTGCGCCGTCGGGGGTGACGATGCCGCGGAGGTCGTGGCGCCTCACGCGCGACCCTCAGCGACCTCGAAGACGACCGGTGCGTGGTCGGAGGCTCCCTTGCCCTTGCGCTCCTCGCGGTCGATGGCCGCCCCGACGACCCGGCCGGCGAGAGCGGGGGAGCAGAGAGCGAAGTCGATGCGCATGCCCTGCCGCTTCTGGAACCGCAGCTGGGTGTAGTCCCAGTAGGTGAAGGTGCCGGGCTCGCTGGTGTGGGGGCGCACCACGTCGCTGAAGCCGGCGTCGACGACGGCCTGGAACGCGGCGCGCTCGCGCGGCGAGGTGTGGGTGCGGCCCTCGTAGTAGGGCACGCTCCAGACGTCTGCGTCGGTCGGCGCGATGTTCCAGTCGCCGAGCAGGGCGATCTGCGCGCCGGGGTCGTCGGCGAGCCAGGTGCGGCCGGCGGCGGCGAGGGCGTCGAGCCAGCCGAGCTTGTAGTCGAGGTGCGGGTCGTCGAGCGCTCGGCCGTTGGGGATGTAGAGCGACCACACGCGTACGCCCCCGCAGACGGCGCCGATGGCACGGGCCTCGGGCGCCATGGGCTCACCCCAGCCGGGCATCCCGTCGAAGCCGACCCGCACGTCGTCGATGCCGACGCGCGAGGCGATGGCGACGCCGTTCCAGTGGCTCAGGCCGTGGTGGGCCACCTGGTAGCCGAGGGCCTCGAACCGGTCGAACGGGAACTGGTCCTCGCGGGCCTTGGTCTCCTGGATCGCGAGTACGTCGACGTCGGTGCGCTCGAGCCAGGCGGCGACCCGGTCGATGCGGGAGCGGATGGAGTTGACGTTCCAGGTGGCGATTCGCACAGTCGGCCACCCTAGACCGCCGCGCCGACCCCGTGTGCCTAGGGTGAGCCGCATGCCTGCCGACCCGACGACGCACACCCGCACCCGACCCGTGGCCCTCGTGACGGGGGCCAGCGCCGGCATCGGCCGCGAGTTCGCGCTCCAGCTCGCGGCCCGGCAGCACGACCTGGTGCTCGTCGCCCGTGACGTCGCCCGGCTCGAGGCCCTGGCCACCGAGCTGCGCCGCGACCACGCCGTCGAGGTCGAGGTGCTGCCGGCCGACCTCTCCGACCGGGGCGCCCTCCAGCGGGTCGCCGACCGCCTCGTCGACCCGAGCCGCCCGGTCGACCTGCTCGTCAACAACGCGGGCTACGGCCTCAAGGGACGCTTCCTGCGCAACACCGTCGCCGTGGAGGAGGCGGCCTTCGACGTGCTCACGCGTGCCGTGCTCGTGCTCTCGCACGCAGGCGCCACGGGCATGGTCGAGCGCGGACACGGCGCGATCGTCAACGTCTCCTCGGTCGCCGGCTACATCGCGTCGGGCACGTACTCCGCCGCGAAGTCCTGGGTCACCGTGTTCACCGAGGGCCTGGCCGTCGAGCTGTCCGGAACCGGGGCCACGGCCACCGCGCTCTGCCCGGGCTTCACCGACACCGAGTTCCAGGAGCGCGCCGGCATCGGCAGGCGCGGTCCCGACTTCATCTGGCTCGACGCCGCGAAGCTCGTCAGTGGCTGCCTCACCGACGTCGCGAAGGGTCGCGTCGTCTCGGTGCCCGGCTGGCAGTACAAGACGGCCGTGGGACTGTTGCGAGTGGTGCCGCGACCGTTGCTGAGGCGTGGCCTCAGACCCCCCCGGAGGCCGGGTCCTGCTCGCTAGCCTTGGGTGACCGGGCGGCATCGTGACCATCGGAGGGGCGGCATGGCAGTGCAGCAGGTGCCCACCGCCGCGGGACGAAGGCCACCACGGTCACTGGGCGACATCGCCCGACGGGTGCCGTTCGCGGTCGTCGTCGTCGCGACCATGCTCGTGCTCGGCGTGCTCACCCGCTCGCTCTGGCAGCCGTTGCAGGACCGGTCGCTGTTCCAGGCTGTCGCCTACGGGCTGCCGGCCCTCGAGCAGGGGCGCGTCTGGACGCCTGTCACCGGCGCCTTCTTCGCGTTGGTGCCGGCGCAGTACCTTCCCGTCGCCGGCGGCGCCCTGCTGCTCCTCGGCTGGTCCGAGTGGCGGCTCGGCACGCGACGCACCGTCGTGGCGGCCATCGGCTGCCACCTGGTCGGGGTGCTGGGCGCCTCCCTCTTCCTGCTCGTCTTCCGCACCGTCGACTGGGACTGGGCACGGCGCCTGTCGTTGACCCTCGACGTCGGCTTCAGCGCGGGGGCGCTCGGTGCCGTGGCCGCCGCGTCGGCGACCCTCACGCCCCCCTGGCGCGGGAGGTTGAGGCTCGTCCTCGTGCTCTACGGCGGCATCGCGCTGCTCTACGTGGGACTGCTGTGGGACGTCGAGCACTTCCTCGCCATCGCGTTCGGGCTCGCCCTCGGCCCGGTCCTGCTCGGCTCCCGTCCCCGGCTGCGGCCGCTGCGGCTGACCCGGCACGAGTGGAGGGTGGTCTCGTCGACGATCTTCCTCGTGTCGGCCGCGATCAACGCCGTCCTCTACTTCACTCCCTCGAACGGTCCGCTCGGAGCCACCACCGACGACTCCGATGCCGCCACCGTCTGGGTCAACGCGGCGATCTCGGTCGCCCTGGCGTGGGGGCTCAGCAAGGGCTCCCGTCGCACGTGGCAGGTCGCTTGCGGCCTCACCACGATCGCGGTCGTCGGCGGCCTGCTCGTCCTGGGCCTCGAGGTCGCGGCGCCCGACCAGCTCGACCCGAGCGGGCAGGTCGTCTCGTCGGTGCCCGGGCTGGCGGTCGCGGCGCTCCTCTCGCTCGTCCAGCTCGCAGTGCTTGTCGCGGGCCGGTCGGCCTTCCAGGCGCGGTCGGCCCGTCATCGGCGCGCCACCCTCGCGGCCGGAGCCAGCGACCGCGACACCGCGGTCGCGCTGCTCGAGAAGCACGGCGGCACGACGACGTCGTGGATGGGGACGTGGCCCGACAACCACTGGCACGTCCTCCGCGACGCCTCGGGACGCCCCCTCGCCTACGTCGCCTTCCAGGTGCACCGCGGCATGGCCGTCGCGCTGGGTGACCCGGTTGCAGCAGACCAGGCGACCCGGGCCGCGGCCCTGCAGGCCTTCGTCGACGAGCAGGAGACGCACGGTCACAAGGTCTGCTTCTTCTCCGTCTCGCGCGAGGTGGCCGAGTGGGGGAGGGCCACCGGCCGACGCGTGGTCCCCGTCGCCGAGGAGGCGGTCATCGACCTCGCGACGCTCGAGTTCCGGGGCAAGCCGTGGCAGGACGTGCGCACGGCGCTCAACCGGGCCGGCAAGGAAGGCATCACCTACCGTGAGGGCCGCCTGGCCGAGATGCCTCGTGGCGTCGTGACCCAGGTGCGCGCCATCTCCGAGCTGTGGGTTTCGGACAAGGGGCTGCCCGAGATGGGCTTCACCCTCGGGGGCGTCGACGAGGCGCTCGACCCCGCCACGGTCGTCGGGCTCGCGGTCGACCGTGACCACACCGTGCACGGCGTCACGTCGTGGCTGCCGGTGCACGCCGCCGGCGGCGAGGTGCGCGGCTGGACGCTCGACATGATGCGTCGGCTGCCCGACGGCTTCCGGCCGGTCACCGAGTTCCTCATCGCGAGCGCCTGCCTGTCGTTCAAGGAGGCCGGCGCCTCCCTGGTCTCCCTGTCGGGCGCACCGCTGGCCCACTCCGGCGACGGCACGAGCGAGCGGGCCGCCCTCGAGCGCCTCCTCGACCAGCTCGGGGAGGCCCTCGAGCCGCTCTACGGCTTCCGCTCCCTCGAGAGCTTCAAGCGCAAGTTCCAGCCGCGACACGAGCCGCTCCACCTCGTCTTCGCCGACGAGGCCGCCCTGCCACGCATCGGGCTCGCCCTCACCGCCGCCTACCTGCCCGGTGCGACGCTGCGCGACCTCGCCCGTGCCGGTCTCGGCGGCGAGCGGGGGCCACGGCCATGACCGCCCGCCGCCCGATGGACGCCGACGAGATCCGCCGGGCCTTTCTCGAGTTCATGGCCGAGGGCGGGCACGTCGTGCTGCCACGCGCCAGGCTCGTGCCCGAGGACGACCCGACGACGCTCTTCATCGGCAGCGGTATGCAGCCGCTGCTGCCCTACCTGCTGGGCGCCGACCACCCGACAGGATCCCGGCTCGCCGACAGCCAGACCTGCCTGCGGGTGCAGGACATCGAGGAGGTGGGGGACAACCGCCACACGACGTTCTTCGAGATGCTCGGCAACTGGAGTCTCGGCGACTACTTCAAGGCCGAGCAGATCCCTCAGTTCTGGTACTTCCTCACCGAACGGGTCGGGCTCGACCCCGGCCGCCTCTACGTGTCGTGCTTCATCGGTGACGCGGCGAACGGCATACCCAAGGACGACGAGTCGGCCGCCATCTGGGAGCGCCTCTTCACCGAGGTGGGTCTCACGGCAGACCGCGTCGAGCTCGACACGGAGGAGCGCGCGGCGCACGTCGGCACCGGCGGTGCGCGAATCGCCTTCTACGGCAGGAAGAACTGGTGGTGCCGCGAGGGTGGGCCGGAGGACATGCCCGTCGGCGAGCCGGGCGGCCCCGACTCGGAGGTCTTCTATCTCTTCCCCGATGTGCAGCACGACCCTTCCTACGGGGATCACTGCCACCACAACTGCGACTGCGGCCGGTTCATCGAACTCGGCAACTCCGTCTTCATGGAGTACGTCCGCACGGAGTCCGGCTTCGCGCCGCTGCCGCGCCGCAACGTCGACTACGGCGGCGGCCTGTCGCGCATCGCGGCGGCCGCGGCCGACTCGAGCGACATCTTCCGCATCAGCCTGTTGTGGCCCCTCGTCGAGCGGCTCCAGGACCTGACCGGGAGGGCGTACGCCGACGAGACGATGGCGATGCGCGTCATCGCCGACCACCTCTGCGGCGCAACGTTCCTCGTGGTCGACGGCGTGCGGCCGGGCAACAAGACGCACGGCTACGTGCTGCGGCGGTTGGTGCGCCGGGCCGTGCGCTTCGCCCTCGACCTCGGCCTCGACGACGACCTCGCGCCGCTGCTCGTGCCGACCGTCGCGGCGGTCTACGAGCGGGCCTACCCAGAGGTGGCCGAGCGCGTCGACGACGTCGTCGCGGTCCTGTCGCGCGAGGAGCGTGCCTTCCGCCGCACGCTGCACCGCGGCATCAGCCACCTCGAGGACTACCGGGAGTCGGGTGTGATCGGGGCCGAGCTCTTCGTGCTGCACGACACCTACGGCTTCCCGGTCGAGCTGTCGACGGAGGAGGCCCGCCGCAAGGGCATCGCCGTCAGCGACGCCTGGCGGGCCGAGTTCGACGCGCAGATGGCGGCGCAGCGGGCCCGCTCGCAGCGCGCCCGCACCCGGCCGCTGGGTCCGACCGGCGACGGGCCGCACTAGCATCGTGGGCGTGACCGCCACGAACACGACCGACGTCGCCGCTGCCCGTGCCCGCCTGCTCGAGATCATCAAGGACAAGGCGATCGTCCACGGTCGCGTCACCCTCAGCTCCGGCAAGGAGGCCGACTACTACGTCGACCTGCGTCGCATCTCGCTCGATGCCGAGGCCGCGCCGCTCGTCGGTGTCGTCATGCGAGACCTGACCAAGGACCTCACGTATGCCGCCGTCGGTGGCCTCACGCTCGGGGCCGACCCGGTGGCGACCTCCATGTTGCACGCTGCGGCGGCCGCCGGTGAGCGCCTCGACGCCTTCGTCGTGCGCAAGGCGGGCAAGGCCCACGGGCTCCAGCAGCGCATCGAGGGCCCGTCCATCAAGGGTCGCAAGGTGCTCGTCGTCGAGGACACCACCACCACCGGCGCCTCACCGCTCGCCGCCGTCGAGGCCGCGCGCGAGGACGGCGCCGAGGTCGTCGCGGTGGCGACGATCGCCGATCGTGCCACGGGCGCCGGCGAGAAGATCACCGCCGAGGCCGGGGTGGACTACCGCTACGCCTTCTCGCTCGAGGAGCTCGGGCTGGCGTAGCCGGCCCGCAGGGCCGCGAGGCTCGACGGGGGAGTGACGACCGAGGCCGTGCCCGCGCTGGGCCGCGCCACCTGCGTGACGGCATACGTGTTGTCGGGCTGCCACACGCGCAGGCGGTCGCCGACGACCAGCGCGGGCTGCGGGTGTGACGCCCCGACGACGACGAAGGTGCCGTCGGGCAGGTCGCTCCACGCGTACGCGTGCAGCCGCCGGGTGCGCGTCGCCGGGTCCCAGCGTTCGGCGTGGAGCAGCCGGTCGAGGTCGGGCGCCGACAGGTGGTCACGACCTTCGGCACGCGCGACGAGGTCGCGGAAACGGGTGAACTCAGCCCGTCGGCACTCGGCACAGGGCCGGTGACCGGCGGCGAGGGCGAGCGGCTCGTCGAGGAAGAAGAGCGGCGTGTAGTGGTGCGGGTGCCACTGGGCTGCCCGACGGCCGCGGAAGTCGAGCACGCACGTGATCCATGCCCGGCCGACGTGGTGCCGACGCACGTCGCGGCTGCCCGCGCCGTCGTGCAGCCGCCCCCGGTTGCCCATCAGGGTGCCCCTGCCGGGAGCGGCGACGACGTCACCGAGCGGCGTGACCCGGTTGCGGGCCGGGTCCGGTCGACCGCCGGCCCCACCGCTCACTCGAGCACCTCGAGCACGACGTCGGCCGGGTCACCCTCGTCGAGGCCCTCCGCTCGGCGCACCGCCTTCTTGACGGGCAGGACGTACGCGCCCCGCGTCGCGTCGGGGAAGACGGACGTCGTCCACGTCGTGCCACCGACCGTCGCCCGCACCCGCACCGAGCCGAAGCCACGTGGCGGCCGCGGCACCTCACGGATGCGGGCCGAGGCGTCCCCACCCACGGTCACGAAGAACCAGCCGGTCTGCGCCTCCCACCGCCAGAGGTCGGCCGTGAACCGCAGCGTCGTCATGCGATCACGCTACGGCGGCCTGCCGACAGCGGCGGTCCGGAACCCGTTGGGCAGTGGCGGCGTCGCACCGGCGGCGCGGCCTCACCCCGCTGCGGCGCCACCCGCCCGCACTAGGATCGGAGCGAGCGACTCACTGACCGCCTCTCACGGGAGAACCCATGATCATCGTCTGGATCCTGCTCGGCCTCGTCGTGCTCCTCGCCGTGGTGGGCGTCGTCATGTACAACGGCCTCATCGGCCTGCGCAACAAGGTCGAGGAGGGCTGGCGGCAGATCGACGTCGAGCTGAAGCGCCGTCACGACCTCATCCCCAACCTCGTCGAGACGGTCAAGGGCTACGCCTCGCACGAGCGGGGCACCCTCGAGGAGGTCATGCAGGCCCGGTCCGCCGCGATGTCGGGCACGTCGACCCCAGCCGCCGCGGCCCAGGCCGAGGGCCAGCTGAGCCAGGCGCTCGGTCGCCTCATGGCCGTCGCCGAGGCCTACCCCGACCTCAAGGCCAACCAGAACTTCCTCGCGCTGCAGTCCGAGCTGACCAGCACCGAGGATCGCATCGCCAGCTCGCGCCGTTACTACAACGCCCTCGTGCGCGAGCTCAACACCAAGGTCGAGTCGGTGCCGTCCAACATCGTCGCCAACATGGCCGGCGTGAAGCGGGCCGAGTACTTCGA
Organism: Terrabacter sp. 05T424; assembly: GCF_056396225.1. Classification (NCBI taxonomy): domain Bacteria; kingdom Bacillati; phylum Actinomycetota; class Actinomycetes; order Micrococcales; family Intrasporangiaceae; genus Terrabacter; species Terrabacter sp. 05T424. The sequence continues at coordinate 29,607 of NZ_JBFTLB010000009.1, forward strand.
GACCCCCGCCACCGAAGCCGTCGTGCCGAGCATCTCGTTCGGTGACAACGCCCCGTCGGGGGGCTCCCCGGCCGTGTCCCCGTCGACCCAGCCCGGCGCCGTCGGCGGCCCGTCGACCGCACCCGGCGCGGCGCCCGGCGCGCTGCCCCAGGCCCAGGCCCCCGGTGCGGCCCAGCCCGACCCGACCACCGACTCGGGCGTCCCCAACCCGCCGACCACGCCCAACGCCTGACCGTCGGCCGCGCCGCGCCCAGCGGGGCGCGACCAGCTCAGCCCTTGACGTACGAGAGCTTCTCGCAGACCTTGCCGTCACGAAGGCGCATGGCGTCGATGCCGCGTACGTGCCCGGGGTGCTCGCCTCCCCAGTCGAACCGCCAGCGCAGCACGGCCCGGCTGCCCGTGACGAACGACTCCTCCTCGGTGAAGCGCGGGTCGGGAGTGCTGCCGAACAGCTGCTCCCAGACGGCGCGCACGGCGGCGGCTCCTTCGTGCCGCTGGCCGTCCGGTGCCGGGCCCGTCGCCTCGAAGACGCAGTCCTCGGTCATGCAGGCCATGATCGCGTCGACGTCACCCCGGCCGAACGCCGCGTTGAACCGGGCGAAACCGGCGTGGCTCGGCCCCCAGCCGGCGTCGCGGCCGAAGCGGGCGAGCAGGTCGGCCTGCGGGTCGCCGGTCAGCTCGCCGCGCGCCGCGATCGCCCCACCCGAGCGGTAGGCCTCCTCCGTGGCGTCGAACCAGGACGCCACCGACGAGAGCAGGTCGGGCTCGAGGGTGCGCTCGCGCCCGGTCGCGACCGCGAGGTCCCAACCGTGCACGAGGTGGTCGGCGAGCAGCTGGCGCACGTACTCGTCCATCGACTCCTCGCCGTAGGACAGCTGCACGGTGCCGTGGGTGTGGAGCGTCTCGTCGACGATCCCCTGGGCCTCCGTGGCGGCCGAGGCCGCCGTGGCGCGCGGGTCGTCGCCGAGCAGGTCGCCGTCGAGCCGACTGCCGACGTCGGCGATGGTGTGCCCGCGCATGAGCGGCGAGGTCCAGAGGTCCTCGCCGACGACATGGTTGACGAGGTCGCGCACGCTCCACTCGCTGCACGGGGTCGGCAGGTCCCACTGGTCGTCGGCGACGGCCGACACCTGTCGCGCCCACCACTGGACGCTGCGGTGGTACATCTCGCCGAGGTCAGTCGTGCCGGGCTGCGAGCCCGCGGTCTCCGTGTCCATGACGCCTCCGTCCGCCCAGCCGCCCCTCGGACCCAGTGTGCTCCGAGGACGACGGGGCGTCCGGACTTCGCCGGAACAGGCTGTGTCAGGGCCTGCGGTCGGCCTCTGGGGCGCGGTGGGTGCGGTCGCTCGGCGCCTCACCCATCTCGACGGCGACGGCCTTGGCCTCGCGGCGGTGCTTGAGGAACTCGTAGATCATCGGCAGCAACGACACGAGGACGATCAGCAGGATGGCGTACTCGATGTTCTTCGTGAGGCTCGGGAAGGCCTGGCCCAGGAAGAAGCCGAGGAGTGTCACGCTCACGACCCACGCGACGGCCCCGACGGCGCTCCAGCCGAAGAAGCGCTGGCGGTGCATGCGGCCCACACCCGCGACGACGGTGATGAAGGTGCGGACGATGGGCACAAAGCGTCCGAGCACGAGGGCGCGGTTGCCGTACCGGTCGAAGAACGCGTTCGTCTTGTCGAAGTTGGCCGTGTTGATGAACCGGCCCTGCCGTTTGTAGAGGGGTCTCCCGACGGCCCGACCGATCTCGTAGCCCACCACGTTGCCGAGGAACGCTGCAACGGTCAGCGCCGCCATGGCGAGCCCGAGGTTGAGGTCGACCTTGCCCGTCGCGATGAAGAGCCCGATGGCGAAGAGCAGCGAGTCGCCGGGCAGGATCGGGAAGAGCAGCCCGCACTCGACGAAGACGATGACCAGGGCGATCACGAAGAACGCCCCCTGGTACCGCTCGAGCAAGTAGAGGGGGTCCATCCACTGGGGGCCTAGGGCCTGGACGGCGGCCGGCAGGGCGGCGAGTGCGTGCATGCGTCACAGGGTATGCCGTCTCCCCGGCAGCGCCTGAATCGTTGCTGTGCCGCACCCGTGGTCCCGGGCGGATCTCGGCGGGTTCTGGGGTCCCTGCTGGTCGTGGTCGGGGTCTCGAAGGCATATCGATGCGCGGCCGCGCCTTCCTTCCGCGGGCCGGCCGACCGACGATGGCTGTGGGAGCGCAGGAGGAGGGCCGCGGAAGCCCGGCCACGACGACGGGGTCGTGGAGAGGGTGGCGCCGTCCTCCTCCTGACCCGCACCTTCGTAGACTCTGCTGGTCCCGCCGCCCCGCCCTCCGGAGGATCCGTCATGCACGAGATCGGTGTCGGCCCCTGGGTCGGGCCGTGGCCGGAGGGCGACCACTGGGACCCCGAGCTGCTCGAGCAGGGCGACCGCCGCAACGTCGTGGACGCCTACCGCTACTGGCGCCACGAGGCGATCGTCGCCGACCTCGACACGAAGCGTCACGACTTCCATGTCGCCGTCGAGAACTGGGGCCACGACTTCAACATCGGGTCGGTCATCCGCACCGCCAACGCGATGGGGGCGGCGGCCTTCCACATCGTCGGAAAGCGGCGGTGGAACCGACGCGGAGCCATGGTCACCGACCGCTACCAGCACGAGCACCACCACGCAGACGCCGCGGCGCTCGCGGACTGCGCGCGGGCGCAGGGCCTGGTCCTGCTGGGCGTGGACAACCTTCCCGGCTCGGTGCCGCTCGAGACCTTCGACCTGCCGCGCGGCTGCGTGCTCGTGTTCGGCCAGGAGGGCCCGGGGCTCTCCGAGCCGATGCGCGCCGAGTGCGAGGCGGTGCTGCACATCGAGCAGTTCGGGTCGACGCGCTCGATCAACGCCGGTGCCGCGGCCGCCGTGGCGATGCACGCCTGGGTGCGGCGCCACGTCTTCGACCAGCACGTGCTCGACCAGCAGGTCTAGCCGCGCAGTGGCCGCTCACCCCTGCGGGTCGCGGCCGCGCCAGCGCAACGGCTCCTCGGCGTACTCCTCGACGACGTGCGCCGCGACCCCGACCGAACGCGCCATCTGGAAGACGACCTCGCCCGACTCGGCAGGCAGACGCAGTGCGTGCAGCACCGCCGCACTCGCCAGGTCGATGTTCGGCAGCTGCCCGGTGCGCTCGGCCATGACCTGGGCCACGGCCTCGACCCGGCGCCGCAGTCGGGTGGTGCCCCGTCGCCGCCACAGCGCCTCGAGCACGACGTCGGCGCGGGGGTCGCCGTCCGGGTAGAGGAAGTGGCCGAAGCCCGGCACGCTCCCGTGCTGGCGGAGCGAGCGCGCCACGAGCCCGACGGGGTCGGCGCCGTCGGCGAGCAGTGCGTGGGCAGCGACGGGCGCGGCCCCGTGGAGGGGTCCGGCCATCGCCGCGTAGGCCGCCGACAGGCAGTCGTGCAACCCCGCACGGGTCGACGCCGCGACCCGTGCCGCGACGGTGGAGGCGGTCAGCCCGTGGTCCAGGAGTGAGACGAGCAGGACGCGGAGCACCGCGACGTCACCTGCGGACGTCGGTGACCCGCCGAGAGCCTCGAGCGCGAGGGGAGCGAGGTCGGCCGACGGGCTGGGCGGGGTCGGGCGACCGGCGACGAGTGCGACGGCGCCGCGCACGGTCGACAGGGCCGAGCGGCATACGCGCCCGGGGTCGGTGTCCGATACGAACGGATCGGCGGCCGCGAGCAGCTGCACGGCGACCGGCATCCGTCGTTCGAGCGGGAGCGCGCCCAGGTCGAAGGACGGCGGCGCGGCGTGTTCTCGCGAAACCGGTTGTGCCGCAGACGAACCGAGTACGACCGTCGCGGCCTCGTCGAACGACCCGAGCGCGACCACGTCGGAGAGCGGGGTGCCGCGGTAGTGGAGGTCACCGTCGACCTGGCTGCTGACCGCCGTCGCGATGCTCCGGAAGCGCAGCACCGGTGGCGGGCCGCCGGGAGCCCTTGTCGCGGACGCCATCGCGTCGATCTGTGCACGGTCGAAGAGGCTCTCCTGCTGCCCGGGGCGCCGCTCGCTGCGGAGCACCCCACGGCTCACGTACGCGTAGAGCGTGGCCCGCTTGACGCCGAGCCGCTGCGCGGCCTCGGTGGTCGTGATCCAAGGACCGACCGGGTCTGCTGTCGGCGTCACGGGATCCTCCGGGTTGATCTGGTCAACGGTCGATGCGATCAACATTGACGATGTTGATCAACATGTCGGACAGTGACGAGTGAACCCGAGAGGAGCACACCATGTCCACCACCACCGACTTCATCACCGTCCCGAAGGGGCTCGCCAAGGTCGTCGTCACCGACACCGAGCTCGGCGACGTCCGCGGCGACGAGGGCTTCTTCCACTACCGCCAGTACTCCGCGGTCGAGCTCGCCGCGCAGGTCGGCGTCGAGGAGGCCTGGCACCTGCTCTTCCATGGCCACCTGCCGACGGACGACGAGCTCGGCGCCTTCAGGGCGGAGATCGGCCGTCTGCGTGTGATGCCCACGGGCCTGGCCGAGCTGCTGCCGGCGATCTGTGCCACGACCACCGACTCGCTCCAGGTGCTGCGCACGGCGCTTTCCGCGTGGGGTGGGGTTGCCGGGCTCCGCACCCTCTACGACAGCGGCGAGGACGAGAGGACGGCCGCCGCCATGGCCGCGGCGGCGGTGACCCCGACGATCCTCGCCGCCGCCCACCGGCTGCACCACGGCCTCGAGCCCGTCGCGGCCGACCCGTCGCTCGGGCACACCGAGGACTACCTCCGGATGGTGAGCGGCGAACAGCCCTCAGCGCGCGACGTCCGGGCCGTCGAGCAGTACCTCGTCGCGACGATGGACCACGGCTTCAATGCCTCGACGTTCACGGCACGGGTCATCGCGAGCACCGGAGCCGACCTGGCGGCCTGTCTCGTCGGCGCCATCGGCTCGTTCTCGGGTCCGAAGCACGGCGGGGCCCCGAGCCGGGCCCTGGAGGCGCTCGACGAGATCGCCACGCTCGACCGGGCCGACGCGTGGGTGCGCCGTCACGTCGAGGCGGGCGACCGGATCATGGGCTTCGGCCATGCCGTCTACCGCACCCGCGACCCACGCTCCGAGATGCTCAAGACCATCGCCCGCGGCTGGGACGACCCGCTCGTCGACCTCGCCGTCGGGGTCGAGGATGCCGTGGAGGCGGCGCTCGCCGAGCTCAAGCCCGGCCGTGAGCTGCACGCGAACGTCGAGTTCTACGCCGGCGTCGTGATGAGGCTCGCCGGGCTCGACCCGTCGATGTTCACGCCGACCTTCTGCGTGGCGCGCGTCGTCGGCTGGACCGCCAACGTGCTCGAGCAGCGCCGCGACCCGAAGATCATCCGCCCGGCGGCGCGCTACGTCGGACCGCCGCCGCCCCAGCCGGTGCCGGTGCGACCGGCCTCCTGAGCCGGGCCGGACATGAGCAGGCCCCGACGCATCCGGCGGCCGGGGCCCGCTCGTCGCAAACGGAGGGAGCGACCGCCGCGACGTCCTTCATGACCCAGCACTCACCGGGCCCCTCAACGCTAGGCCGATCCAAGGGCGTCCGCTGCGTTTCTTGGTCAGGAGTCGGCAAGGACCGGTCTGGAGTGCGTCGGCACGTCGTAAGGAGGGCACAACCGTTGGCGGACAAACCCGGCATCCAGTGCAATTCGGCTCGCAGGTCGCGCTGCGCGCGTCAGTCCGACGCGGTGAGTGCCTGCTTCCACGACACCCGGCCCCGGGTCTGCAGGAGCGACCGTCGGTAGATCCGCTCGCTCAGCACGATGGTCGCCACCGAGAACCCGGCCATCAGGACCAGCGCCAGCGGCGGCTCCCACCAGGCGGCGTCACCGGCCAGGATGCGGCCCGGCATCGAGACGACCGAGGCGACCGGGATGAACGAGGCGACCTTGAGGGCGGTGCCACCGAGCCCGAAGCTCAGCACGTAGACGAGCATCAGGATGGTCGTCATCGGCGCCGTCGTCGACTGGAGGTCCTCGGTGCGGGAGGCGAGGGCGCCGGCCACCGCGAAGAGGCAGGCCAGGGCGAAGAACCCGACGGCGAAGAAGAGCACGAACCAGATGACGGCGGTCGACAGGGTCGGCAGCAGCTTGGCCATGTCGGTGAACGACACCGCGACGAGACCCACCCCGGCGAACAGGAGCACCTGCCCGAGCGCGATCACCGAGTTGCCCACGATCTTGCCGGCGAGCAGGGCGCGCAACGGGATGGCGGTCACGAGGATCTCGACGAGGCGCGACTGCTTCTCCTCGACGACGCTGGCCGCGATCTGCTGGCCGAACATCATCGCCGCCATGAAGAAGAGCAGGGCGAAGGCGAACGTGGCTCCCTTGACGAACCCGCCGTTGCCCTGCTGCCCGTCGAACTGGTTGGTGGCGAGCGTCGCCCCCCGCTCCAGGGCCGCGACGGTCGTGCCGGCCGCGGCCGCGTTGGTCGTGAGCGCGTCGGTGCGCACGGCGGTCTCGAGAGGGGTGAGGAGGGCCGAGTCGGCGTCGTCTGCCGACGTGAGCGTCCAACCGCCGGAGGGGTTCTGGTGCAGCCAGGCGTCGGCGTCGCCCGCCTCGACCAGCGTCCTCGCCGCGGCCTCGCCACTCACGGTTCGTGGCTGGATGACGACCTTGTCGTCGTCGGCCCGGGCTGACGTGGCCGCCTGCCCGACAAGACGCGTCGCCTCGCTGTCGGCGACGGCCACGGTCCACGTGGTCGTGCGGCCGGACTGCCACACCGAGAAGGCGCCGTAGCCGGCGATGAACACGAGCGTCACCAGGGTCGAGACGAGGAAGGCACGGTTGGTCAGCCGCACGACGATCTCGCGCAGCGCCACGATGAGCCAGGGACGCTCGGTGCGGGGCGAGTCGTGGCCTGCTCCGGTCCCGTGCACATCGGGCGCCGAGCGGTGCTGGGTCGTGGTCATGCCGTCACCTCACGGTAGATCTGGGCCAGGCTCGGCCGCTGGGGGGAGAACTCGTGCACGTCGCCGCGGCGCAGCGCCTCCTCGAGAAGCCGTCGCTCGGCTGCGGGCTCGACGACCTCGAGCAGCGCGGTGTGGCCCTCGACGTCGACGGCGTGGACGCCGGCGATGCCGCGCACCCACCCCGCATCGCCCGAGAGGACGAGCCGGTGCCGCAGCACCGAGTGGCTGCGCAGGTCGTCGGGCGTGCCCGCCGCGACCACCCGGCCGCGAGCCAGCACGACGAGGCGTTCGCAGAGGCGCTCGACGAGGTCGAGCTGGTGCGAGGAGAAGAGCACGGGCACACCGCGGGCGGTGTGCTCGCGCAGCAGGTCGGCCATGCTGTCGACCGCCGCCGGGTCCAGACCGCTGAACGGCTCGTCGAGCACGAGCGCCGAGGGTCGACCCATGAGGGCGGCGATGATCTGCACGCGCTGCTGGTTGCCCAGCGAGAGCTTCTCGACGTGGTCACGGGCCCGGTCGGCGAGCCCGAGGCGCTCGAGGTGGGCGGTGACCGAATGGCGGGCGGACCCGGCGCCCATCCCGCGCAGCCGCCCGAGGTAGACGAGCTGGTCGAGCACCGGCTGCTTGGGGTAGAGACCGCGCTCCTCGGGCATGTAGCCGAAGGAACGCCGGTCGAGCGCCGTGATGGGACGCCCGTCCCAGACCACCTCTCCACCGGAGGGGGAGAGCACGCCCATGACCATGCGCATCGTCGTGGTCTTGCCCGCGCCGTTGCCGCCGACGAAACCGGTGAGCAGGCCGGCCCCGACGGTGAAGCTGACGTCGTCGACGGCGCGCACGTCCCCGAAGCTCCGGGTCAGGTGACGCACCTCGATGTCTGCCGAGGCCACGCCCGCAACCGTGGATGTCGTTGTCGTGACTCGTTCCTCGTGGTCCCGTCGATCGCGCTGCATCATGACGACAACGCTAGTCACGGGGCCGTCACCGCCGGATCAGCCGGACGGTTGACCCTCCGGATCCCCCGGGAGGATGAGCCCCGCCTCGTAGGCCAGCACGACCGCCTGCACCCGGTCGCGCAGGTGGAGCTTGCTGAAGACGTTCGACAGGTGGGTCTTGACCGTGGCCTCGCCGACGAAGAGGCGCGCGGCGATCTCGGCGTTGGACAGGCCGCGGCCGACGAGGCCCAGCACCTCGAGCTCGCGCGGGGTGAGCGTGTCGAGCCGGTCAGCCACCGGGTGCCTGGCGCCAGCGGGCTGCGACGCTCCCGTGGCGTTCGATCGAGTAGCCCCAGCCCCTGCGGTCATCCGCGCGATGACCCGCCGGGTCACCTCCGGCGCCAGTAGCGCGTGGCCGTCGGCGACCGCGCGCACCGCCTCGACGAGGTGGTCGGCGTCGGCGTTCTTGAGCAGGAAGCCGCTCGCTCCCGCCGACAGGCCGGCGTAGACGTAGTCGTCGCGGTCGAACGTCGTGAGGATGACGACCTTCGCGAGGTCGTCGGCCACGATGTGGCGGGTCGCCTCGATGCCGTCCATCTCCGGCATCTGCACGTCCATGAGCACGATGTCCGGGCGCAGCTGCCGGGTCAACCGCACCGCCTCCGCGCCGTCGCTCGCCTCACCGACGACCTCGAGGTCGGGCTCGACCGAGAGAATGAGGGCGAAGCCCGAGCGGACCAGCTTCTGGTCGTCGACGAGCAGGATGCGGGTCACGACGGCTCCTCGGGCAGCGGCATACGCACTCGCACGCGGTAGCCGCCGGTGACGCGAGGCCCGATCTCGCTGACACCCCCGTGGGTCGAGAGCCGCTCGCGCACACCGAGCAGACCGAGCCCCGTGCCCGACGTGCCCGACCTCGGGCTGCCGGCGTCGAGCACCTCCACCTCGGCGTAGCCGTGGGCGAAGCCCGGTTCGGCCCGACGGTCGACGCGCACGAAAACCGTTGCGGCAGAGGCAGTCGAGTGTCGGCGTACGTTGGACAGCGCCTCCTGGACGGTGCGGTAGAGCGAGAGGCCGACCGGGTCGGGCACCGTCGCAATCGCACCCGGTGAGTCCTCGACGACGCGGCACTCGACGTCGAGACCCGCGGCCGCGGACTGCCCGGCGAGGAAGGGCACGTCGGCCAGCCGGGGCTCGGGCGCGCGGGCGCTCGCTTCCGCCTCGTCGTCACCCGAGCGCAGCGTCCCCAGCAGCCCGCGCATCTGCGACACGGCGTCACGCGAGGAGGTCTCGACCGACCGCAACGCGCCCTCGGCCGTCTCCGGGTCGCGACGAAGCACCCGGCGAGCCGCAGCGGCCTGGATGCCGATCACCGAGACGTGGTGGGCGACGACGTCGTGCAGCTCGCGTGCGATGCGGAGCCGCTCCTCGACGACGGCCCGGCGCTGCAGCTCGTCCGCCTGGACGGTGATGGTGCGCGCCTGCTCGGCGACACGGTCGCGCTGCAGAGCCGAGCGCCAGGCGAACTGACCCCCGACGATGGCCCCGCCGAAGTAGACCGAGTTGAGCACGGCGGAATAGATGACGTACGCGACGAGGGGCGAGAAGAGGCCCTGGCGGGGGAGGGGCTTGCCGTTGTCGGTGAGGAGCCCTTCGAGACCCGAGCCGACGGCGAACTGCCAGACGAGCCAGACCGTCATCGCGACGACGACCCCGGTGACCACGACGAGCATCGCCCGCCGGTCCCGCGCCCAGGCCACGCCGGTGAAGAGGGCGAGGAAGTAGACGACCTGCATCGAGATCGTCATCGCAACGGCAGTCAGGGTGAGTCCGACGACGAGGAAGTGCAGGGAGCAGACCGCCGCGACGACGAGCGGGTAGCGGCGGCGCCACACGAGCGGGAGGGTGCCCGCGACGACGGCGAGGTGCGGGAGGAACGCGGGGCCCGGGGGGTCTCCCAGACCGTCGAGGCTGCGGATGAGCTCGATGCCGAGCAGCCCCGACAGCATCAGCGCCAGGGCCACGGCCGTGTCGACGCGGCGCGTGCGTGCGGGGTCGGCCGGCACCCGCTCCCAGTCGGAGTCGACGCCGAACCACGTCGTCACCCGGGAGCGAAGGGTGCTCGTGCCGCCGTCCATGGGCACAGCCTAGGCAGCCGGCCGACATCGCCGGCTCCACCTGCCGGGGGATGGCCCGGAGGTCGAGCGGTAGCGTCGCCACATGGCCGTGAGCTCCTCCACCCTCGACGTCACGACGATGCGGTCCCGGCTCGACCGGCTGCGGGCGGAGGCGGACCGGGCGGGCGTCGCCTCCCTCGTCGTCGCCCCCGGCTCGGACCTGCGCTACCTCACGGGCGTCGGCGGCTCGTCGTTCGAGCGGCTCACCGCTCTCGTCGTGCCCACCGACGACGCCGTGGCTCCCGTCTTCGTCTCACCGGCCCTCGAGTACGCCGGCCTCCGGCACGTGCCGCTCGCCGACCTCGGCGTCGAGGTGCGCACCTGGGTCGACGGAGAGGACCCGTACGCCCTCGCGCTCGCGGGCGTGCCGACCGGACCGGTCGCCGTCAGCGACCTCTTTCCGGCACTGCACCTGCTGCGGCTGCGCGATGCCGGCGCGTCCGACCAGCAGCTGGCGGGTCCCGTACTGCGCGAGCTGCGGATGCGCAAGGACGATGCCGAGCTGACCGAGCTGCGGGCCGCCGGCGCCGCCATCGACCGGGTGCATGCGCGGGTCGGCGAGTGGCTCCGAGTGGGTCGCACCGAGGCCGAGGTGGCCGCCGACATCGCTGCCGCGATCGTCGAGGAGGGCCACGCCCTCGCCGAGTTCGTCATCGTCGGCTCGGGCCCGAACGGGGCGAGCCCGCACCACTCGGTCAGCGACCGGGTCGTCGAGCAGGGCGACCTCGTCGTCGTCGACATCGGCGGTCCGCTCGCGTCGGGCTACAACTCCGACAGCACGAGGACGTATGCCGTCGGGGCGCCTCGCGAGCCCGACGTCGCCGAGGCGTACGCCGCCTTGCAGGCCGCCCAGCAGGCGGCAGTCGATGCGGTGCGTCCGGGCGTGACGTGCCAGGACGTCGACCGGGCCGCGCGGGCGGTGCTCGCGGACGCCGGTCTCGCCGAGCACTTCATCCACCGCACCGGTCACGGCATCGGGCTCGACGTGCACGAGGAGCCCTACGTCGTCGAGGGCAACGACCTGCCGCTCGAGTCGGGAATGACGTTCAGCATCGAGCCGGGCGTCTACCTGACGGGCCGCTGGGGCGCGCGCATCGAGGACATCGTCGCCGTTACCGCCGACGGGGTCGAGCGGTTCAACACCCGCCCCACCGACCTCGTCACCCTCTGACCGACACCACCACCCCCTGCGTCGAGTGCCCACTTTCCGACGGACTGGCGCGTAGAAAAATGCGCACTCGATGGTTCGGGCGGGGCACCCTCCCCGTCGACTGCTCAGTTTCCGACGGCACCCTCCCCGTCGAGTGCTCAGTTTCCGACGGGGTCAGGAGTCGAAGCCGACGCCCATCCGATCCAGCGTCCTGAGCCACAGGTTGCGCCGTCCGGTGCGGTCCTCGGCAGCCAACGATGACCGCGTGGCTCGCACAGCGGCATACCGGATCGGCTCTGGTGGGAAGGGAATCGGCTTGCGACGCACCATGCCGAGACGGGTCAGCTCGGAGTCCTTGCCGTCGACGAGGTCGAGCGCGACCGCCGCGCCGAAGCGGGTCGAGGCGACGCCGAGCCCGGTGTATCCCACGGCGTACGCCATCCGCCCGCCGAGCGCGGTCCCGAAGACGGGCGTGAAGCGCGAAGTCGTGTCGATGACGCCCGCCCAGCGGTGGGTGAAACGGATGCCCTCCAGCTGCGGGAAGATGTCGAGGAAGTGGTCGGCGAGCAGTCCGTGCGAGGCGTCCGACTGCTCGAGGGCCGGGTCGATGCGTCCGGGGAAGTGGTAGTTGGCGTCGTAGCCGCCGAAGAGCACCCGGTTGTCGAGCGTCCTTCTGTAGTAGTGGAACTGGTTGCCGGCGTCGGTGAGGCCCTCGCGTCCCTCCCAGCCGATGGCGGCCAGCTGGTCCGGCGTGAGCGGCTCGGTCATGAGCACGTGGTCGTAGACGGGCAGCACCCACGCGCTGAAGCGGCGGAGCACTCCCTGCGAGGCGTTCGTGCCGATCACGACGCGCCCGGCGTGGATCGACCCGCCGTTGAGGCGCACCCGAACGCCGGGCCCTTCGGTGTCGAATCCCGTTGCGCGCGTGTGCTCGTGGATGCGGACGCCGAGCGACGAGGCCGCGCGGGCGAGCCCCCAGACCAGGCGTGCAGGGTCGACGAGGGCGACCTTGGGGTCGTACATGCCGGCGAGGTATCTCGGCGAGTCGACTCGCGCGCGGGCCTGGTCCGCGTCGAGCAGCTCGACGGGCACGCCGTGCGCGCGGTGGAGGTCGTAGGACTCGCGGACGGACGGCAGCTGGTGGTCGGTGAGCGCGAGCGTGAGCTCACCCGGCACGTGGAAGTCGGCGTCGACGGCATACGTCGAGAGCGTCTGCTGGATGCCCGCGAAGTTCTCGGCCGCCAGGCGGTCGAGGGTGGCCATCTCGTCGGGCCAGCAGGCCACGCCCTGGGCCAGTCCGTGCGTCAGTGACGGTGCCATGAACCCGCCGTTTCGACCTGACGCCCCGTCGGCCAGGCGCCCGGCCTCGACGACGACGACGTCGCGCGACGGGTCGGCCTCCTTGGCCTGGATCGCCGTCCACAGGCCGGTGAAGCCGCCCCCGACGACGAGCAGGTCGGTGCGCGGCGTGGCGCCGGTCAGCGCGGGCCGCGGGTCGGGTCGTTCCGGGCGGTCGGTCCAGAACGGCACGGGCCGGGCGTCGGAGAGGGCTGCCGCGGCGCGGGGCGAGAGCGGAGAAACAGGCATGACGAGACGGATTCGACCATGCTTGGCTGGTGGTGTGAACCCCTCTTCGTTCCAGAGCGATCCACCATCCAGTCCCGAGGCCGGTCCCGCCCTCGCGCCCGAGGACCTCTTGCGTGTCTTCCACGACCAGACGCGCGGCCCCATCCCGGTGGGCTCCTCCGAGCGGCCGGTCGAGCTCGACGGGCTGGTGCGCAAGCAGTACGACCTCGACCCCGCGGGCCATTTCGCGATGGTCGAGAGCCCCGACGGCCTGGGCGACGACCCCGACGCGGTCATCGCCCGGGTGCGCGACTTCTTCGCCGAGCGCGGCCAGCGCGTCGAGTGGAAGACGTACGACTACGACGGTCCCGCAGACCTCGGAGACCGTCTCCTCGCCGCCGGGTTCGTCCGCGAGGACGACGAGGCGCTCATCCTCGGCGAGGCGGCGCCCCTCGCCGCCCAGGCCATCGACCTGCCGGACGGCGTCGTCGTGCGAGCGGCCGACGGCTTCGAGGACTTCGTCCGGATGCGCACCATGTCCGAGACGGTCTGGGGCGAGGAGCACACCTGGGTCACCGAGTCGCTCTACCCCGACTGGGTGGCCCGGCCAGGGTCGATGGATGTCGTCGTCGTCGAGGAGTCGCGCGAAGGCCCGGTGCTGTGCGCGGCGCGGGGCGAGTACGACGCGAGCGGCTTCACCGGACTGTGGGGTGGCTCGACGCTGCCCGAGTGGCGCGGCCGTGGGCTCTACAGAGCGACCCTGCTGCACCGGGCCAAGCTGGGGCTCGACCGCGGCAAGGAGTACGTGCGCGTCGACGCGTCGCCCGACAGTGAGCCCATCCTGCGCCGGCTCGGCCTCCACCGGGTCGCGACGACGACGCCCTACGTCTTCGACCCCGGAGCCTGACTCCCTGTCAGACTTCTGAGGTGAGGCGGCGACGCAGGTGAGGGTCGTGACGCGGGTAGCCCAGGCGTCCCGGGCATCCCGGCGGTGCGCCGCCGCGGCCGCCATGGCCGCCGTGGGCCTGGCGGCCACGGTGCTCGGCGCCTGTACCCCCGAGGGCGCAGACGGGGATGCGGGAGGCGCCACGGCGTCCGTATCGGTCGTCGGTGGCTACGGCCCGCCCGCTTCGGCGGCCCCGCTTGCCGCCCCGCCTGCCGCCCAACCCGAGCCGAGCATGACCTTCATCGAGGCGGCGCCGCAGTGCGCCACGACGCGAGCCCTCACCGGGAAGGGCCGGGTGCCACTCGACGCCGTCTTCCCGGGGGCCGAGACGAGCGCCTTCTCCGACCCGAAGGAGGTCGTGCCGGGCGTCGATGCGGGCGACCGGGCCAGGTGCCCCGGCGAGCTGCCGCCCGAGCCGCTCTGCGACGGCCTCGTGCCGTGGACGGGCCTGCTCCCCGAGGAGTTCGTCGCGGCGAGCGGGGCGCGCCGGCTCGTCCAGGGCTACCTGCTCACGATGCCGAAGCAGGCAGGCAACCAGGCCCCGCCCGAGAGCTCGGCCGGCACCAAGGCCGTGACCTACGGCCTCGTCGACCTCGCGGCGGGCGACCCGGCAGGGCTCCTCGGCTACCTCGACGCCGGGTTCGCGGCCTGTGCGAAGGCGACGCCGAGCACGGTGGCCGGTGTCAACGCCCTCGTGGGGACCGTCCGTTCGGAGTACGGCGCCGGCACGGCCGAGGTCGTCCTGCTGCACGCCGGCACCCACGTCGTGTGGGCCAGCCTCGACGGCAGCGGATGGCAGGCCCGGGAGCAGCGGCGCGCCCTCGCGGTGCTGGCCGGACGCCTCCTCTGAGCGGACGCTCACCGGTGGGTGGGCACCCGTGGGCACGCGACGGCATACGTGGCAGGATTTCGGAGGATCGAAAACCCGCACAGCTCCCGACGCCAACCCAGCAGGAGACGCAATGCCCATCGCCACCCCCGAGGTGTATGCCGACATGCTCGACCGCGCGAAGGCCGGCTCCTTCGCGTACCCCGCCATCAACGTCTCGAGCTCGCAGACGCTCAACGCCGCGCTCAAGGGCTTCGCCGACGCCGGCTCTGACGGCATCATCCAGGTCTCGACCGGCGGCGCCGACTACCTGTCCGGCCCGAGCATCAAGAACATGGTGAGCGGCTCGCTCGCCTTCGCGGCCTACGCGCACGAGGTGGCCAAGAACTACCCCGTCAACATCGCGCTACACACCGACCACTGCCCCAAGGACAAGCTCGACGGCTTCGTGCGCCCCCTCCTCGCGGCGTCGACCGAGCGCGTCAAGGCCGGCGGCACGCCGTGGTTCCAGTCGCACATGTGGGACGGCTCGGCCGTGCCGCTCGACGAGAACCTGTCGATCGCGCAGGAGCTGCTCGCCCTGGCCAAGGCCGCGAACGTCATCCTCGAGATCGAGGTCGGCGTCGTGGGCGGCGAGGAGGACGGCGTCGAGGGCGCCATCGACGAGAAGCTCTACTCCACCCCCGAGGACGCCATCGCCACCGTCAAGGCCCTCGGCGCCGGTGAGAACGGCCGCTACCTGACGGCCCTCACCTTCGGCAACGTGCACGGCGTCTACAAGCCGGGCAACGTCAAGCTGCGTCCCGAGATCCTCCTGCAGGCGCAGCAGGCTGCCGCCAAGGAGCTCGGCCTGTCCGACGACGCACGCCCCTTCGACCTCGTCTTCCACGGCGGCTCCGGCTCGCTTCCCGAGGAGATCTCGGCCGCCGTCGACAACGGCGTCATCAAGATGAACGTCGACACCGACACCCAGTACGCCTTCACCCGCCGCATCGCCGACTGGATGATCTCCGGCTACGCCGGCGTGCTCAAGGTCGACGGCGAGGTCGGCAACAAGAAGCAGTACGACCCGCGCGCCTGGGGCAAGGCGGCCGAGGAGGCCATGGCGGTGCGCATCGTCGAGGCCTGCACCGCGCTGCGCTCGGCGGGCACGCACCAGTGAGCGACAACCTCCTGGGCATCCCCGAGACGCGGCTCGCCGTCGACCCGGCCGCCGAGAACCTCGTGGCCGGCGTCGACCCCGTGCAGGTGGCCGCGGCCTACCCCGCGAGCTCGCTCGCGTGGGCGGTCCTCGCCGAGGACGCGCTCGCCGACGGTGACCGCGACGTCGAGGCGTACGCGTACGCCCGCACCGGCTACCACCGCGCCCTCGACAGCCTGCGCAAGTCCGGCTGGCGGGGGCAGGGGCCCGTGCCCTGGTCGCACGAGCCCAACCGCGGCTTCCTCCGGGCGCTCGCGGCGCTCGCCCGGGCTGCTCGCGCCATCGGCGAGAGCGACGAGGAGGCCCGCTGCACGCAGTTCCTGCGCGACAGCTCGGCCGAGGCCGCGCGCGAGCTCGGTCTCTGAGGCCCGGCTCCGCCACCGCATGACGCTCTTCTGCTCCGACGTCGACGGCACGCTGCTCGACCACCGTCGCACCCTCTCCGACCGCACCGTCGCCGCCATCCGGGCGGTGCGGTCGGAGGGGCACGCGTTCGTGCTGTGCAGCTCGCGCATGCCGGGGTCCCTCGAGGGGCTCGAGCGGCTCTGCGGCGTCGAGCCGACCCCGCTCATCGCGTACAACGGGGGGCTCGTGCTGCGGGCCGACCGCTCCGTCGTCACCGACGTGGCCATCACGCCCGACGACGCCAAGGTTGCGTATGCCGTCTGCTCGCGTCTCGGACTTCACGCGAGCTTCTTCGCCGGTGACGACTGGTACGCCTGGGGACCCGACGAATGGACCGAGCGCGAGGCCACGATCACGGCGGTCGACCCGAGCGAGACCTCGGCGCACGCGTACGTCGGTTCCGGTCGCGTCGACGAGCAGCCCCCGCACAAGGTGATGGCCATGGGCGACCCCGCGCTCGTCGACGAGCTCGAGGCTGCTGTCGCGGGGCGGCCAGGGCTCGTGGCCTACCGGTCGAAGCCGACCTACCTCGAGATCGCGAGCTCCTCGTGCTCCAAGGGCGACGGACTGCGTGCCCTCGCTGCCGAGCTCGGGGTCGACCTCTCAGACACGGTGTTCTTCGGCGACAACCACAACGACGTCTCGGCCTTCGCCGTGGCCGGCACCGCGGTGGCCGTGTCCAACGCGGTCGAGCCCGCGCTCGACGCCGCTTCGGTGGTCACGGGGCACCACCGCGAGGACGGCGTCGCCGAGTACCTCGAGGACTGGCTCACCACCCACTGACCCAGGCCGGTGGCCGCCCCCGGTCAGGTCCGGTACGCGTTCGGTCCGTTCGTGAGCGCTCGGTGCGTCTGCACGTGGTGCACCACTCACGCAGGGACCGCGCGCACACGAGGAGACGCGCCGCGTCCACATCCCCCGTCCAGGGACCACGCCCCGTCCACAGCCATTCGCCCGGGGATGGTCCGTCGGCGAGCGCCGCAGCAGAGTCGGCCCATGGACCCCGCTCTCATCGCCCACCACGACGTGTTCCCGGCCGCCCGCGCGGTGGCGCTGGGCCTGACCCGCGCCGACCTACGCCGGCTCCTGCGCGAGCGGCGGATCGTCCGGCTGCACCGCGGCTGGTACGCGACCCGCCAGCCGCGCGACGCCGCTGACCTGCACCGCCTGCGCGTCGAGGCGCTGCTCGCCGAGTACGACGGGCGTGCGGTCGCGACCGACGCGTCGGCCCTGCTGCGCCTCGGGATCGCGACGTGGCGACCGGACCTGCAGCGCGTCCACCTCGCGCTGACCGACCCCGACCTCACCCGGCACCGCAAGCCCGACCTCGTCGTCCACCCGCACCGACCGGCGGCACCGTTGCTCGCGCCACGAGCCGCGGCAGGGACCGTGCACCCGGCGGTCGCCATCGCCTCCGCCGGGCTCCGGGACCCGCGGTCCTTCCTCGTCCCCGCCGACGATGCGCTGAGGCGAGGTCTGGTCACCCGGGCCGAGCTCGACGCCGCCGTGGACGCGCTCGGGCGTCGACACGGCGCAGCCGGGGTGCGAGCGGTGCGCGACTGGTGCAACACCCGACACGAGTCCCCGGGCGAGACGCTGCTCGCGCACGTGCTGCGGCTGGCCGGGCACGACCTCGAGCCGCAGTTCGTCGTGCCCGGCACCGGCGGGTGGACGCGAGGAGGCCAGGGGTACCGCGCCGACCTGCGCCTGCGCGGGACCCGTGTGCTCGTCGAGTTCGACGGGCGGGTGAAGTACGACGACCGGCAGGCTCTCTGGGAGGAGAAGCTGCGCGAGGACCGGATCCGCTCGCTGGGATGGGTCGTCGTGCGCGTCACCATGGCAGACCTGCGCGACCCGGCCGCCATCCGGGCCCGCATCGACGCCGCGCTGGCGCTCGTCGCCGCGTGAGCGAAAGGCCAGCCGGCCCAGTTCGGGGCCGCCCTCGCCCTCGCGGCTGCGTGGCCGGAAGGTCTGACCGGACGCGATCCAGGCAGTCGGGACGTGATGCACCGCCCACCGAGTGGCACAAGGTGACGGACAGGGCCTACGGCCAGGCGGACGGCGTCCGGGGCACGCGTCACGAACCGATAACCTTGCGGTTGGCCAGGACCACAACCGGAAGGCGGACTGATGCCCGCGATCGTGCTCGTCGGAGCCCAGTGGGGTGACGAAGGCAAGGGCAAGGCGACCGACCTGCTCGGCAGCAGCGTCGACTACGTCGTCAAGTTCAACGGCGGCAACAACGCCGGCCACACCGTCGTCATCGAGAAGGACGGCAAGCGCGAGAAGTACGCGCTGCACCTGCTGCCCTCCGGCATCCTCAGCCCGAACTGCGTGCCGGTCATCGGCAACGGCGTCGTCATCGACCTGTCGGTGCTCTTCGAGGAGCTCGACGGGCTCGACGCGCGCGGCGTCGACACGAGCAAGCTGCTCGTCAGCGCCAACGCGCACGTCATCCCCAGCTACAACCGCACCATCGACAAGGTGACCGAGCGCTTCCTCGGCAAGCGGCGCATCGGCACGACCGGCCGCGGCATCGGCCCGACCTACGCCGACAAGATGAACCGCATCGGCATCCGCATCCAGGACCTCTACGACGAGAAGATCCTGCGCCAGAAGGTCGAGGCGTCCCTCGAGTTCAAGAACCAGGTGCTCGCGAAGATCTACAACACCCGCGCCTCCGCGGTCGACGAGGTCGTCGAGGAGCTGCTCTCGTATGCCGCCCGGCTCGCTCCCATGGTCGCCGACACCAGCCTCGTGCTGAGCCAGGCCCTCGACCGGGGCGACACGGTGCTCTTCGAGGCGGGGCAGGCGACCCTGCTCGACGTCGACCACGGCACCTACCCCTACGTGACCTCGAGCAACGCCGTCGCCGCCGGCGCCTGCACCGGCTCGGGTGTGCCCCCGACCCGCATCGACTCGGTCATCGCGATCCTCAAGGCCTACACGACCCGCGTCGGCGAGGGCCCGTTCCCGACCGAGCTGCACGACGACAACGGCGAGTTCCTGCGCAAGACCGGCGCCGAGTACGGCACGACCACCGGTCGCCCGCGCCGTTGCGGCTGGATGGACACCGTCGTCGGCCGCTACGCGACGCGCATCAACGGCGTCACCGACTTCGTCATCACCAAGCTCGACGTGCTGACCGGCCTCGACAAGGTCCCGGTCTGCGTCGCCTACGACGTGGGCGGCGTGCGCCACGACGAGATGCCCGTCAACCAGACCGACTTCCACCACGCGACGCCGATCTACGAGGAGCTCGACGGCTGGTGGGAGGACATCACCGAGTGCCGCTCCTTCGACGAGCTGCCCGCCAACGCCCAGGCCTACGTGCTGCGCGTCGAGCAGCTCATCGGTGCGCGCGTGTCGGCCATCGGCGTCGGTCCGGGCCGCGACGAGATCATCGAGCGCTTCCCGCTCAAGCCCGCCGTCGCGTCCTGAGCGCGGCCGCCCGACGGGGCGGACGGCATACGTAATCGCTTGTAACTGAAGGAAACCCATGACTGAAACGGTCGCCCCACTCGACTGGGTCACGCGCCTGGCTGACGACGTCATCGCCGAGGCGCAGGAGCGCAACCCCGGCGAGACCATCGTCTGCGCGTCGGGCATCAGCCCGTCGGGACCCATCCACCTCGGCAACTTCCGTGAGCTCATCACGCCGCACCTCGTCGCCGACGAGATCAAGCGCCGGGGCATCGCGTGCGAGCACATCCTCAGCTGGGACGACTTCGACCGCTTCCGTCGGGTGCCGAAGAACCTTGCAGGAGTGGACGACTCGTGGGAGCAGTACATCGGTATGCCGCTGACCGCGGTGCCCGCGCCCGCTGGCTCACCGCACGCGAGCTGGGCCGACCACTTCAAGGCGCCCCTGCTCGAGGCCATGGCCGCGACGGGCATCGAGGTGCGCCAGATCAGCCAGACCGAGCAGTACCGCGCCGGCGTCTACCGCGACCAGGTGCTGCTCGCGATGCGTGAGCGCTTCGCCATCGACAAGGTTCTCGACCAGTACCGCACGCTCGAGGCAGTCGAGGCCGCGCGCCAGAAGGCTTCCGGCAAGGGCACGCCCGGGAAGCCCGGCAAGGGCGGTGGCAAGGAGCCGAAGCTCACCGAGGAGCAGGCGGCAGCCGCGACCGAGGCCGAGCGCGGCTCCGGCGCCGCGAGCGAGGACGACGGCAGCGAGGGCAAGGCCGGCTACTACCCCTACAAGCCGTTCTGCTCATCGTGCGGCACCGACTTCACGACCGTCACCGCCTACGACGACGACACCCACGCGCTGACCTACGAGTGCACCAAGTGCGGCCACACCGAGACCGTCGACCTGAACACGTTCACCAACGGCAAGCTCGTGTGGAAGGTCGACTGGCCGATGCGCTGGGGCCACGAGCACGTGATGTTCGAGCCGTCCGGCGTCGACCACCAGAGCCCGGGCAGCAGCTTCGTCGTCGGCAAGGACCTCGCGCCGATCTTCGGCTGGGAGCGCCCCGTCGGCCCGATGTACGCGTTCGTCGGCATCGCGGGCATGGCGAAGATGAGCTCGAGCAAGGGCGGTGTCCCCATTCCCACCGACGCGCTGGAGGTCATGGAGGCGCCGGTGCTGCGCTGGATCTATGCGCGTCGCCGGCCCAACCAGAGCTTCGACGTCGCTTTCGGGCCCGAGCTGCAGCGTCTCTACGACGAGTGGGATGCCTTGAACCGCAAAGTCGCCGACGGTTCGGCCCAGGCCGGCGACCTCGCCGCGCACCTCCGGGCGACGTCCACGGCGTCAGCTCCCCTGCCTGCCACGCCCCGCCCGATGCCGTTCCGCACCATCGCGTCGGTCATCGACGTCACGCAGGGCGACGAGGAGCAGGCAGTCCGCATCCTGTCGGACCTCGACCCCGACAACCCCGTCGCCTCGACCGACGACCTGCGCCCGCGGCTCGACTGCGCGGAGCGGTGGATGCTCGGCTACGTCCCGGCCGAGGACCGCACCATCGTGCGCGAGAGCCCCGACGCCGAGCTGCTCGGCAGCCTCGACGAGCAGCAGCGGGAGTCGCTGCGCCTGCTTGCCGCCGGCCTCGACGACCACTGGTCGCTCGACGGGCTGACCCACCTCGCGTACGGCGTGCCGAAGATCCAGCGAGGCATCGACCCCGAGGCCAAGGTCAAGGACCCCGAGCTGTCGGCGGCCCAGCGCGCTTTCTTCGTGCTCGTCTACCGGCTGCTCGTCGGCAAGGACACGGGCCCGCGCCTGCCCACGCTCCTGCTCGCCGTCGGCGCCGACCGGGTACGCACCCTCATCGGCCACTGATCCCCGTCGGGAACTGAGCACTCGACGGAGACGTCTCGTCGAGTGCCCACTTCCCGACGCCCGTCCCGACGTCGAGTGCCCACTTCCCGACGCCCGTCCCGACGTCGAGTGCCCACTTCCCGACGCCCGTCCCGACGTCGAGTGCCCACTTCCCGACGTGGGGAAGTGGGCACTCGATCGTGGGGTGCGTGGGTCAGTTGACGCCGACTCCCGACCAGGCGGCCGCGGTGGCGTTGTACTGCGTGCTACCGGCGCCGTAGAGGTCCTTCGCTGCCGAGAGCATGCCGGTGCGGGCGCCGGCGTAGTTCGTCGACGAGGTCCAGTACGTCGTCAGAGCGCGGTACCAGATCGCGGCAGCGGCGTCATGGCCGATGCCGGTGAGGGTGGCGCCGTTGCAGGCGGTGCTCGAGTGCGTGACCCCACCGATGACCTTCGACCCCGTGCCCTCCGACAGGAGGTAGAACAGGTGGTTGCCGACACCGGAGGAGTAGTGGACGTCGAGTGATCCGACGCGCTTGCTCCAGCAGTCCGCGGACGCGCCGTCCTTGCTCGGCTTGTCCATCCACCGCAGCGGCGTGCCTGAGGTGTTGATCTTCTCGCCGATCAGGTAGTCGCCCTGGTCTGCGGCGTTCGCCGCGTAGAACTCGACCATCGTGCCGAAGACGTCCGAGGTCGACTCGTTGAGACCACCCGACTCACGCGAGTAGGTGAGTCCGGCCGTCGCGGAGGTGACGCCGTGGGTCATCTCGTGACCGGCGACGTCGAGCGACACGAGCGGGGTGTAGCTGCCGCTGCCGTCGCCGTAGCGCATACAGAAGCACGTGTCGGACCACGAGGCGTTGACCCAGCCGGAGCCGACGTGCACCAGGCTCCTGGCCGCGACGCCGTTGTTCTTGATGCCGTTGCGGCCGAAGACGTTCTTGTAGAAGTCCCACGTCTTCGCCACACCGAAGGCGGCGTCGACGGCCGCGGTCTGCCGGTTCGAGTTGGAGCCGGTGCCCCAGGCGTTGTCGGCGTCGGTGTAGAGCGTGCCGGTCGTCGTCGTGGTCGCCGCGTTGTTGGCGTCTTCGGTGCGGGCTCCGCCGCGGGTGCCGTCGATGAGCTGGAACGAGCCGCCCGAGGGGGTCGCTTCGACCGGGACGGTGCCGAGATAGAGGCTCTGCCCGCTGCCCGTGTCGGTCTGCTCCGTCGCCCAGCCGTCGACGACGTTGCCCGAGCGGGCGTCCACGAAGACGACCTTGCCGGCGCCCTCGTGGTGCGCACCGAGGCCGTCGACCTGGGTCTTCCAGACGAGGCGCGCGGGGCCGTTGATCGCGTAGACGGCGAGGGTCGGCGTGGACGTGTTCACGGTGAAGTCGGCGGTGCGGGCAGCCGTCTGCGCCGCGGATGCCGCTGCCACGGTCGGCGTGGTCGACGCGACACGCACTGCGGTAGATGCCGCGTTGACGCCCTTCCAGCCGCCGGCCTTGTCGGTGTGGACGACGAGGTCGCCTCCGACGACGGGCAGGCCCTTGAACGTGCGGTCGAAGCGGGCGTGGGTGGTGCCGTCTGCGTCGGTCGTGACGCTCTTGCTCTGGAGCACCTGGTCGTCGTCGAGACCGAAGGCGTTCCCGTGGGCCCGGGCGGCCGCCACGGCCCGCTGGAGACCCACGCTGCCGGCCCCGGCGGGCTGACCTGCTGCTTGCGCGCCGCTCGTCGCGACGCCGGCGAGGGCGGTGGCGACGATCGCGGCGGTGGCGACCGTCGTCGTGATGAAGCTCTTCTTCAAGGCGTTCTCCTGGCTACCGATGTACCCCCGAGGGTGGTCGGATGACCTGCCGCAACAGTGGTCGGTGGCCGGTGCTCGCACCAGCCGGGAGGAGCAATGTTTGCCAGTGCTTGAAGGAGATTTTGTCGAACGAGAGGGCATCTCCCAGACAATTCTCAGCGAAGCCGCGAGTGTACGAGTGGATCGGCTGTTCGGGCCGGAGTCGCACCGATGACAGCTGAGGATGGGCCGTAGGAGCGGCGGGCGCGCAGCGCGAAGGAGCGCGAAGGAGCGCGAACATGGTGCGGGCGAGGGGCGAGATGCAGGGGGGTTGCATCTCGTCCCTCGCCCGGTGCGTCGTCCACATTGGGGGGCGGGACTTCGCCGTGCGCCAAGGGTCTCAGGGGGGAGGAGACGGCGGGGAGGGTAGGTTCGCTCGCCTTGGCGGTAGACCAATCATCCCTCTCGGCGCGGGCGCAGTCGACGGTTCGTGGAATCCTTGAACAACTCTTTACCTACCGAAGACCAGCCCAAAACGACGCATCCCTCGCATGGAGGACCGGCCGCCCCGCCGCTCAGGAGAGCACGGTCATCCGGTGTGCCGCGCGGGTCAGCGCGACGTAGAGCACGCGTACGCCGCCGGGTGACTCACGGGTGATCTCGGCGGGGTCGACGACGACCGTGGCGTCGTACTCGAGGCCCTTCGTCGACATCGGGTCGACCACCTGCACCCGCCCCTCCGGCTCGGCGATCGAGGCCAGCGCCGCGGCGTGCCGGGCCGGGGCGATGACCGCGATCGCGCCCTCGACCTGGCCGAGCAGCTCGTCGACGGCGGCCCGGGTGGCCGCACGTGGGTCTGCCCCTAGGGGGGCCTCGACGGGCTCCACCCCGGTCTCGCGCACAGCCTGCGGGATGTCGGCGTCGGGCACCTCCCGGCGCACGACCTCGGCTGCGTAGTCGAAGATCTCCCGGGCGTTGCGGTAGTTCGTGTCCATGTGGAAGAGCTGGCGGCCCTGGGTGCCGAAGGCCTCCTCGCGGGCCGCGCCGGCCTCTGCGGCGTCGGGCCAGGAAGCCTGGGCGGCGTCGCCCACGACGGTCCACGACGCGTAGCGGCCACGACGGCCGATCATCCGCCACTGCATCGGCGAGAGGTCCTGCGCCTCGTCGACGAGCACGTGGGCGTACTCCTCGGGCCGACCGACCCGGCCGGCGAGCAGCCGCTCACGGGGCTCGGTGCGGACGACGGGTGCCCCCTCGTCGCGGGCGGCGCTCCGGACCGGCTGCACCTCCGTGACGCCGTACTGGCTGAGGTCGTCGAGCTCCTCGATCTCGTAGAAGCCGCGCTCCTCCTTGGGGGCCTCCTGGACCGCGCCGAGGCGCGCAGCGACGTCGTCGATGAGGGCGACGTCGGCGACCGACCACGAGCCGACCTCGAGGGCCAGGCGGAACGACGCGGCCAGAGCCTCGATCTCGTTGTCGCGCAGGCTGCCCCGGGCGTGCCGGCGCACGAGCGCGGGGTCGCCGAGCCACAGGAGCACCTCGCGCGGGTCGACCTGCGGCCACCACGCCTCCATGAACGATTCGACGTCGAGGTGGTCCTCCCACTTGTCGAGGAACTCGGCCTTGGCGTCACGGTCGCCCGTGATCCCGAGCGATGACCAGGCCGCCTCGCCGAGCGCGGCCTGGGCCGCCACCGTGGCGGTGTTGCGCTGGTGCTGGCGCAGCACCTGCGCGCGCACGCGGTCGAGGTCACGCGCCTCGAGGCGCACGGGCCTTCCCGCCACCATGGCGCGCAGCTCGGTCGGCGACTCGGGCACGCGGCCGCGGGCAGCAGCGCTGAGCAGGCTGCGGATGCGTGTCGACCCCTTGATGCGTGCGACGTCGGGTGGGTCGAGGCGCTCGGTGTCGACGACGTCGAGCACGTCGCCGAGGGCGCGCAGCACGACGCTCTCCTCACCGAGCGACGGGAGCACCCGCTCGATGTAGGCCGTGTAGGCGCCGGAGGGGCCGACGACGAGGATGCCGCCGGACTCGAACCGCCGGCGGTCGGAGTAGAGCAGGTAGGCCGCGCGGTGCAGGGCCACGACGGTCTTGCCGGTGCCGGGGCCGCCGGTGATCTCGGTGACGCCGCGTGCGCTCGCGCGGATCGCCTCGTCCTGGTGGGCCTGGATGGTCGCGACGATGTCGCGCATGCGCTCGCCACGGCTCCGGGTCAGGGCGGCCATCAGCGCGCCGTCGCCGACGATCACGAGGTCGTCGGGGGCCTCGGGTACCATCAGGTCGTCCTCGACGCCGATGACCGTCGTGCCGCGGCTGCGCAGGACGCGACGGCGAAGCACGCCCATCGGCTGGGCCGGGGTGGCCCGGTAGAACGCCGAGGCGGCGGGTGCGCGCCAGTCGATGACGAGAGGCTCGTAGTCGTCGTCACGCACTCCGAGGCGTCCGATGTAACGGATCTCGCGGTCCTCGCCGGAACCGCTCGCGGAGCCCGTGGCCGAAGCCTCCCGAGCGTGCCCGTTGCCGGACGCGTCGACCGGCGTCGCTGCGCGCAGCATCGCGTGGTCGATGTCGAGGCGGCCGAAGACGAGGCCTTCGTACTGGGTGTCGAGGGCCGAGCGCCGCTTGGCGGCGTGGAACATCAGGGCATCGCGCTCGAACAGCCCGGCACCCTCGGCGTCGCCGATCTCGACCTGCCGGCCGAACTGGCTGCGGGCCAGGCCCTCGGCCTGCACGACGTCAGCACGCACGCCGGCCTTCTCGAGCTCCTCGTGCACACGGTCGACGTGCGCCTGCTCGACGGCGATCTCGCGGGCGAGCTCGTCGGGGATGCTCTTGGTCGACACCTGCGAGACGCCGCGGGATCCGGGCGCGCTGCTCCGCTGGGACGATGCGTTCGAAGTGCTCACTGACATCCAAGGGCTCTGAGGGGCGCCTGGGCGGCGCGGGAACCATCAAGTCTACTGTCATCCCATGCCCGCACCGGCCTGTGTCCCGCCCACCGGCGCGCCGCTCGTCGGCCGCTCCGTCCGCCTCGACGTGATGCAGCCCTCCGACGCCCACGGACTCTTCGCGGTCTTCGGCGACCCCCGTTGCTACGAACAGGGATACATGATGTCGCGGGTGCACGAGAGCGTCGCCGACACGGAGGCGCTCGTGGACAGCTACGTCGCGGCACGCGAGGCGGGCCGGACGGCATACACGATCAGGCTCGTCGCCGACGGCGAGCTCGGTCCGGCGGACACGATCGTGGGCACGAGCTCGCTCGGCGACGTCGACACGACCCGCGAGCACGTGCACCTCGGCTGGACGATGTACGGCTCGCGGTGGTGGGGCACGCGGGTCAACCCCGAGAGCAAGCTGCTGCTCCTTGAGCACGCGTTCGACACATGCGGATTCGGCCGGGTCAAGATCCAGACCGACGTCGTCAACGCACGGTCGCGCGCCGCCATCCTCAAGCTCGGCGCGACGTTCGAGGGGATCACCCGTCGCGACGTGCGCCGGGCCGACGGGTCGTGGCGCGACTCGGCCGTCCACTCGATCGTCGTCGACGAGTGGTCCGACGTCCGGGCAGGACTGCTCGCCCGGCTCGCCCGCCCCTAGGCTGGGCGCCGTGAAGGTCCTCGTCCTCGGCTCCGGCGCCCGTGAACACGCACTCGTCAAGGCCGTCGCGGCCGACCCCGAGGTCGACGCGGTGATCGCCGCGCCCGGCAACCCGGGCATCGACGCGACGGCGCTCTGCGTGCCCGTCGACATCCTCGACGGCGCCGCGGTCGCGGCCCTGGCCCGCGAGCACGAGGTCGACCTCGTCGTCGTGGGCCCCGAGGCCCCTCTGGTCGCCGGGGTCGCCGACGTATGCCGTGAGGCCGGGTTCGCCGTCTTCGGCCCCTCGGCCGAGGCCGCGAGGCTCGAGGGCAGCAAGTCCTTCGCCAAGGAGGTCATGGCCGCCGCCGACGTCCCGACCGCTCTCGCCCATGTCTGCACGACGGTCGACGAGGTCGAGGCCGCTCTCGACGCTCTTGGAGCGCCGCACGTCGTCAAGGACGACGGACTCGCCGCCGGCAAGGGTGTCGTCGTCACCGAGTCGCGGGACGTCGCGCTCGAGCACGCCCGTGCGTGCCTGGCGAAGCCCGACGGACGCCTCGTCGTCGAGGAGTTCCTCGACGGTCCGGAGGTCTCGGTGTTCTGCGTCAGCGACGGCGAGACCGTCGTGGCGCTCTCGCCCGCCCAGGACTTCAAGCGCGTCGGCGACGACGACGCAGGCCTCAACACGGGCGGCATGGGCGCGTACTCCCCGCTCGAGTGGGCCCCCGACGGTCTTGCCGACGATGTCGTCACCCGGGTGGCCCAACCGACCATCGACGAGATGCGCCGCCGCGGGACGCCTTTCGTCGGGGCTCTCTACGTCGGCCTTGCACTGACCTCGCGCGGCCCCAGGGTCATCGAGTTCAACGCGCGCTTCGGCGACCCCGACGGACAGGCGTCGCTCGCCCGCCTGGAGACGCCCTTCGCCCAGCTGCTCCTGGCCGCCGCCACCGGGGGGCTCCGGGAGTTCGGCCGACTGCGCTGGTCGGCCGACCACGCCGTCGTCGTCGTGGTGGCCTCGGCCGGCTACCCCGAGTCGCCCCGCACGGGTGACCCGATCACGGGCCTCGACGCTGCGGCCGAGGTGCCCGGCGTCGTCGTGCTCCACGCCGGCACGCGCCTCGACGAGAACGGCACCCTGGTGTCGTCGGGCGGCCGCGTGCTCGACGTCGTGGCAGTGGGCGGGTCACTCGCGAAGGCCCGGCGGGCGGCATACGAGGCCGTGGATGTCATCGAGCTCGACGGCTCGCACCATCGCACCGACATCGCGCTGCGGGCCGAACGCGGCGAGATTGCGGTCGGCTGAGGCGAACCCACGGGGCCGAGCCGGACTCTTCTTGGCATGAGCCCCGAGACTGCGACCCGAGGACGGCCCCTGCTCGGGGCCGCTCCCGCGCCGGACGAACGGGAGCTCTGGTCCCGTCTGGCGGCAGCCGACGGCGCAGCGCTGACGCAGCTCTACCGGCGGCACTGTGATGCCGTCTACAACTTCGCGTTCCGGCGCACGGCATCCTGGGCGACCGCCGAGGACATCGTGCAGGCGACCTTCACCGCGGTGTGGAGGCGTGCCTGCGACGGCACCGTGGACCCGCTCCGAGCCGACACGGCACGCGCGGTGCTGCTCGTCATGGCGGGACAGGAGTGTGCGAACGTCACGCGCTCTGCCCGGCGCCTTCGGCTGCTCCACGGGCGCATCGAGGCCGACGCCGGCGGCGCCGTCTCGGCCGACCACGCCGCCACCACTGCGGCTCGGGTCGACGACGAGCGGCAGATGAGCGAGGCGCGCCGCGCCCTGAAGCGCATCCCGGCGGTCCAGCGCGAGGCGATCGAGCTGGTTGTCTGGTCCGGCTGCTCCGTGGCCGAAGCAGCGTGCGCGCTCGACGTCTCGGAGGGGACCGTCAAGTCCCGCCTGCACCGGGCTCGGCAGCGCCTCTCCCACGTGATCACGGTCGACGCCCTCAAGGAGGCACTGTCATGAACCTGCCCATTCCCCCTGAACGCGCTGTGCCGGATCGCCTGAGCAGGTGGCAGGCTGTGCGCGTGACCGACCTACCCCTTGACCTGCCGGGCTACGAGCACATCTACTCCGGCAAGGTGCGCGACCTCTACGCGCCGCTCGACGACGCCGGCGAGGTCGTGCCCGACCAGCTGCTGCTCGTCGCCTCGAACCGGCTCTCGGCGTACGACTGGATGATGTCGCCCGAGATCCCCGACAAGGGCGCAGTGCTGACCCGCCTCTCGCTCTGGTGGTTCGACCAGCTGGCCGACCTCGTGCCCAACCACGTCATCTCCACCGACGTGCCCGAGGCCGTCTCGGGCCGGGCGGTGCTCGTGCGCAAGCTCGAGATGCTCAAGGTGGAGGCCATCGCTCGCGCGTACCTCACGGGTGGCGGACTCGAGGAGTACCGCGAGAAGGGCTCGGTCTCCGGTGTCGAGCTGCCCGAGGGCCTCGTCGACGGCTCGAAGCTGCCTGAGCCGGTGTTCACGCCGACGACGAAGGCGCCGGTGGGGGAGCACGACCTGCCGATGACGCCCGCCGAGGTCGACGCCGAGGTGGGTGCCGAGGTGGCCGCCGAGGTGTCGCGGCTAACTCGGGCCATCCTCGCCAGGGGCAACGAGATCGCGTCTGCCCGAGGCATCCTCATCGCCGACACCAAGGTCGAGTTCGGGGTGTCGCCCGACGGGTCAGGAGGGCTCGTGCTCGCCGACGAGGTGCTGACGCCCGACTCCTCGCGGTTCTGGCCGGCCGACCTGTGGGAGCCGGGGCACTCGCAGCAGTCGTTCGACAAGCAGTTCGTGCGCGACTGGCTGACCTCGGCCGAGTCGGGCTGGGAGCGCAAGAGCGGTGAGGCCCCTCCCGAGCTTCCCTCCCGGATCGTCGAGCAGACGCGGGCCAAGTACGTCGAGGCCTACGAGCGCCTCACCGGCGAGACCTTCTGATCAGCCGGCTTCGGCGAGCTCGACCACCACGTCGTCACGTTCGAAGACCTCGAGCCGCGGCCTTCGGCCACGGGTGAAGACCCGTCGGCCTGTGATGCGACGAACCGCTCGGTGAGTCTCGCCCCAGCTGCGGCGCATGCTGCCTTGACCCGCTCCAGCTCGTCGATCGCGGTGATGGCCGAGGCGTCTTCGAACGGGTGGGTGTCTTGGGCATCGGGGCAACTCGCCCTGATGCCTCCGGCCGCCCTGACCACATCCTCGAACATGTGTTCCATTCTGGGCGATGTCGACCTGGCGCTCAACGACTTGTGCACAGCGAATTCATCTGATGCGCAACGGATTTGAAGATTCTGATCGACTGTCAGTGGTGGATGCGAGGATGCGTGCATGTCTGCCCTTCCCATCGCCGTGCCCGCCGGTTCGGTCTGCAGCCGCACTCAGCCGGTGATCGAGGCCGGCGCTGGGCTCACGCTCCGGCCGTTCACAGATGACGATGCCGACGCGCTCGTGCGCGCCTACGCCGACCCCGACATCGAGCGGTGGCACCGCCGCACCCTCACCCACGACGAGGCGCTCGAGTGGGTCCGAGGCCGCGCGGGCGCGCGCTGGCAGGCCGAGACCGGCGCCGAGTGGGCCGTCGTCGAGGGCACCGGCAGCCTCGTCGGCCGGGTGGGCCTGCCCGTGCTGCACCTCGACGAGGGGATCGCCGAGGTCGGCTACTGGGTGCTGCCCGAGGGGCGGGGGCAGGGCGTGGCCGGACGCGCCCTGACGGCGATGACCGAATGGCTCTTCGCGCTGGGGCTGCACCGCGTCGAGCTCATGCACTCGGTCCACAACGAGCCCTCGTGCCGTGTCGCGACGAAGAACGGTTTCGAGCTCGAGGGCATCCGTCGTTCAGCCCTGCTCCACCCAGACGGCTGGCACGACATGCACGCCCACGCCCGCATCGCCCCGAGCCCGAGCTGAGTCGCCCATCCCGGCCGCCTCGCTCAGGACGCGTCGCCGCGCTCGAGGCTCTCCCGGCTCGTGCGATCCACGAACGCCCGCGGCCCGACGCCGCGTCGCATCACTACTCGTCGTCCGAGGTCGTCCAGCCCGACGCGGCGCTCGGTCTCGCGCAGTGCGCGCAGCCCGGGACCGAGGCCGTCGAACACCGCGAAGCCGTGTCTCGCGTAGAACGGCGCGTTCCACGGCACGTCGGCGAACGTGCACAGCGTCAGCCACTCGTGCCCGCTCATCGCAGCCCATTCCGCGGCCGCCTCCACGAGCGCGCCACCCACGCCGCGCCGAGCCGCGGCCGGTAGCACCGACACCTGCTCGAGGTGCGCCTCGCCGTCCACGACGTCGACCCGCGCGAACCCCACCACCGGGTCACCAGCCACGAGAACGTATGCCGCCCTTCCGAGCTCGTCGAGGTCGGCCACCCCGGGCGGGAGCGGGCCGATGCCGCACTCGGCGAACACCTGGTCCGCCTCGGCCTCGATCGCCGGGATCGCCGCCAGGTCCTCCGGTCGGGCGGGGCGCACGAGGTGGGTCATCCGGCCCACCCTGCCATCCGGCATACGCTGACGGCATGACCGAGCCCGTCGCCGACCGCGCGCCCATCGAGGCCGAGCGCTACGTCCTCCGCCAGAAGCTGACCCTGATGGTCAACCGCTATGAGATTTTCCGGGCCGATGCGAACGGCACCGAGCTCGGGCTGCTCTGCTTCGCCGAGCAGAAGCGCATGGCCGCCAAGGAGCAGGTCACCTTCTTCACCGACTCCGCCAAGACGCAACCGCTCTTCGGTTTCAAGGCGCGCAAGCGCATCGACCTCGGATCGGGCTACGACGTCACCGACAGCCAGGGGCAGCCGATCGGCTGGTTCAAGAAGCAGTTCAAGGCTTCGCTCGTGAACTCGACGTGGACCCTCGGGCTTCCTGACGGGCGCGAGTTCGTCGGTCGTGAGCGCAACCAGAAGGTCGCTGTCGCACGCCGGGTCTGGGATCTCATCCCGGTGATCGGCGAGATCGCGGTGCCGTTCCTCTTCCACTTCGACTTCGTCGCTCCCGACGGCTCGCTCGCGCTCAGCTCGACGAAGAAGGCGTCGGTCAAGGACGTCTACCACGTGTCCCTGCCGGTGCTCGGCGACGGGCGCGCGATGGACTGGCGGGTCGGCATGTCGATGGCGGTCGCTCTCGACGCGCTCCAGTCGCGCTGAGACGTGGTCGGGCGCGTGCGTGTCGCCCGATAGACTCGGGCCCGTCCCGAGGGACCCTAGGGACGCCACCATCGCCCATCCAGCGCAGGGAGAAGCACCACTGATGGGAAGCATCGTCGTCGACGTCATGCTCAAGCCAGAGATCCTCGATCCCCAGGGACAGGCCGTTGGCGGCGCCCTGCCGCGGCTCGGGTTCGACGGGTTCACCGACGTCCGCCAGGGCAAGCGCTTCGTGCTCACCGTCGACGGCGACGTCACGGACGAGCACCTGACGGCCGCCCGTGAGGCAGCCGAGACCCTCCTGTCGAACCCGGTCATCGAGGACGTCGTTTCCGTACGCGTGCTCGACGGTTCCGAGGGCAAGGGCGAGTCGGAGGACGGCGAGCAGTGAGGATCGGCGTCGTCACGTTCCCCGGTTCCCTCGACGACCGAGACGCGGCGCGGGCCGTGCGGGAGTGTGGCGGCGAGGCCGTCGCGCTCTGGCACGGAGACGCCGACCTTCGAGGCGTCGATGCGGTCATCCTCCCCGGCGGCTTCTCCTACGGCGACTACCTCCGCTGCGGGGCCATCGCCCGGTTCGCGCCCGTCATGGACGCCCTCGTCCCGGCCGCCAAGGGTGGCCTGCCGGTGCTCGGCATCTGCAACGGCTTCCAGGTGCTCACCGAGAGCCACCTGCTGCCCGGGGCGTTGATCCGCAACGACCACCGCAAGTTCAACTGCGTCGACCAGCGGCTCGTCGTCGAGAACGCCTCGACCGCCTGGACCTCCGACTTCGAGGCCGGCCAGGAGATCACGATCGTCCTCAAGAACGGCGAGGGTGGCTTCGTGGCCGACGACAAGACCCTCGACAAGCTCGAGGGCGATGGGCGCGTCGTGTTCCGCTACGTGCCCGATGCCCAGGGCCGCAACCCGAACGGCTCCTACCGCAACATCGCCGGCATCACCAACAAGCGCGGCAACGTCGTCGGTCTCATGCCGCACCCCGAGCACGCCGTCGAGGCCGGCTACGGCCCGAGCCTCGACGGGCGCGCCTTCTTCACCTCGATCATCACGAAGACCCTCGAGAGCGCGGCCAACGCATGAGCGACACCCAGACCGTCCAGCAGGCGTCCGCGGAGCCGGTCCTCGACACCGTCGAGCACGCGGCCGGCACGCCCGACGTCGAGCAGCCGTGGGCCGAGCTCGGGCTCAAGCCTGACGAGTACGCCAACATCCGCGAGATCATCGGGCGCCGCCCGACCATCGCCGAGCTCGCGATGTACTCCGTCATGTGGAGCGAGCACTGCTCCTACAAGTCGAGCAAGATCCACTTCAAGCTGTGGGGCGAGAACACCACCGACGAGATGCGCGAGAAGCTCCTCGTCGGCATCGGTGAGAACGCCGGCGTCGTCGACATCGGCGACGGCTGGGCGGTCACCTTCAAGGTCGAGTCGCACAACCACCCGTCCTACGTCGAGCCCTACCAGGGCGCCGCGACCGGCGTCGGCGGCATCATCCGCGACATCATGTCGATGGGTGCCCGCCCGATCGCCGTCATGGACCCCCTTCGCTTCGGCAACCTGCACCACCCCGACACCCAGCGCGTGCTGCCGGGTGTCGTCGCCGGAGTCGGCGGCTACGGCAACTGCATCGGTCTGCCCAACATCGGCGGCGAGGTCGTCTTCGACGACTGCTACCAGGGCAACCCGCTCGTCAACGCGCTCTGCGTCGGCGCGATGCGCGTCGAGGACATCCACCTCGCCAAGGCGTCCGGCGTCGGCAACAAGGTGATCCTCTTCGGCGCCAAGACCGGCGGCGACGGCATCGGCGGCGTCTCGGTGCTCGCGTCCGAGACGTTCGACGAGGGCGGCCCGACGAAGCGCCCGGCCGTGCAGGTCGGCGACCCCTTCGCCGAGAAGGTGCTCATCGAGTGCTGCCTCGACCTCTACAAGGCGGGCGTCGTCGACGGCATCCAGGACCTCGGTGGCGCCGGGCTCTCTTGTGCGACAAGTGAGCTCGCCTCCAACGGTGACGGCGGCATGCAGGTCGAGCTAAGCCTGGTGCCCCTGCGCGACGCGAGCCTGCAGCCGCAGGAGATCCTCATGTCGGAGTCGCAGGAACGCATGATGGCGGTCGTCGAGCCGAAGCACCTCGAGCAGTTCATGGCCATCACCGACAAGTGGGACGTCGAGGCCACCGTCATCGGCGAGGTCACCGATGGCGGCCACCTCGTCATCACCTGGCACGGCGAGACCATCGTCGACGTGCCGCCGCGCTCGGTCGCCCACGAGGGCCCGACCTACGACCGGCCGCTGGCCCGGCCGGCATACCTCGACGAGCTGAACGCCTCGGGCGCAGGGGCGCTCGCCAAGCCCGAGACCGGCGACGAGATCCGCGCCCAGCTGCTGACGCTGCTCGGGTCGCCGAACCTCTGCGACAAGTCGTGGATCACCGACCAGTACGACCGCTACGTCCTCGGCAACACGGCGCTCTCGCAGCCCGACGACTCCGGCGTCGTGCGCGTCGACGAGGAGACCGGGCGCGGCGTCGCGATCTCCACCGACTGCAACGGCCGCTTCGCCAAGCTCGACCCGTATGCCGGCGCGCAGCTCGCGCTCGCCGAGGCCTACCGCAACGTCGCCACCGCAGGTGCGGCACCGCTCGCGGTCACCGACTGCCTCAACTTCGGCTCGCCCGAGGATCCGGGCGTCATGTGGCAGTTCCGCGAGGCGATCCGCGGCATCGCCGAGGGCTGCAAGTTCCTCGGCATCCCGGTCACGGGCGGCAACGTGTCGTTCTACAACCAGACCGGTGACGTCGCCATCCACCCGACGCCTGTCATCGGCGTGCTCGGCGTCATGGACGACGTCTCCAAGCGCTCGGGCTCCGGCTTCCGCAGCGAGGACGCCCACGTCTACCTGCTCGGCACCACCCGCGACGAGCTCGACGGGTCGGAGTGGGCGCACGTGATCCACAAGCACCTCGGTGGGCACCCGCCGCGGGTCGACCTCGCGGCAGAGCAGGCCCTGGGTCGCGTCCTCGTCGAGGCAGCCCGCAGCGGCATCGTCGAGGCGGCCCACGACCTCTCCGAGGGCGGGCTCGCCATCGCGCTCGCCGAGGCGTGCATGCGCCACGGCGTCGGGGTCACCATCGACGGTCTCGACCGGGTCGGCGTCGACGACGACGGCAACCCCCTCGACGCGTTCACCGCGCTCTTCTCCGAGTCGAGCGCCCGCGCGCTCGTCGCGGTGCCGGCCGGTCACGCCGCCGAGTTCGAGGCGCTGCTCGGCGACCTGCCGCACGCGCGCATCGGGGCGACCGGTGGTCGCGACCTCGACATCACCGGTGTCCTCTCGGCCTCTGTGGCCGAGCTGAAGTCGGCGCACGAGTTCACGCTCCCGGCGGTCTTCGGGGTCTGACCGCCCGGTTCCGCGCGAACGGCGAGCACCTGCTGGTGCTCGCCGTTCGTCGTCTGTCCTCAGCGCCAGCCGAGCTCGGGCGCGAGGTGGGTGAGGACGCTCTCGATGACGTGCGCGTTGTAGTCGACGCCGAGCTGGTTGGGCACCGTGAGCAGCAGCGTGTCGGCCGCCGCGATCGCCGAGTCTCCGGCGAGGTCACGCACCAGCTGGTCGGGCTCACCGGCATACGTCTTGCCGAAACGCGCAAGACCGCCCTCGAGGTGTCCGACCTGGTCCTGGCTCGCCGTCTCGCGGAAGAAGTACTGGCGGTCGAGGTCGCTGACGATCGGGAAGACGCTGCGGCTCACCGAGACCCGTGCCTCACGCTCATGGCCGGCGGCCTTCCAGGCGTCGCGGAACATCTGGATCTGCTGGGCCTGCAGCTCGTGGAAGGGCACGCCGGTGTCCTCGGTGAGCAGCGTCGAGCTCATCAGGTTCAGGCCCTGCTCGGCCGTCCACTCGGCCGTCGCGCGCGAGCCGGCACCCCACCAGATGCGGTCGCGCAGGCCGGGGGACTGGGGCTCGATCGGCAGGAGGCCGGGCGGGTTGGGGAACATCGGGCGCGGGTTCGGCTGCGCGAACCCCTCGCCGCCGATGACGTCGAGGAAGGTGCGCGTGTGGTCGCGTGCCATCGACGCGTGGTCGTCGCCCTCGGGCTGGTAGCCGAAGTAGCGGAATCCGTCGATGACCTGCTCGGGTGACCCCCGGCTGATGCCGAGCTGCAGCCGACCGCCCGAGATGAGGTCGGCGGCCCCGGCGTCCTCGGCCATGTAGAGGGGGTTCTCGTAGCGCATGTCGATCACCCCGGTGCCGATCTCGATGCGGCTCGTGCGTGCCCCGACCGCGGCGAGCAGGGGGAAGGGTGAGGCGAGCTGACGCGCGAAGTGGTGCACCCGGAAGTAGGCGCCGTCGGCACCGAGCTCCTCGGCGGCCACTGCGAGGTCGATGGACTGCAGCAACGCGTCCGACGCAGATCGGGTCTGCGAGTGGGGCGACGGCGTCCAGTGTCCGAACGAGAGAAACCCGATGTTCTTCACACGGCGTGCAACGTCTCGCGGCCCAGAACCCTTCCTCAGGCAGGTCGGAGGGTCGGTCGTGCTGGGTGGGCCGGCTGCGCGTTCGCGTGCGTCTCCGTGTCGTCGACGAGGTCGAGCACGAACTCGGTGATGCGCGCGCGCTCGGTCGCCTGCTCGAGGAGGGCGGCGTCCGGCCCGGTCCCGGTGGTGCCCTCGCCGCCACTAGACGGGTCGAGCAGGCCCTCGAGCATGAACGAGGAGAAGCCGGAGAAGATCAGCATCTGCAGCGCGTGCGCGCGGCGGACGACGTCGAGGGGCAGGTCGCAGCCCTCGTCGTGCAGCCCGTCGACGTAGGCGGGCACGCAGGCCCGCTCGACGTCAGCCAGTGTCGCGGCCGCCCGCCGTCCGATCTGCACGTCGCCGAGGAGCAGCTGACCGAGGTCGAAGCCGAGGGGCTGGGTGCTCCAGAAGCCGAAGTCGATGAGCACGAGGTGGTCGCTGCCGTCCTGCACGAGCAGGTTGTTGGTGCAGGCGTCACCGTGCGCCGTGCCCTCGGGCACCGTCTCGAGCCAGTCGACGTACTCGTCGACCCGGTCGAGGTGGGCGAGCAGGCGGCTGCGCAGAGGGGCGCGGAACGTCGCGGCGAGGACCGGGTGGTGCCAGACCTCGTCGGCCCGGAGCAACGGCGCCACCTGGGCTGGGAGCCGGCCCTCGGCGTACGACCGGACCCCCCGACGGCCGTCGGCCTCGCCGATCGCCGCGAGCGGCCTGACGCGGTGGCTCGCCGCCAGCCGGCCGAGCAGACGTGCCGCGCGAGCGAGCTCGTCGACGGGCCAGTCCGAGCCGACGACGGCGACCTCGCGCAGCCAGATCACGGTGGACAGCTCGTCGACGGGCCTGACGTCCACCGCCGCGGCCATGCTCAGGCCCGGGGGCAGGCGGTCGGCGAGGTCGGACTCGTAGACGAGCGGCTCGGTACGCCAGGGCACGCCCAGCTCGGCCATCTCGCGAAACGCGGGCGGAACGAACGCGAAGAACGAGGACCTGCTCCACGACTGCACGAGCTTGACGAAGAACCGCACCGACGCCGGACCGTCGGGCGTGGCCACGTCGGCGGTGACCTACCAGCGGCCACCGGTCGTGATGGCGGGGAGGTCGTAGTCCACGACCTCCGCCTGCGACCCGGCCAGCCGACAGCGGGTGGCGTCGAGCCCCAAGGCTGTGGCGGCATACGCCAGGAGCTCGTCATCGGTCACGTCAGCGCTGCCGAGGATCGTGCGGTCGCCCATCGTGTGCCCCTCCCGCGTGCAACGAGGTGAGAAAGTGACTTTCCCAACTCAGATGGTAAAGTCACTTTATGACTTTGGTCAACGGTGTTGTCACGGAGGAGCATGCCCCGCGTCTCATGGGAACCCTCTTCGAGCAGGTGCGCACCGTCTTCGCGAACGAGGACTGGCAGGGCCTGCGCATGTCCCACTTCCGGCTGCTCGAGCTGGTGCCGCCCGACGGGATCACCATCACCGAGCTCGCGTCGCGGCTGCGCATGACCAAGCAGGGGTGCGGCCAGTTCGTCGCGCAGCTCGGCGAGTCGGGTCACCTGCGCACCGTGCCCGACCCGGCCGACCGCCGGTCGCGGATCGTGAGACGGACGGCGAAGGGCACCCGCCTGACCCGCAGGGTCGCGGCGCGGATCGCGGAGATCGAGGCCCACTGGGCGCGGCAGGTCGGGCAGGAGCGCTACGCCGAGTTCCGCGCCACCCTCGCCGAGCTCGCCGGCCGGTGACGGCCGGCCTCAGCGGACCCTCCACCGGCCGGCGTCGGGAGGCGGCGGGCTCGGCTCTCCGGTCTCGCCGAACGGCCGCGCACCCGCCACGAGGCGGGTCAGGGCCGTGCCCTCCCGGAGCCCCGGCGGCAGGTTGGCCCGGGCGACGTCGCGCCGCAGCGTCTCGACCGGCAGGGGCGACGCGCCGGCCACGAGCACCGAGTTGCCGAAGCGGCGACCCTTGAGCACCTCGTGGGTGGCGATGAGTGCGAGGTGCGGCAACGTGGTCGCCACGGTGGCCACGAGTCGGGCGACCCAGCGCATCCCGGGCTCGTCGGCGAGGTTCCAGAGGGCCACGCCATCGGCGCGCAGCACACGCGCGACCTCGTGGGCGTATGCCGTGCCGGCCAGCTCAGCAGGCACCCTGCCTCCCGCGTAGGCGTCGGTCACCACGACGTCGGCCGAGCCGGCCTTGAGCGCCCGGATGCCGGTCAGTCCGTCGACGGGCCGCACCCGGATGCGGTGGCGGCGGGGGAGCGGGATCTCGCGACGGACGAGGTCGGTGAGACCAGCGTCGGGCTCGAGGACGATCTGGGGCGAACCCGGGCGCGTCGCCTCGACCCATCGCGGGAGCGTGAGGCCCGCGCCGCCGACGTGGGTCACCCTCAGCGGGCCGGGCGGCAGGGCGTCGATGGCGAGGGCCAGGTGCTGGACGTACTCGAAGACGAGCAGGGTGGGGTCGTCGAGCTGGACGTGCGACTGCGGCGAG
Source organism: Terrabacter sp. 05T424 (assembly GCF_056396225.1). Lineage (NCBI taxonomy): Bacteria > Bacillati > Actinomycetota > Actinomycetes > Micrococcales > Intrasporangiaceae > Terrabacter > Terrabacter sp. 05T424. Next base: position 68,492 of record NZ_JBFTLB010000009.1, read on the forward strand.
CCGTCCATGTGCACGGTGACTCCGCCGCGTTCGTCCCATTCGAGCGAGACACGCTCTGCCACAGGCGGTTCCGCGGTCACGGCGGTGTGAGGTCGAGCACCAGCGTGCGTTCCTCGCCGTAGCGGGTGAACCCGATGCGGCGCAGGATCGGCGACGACGTGTCGACAACGCCGTGCGTCAGGCCCAGGGTCGCGCCCGCGGCGCGCGCTGCTCTCAGCCGGGCGTCGAGGACGGCGCGGTAGGCCCCGCGGCCCCGAAGGGAGCTGTGCGTGCCGCCACCCCACAGACGGCATACGTCGTCGGCGAGGGTGTAGCCGCCCGTGCCCGCCGGCCTGCCGTCGACGTAGGCGACCCAGCGTCCGCCGGAGTCGTCACCCAGCCCCCGCTCGACCTCGAGCAGGGCGGACGCGACCTGGTCGTCAGTGGGGTCGGTCCCGCCGAATGCATCGTTGCCCACGGCGATCGCGTCGCGCACCGTCTGCTCGTCGGTGACGCGGCGGGTCTCGACATCGCGGGGGATCGCGAGGTCGGGCAGGTCGTCATCCAGGGGGAGGGCGAGCACGTCCATGCGGTCGACGACGCGGGCTCCGCGCGACATCAGCCCGGGCTCGAGACCCGTCGGCCGAGAGACGTCGGACACTCGCCACCACAGGCGGTCGCGGCCCCACCCGCGCGCGATGTCGCAGATCTCGCCGATGAGCTCGGCGGCGTCGCGGTCGGAGCCGAAGACGCGCGCCGACGTGGGCGTGAGGAAGTGGTGGGGGTAGGCGACGACGAGGTACTCGTCGGTGCGGACGTGCGGTGCGCCTTCGGGCACCCAGCCCCACTCGTTCGAGGCCCCGAGCACCGCGGCGGCGTCCCAGACCCGGCTGGTCCCTCGCCCCACGGGGTCAGGAGCCCATCGCGACCGTGCCGTCGGACATCACGGCGGAGATGAGCCCGAAGATGTTGCCGTCGGGGTCGTGCAGGTAGGCGAGGCGACCGACGCCCGGCATGTCGTTGGGTGCGAGGGCTTCGGACCCGCCGAGCTCGAGTCCCTTGGCGAAGAGGCCGTCGACGTCGTCGACCGCGACGACGATGTTGGCGCCGGCGACGGGGCCGCCGATCTCGGGGGCCGGGCCCTGGCGCTGGGTCAGGCCGCCGTTGATGCCGTGGCCGGCCCCGCCCTGGCTGATCGCCTCCTCACCCGTGGTGATCGCCCAGTAGGGCATGTCGCCGAACTGCTGGAAGGACCAGCCGAGGAGGGAGGAGTAGAAGTCCGCGAGGCGCTCGGGGTCCGAGCCGTGGATCTCGAAGTGGACGACGAGGTTGGACATGGGGCGCTCCTTCTCCTGCGCTTCTGGGATGGTCCGACGCTATTGCCCGGCGCCGACAGGCACAACGGAGGTGCCCGTCCGACCCGCGCGCTAGCGTCGGGGCATGCGCTTCGGTCTCACGATCCTCCCCGAGCACGCCTGGTCCGTGGCCGAGCCGATGTGGCGAGAGGCCGAGCAGATGGGCTTCGACCACGCGTGGACGTTCGACCACGTCACGTGGGGCGGACTGCCCGACTCCCCGTGGTTCGGCGCCGTGCCCACGCTGGCTGCCGCGGCCGCTGTGACCGACCGCATCGGCCTCGGCACGTTCGTGTCGTCTCCCAACAACCACCACCCCGTGCAGTTCATGCGCGAGGTGCTCGCGCTCGACGACATCTCGGGCGGGCGCTTCCTGCTCGGCATCGGTGCGGGCGGCGACGTCGACTCGCGCATCATGGGCGAGGACCTGCCGCTGCGTGACCGCACGGCGCGGTTCCACGAGTTCACCGGCCTGCTCGACCGGCTCCTCTCGGAGGACCACGTCGACGCCGAGGGCCGGTTCTACGGCGCCCGCGACGTGCGCACCCTGCCCGGGCCGGTCCGTGGGGGCGACACCGGCAACCGCGTGCCCCTCGTCGTGGCGGCCAACGGCCCCAAGGCGATCGGCCTCGCCGTCGAGCGCGGCGACGGCTGGATGACCTACGGCGGCACCGTCGACACCGACGACGAGTGGTGGGGGCTGGTCGCCTCGCTCGGCACGCGGGTCGACGAGGCGCTGGCCGACGCCGGTCGCGCCTCCGGCGACCTCGACCGCTACCTCAACCTCGACTCGGCGCCGACGTTCACGCTCTCGAGCGCTGCGTGTTTCGAGGACGCCGTCGGGCGGGCGGCCGAGCTCGGCTTCACCGACGTCATCACCCACTGGCCGCGTCCGAGCGATCCTTACCGAGGCACCCGCGACGTCCTCCACGAGGTCGTCTCCGACGTGCTGCCACGCCTGCGCTGAGCCCGGGCACCGCTCGGGTCGCTGACACCACCCGTCGATAGCCTTCCCGTATGCCGCCACGCCGACGCACCCCGATCGCCGCCGGTCACGCCGCGCTCGAGGCGTGCCGCGCGGCCGGCTGGGTGGCTGACCGGGGCACCACGGCGACCGCGGTGCGCTACACCCTCGAGGAGCTCGCGACCATCGCGCCCGGCCGCACCGTCGAGGTGCGCGTGCCGCCGCACGGCGCGGTCCAGTGCATCGAGGGCCCGGTGCACACCCGAGGCACCCCGCCCAACGTCATCGAGACCGACGCCGCCACCTGGCTGCGGCTGGCCGTCGGAGAGCTCTCCTGGGACGACGCGCTCAACGGGGCGCTCGTCCGGGCGAGCGGACAGCGCGCCCACCTCGAGGGTCTGCTGCCGATCTCCTCGCTTAGGGTGGGCGCGTGAGCCAGACCCCGCCCCCCGCCCGCCCCGAACGTTCCCGCATCCCGAACTTCAAGCGGTTCCTCATCACGGGTGCAGTCCTCGGTTTCGTCATCGGCGCCCTCGTCTCGCTGCGGGGCGAGGGGGTCCAGGGCTACTCCGAGACCACCGGCGCCCTCTACATCGGCTCCCTCGGGGCGCTCCTCGGCACCGGCCTGGCCGGCGTCCTCGGCATCCTGCTCGACCGGTCAGGTCGCGACCGGTCGTGACCGACCCGGCCGGTGACCGCGCCCCGAACGACACGCGGCGCACGGGCCCGCTCGCCGGGGTGCGGGTCGTCGAGCTGGCCGGCATCGGCCCCTCACCGTTCGCGGCGATGCTGCTCGCCGACCTCGGGGCCGACGTGATCCGCGTCGACCGACCCGGCGGCCCCTCGCTGCCCGTCCCCCTCGCGCCCGAAGCCGACGTGCTGCGGCGCGGGCGCCCGTCCGTCCTGCTGGATCTCAAGCACCCCGACGGCCTCGCCACCGCCCTCGCGCTCGTCGAGAGGGCCGACGTCCTCGTCGAGGGCTACCGGCCCGGGGTCGCCGAGCGGCTCGGGCTCGGCCCCGACGTGTGCCTCGAGCGCAACCCGGCGCTCGTCTACGGCCGGATGACCGGCTGGGGCCAGGACGGCCCGCTCGCCCAGACCGCCGGGCACGACATCGGCTACGTCGCCATCACCGGCGCCCTGCACGCCATCGGCCGTGCCGGGGGACCGCCCCAGGTGCCGGTCAACCTCGTCGGCGACTTCGGCGGCGGTGCGCTCTACCTCGTCGTCGGAGTCCTCGCGGCGCTGCTCGAGGCCCGCACCAGTGGTCGCGGGCAGGTCGTCGACGCCGCCATCGTCGACGGCACGGCCCACCTCTCGTCCCTCGTCGTCAGCCTCGTGTCGGCCGGGCTGTGGTCCGACCGGCGCGGCACCAACCTGCTCGACTCGGGCGCCCCCTTCTACGACGTCTACGAGACGCGCGACGGCGGCTGGATGGCTGTCGGCCCGCTCGAGCCGGCCTTCTACGCCGAGTTCCTGCGCCTGCTCGACCTCACCGAAGCGGCACCCGACCGCCTCGACCCCGGGCGGTGGCCGGCCCTGCGGGCGCTGCTCTGCGACACCTTCCGTGCCCGCACCCGCGACGAGTGGGTGGCACTCTTCGAGGGCACCGACGCCTGCGTCGAGCCGGTGCTGTCCTACGCCGAGGCGCCCGACCACCCGCACCTGGCGGCGCGTGGCACCTACGTCGAGCACCACGGCGTCGTGCAGCCCGCGCCGGCGCCGCGCTTCTCGCGCACGCCGGTCGCACTGTCGACGCCGCCGTCCACTCCCGGGGCTGACACGCGGGCAGCCCTGTCCGCGTGGGGAATCGACGACGTGGATAACCTGATCGCATCAGGTGTCGCAGCGCAGCCATGAGGCTGTTCGTCGCCGTCGTGCCGCCCGACGAGGTCCTCGACGACCTCGAGGACCACGTCGCACCCAGGCGTGAGGCCAGTCCCGAGATCCGCTGGACCGACCGCCACCAGTGGCACGTCACACTGGCGTTCCTCGGTGCCGTGCCCGAGGCCCGGCTCGACGACCTCACCGACGCGTTGGCCCGCTCGGCCGGCCGGCGCGACCCCCTGGTGCTGCAGCTCGCGGGCGCCGGCGCCTTCCCCAACCCGTATGCCGCCCGCGTCCTGTGGGCCGGCGTCGAGCAGGCGCGCGGTGACCTCGGGGCGGTCGCACACGGCATACGCAATGCGGCCGGCTCGGCCGGTGCCACGCCCGACGGCACGCGCTTCCACCCGCACCTCACGCTCGGGCGCTTCCACCGGCCGACCGAGGCCACCCGCTGGATCCGTGCGCTGGACCCGTGGGAGGGGCCGGCGTGGCGGGCCACCGCGCTCGCCCTCGTCGAGTCGCACCTGGGGGAGGGGCGCGGGCGGCGGCCGCGCTACGAGGTGGTGGCCGAGCTGCCGCTGCGGGCGCTGCCGGGGGCTGGACCGCGGTCGGACTGAGCGCGTCGCTGTGGGACACTGGCGCAGTGGCACGTGGCGACGGTCGACTAGGTCATGACCTCATCCCCGGCGAGAAGGGCCCGCAGGACGCCTGTGGGGTCTTCGGCGTCTGGGCCCCCGGAGAGGACGTCGCGAAGCTGACGTACTTCGGGCTCTATGCACTGCAGCACCGCGGGCAGGAGTCGGCCGGCATCGCCACCGGTGACGGCGAGAAGATCCTCGTCTACAAGGACATGGGCCTCGTGTCGCAGGTCTTCGACGAGACCGCGCTGTCGTCCTTGCGCGGCCACATCGCGATCGGGCACACGCGCTACTCGACGACTGGCGGCTCCACGTGGGAGAACGCCCAGCCGACGCTCGGCGGCACCGGCCACAGCACGCTGGCCCTCGCCCACAACGGAAACCTGATCAACACGGTCGAGCTCAAGGCCCTCGTCGACGAGCACTTCGGCGGCGCCCGCGTCACCGGCGAGCTCGCCCGCGGCAACACCTCCGACACCGCCCTCGTGACGACGCTCCTGTCGGCCGACGAGGACAAGACGCCCGAGCAGGCCGCGCTCGAGCTGCTGCCCAAGCTGCGCGGTGCCTTCTCGTTCGTCTTCATGGACGAGACCACGCTGTATGCCGCCCGCGACCCCTGGGGCGTGCGTCCCCTGGCCCTCGGCCGACTCGAGCGCGGCTGGGTCGTCGCGTCCGAGACCGCGGCGCTCCAGACCATCGGTGCGGCCGTCATCCGCGAGGTCGAGCCCGGCGAGCTCATCGTCATCGACGAGGACGGCCTGCGCTCGCACAAGTTCGCCGAGCCCCAGCCGAAAGGCTGCGTGTTCGAGTACGTCTACCTCGCCCGCCCCGACGCCGTCATCCGCGGCCGGGTGGTGCACGAGGCTCGCGTCGAGATGGGCCGGGTCCTGGCCCGCGAGCATGCCGTCGACGCTGACCTCGTCATCGGCGTGCCCGAGTCGGGCGTGCCTGCGGCTGTTGGCTATTCGCAGGAGTCGGGCATCCCGTTCGGCCAGGGCTTCGTGAAGAACGCCTACGTCGGGCGCACCTTCATCCAGCCCTCGCAGACGCTGCGCCAGCTCGGCATCCGGCTCAAGCTCAACCCGCTCGAGCACACCATCCGCGGCAAGCGCCTCGTCGTCGTCGACGACTCCATCGTGCGCGGCAACACCCAGCGCGCGCAGATCCGCATGCTGCGCGAGGCGGGTGCGCTCGAGGTGCACGTGCGCATCAGCTCGCCGCCCGTGCAGTGGCCGTGCTTCTACGGCATCGACTTCGCGACGCGGGCCGAGCTCATCGCGACCGGGCTCGGGGTCGAGGAGATCCGCGCCTCGATCGGCGCCGACTCGCTCGGCTACATCTCCGAGGAGGGGATGATCGGCGCGACCAACCAGCCCGCCGACGAGCTGTGCTCGGCCTGCTTCACCGGCAAGTACCCCATCGAGCTGCCGGAGGACGGCCGCATCGGCAAGCACGTCCTCGAGACGCTGCCGCTGTCGGTGCGCACCGGCCACGACCGCTCGGTCGACGTCGAGGGCGTCAGCCTCGGTGTCGGGGTCGGCGGCGAGAGCGCCCTCCAGCACCCCTGACCCCGCTTCGAGGTATCGGGTCGCGCTCGGCCGCGACGCATCACCTCGAACCGGACGACGCCGCTGCGAGTGGAGGTGTCTGGTCGCGCTGGGCTGCGATGCATCACCTCGAATCGCAGGAACCTCGTTGCGTCGTCCACAGGCGATCGCCCAAGCGTCTCGTCGTCCACAGGCTCGGCTCCACCACTCGCGCGGCCGTGGACCTGCCTCGACGCTCGGACCATGACCAGTGCCGCGCGACGATCCCTGGTGCGGGCCGCGGCCGAGCCACAGGGCGGCGTCCTCTCGAGGCGGCAGCTCGCGGCCCTCGGCATCACCCACGACCACATCCGCAACGAGGTGGCGGCCGAGCGGTGGGTGCGGCTCGGGCGTCAGACCGTGGCGGTCCACCTCGGTCCGCTGTCGATCCAGGCCCGGGCCTGGACAGCCGTCTGGGAGCTGGGGGAGCGGATCGCCGCACTCGACGGCGTCACCGCGCTCCATGCTGCCGGCCTCACGGGCTTCGAGGAGGACTGCATCCATGTCTCGGTTCGCCACTCGCACGACACCAGGGCACTGCCTGGCGTCAGGATCCACAAGGTCATCCGCCGCGTCGATGGCGAGCTCCTCACCGTCGGCGTCCCGCGCACCAAACCCGATGTGGCGGCCGTTCGCGCGGCCGGCTGGGCGGTCAGCGACAGGCAGGCGGCGCTGCTCCTGCTGATGCCCGTTCAGCAGAGGCTCACCACCCCGTCCGCCCTGCTCGAGGCATCACGCATCTGCCTGGGTCGGCGGCGACGCGCCTTCATCAAGGGCGTCATCGGCGACGTGGCCCTCGGTGTGCAGTCCCTCGCCGAGCTCGACTTCGCGAGGTTGTGCCGGGCGCGGGGTCTCCCCGAGCCGTCGAGGCAGGTGCTGCGCGAGGGGCCGCGGGGTCGGGTCTACCTGGACGTGCGATGGGACCGGCACGGACTCGTCGTCGAGATCGACGGTGCGCAGCACCGCGAGGGTCTCGCCGTCAGCGTCGACAACCTCACGCGCAACGCCGTCGTGCTGTCAGGTGACCGGGTGCTGCGTATCGACCGGATCGGTCTGCGCCTGCACGAGCCGGCCTTCATGGACCAGATCGCCTTGGGACTCGCCACCACCTGAGCGGCGAAGCCTGCCCAGCTCGAGGTGGATGCTCGCGCTCGGCCGCGACGGATCACCTCGAACCGACCGGAGGGCTGCAGGATCGAGGTGGATGCTCGCGCTCCACCACGAGAAATCACCTCGAATGGCGAGGAGGTGGCGGCGGGGAGGGGCAAGGGTGGACGCGGGGGAGAGGGGGTGCGCGTCGCCGGTAGGCTGGGGCGCGTGAGCGACGCCCCCATCACGTATGCCTCGGCCGGAGTCGACGTCGAGGCAGGTGACAAGGCCGTCGAGCTGATGAAGGCGTCGGTGCGCCGCGCGACCCGGCCCGAGGTCGTCGGTGGCCTAGGCGGCTTCGCCGGCATGTTCGACGCGAGCGCCATCGCCMGCATGACCCGGCCGATCCTCGCGACGAGCACCGACGGCGTCGGCACCAAGGTCGCCATCGCCCAAGCCCTCGGCGTGCACGACACGATCGGCTTCGACCTCGTCGGCATGGTCGTCGACGACATCGTCGTCTGCGGCGCCGAGCCGCTCTTCATGACCGACTACATCGCGACCGGCAAGGTCGTGCCCGAGCGCATCGCTGCCATCGTCGGCGGCATCGCCCGCGCGTGCGAGGAGGCGGGGGTCGCGCTCGTCGGCGGCGAGACCGCAGAGCACCCGGGCCTGCTCGAGCCCGACGAGTACGACGTCGCCGGCGCCGCCACCGGCGTCGTGGAGTATGCCGCCGTGCTGGGTCCGCAGCGCGTCGCCGACGGTGACGTCGTGGTGGCCCTCGCGAGCAGTGGCCTGCACAGCAACGGCTACAGCCTGGTTCGCCGGGTCATCGAGAGCGCCGGCTGGAGCCTCGACCGACACGTCGACGACTTCGGCCGCACCCTCGGCGAGGAGCTGCTCGAGCCGACCCGCATCTACACCAAGCCGCTGCTCGAGCTCATCGCCGACGACGGCCTCGACGTGCACGCCCTCAGCCACGTGACCGGCGGAGGGCTCGCGGCCAACCTGGCCCGTGTGCTGCCGACGGGCACCTTCGCCCGCGTCGACCGCTCCACGTGGACGCCACCGGCCGTCTTCCGCACCGTCCAGGACCTCGGCCGCGTGCCGCACGCCGACATCGAACGCACCCTGAACCAGGGCATCGGCTTCGTGGCGGTCCTGCCCGAGGCACACGCCGACCGCGCGATCGAGCTGACCGAGGCACGCGGCATACGCGCGTGGCGCCTCGGAGAGGTTGCCACCGAGGAGCGGGCGCAGGCGGACGGACTCGTCGCAGCCGACGCCGAGGTCGTGCGCGGAGCCAAGGGCGTCGACGGTGGCGCCGTGCAGGTCGTGGGAGAGCACCCCACCGCCTGACCCTCGGGCCCGGCTCGGAGCCGAACTAGGAGCCGAACTCCGCCCCGAACTCGGGGCCGAACTGCCTTGGGCGCCAACGACGCTCGCGGGCACCGGCTCGATCGGTGCCGGGCATGGCTGGGCCCGCCCACCACGACGGTGTGCGGGCTCTACCGTGCCAGGGCAGCACCGATCGCGCGCCGGGTGGGAACACCCGACGCACGAGGTGCAGACGGAAGAGGGGGGACGAGCTCAGCGCTCGCCTGAGACCCACTTCCCGTATTCGTCGTACTCGTCGTCGTCGACGGACTGTGGCTGGTTGGAGACGTCGCGTTGCGACGGCCCGTGCAGCTCACGCTCCAGCGCGCTCAAGTCCGTGTCAGGTGTGTAGTACTTGAGCTGCCGTGCGACCTTGGTCTGCTTGGCTTTGGCTCGGCCGCGCCCCATGGCGTGACCCCCTCGTGCGTCGTGCCGGGACGGCATCGCCCCTCGAAGAGCCAGATGGCTCTTCGATGTCTGCGTAGCGGTCCCGGGAATGTGTGTGTTCTCGTGGGGCTAACGCTACATGAGTGAGGCAAATCCTGCGCCCGCCGCACCCCCTCGACGGCGTCGCGTCGTGGGCCGCCGGGGGGCGCGCCCGCCAAGTGCCCTGCCGACGTGCTGCGAGCCCCCATCGGGACCGCCACGAGATCCCGAGATGTCGGTCGGACCCCATTACACCCCGGGGTGCGAAAGGGGGACGATTTGACTCTTTTCTGTGATTAACCGCCATTGACCGGGTCCAGACTTTACTCTTGCTTTACCGAGCCCCGCTTGGGGCGATGCGTGTCGCTGCACCTAGCGACAGGGTGGTGGGGATATGACAATGACGACTCAGGATCGACACGAGACCGAGAAGCTGCTGACGCCTGCCGAGGTGGCGGCCCTCTTCCGAGTGGACCCCAAGACGGTCACTCGCTGGGCCAAGGCGGGAAAGCTGACTTCGATCCGGACCCTTGGCGGGCACCGGAGATACCGCGAGTCGGAGGTGCGCGACCTTCTGGGTGGCGGCCACTGACTCAGACGCTGGTTGGGGGCATCCAGCGCCACAGGCAGGGGAGGGACACCACGGTGTCCCTCCCCTGATCATTTCCACCTCATATCGTGACGGGCATGACGATCCGACCAGACCTGTCCGCCGTCACGCTCGGCGTCCGCGACGTCGAGGTGTCACGCGCCTTCTACGTCGACGGCCTCGGCTTCCGCCAGGTGCTGCACCTGCCCGGTGACATCAGCTTCGTCCAGGCCGGCCCGGGACTCCTGCTGGCCCTCTGGGACGTGACCCAGATGCCGAGCGAGTACGGCGACGTCGCGCACGGAGCGGCCGCTCCGCCGATGTCGCTGGGTCACAACGTCGAGCGCGCCGAGCAGGTCGAGCAGCTGTATGCCGCCGCGCTCGCTTCCGGGGCGACGTCGGTCACAGCCCCTGCCGTACGCGAGTGGGGCGGCTCGAGTGCCTGCGTGGCCGACCCCGACGGCTTCCGATGGGACTTCGTGCACAACCCGAACTTCCGCGTCGACGCCGACGGCACCGTGCACCTCGGCGAGGCCTGACCGAGGTCTGTTGCCGACGACCCGCCGCTCCAGCTTCAGGTCGCGGCCTCGAGCCGGGCCCGCCAGGGGTGCTCAGGCGCATGGACGCGCACGAAGTCGGCCACGAAGCCGCGCTGGCCCGCCGTGAGCAGCGGAAGGGCGGCGGCCAGGTCGTCGTCGTCCTTGGGTCGCCCGGTCTTGACCTTGTGGCTCAGCACGAGCTCTGGTGCGAGGTAGCGCACGCCGTCGCGCTCCCAGGTCACCGTCTCCAGCGGTGCGCTGAAGGACGGGTCGCGCTTGGACTGCCAGCGGCCGTCGACGTCACGGTTGAGCAGGAACTCGCACGACCACGGGGCGAGGGCGTGCTCGCGCACCCACACCTGCTCGGCGCTGTCGGGCATGGCGCGCCCGGGTGCGAGGTGGAGCAGGCCCTCGCCGCCGGCGGCCCAGAGGTGGAAGCGCGGCTCGAGGAAGGTGCGCAGGACCGGCAGGTCGCGGCGGAAGACGGACAGGTCGATGTCCTCGTGCGGCCGGGTCACACCGGTGAACGCCTCGATGGCCCAGCCCCCGGCCACCCACCACGGCACGTCGAGACCGGCGAGGACCTCTGCGGCCTCCGCCGGCGTCCAGGGCTGGATCGGGCCATAGATCCGCTCGAACTCCGAGTGCGTGATCCAGGTCTGATCGCCTGTCCGGTCGTGCTGTTCCGCGGCCGCGTCGCCCATGTCAGCCACGCTATCGAGGTCCCACAGCTGCCCACTGGCCGTTTTGCCTCAGTGCCCGAGGGCACGGAGCTGGAGTCTCAGGGCCAGCCGGGTCTCCGGGTCGTGCAGGTCGAGGTCGACGACGTCGGAGAGGCGTTGCATGCGGTAGCGCAGGGTGTTGGGGTGCACGTGCAGCCGAGCCGCCGCTTCGCGGGGGTCGCCCGGGTGGTCGAGCCAGGCGGCCACGGTCTCGAGGTATGCCGTCTGGTGCGACTCGTCGTGGTCGCGGATCGTGCCCACCGGACCGAGCAGCTCCTCGGTCCAGATGCCGCCGAGGGCGCGGGCGTTGGTGACGGCTGCCCAGGCCTCCTCGACGGTGGTCGTCGTGCCGGTGACGCGCCCGATGTCGCGCAGGCGCTGCACCTCGGTCGCCTCGCGCCGCGAGCGGTCGAGATCGACTGCGCGAGAGACGCGCCCGCCCGCGCTGGCGGTGGCGCTCGACGTCACGCCCGCGACCTCTTCGACGACACCGTGCAGCCACTCCCACGTGCCGGGTGAGGCATCGCCCATGGCGTCGCGCACCAGGGCGAGGGCGACTCCGTCGAAGATGGCGAGCAGCGGCTGCCGCCACGAGCGGCGGCGCGCGACCGACTCCCACACGTCGAGCTCGCGCTCGGCGTCACGGGGCGCTGCGGCATCGCGGGCGCGGCCTCCGCCGGACTCGCGTGACGACGCCGATCGACGCACAGCACCTGTGTCACCGTCGTCACGGTAGGCCCCGGAGAGCACCACGACGCGCCACGGGGCGGCGGGGAGCCAGCCCTCCGCGTCGAGGGTGTCGCCGCTCAGCAGGGCGCGGAGCCGGTCGGCGGAGACCCGGCGAGCCAGGTCGGCCTGCGACCTCATGCGGAGCAGGTGGAGGGCGACGACCGAGGCCGTCTGCGCCAGCGAGCCCATGACCCGCTCCTCCGGCTCCTCGTCGACGACGGCCCAGATCGAGCCGAGCCACTCGGTGCCGGCCCGCACCGGCACGACGACGCGGGCCCGCAGCCCCCGGCCGGCCGGCACGAAGAACGGCTCGTCGGACCGGGCCAGCCGCCGGAAGACGCCGCGCCCGCGGAGGTTGGCGATGACCTCGTCGGGCACCCGCCGCCCGACGATGGTCGACACGCGCGCGGGGTCGGCGACGTCCTGGGTGGAGGAGTAGGCGAGCACCCGGGACTGGGTGTCCTCGATGGTGATCGGGGCGTCGACGAGGGCGGCGCAGGCGTCGGCGAGGGCGAAGAGCTCGTCGAGCACGGGGCCCTCGGCGCGGACGGCCGGCCCACTCGCGGCGCGGTCGAGCACGCCCCGAAGGAGCCAGACGACGTGGGCCCACGAGGCGTGGTCGGCCAGCTCGACGAGGCTGACGCCGAGGCGGGCAGCCGCGGCCCTGACCTGCTGGTGTCGGGCGGCCGCCCGGCGCAGCACCACCGCGCCGGTGTCGACGGCAGCGGCGCCCTCGAGCAGCGCCGAGGCCTCGGCGGGCCGCTCGACGCCCACCCCGAGCAGCAGGTCGCCCGCCTGTCCGAAGACCCCGGAGGCCGGCTCGGCCAGGGTCACGTCGTCGACGGGTGGCCCCCCGGCGTCGACGACGACGGTCAGCAGGCCGCCGCCGAGGGCCCCCACGAGCCGGGCGACCGGGAGGCCGACGGGTGTCGTGGAGGACGTACGCGTGGCGCTGGCGCGGGAGCGTCGGGTGGCTGACGGCATACCTCATCATGACCCACGCGGCTGTGCTGCACGCACAATCAGGGCCGACAACTCTGTCGCTGTAGCACCAAAGGGTCCTGCTCCCTGGCCGCCACCATGGACGGAAGGCACCCACCCACCCACAGGAGTCGATCCGCATGCCTGCCGTGAACACCGCTGGTACCCCGGTCCCCGAGCGCATTGCCGTCATCGGAGCGGGCATGGTCGGTCTCGCGACCGCCTGGTTCCTCCAGGAGCGTGGCGTCGAGGTGACCGTCATCGACCGCGACGGCGTCGCCGCCGGAGCGTCGTGGGGCAACGCGGGCTGGCTCACGCCGGGCATCGCCACGCCGCTGCCCGAGCCGGCCGTGCTGAAGTACGGCCTGCGCGCCGTGCTCAGCCCGAGCTCGCCCGTCTACGTGCCGCCGAGCACCCGCCCCGACTTCCTCCGTTTCGTCACCGGCTTCACCCGCCACAGCACGATGAAGGCGTGGAAGAAGGCGATGGAGTCGCTCGTGCCCGTCAACGACCTGTCGCTGCAGAGCTTCGACCTGCTCAAGGCCGGCGGCGTCGACGCCGACACCTACGAGGCCAAGTCGTTCACGGCCGCCTACCGCACCGCCGAGGAGCGGACGACGCTGCTCGAGGAGATCGAGCACATCCGCGCATCGGGCGGCGACATCACCTTCGACGTCCTCTCCGGTGACGACGCCCGCGCCATCGAGCCGGCCCTGTCCGACGAGATCGGCGCCGCGATCGTGCTGCACGGCCAGCGCTTCATCAACCCGGGCGCCTACGTCGCCGCGCTCGCCGACTCGGTCACCGCCCGCGGCGGCAAGATCGTCACCGGCAGCGCCGTCTCCCGCATCACCGACACCCCGACCGGCGTGCTCGTGACCAACGACTTCGGCCAGGCCGAGCACTACGACGCCGTCGTGGTCGCGACCGGCGCCTGGCTCGGCAAGCTGGCGCGCGACTTCGGCGTGAAGCGCGTCGTCCAGGCCGGCCGCGGCTACTCCTTCTCGGTCGAGGTCGAGGACCTGCCCAACGGCCCGGTCTACTTCCCGGCCGCCCGCGTCGCGTGCACGCCCGTCGGTGACCGCCTCCGCGTCGCCGGCATGATGGAGTTCCGTCAGCCCGAGGCCGCTCTCGACCGCCGTCGCATCAAGGCCATCGTCGAGTCGGCACGCCCGCTGCTCAAGGGTGCTGACCTCGACCACCGCCAGGACGAGTGGGTCGGCTCGCGCCCCTGCACGATCGACGGTCTGCCGCTCATCGGTGCCTCGACGAACCCCAAGGTGTTCGTCGCCGGCGGCCACGGCATGTGGGGCATCACCCTCGGCCCCGTCACCGGCCGTCTGCTCGCCGAGCAGATCGTCACCGGCACCGCGCCGGCCCAGCTCAGCCCGTTCGACCCGCTGCGCTGACCGGCACCGCAACGCCCGGAAAGGGCCCGTCCAACAGGGGTTGGACGGGCCCTTTCGTGCTGTCCCCAGTGCAGCCCGGCCGCTCGAAGTCGGCCCGACCCTCATGACGGCTGTCGCCGACCCCTCAGTGCGGCGACAGCCGTCCCCAGGTGTTCGGCGCCGTCCCGCGTTCGGATGGGACCTCCGCGGGACGTTGAGGAGGGGTGAGAGCTGCGACCTCAGCCGTCGTCGCCCGACGGCTCCTCGGCTCGCGGGGCCTCGTCGGCGCTCGCCGGAGACGGCGTGCCGTCCTTGGAGCTCTCACTGCCCGGGGTCTCGCCGACCGACGTCTCGTCGTCCGTCTCGGACTTCGTCGCGTCGTCGTCGGTGCTGGTGGGGGTGGGGCTCGGGGTGCTGGTCTCGTCGTCCCGGCCGCCGAGTCCCCGGCCCGACTCGGTGAGGACGGTCTCGGCGGCCACGAGGGACTGCTCGACCTCGTCGCGCTCCGCCGGCTGACCCTCCTGGTTCTGCCGGGCCCGGTCCAGCTCGGTCCGAGCCTGGGTGAGCAGCTCTCGGGCCCGGCCCCGGACGGCTGGGGTGACGAGCGACCCTGCCGGGCCGAGGATGCCCCCGGCCTCGGCGATCAGGGTGCGCGCGCGCGTCAGCGAGACCGGCGAGACCTGCACGGTGGTGCCCGGGCGCGGGGTCGACTGCGGTGCGACCGTGCTGAGGGCCACGGCGACGACGGCGGCGGCCGCGGCTGCGGCCACCCAGGCGAGCGACGACCGACTGCCGCGCTCGGGGGCGACGCCGACCTCGAAGCGGGAGCCGGCACCCCGCTGCTGCCCCAGTCCGGGCGAGCAGGCGTCGGCGGCGACGGCGAGGTCGGCGAGCAGGCGTACGGCGGCGTCCGAGCCGATGGCGGGCTCCTCGCGTCGGGCGAGCGAGTCGAGGAGGGCGTCGTCGACGCGGACACCGCGCGCGGTCGGGCCGAAGCGGGTCATGCGCCGCTCACCCCCATGGTGCGCCGCAGGGCGCGCAGGGCCCGGTGTTGGGCGACGCGCACGGCGCCCGGGGTCATGCCGAGCACCGCTGCGACCTCGTCGGCCGACAGCTGGTCGACCACGCGCAGCAGGAGGATCTCGCGCTGGCGCTCCGGGAGGGTGGCCAGGGGCGCGAGCAGCCGTCGCAGGCCGTCGCCGCTCACGGCGCGCTCCTCGGGCGTCGGTTCGAGGGACTCCCGCTCGGGGACGCCGTGGACCTCGCGGGACCGCGCGAGCGACCGCCTCGCCATCGCCACCTTGTTGGCGGTGATGCCGAAGACGAAGCTCGTGAAGGGCACGCCGCGGTCCTCGTAGCGGGGCATCGCGGCCGCCAGCGCCACGCAGGTCTCCTGGGTCACGTCCTCTGCCACCTCCTGGCCGAGCCGGGTCACGCAGTACCTGCGGATCCGGGGGCGAAACTCCCTCATGAGCGACTCGATCGCTGCGGCGTCACCGGCTCGGCTCCGGCGAACGACGTCGCGCAGCTGCGATTCGTCCATCACGGGTGAATCACCGTGGGAGGTTCTCGCGTTACGCGGTGGGTCGCGCGTGTAACGGACCGTGTGGCTGAGGCAATCCACGGTCGTAGGTGCGGCAGGCCGGCATCCATCGGAAGGGGACCTCCAGATGAGTCTCAAGCCCGTGAATCGTAGCGTCGCGTTCACCGTCGGCGCAGCGGTTGCGGTGGCAGCCGCCGGCATCGGCGTCGCCGTCGCGTCGCCCGGTCAGCCGTCCCTCCCGCCGTCGGTGGTGGGCACCTCCAGCGCGTCGCCAAGGACCGGAGCCCCCGGGGTCGCGACGCCCGAGGCCGGCGAGCCATCCCCCTCGAAGACGGTGTCTTCGGGCGCGCCGACCACCACCGACGGGCCCGACGAGCCCGGCGAGGTCGAGGACCAGTCGAAGGCCGATCCGCCGGACACCGGTGAGGCCAGCGAGGGCGCCGAGGTCAACGACCAGTCGAAGGCTGACGCGCCGGAAGCCACCGAGCCCGGTGAGGCGGGCGAGGGCGCCGAGGTCAAGGACGAGTCGAAGGCTGACGCGCCGGTAGCCACCGAGGCCGGCGAACCCGCCGAGCAGGGCGAGGGCCAGGACTGATCCGGTTCCGGCGGCTGAGTGCCGGCGGAGGCGTGAGCGCACCATCGGCGCGCGGGCCCGGGCGCGGCGCTCAGGGGCCGTCGACGACCAGGTATGCCGGGTGCTCGGGCAAGCTGCCCGTCTCGAGCAGGTGCCGGGCGAGCAGCAGTGCGCCGTCGAGTGCGCCGCCGAGTGCAGCAGAGCGGCCGGCGCCGGCCCGAGCCAGGGCGTCGTCGAGCGCTGCGGTGACCGGCGCCGAGGCCAGCAGGCCGCCGGTCGCCGTGAGCGTTGGCGCGGCGAGGCCGTCGGAGGCACGAAGGAGGGCCTGCGCGAGTGCCGTCCCCGTGCGCTCACAGAGCTGCTGGGCGACCGGGTCGTCGGACGCGGCAGCCGTCACGAGCGGGGCCATGGCGGCGAGTCGTTCGGGCGCGTCAGGGGTCGTCATGACCTGGCGCGGCCACGTCTCGGGTGGTCCGAGCAGTGCCGTCGCCGCCTCGAGGAGGGCGGGCGACCCGTCAGGCAGGCCGTCGTGGGCTCGGAGCGCAGCGCGCAGGCCGCCCATCCCGAGCACCGCAGCGGACCCATCGTCGCCGAGGACGTGGCCCCAGCCGTCGACGCGCCGCCACAGCCGGTCGAAGTCGGTGCCGAAGGCGACGGCCCCGGTGCCGGCCGCGACGACGGCACCGGGCCCGACGCGTCCGGTGGCGCCGACGAGGTTGGCGACCGCATCGCTGGCGACGACGGTGCGCCGGGCGCCGAGGCCCTGGACGACCGTGCGGAGCACCTCGGCCCGGTCGGCGAGGAAGAGGAGGCCGCGCATCGACCACACAACCGCCGCGGGCTGCGTTGCGGCAGAGGCCGGCTCGTGGTCGTCGAGCAGCCGCCGCGCATCGGCGACGAGGGCCGCCACGTCGATGCCGCCGGCGCCGACGCGCACGCCCGGTGCGGTGCGCACGGGACCGGGCGAGCCGGCATACGTCTGCAGGCGAAGCCCCGACCCGCCGACATCGACGGCGACGAGCAGGCTCGTCACTTCGCCATGCCTGCGGTGAGCCCCGCGACGATCTGCTTCGTCGCGACGAGGAACAGCACGATGAGCGGGACGGTGGTGATGACGAGGCCGGCGAAGACGGCCGAGTAGTTCGTCGCGTTCTCCCCGAAGAAGGTGGTGAGGCCGACGGGGAGGGTGTACTTCTCCTCGCGACGCAGGAGCACGAGCGGGAAGAGGAAGTCGTTCCAGATCGGAACGAAGCGGAAGACGGCCACGGTGGCGAGGGCTGGGCGCACGAGCGGCACCATGATGCGCCAGAACGTCTGCCAGCTCGTCGCACCGTCGAGGGCCGCTGCCTCCTCCAGCTCCTCGGGCAGCTGCCGGAAGAACGTCGTGAGCACGAAGATCGAGAACGGGATGCCTGACGCGGCATACATGAGCATGAGGCCCAGTCGGGAGTCGACCAGCCCGAGCCCGTCGAAGAGGTAGAAGATCGGCAGGATCGCGAGGTGGATCGGCAGCATCAGGCCCGAGAGGAAGAGCGACTCGAGCCAGCGGAAGATCCTGGAGCGGCCCCGAGCGAGGGCGTAGGCGGCCATCGTCGCCACCGACGTCGAGATCGCCACCGCTCCGACGGTGACGGCCAGCGAGTTGCCGAAGTACGTCGCGAAGCTACCGGTCGTCCACGCCTCGACGTAGCTCGCCGTCGTCGGAGGGGAGGGCAGGCCGAGCGGTTCGGTGATGAGGTCGGCGTTGCTGCGGAAGCTGTTGCTGACCATGAGCAGCAGCGGCACGAGCGCCAGGGCGGCATACCCCCAGAGCAGCACACCGGCACCCGCTCCGCCGACGGGACGGTTGGGCCGCGGCGGCCGGCGCCGGCTGCGCTGTGCGGGCGACGTGGTGGCCTGCTGCTGCGGCGCCTCTGTCGTGACGACGGCGGTGGTCATGCGGTGATCCTCCGCTCGTGTCGGCGCAGCACGGCGGTGGCTGTGTAGGCCCCGCCGAAGATGATCAGGAAGAGCACGGTCGCCAGGGCCGACGAGCTGCCGATGGCGTCGGTCGCTCCCGAGTCGAAGGCGGTGCGATAGAAGAGCAGCGAGACGAAGTCCGTTGCGCCGGCAGGGTTTCCGGTCGACCCGCCGAACGCGTACGGCAGGGCGAAGGCCTCCATGGCGAAGATGAACGTCAGCACCGACACGGTGCCGATGGCCGGGACCAGCAGCGGCAGGGTGATGCGGAAGAACGCCTGGCGGTTGCTCGCGCCGTCGACCCGGGCCGCCTCGGTGAGCTCCTCGGGCACGCCGCCCAGCGCCGCGCCGTAGAGGAGCACCGGGAAGCCGATCCACTGCCACACGCTGACGAGGATGACGACCCACAAGGCGGTCTTGGGGTCGCCGAGCCACGGCAGGGCCCACGACTCGAGGCCGATCTTCGTCAGCAGCGTGTTGAGCGGCCCGAAGGTCGGCGAGAGCAGCAGCGTCCACAGGTAGCCGATGACGATCGGGCTCACGAGGTAGGGCATCGCGTACAGCGTCTGGAGCGCCCGGCGGGTGCGCGGGCGGCTGTGGAGCAGGTACGCGATCGTGAGCCCGATGGTGTTCTGGATGAGCATCGTGCCGACGAAGAAGAGCACGTTGTGCAGCAGCGCCTGCGGCAGGTCGGTCGTGAACGGTGCCCTCGTGAAGAGTGTCGTGAAGTTCGCGACCCCGGCGAACTCCCCGCGGCTCGTGCCCTGCCAGTGGAAGAAGGCGTACGAGAACGCCGTCACCATCGGGTAGAGCACGAACACCGCGAAGAGCCCGAGCGCCGGGGCGACGAAGAGCAGGCCGGTGCGGCGCCTCATGCCATGCCTTTCGGGTCGAGCGTCACGCGCTCGGCTTGAACCAGGTCTTGACGCCGGTGTCGAGCTCCTTGCTCACCGTGGCGGCGTCCTTGGACCCGAGCAGCATCTCCTGGATGCCCTTGCCGAGCAGCTCGGTGCCCGAGGGGGCGCCGTAGCGGAAGTCGGTGAGCAGCAGGTAGGGCGATCCCGACTTCGCGTAGTTGTCGCTCATCTGCTTGAGCAGCGGATCGGTCGGCTCGACGCCGGGCACGGCCGACAGCTGCTTGATGTCGTCGTTGACCATCTGGCCGAACTCCTTGGAGGTCATCCACGTGACGAGCGCGGTGGCCTCGGCAGGGTGCTTCGACCGGGCGGACACGGCGAAGTTGCCATCGGACCATCCTGCCGTCGTCGCGAGGGAACCGCTCGGCGAGCCGGGGGCCGGCGGCACCTGGAAGATGCCGATCTTCATGGCCGGGTTGGCCTTCTGGAAGACGGACAGGTCGAAGCTGCCGCCGGGGATCATCGCCGCCTTCTCGGCCGAGAACAGGGTCTGCGCGTCGGTCTGGGCGACACCCGTGACGTTCTTCGGCATGTACTTGGCGAGGTCGGCGACGACCTTCACGGAGCCCACCCAGTCGGGGTCGGTGAAGGACTTCTTGCCCGACTGCACCTCGCCCTGGAAGGCCTTGCCGCCGAAGCGGGCGCCGGCGAGGACCTCGTGCACGATGGGCAGCGTCCAGTCGTCCTTGGCACCGACAGCGATCGGCGTGACCCCCGCGGCCATCAGCTTGTCGTTGGCGGCGACGAACTCGTCCCACGTGGTGGGTGCCGCGATGCCGTTCTTCTCGAAAAGGCCCTGGTTGTAGAACATCTGGACCGTCTGGCGCGCGAGCGGGACGGAGTAGGTCTTGCCGTCCTCCTTGCCCTTGGTGCTCGCCACGACGTTCGCGTCCCAGCCGGACAGGTCGATCTTGCCGTCGAGGGGCAGCAGCGACTTGCTCGCGACGGTGCCCTGCAGCTGGCCGTAGGAGCGGACCTGCGGCACGTCGGGTCCGTTGGCACCGGCGAGCCCGGTCGCAAGGATCTTGTTGTACTCCGTCGCCTTGAACGCCTTGAACTCGATGTTCACGTTCGGGTGGGACTTCTCGTACGCGTCGAAGATCTTGTTGTACGCCGCCTCGTCCTCCACGCGCCACGACCACACCGTGAGGGTGGTCTTGCCGTCGGCGCCGGCGCCGGTCGAGCCCGACCCGCCCGACGAGGACGGCGAGCAGGCCGTCACGACGAGGGCTCCAGAGAGGGCGGCGACCGTGAGGATGGTGCGGCGGGCCCGCGACGAGCCGGCGAGGCGTGGGGCGAACGTCATTGTTGTGCTCCTGTCAGGTTCTGCGTGGTGCCGGGGCACCGTTCTGGTGGGGGGAGGGCGGTGCGGGAGTGCGGTGGAGGAGGTCAGTGCTCGGGTGTGGTGCGCATGGTGCCCTGAGGCGGACCGCCGAGCGCGACCAGGGCCCTCGCGACCGACCCCTCGTGCTCGGCGATGGCGCGGCGGGCGGTGGCGGCGTCGACGCCCGCGAGCATCGACAGCAGCGCCGGCTTCAGCTCGCCGTCGGCGCCGTCGAGGGCGGTGCGGGCCTGGGCGGCATCGGCGCCGGTGGCCTCCTGCAGGATGCGGAGCACCCGGCCGCGCAGCTTCGCGTTGGTGGCGACGACGTCGACCATGAGGTTGCTCCACGTGCGGCCGAGCCGGATCATCACCGCCGTCGAGAACGAGTTGAGGACCAGCTTCTGCGCGGTGCCGGCCTTGAGCCTGGTCGACCCGGTCAGCGCCTCGGGGCCGGTGCGGGCGGCGAGGAGGTGGTCGGCATGCTCGGCGATCTCGGCGTGCGGGTTGGCCGTGACGAGGGCGGTGACGGCCCCGCGCTCGCGGGCACGTTCGAGCGCTCCGGCCACGAATGGCGTACGACCTGAGGCCGTGAGGCCGATCGCGATGTCGCCCGGACGCAGCGAGTCAGCCTCGGAGCGGCCGAGGTCAGCGTCGTCCTCGACGTTCTCGACGGCGCGTAGGAGCGCCTGGGGTCCGCCCGCGTGGTGGGCGACGAACAGGCCGGCGGGGACGTTGAACGTCGGGAGCAGCTCGGCGGCGTCGAGCACGGCCAGGCGCCCGGAGGTGCCGGCACCGAAGTAGTGGACGGCGCCGCCGGAGCGCAGCGAGTCCACGGCCCGGTCGACGAGGCGAGCCAGCTCGGGCAGCACCTCACCCACGGCAGCGGCCACGGTCGCGTCCTCGGCGTTGAGCGTGCGCAGGATGTCGAGGGAGGTGTGGGTGTCGATGGACGTCGTCCCCGGATGGCGCTCCTCGGTGGGGGCGTCCACGGTCACCTCGCTGCTCACTCGTTGGAGGTTAGTTTCCTACGCGCATGCCGTCAATGCCGTAAATGAGTAACGTTCGCGTCAAGACCCTCCAGACTCCCACGGCGTCACGAGGTCACGCGCGTCGAGTGCTCAGTTCCCGACGGCCCGGTCCGGTCGAGTGCTCAGTTCCCGACGGCCCGATCCGGTCGAGTGCTCACTTCCCGACGGCCGGGTCCGGTCGAGTGTGGGGAAGTGGGCACTCGATGGGTCGGGAAGTGGGCACTCGATGCGGCGGGGAAGGGAGCGCCTTCGGCCTAGTCGGACACGTGGTGGCCGGCGACGGCCTCGCGCGTGTCGACGACGGCCTTGCGGGCCCGGCGCAGGTTGCGCTGTGCGACCGCGATGTAGAGGCAGTCGACCACGGTCAGGGCTGCGATGCGGCTCGCGGTCGCGCCCGAACGCAGGCTGGTCTCGCGCGCCGCCGTGGTGAGCAGGAAGTCGACGCCCGAGGCGAGCCGCGAGAGTGGGAAGTTCGTGATCGCGACGGTCTTGGCCCCGGTGGAGCGTGCCGCTGCGAGCGCCTCGACCGTCTCGGTGGTGGTGCCCGAGTGCGAGATGCCGACGGCGACGTCGCCGGGCCCCAGCAGCGTGGCGCTCGTCAGGGCGATGTGCGGGTCGTTCCACGAGAACGCCACGATGCCGATGCGGTGGAGCTTCTGCTGCAGGTCGGTGCCGACGATCGAGCTGGCGCCGATGCCGTAGATGTCGACGCGCCCCGCCTTGGCGATGGCGGCCGCCGCGGCTGCCATCGCCTCACGGTCGAGCTGCTGGGCCGTCTCCTCGACGGCGCTCGCATCGGTGAACGCGACCTTGGCGATGATGTCGTTGATGGAGTCCTTGGCGCTGATGTCGGTGCCGTTGTTGCTCATCGTTCGCGGCTGGGCGGACTCCTCGGCAAGGGTCAGGCGCAGCTGCGGGTAGCCGGGCAGGCCGAGCCTGCGGCAGAACCGGAGCACCGTCGTCTCGGATGTGCGCGCTGCTGTGGCCAGCTCGCTGATGGTGAGCCCGGCCGCGCGCCGGGCGTCGGCCAGCACGATGTCGGCCACGCGGTCCTCGGCGGGCGAGAGGGACGGCTTGATCCCCCGCAGGCGGATGAGCAGCGATGCGCTCGTCGCACCTGCGGGGGACGAGGTCCCGTCGTCGGTCCTGGGCATGGGCCTACGCTACGGCGTCGCGGCCCTGCAGCCGCCACCCATCGGCCGTGAACGCGTCAGGTGTCTTCTCGCCGTCGAGCAGGATGCCGCCGGGCCCGTTGACGAGGATGTCGTCGACCGCGACGCCGCGCCCGAGGTAGCCGCCGTCGGTGGTGTGCCGCCAGCGCAGCTGCTGCGAGCCGGCCGGCAGGTCGGCGCGGACCTGCACCCAGCGTCGGGTGCCCGAGCCCGAGACGACGCCGTCTGCGACCTCGGCCTCCCCGCGGTCTGCGACCTCGAACGGCAGCGCCGTCCACGTGGCCCCGCCGTCGGTCGAGCGCTCGAGGTGCAGCAGATCGGTCTCCTCGGTGTCGAGGAAGAGGTCGAAGCCGAGCCGGGCGCCGCGCGGGTCGACGGCGAGCGCGGGCGTCGTGAGCGTCGTCGTCGCCGCGTTGTCGGAGCCGGTGAACCAGGCCGAGTCGCCATGGCGGGGCCGGATGCCCATCGACGCGGCGAGACCGTGCGCCCACTCGCGCCGGGCGAGGTTGATCGAGCCCCAGTTGCGCGAAGGGTGGACGCGGTTGGTGAGCAGGATCGCGAACGAGCGCGAGGTGAAGTCGATGACGATCGACGTGCCGGTGTAGCCCGTGTGGCCGGCAGTGCGCGGCCCGGACAGGGCATCCATGTACCAGCGCTGGTCGAGCTCGAAGCCGAGCCCGTGGCTGTCGCCGGGGAAGTCGCCGTTGAAGTTCGTGATGAGCTGCTCGACGCTCTTGCGGCTGAGGATGCGATGGCCCCGGTAGGTGCCGCCGTTGAGCAGCGCCTGGGAGAGGACGGCGAGGTCGTCGGCGGTCGAGAAGACCCCCGCGTGGCCGGCCACCCCGCCCAGCGACCACGCGTTCTCGTCGTGCACCTCGCCACGAACCATCCCGCGCGGCGGGACGGTCTGGAACTCTGTCGCTGCCGTGCGGGCCTTGTCGGTCGGGTTGTAGCCGGTGTCCTTCATGCCGATGCGCGTGGTGATCCGGTCGTGCACGACGGTGTCGAGCGAGGCGCCCCGCAGCTTCTCGACCATGACGCCCAAGGTGATGAGGTTGAGGTCGCTGTAGAGGTAGGTCGACCCGGCCGGGTTGGTGAGCGGCTGGTCCATGACGGCCTTGATGCGCGAGGCCTTGTCGGGGTACTTGCTCCACAGCGGCAGCCAGGACGTGAAGCCCGAGGTGTAGGTGAGCAGGTGGCGCACCGTCACCGCGCCCTTGCCGTTGGCGGCAAACTCCGGGAGGTATGCCGCCACCGGGCTCTCGAGCCTCACGCGACCTTCTTCGATGAGCTGCACGACGGCGATCGAGGTGAAGAGCTTCGACACCGAGGCCAGGTCGAAGATCGTGTCGGTGCGCATCGGCTCCCACTGGTCGCGCGGGAGCTCGGTCGTCGTGTCGGCGTAGCGCAGGGCCCAGCCGCTCGCGTCGCGCTCGACGACGTGGCCCTCGTGGCCCATGATCCCGACGGCGCCCGCGAACAAGGGGTGCCCGGAGGAGTCGACCTGCTCGTGGGCGTGGATCTGGTCGACCGACTCGGCCATGGGGGCCGGGTCGAGCCCGAGCGAGCCCGGGCTGGCGTCGGAGAGCACGGTGTTGGGCGGGGCGAAGCCACCGTCGGGCTTGCTGAAGTCGTCTGCCGTGGCCGACCCGGCGGGTCCCGCGATCACGAGACTGCCCGCCAGGGCGAGACTCCCGAGGGCGGCCGGTACGAGGGTGCGCAGGCGCATGTCACTCCTTGATCGTGCAGCAGTCGGGACGGCCGGGTCAGTTCGCCGGGCCGGTGTAGAGGAGGTACTGCCGGCGCCTCGCGTCGAACGCAGCCAGCTCGTCGCGCCACGCACCCACGACCTCGGCGGCGGGTGCGCCCGCGGAGACCTGGGTGCGCAGCCTCTGCGACCCGGTCAGCTTGTCGATCCAGTAGGGCCGCGCCGGGTCGTAGGAGTCGTAGCGCCAAGCGAAGTCGCTGTAGAGAGCCTTCGCCGCGACGAGCATCTCGACCGTCGAGCGGATCGGGTCGAACCGCGCGGGGTCGGTGACGTGGACCTGCACGCCGCCGCAGACGACGCCGACGTGCTTGTTGAAGGTCGGCGTGAAGTAGGCCTCGCGGAAGCCGACTCCCGGAAGGTCAAGCGCCGCAAGGCGTTCGGCCCACCGGTAGTCGACGTAGGGCGCACCGATGAGCTCGAAGGGGCGGGTCGTGCCGCGGCCCTCGGAGAGGTTCGTGCCCTCGAACATGCCGGTGCCCGGGTAGACGAGCGCGGTGTCGGGAGTCGGCATGTTGGGACTCGGCATCACCCACGGGAGCCCGGTGACGGCATACGGCACGTCGCGGCGCCACCCCTTCACCTGGATCACGGACAGCTCTGCCAGGCGACCTCCTGCGTCGGCGGGCAGGAACTCTGCGTCGAAGTAGCGGGCGAGCTCACCGACGGTCATCCCGTGCGCCTGGACGATCTCCTTGGCGCCGACACCAGAGGTCCACGGCGTGGTCATCATCGGGCCGATCGCCCTGCCGCCGATGGGGTTCGGTCGGTCGAGCACGATGAAGCGGGCACCGACCGCCACGGCTGCGCGCATCGCCGTGTACATCGTCCAGATGTAGGTGTAGAAGCGCGAGGCGACGTCCTGGATGTCGAAGACGACCGTCTCGACGCCGGCCGTGCGGAAGAGCGTCGTCATCTTGGCCGCGTTGGCGCCGTAGGCGTCGTAGACCATGAGGCCGGTGCGCGGGTCGGTGTGGTTGCCCTCGGAGTCGCCGGCCTGCGCGGTGCCCCGGAAGCCGTGCTCGGGCCCGAAGACGCCGACGATGTCGACGGCCCCGGACTCGTGCATCTCATCGACGATGGTTCGCAGGTTGGTGAGGATGCCGGTCGGGTTGGTGATGACGCCGACCTTCTGCCCCGCGAGCGCCGACCAGTTCGCCGCGGCAGCGCTCTGGGCGCCGGTCGTGACGGGGTTGCTCGGGTAGCTGCTTGAGTATGCCGTCGGGCCGGCTTGAGCTGCAACGGAACCCGCGGCGGTGGCGGGGAGGGCGACGGCACCGAGGGCGCCTGCGGCGAGCAGCTGCCGGCGGTTGAGGTTGGTCATCTGGAGCTTTCCGATCGTTGGTCGAGAAGCACGGTCGCGGAGACGGTGCGCATGTCAGTAGGTGAGGCCGTGGCCGAACGGGTAGAGCACCGTCGCCGGGTCGCCCGCGACGGGGATGTCGACGGGCAGCGACGCCGTCGGGGTCACCTCGCCCGTGATGACCCGCGCCACCGCCTCGATCGCGACCGGGCTGTAGGAGTAGGTCGCCAGGTAGGTGGGGGCGGAGGCGAAGTAGGCGATGTCGTAGGGGTCGCGCACCGCGACGACGACCACGGTCTTGCCGGTGGCGAGCAGCTGCTTGACGAGCTTCTGCTGGCCCCCACGGGCGTCGGTGACCGACGTGTCCCACGCCTTCATCGTCGTGACGACCACGGCGTCCTTGTCGGCCGCCGCGGCCACGGCTGCCGCGACCTTGGCATCGGTGGGCGATGTTCCCGTCTCGAGGGTCTGCACGGTCGCGCCCCTGGCCGTCAGGCCGGCGGCGAGGGTCGCGGTCGTCGAGACGCCGTAGCCGGTGACGAGGACCTTCTTGCCGCCGGCGGCGAGCGGCAGCGCGCCCGTGTCGTTCTTCACGAGGGTCGTCGTGCGGTCGGTGACCGCGCTCGCCGCAGCCAGGTGGGCCGAGGTGCCGACGACAGCCCCGACGCGTGCCGGGTCGGCGTACGGCTGGGCCACGACACCCCGGCGGTACTTGAGGCGCAGCACGCGGCGCACCTTGGCGTCGAGCTCGTTGGGGCGGATGCGGTGGCTGCGCACGGCGGCCAGCACGGCGGCATACGCCTCGTCCATGGCAGGGCTCATGAGCAGCTGGTCGACGCCGGCGAGGAGGGCGCGGACCGGCACCTCGGCGTCGCCGTACCTGTCGCGGACGCCCTGCATGGCGAGCGAGTCGGTGACGATGACGCCGTCGTAGCCCAGCTCCTCGCGCAGCACCCCGGTGAGGATCGGGTGGCTCAGCGTCGCCGGGTCGCCCGAGTCGTCGAAGGCCGGGAACGCGAGGTGCGCGGTCATGATCATGTCGATGCCCTCGCGGATGGCGGCCTTGAAGGGCGGCGCGTCGATCGTCTGCCACTGCTCGCGCGTGTGGGTGATGATCGGGAAGGCGAGGTGGCTGTCGGTCGCGGTGTCGCCGTGGCCGGGGAAGTGCTTGGCCGACGACGAGACGCCGCCGTCGCGTTGGTAGCCGGCGACCTGGGCCGCGACCAGCTCGGCGGCCAGGTCGGGGTGTGAGCTGAAAGAGCGCGTGCCGATGACGGGGTTGAGGGCGTTGACGTTGACGTCGCAGACGGGGGCGAAGTTCGTGTTGACGCCCATCGCGAGCAGCTCGCGGCCGGTGATCGCCGCAGCCGTGCGCGCATCGGGGGCGCTGTCGCCGGCTCCGAGGGCCATCGAACCGGGGAACTGCGTGGCAGGTGGGCCGATGCGCGTCACCACGCCCTGCTCCTGGTCGATGGCGATCTGCAGTGGGACCTTCGCCTTGGTGCTCTCGCCCAGGGCCGCCTTCTGGAGGCCGTTGGACAGGCCGACGATCTGGTCGGGGTTCTGCACGCTGTCGGTCCACGCGAAGTAGATGACGCCACCGAGGTGGTACTTCTGAACGACCTCGGCCGGGCTCGCGACGCCGTAGAGGGGCAGGTTTCGGCTGTCGGGCGTCGTCGCGCCCTTGCCGTAGACGTTCTGGATGAAGAGCTGACCGACCTTCTCCTCCAACGTCATCCGGCTCAGCGTCGAGGTGACCCAGCCGTCCTCGCCGGTGACGCGGGCCGGGGCGGCGGCTGCTGGCGTTCCGGCCGCGGCGGCTCGGCCGGCGGCCACTCCCAGGGCGGTCGTGGCGAGTCCGCCCGCGAGCACCGATCGACGGGGCAGGTCTGACGTGGACATGGGTCCTCCGATGGAATGTGAACAATTGACGCATTCTGCCGACCCCTCGGAACTTACCTACGGAGGGTGAGGTCGGCAACAGGTAGCGGCGCGTCCTCACGGGACGCGCCGCTCGGGCGTGCGGCTCACCAGCCGGCGAGCGACCTCACCGTCTGCACCGTGTCGATCTCGGAGACCGGCTTGTCGTCGCGGTAGCGCAGCACCCGGGCGAAGCGGAGCGCCATGCCGCCGGGGTAGCGGCTCGACCGCTGCACGCCGTCGAAGGCGATCTCGACGACCTGCTCGGGTCGCAGCGGCACGACACCCCACTGCTGCCCGGAACGGCCGGCCTCGACATCGGCCGGGTCGACCGCGAGCTCGCCGAACCGCTGGGTCTGCCAGGCCAGCATCTCGTCGGTCATGCCCTTGAAGGTCTTGCCGAGCATGACGAGCTCGCCGCTCTCGGCGTCGCGCGCGCCGAGGTGGATGTTGGACAGCCATCCGCGGCGGCGACCGCTGCCCCACTCGACGCCGAGCACGACGAGGTCGAGGGTGTGGCGCGGCTTGACCTTCACCCACCCGGGACCGCGCCTGCCCGCGGCATACGGCAGGGCGGGGTCCTTGACGACGACGCCCTCGTGACCGGCCGAGACGAGATCGGCGAAGAACTCCTGCGCGCGCTCCGGGTCAGCGGTCGTCTCGCGCGGCACGAGCCACGCCGGCGGCACGGTGTCGGCGAGCCTCGCCCAGCGCGTGGCTGCCGGCTGGTCGAGCAGGTCGTCGCCGTCGAGGTGGAGCAGGTCGAAGAAGAACGGCGTGAGCGGCACCTCCTCGCGCAGCCGCGCGACGTCGGCGGTGCTCGCCGTGCGCGCGCCGGTGACCTGGAACGGCTGAGGGCGGCCACCCTCGGCGAGCGCGATGACCTCGCCGTCGAGCACGAGGGTCTCGACGTCGAGCGCGGCCAATGCCTCGGTGATCTCGGGCATGCGGTCGGTCACCTCGTCGAGCGTGCGGGTGAAGAGGCGTACGGAACCAGGGCTGGTGCGGTTGTCGACGTGCGCCTGCAGCCGTATGCCGTCGAGCTTGGTCTCGACCACGACCTCGCCCCCCAGCGTGGTGAGGGCCGCGGCGACGTCGGGCGCCGAGCCGGCGAGCATGGGCCGCAGCGGGCGGCCGACCTCGAGCGTGAGCGCCTCGAGCGCCTCGACACCACCGGTGAGGGCGGCGCTCGCGACCGGGCCGGCGAACCCGGCGAGCATGACGGCTCGACGGACGGCAGCGTCGGGCACGCCCGCTGCCTTGGCCACGGCCTGGAGCATGACGCCGTCGCCGGCACCCTGCCTCGTCTCGCCCGTGATGAGGCCGCGGAGCCAATGCTGCTCGTCGGCGGTCGCGCGACCGAAGAGGTCGCGGACGGCGGCGGTGCGCGCCGCGGCGGAGCCCGAGCCCCCGATGGCGGCGATCGCGGTCGCGGCAGCGTCGACCTCCTGCACCGTGAGGGTGCTCGTGGCTGCCGGCTCGGGCAGACCCTGCAGGCCGCGCCAGCTCACGCCGATGCGCCGCTGCGGCAGTGCGCCCGACAGGTGCGCGGTGACGACCTCGACCGTGGCCGGGCCGTCAGCGGCTGCGCTGGAGAGACAGGCGGCGAGGGCCTCGACCTTGGCGGTGCGCGACGACGTCGCGGCGACGGCGTGGGAGGTGGCGACGACGTCGGAGAGCTGCATGTCCCGATCCTGCCCGCTCCCACCCACACCCAGACCCCTCTCAACCGTCGAAAGGCCAAAGTTCGTTGCCCCCCAACCGTCGAAAGGCCAAAGTTCGCTGCCCCCCAACCGTCGAAAGGCCAGAGTTCGCTGCCTCCCGAACATCGAGAGGCCAGCACGTAGGCGTCAGGTCTAGATTCGACTCATGCGCGGAACCGGGCTCCGGGCTCGCGCCCTGGCGCGGACCACCGCACAGGGCGCGGCTGCAGCCGCTGGCCTGCTCGCCGTCGCGAGTCGGGTGACGCCGTGGCCGTCCGCCCTGGCCATCCGGGCGATCTTCGACCGCGGCGCGGCGCGGGCGAGTGCGTCTCTCGAGCGCCACGTTCCCGGCGGGCTCGTCGAGGACCTCGACGAGGCGTACGACATCTCCTCACCGGACGGGCGGCTCGATGTGTTCCGGCCCGAGCGGGCCGAGCCCCTACCGACCGTCGTCTGGGTGCACGGAGGGGCCTTCGTCTCCGGCTCCAAGGGTGACGTCGCGAACTACCTGCGCGTGCTCGCCGGCAGAGGCCTCGCGTCGGTGGGGGTCGACTACTCGATCGCGCCCGGGGCGCGCTACCCCACGCCGGTGCGGCAGGTGGCCTCCGCTCTCGACCACCTCGTCGACCACGCCGACCGCCTCGGTATCGACCCCACGCGGATCATCCTGGCCGGCGACTCCGCTGGAGCCCAGATCGCGGCACAGGTGGCACTGCTCGCCACGGACGAGGCGTATGCGCGTGGTGTGGGCATCGCGGTCGACCTGGCACCGGTCACGGTGCGAGGTGTCGTGCTCTTCTGTGGCGCGTACGACTTCACGTTGGCTCGAGGGTCGACACGGCTCGGAAGCTGGCTCGTCGACACGGCGATCTGGTCGTACCTCGGTCCGCAGCGGCGGGACGTAAGGGTCACGGGGGAGGGGTCGATCCCGCCGAACCTGACGCCCGCCTTCCCGCCGACGTTCGTGTCGGCCGGAAACGGCGACCCCCTCCTACCGCACACGCTGGGGCTGGTCCGGTCGCTGGAGTCTCATGGCATCGACCACGAAACCCTTCTCTTCGCCGACGACCACGAGCCTCGGCTCGGGCACGAGTTCCAGCTCGACCTCGACACGGCCGCGGGACGCGAGGCGCTGGACCGCGCTGTCGCGTTCATCCAACGCGTCACGTCCTGAGGGGTCGCCGAGTTTGGCCCCTCGACCGGTGGGAGGCCGCGAACTTTGGCCTCTCGACGGTTGAGGGGCCGCGAACTTTGGCCTCTCGACGGGTGGGAGGCCGCGAACTTTGGCCTCTCGACGGTTGAGGGTCACTTGACGGGGAGGGGCTGTTGTCGTCAAGGTAAGCAAGCGCTTAGTCCACTCGCGAGGAGCAGCATGCCCGACACCGCCGTCGTCACCGGAGCCGCCCGGGGCATCGGGCGAGCCATCGCCACCCGCCTCGCGCGTGAGGGGTGGCAGGTCGTCGTCGCCGACCTCGACGCCGACGAGCTCGCCGCGGTCGCCACCGAGACCGGAGCGCTCGCCGT
This sequence comes from Terrabacter sp. 05T424, assembly GCF_056396225.1. Classification (NCBI taxonomy): domain Bacteria; kingdom Bacillati; phylum Actinomycetota; class Actinomycetes; order Micrococcales; family Intrasporangiaceae; genus Terrabacter; species Terrabacter sp. 05T424. The sequence continues at coordinate 99,413 of NZ_JBFTLB010000009.1, forward strand.
TCCCGGCGACACCTCGACCGACGCGGGCGTACGCCACCTCGTCGACACGGCATACGGGCACCTCGGGCACGTCGACGTCTACTTCGCCAACGCCGGCATCGGCACGCTGAAGGGGCTCGACGCCTCGGACGCCGAGTGGGCCCGCACCCTCGAGACCAACGTGCTCGCCCACGTGCGCGCGGCGCGCCTTCTCGTGCCCCGCTGGCTCGAGGCAGGCGGCGGCCGCCTCGTCGTGACCGCCTCTGCCGCAGGGCTGCTCACGATGCTCGGCGATGCGCCCTACTCCGTCAGCAAGCACGCCGCCGTCTCCTTCGCGGAGTGGCTGAGCGCGACCTATCGCCACCGCGGCATCGTCGTGCAGGCGATCTGCCCGCAGGGCGTGCAGACGCGGATGCTCGACGGCTCCGGTCCGCTCAAGGACCTGCTCACCCTCGACGCGACCCTGACGGCCGACGAGGTCGCCGAGGCGGCCTGGCAGGCGCTCGCCACCGACGACTTCTACGTACTGCCCCACCCTGAGGTGCGTGACTACTACGCACAGCGCGCCGCCCACCCCGACGCCTGGCTCGCCGGCATGAACCGGCTCCAGCAGAAGCTCGACCACCAGACACAGACGCAGACCCAGACCTCCACCACCCCCACCCAGGAGCACGTATGACCGACCAGCCCACCACGGCCGACACGACCACCCAGCGCACCGCCATCGTCACGGGCGCCGCCCGCGGCATCGGCGCGGCCGTCGCCCAGCGCCTCGCCGCCGACGGGTTCGCCGTCGCAGTGCTCGACCTCGACGAGTCCGCCTGCGCTGCAGTGGTTTCGCAGATCGAGGCGGCCGGAGGCAAGGGGCTGGCTATCGGGGTCGACGTGTCCGACGAGGAGGGCGTGCAGGCTGCCGTCGACCGCGTCGCTGCCGAGCTCGGCGCACCGACGGTGCTCGTCAACAACGCAGGCATCATCCGCGACAACATGCTCTTCAAGATGACCGCGGGCGACTGGGACGCCGTCATGAACGTCCACCTCCGCGGCTCCTTCCTCATGACGCGCGCCGCCCAGAAGCACATGATCGACGCCAAGTGGGGCCGCGTCGTCAACCTCAGCTCGACCTCCGCCCTCGGCAACCGCGGCCAGGCCAACTACTCCGCCGCCAAGGCCGGCCTGCAGGGCTTCACGAAGACGCTCGCCATCGAGCTCGGCAAGTTCGGCGTCACGGCCAACGCCATCGCCCCGGGCTTCATCGCCACCGACATGACGCGCCAGACGGCCGAGCGCATGGGCATCACCTTCGAGCAGTTCCTCGAGGGCGCGGCCAAGGAGATCCCCGTCGGCCGCGTCGGCCAGCCCGAGGACATCGCCGCCACGGCGTCGTTCCTCGTCAGCGAGGGGGCCGGGTTCGTCTCGGGCCAGGTCATCTACGTGGCCGGCGGCCCGAAGGACTGACGTGACCGAACCCGATCAGCACGGCCGCACCGACGGGCCCGAGCGACCGCTCGAGGATCCGCCCGGACTGCCCCTCGCACGTCTGGCGGACTGGCTCGGCAGCGCCGCACCCGGACTGCTGGACGGTCCACTCACCGGGCGGGTCGTGGCGGGCGGCAAGTCCAACCTCACCTACGAGGTCGGTGACGGCAGCACGACGATCATCGTGCGGCGGCCGCCGCTCGGGCACGTGCTGGCCACCGCGCACGACATGGGGCGCGAGCACCGGGTCATCACCGCGCTGCGCGACACCGCCGTGCCGGTCCCGACGACGTATGCCGTGTGCGACGACCCCGACGTCATCGGCGCGCCGTTCTACGTCATGGAGCGCGTCGCGGGCACGCCCTACCGCTTTGCCGCGCAGCTGGGCCCGATCGGTCCCGAGCGGGTGCGCGCCATCAGCGAGCGCATGGTCGACACCCTCGTCGGCCTGCACGCCGTCGACCCGCACGAGGTCGGGCTGGGCGACTTCGGGCGCCCCGAGGGGTTCCTCGAGCGGCAGGTGCGGCGGTGGAAGCAGCAGCTCGACGCCTCGCGCAGCCGCGACCTGCCGGGCATCGACGAGCTGCACGAGCGCCTCGCGAAGACGGTGCCGGCACAAGGCGACCCGGCCATCGTGCACGGCGACTTCCGGCTCGACAACCTGCTCGTCACCGACGAGGACCAGGTCTCGGCCGTGCTCGACTGGGAGATGGCCACCATCGGCGACCCGCTCACCGACGTCGCGCTGCTCGAGGCCTACCAGACGCTCCCGCGCATGATGGACAGCGTCGCCGTGTCCGACGTGTCACGCACGCCCGGCTTCATCTCCGGACCCGAGCTGCGCCAGAGGTATGCCGCCGCGAGCGGGCGAGACCTCACGCACCTCTCGTTCCACCTCGGGCTCGCCTACTTCAAGCTCGCGGTGATCCTGGAGGGCATCCACTACCGCTACACCCAGGGCCAGACCGTCGGCTCGGGCTTCGCGCGCATCGGGGAGGCCACCGGCCCTCTCGTCGCAGCGGGGCTCCGTGCAGTCGGCACCGAGGAGGACTGAGCCACCATGGACTTCGGATTCGACGCCAAGACGGAGGAGCTGCGCCAGGAGCTGCTCGGCTTCATGGACGAGCGCATCGTGCCGTCGCTGCCGCTCTTCGACGAACAGGTCGCCGCCCTCGACGATCGCTGGGCGTGGAGCACGGCACCGGTGCTCCAGACGCTTCGCACCGAGGCGCGCGACCTCGGCCTCTGGAACGTCTTCCTCCCCGGAGACCGCGGCGCAGGGCTGACCAACCTCCAGTACGCCCCGCTCGCCGAGATCACCGGGCGCTGCATCCGGCTCGCGCCGGCCGTGCTCAACTGCGCCGCCCCCGACACCGGCAACATGGAGGTCCTGACGCAGTTCGGCACCGATGCCCAGCAGTCCGAATGGCTGGAACCCTTGCTGCGTGGGGAGATCCGCTCGGCCTTCGCCATGACCGAGCCCGACGTCGCGAGCAGCGACGCCACCAACATCGAGCTGTCGATCCGCCGTGACGGCGACGACTACGTCATCAACGGCCGCAAGTGGTGGATCACGGGCGCGATGAACCCCGAGTGCCAGATCTTCATCGTCATGGGCAAGACCGACCCCACCGCCGACCGGCACCGGCAGCAGTCGATGGTCCTCGTCCCGCGCGACACCCCCGGGCTCGAGGTCGTGCGCGGCATGGAGGTCTTCGGCTACGACGACCACGACCACGGTGGCCACGCCGAGCTGCGCTTCACCGACGTCCGCGTTCCCGCCTCCAACCTCATCGGTGACGAGGGCACCGGTTTCGCCATCGCCCAGGCCCGGCTCGGTCCGGGCCGCATCCACCACTGCATGCGCTCGATCGGCCTCGCCGAGGTCGCCATCGAGGCGATGTGCCGGCGCGCGTCCGAGCGCGTCGCGTTCGGCCGGCCGATCGCCGAGCAGGGCGTGGTCCGCGACTGGATCGCCGAGTCGCGGGTGCGCATCGAGCAGCTGCGCCTCCTCGTGCTCAAGACCGCGTGGCTCATGGACACGGTCGGCAACAAGGGCGCCCACACCGAGATCCAGGCGATCAAGATCGCCACACCCAGGACGGTCGAGTGGATCCTCGACAAGGCCATCCAGGCCCACGGCGCGGCCGGCCTGAGCCAGGACACCGAGCTCGCCGCCGCGTTCGCCGGCATCCGTACACTGCGCTTCGCCGACGGACCCGACGAGGTGCACAAGAACGCCCTCGCCAAGGCCGAGCTGAGGAGGCACACCTGATGGACTTCGACCTCAGCGCCGAGGAGCGCGAGATCCGCGACTGGGTGCGCACCTTCGTGCGCAAGGAGATCATGCCGCTCGAGCCGCAGGTGCTCGAGCGCGAGCGGAGGTACGAGCGCGGCATCACGGCCGACGAGCTGAAAGCGTTGCAGGACAAGGCGAAGGCGTCAGGGTTCTTCGGCGTGCAGACGCCCGAGAGCCACGGCGGCATGGGGCAGGGCGCGGTGGTCGCCGCGCTCATCGAGATCGAGCTCGGCCGCTCGTTCGTCCAGTTCACGTTCGCCGGTGAGGCCGACAACATCCTCTTCAGCGCCACCGAGGAGCAGCAGGAGCGCTACCTCGTGCCGACGATCGAGGGCACCCGCAAGTCGTGCTTCGCGATCACCGAGCCCGGCGCCGGCTCCGACGCCCGCGCCATCCGCACGAGCGCCCGCCGCGACGGCGACGAGTGGGTCATCAACGGCGAGAAGACGTTCATCACCGGCGGCAACGAGGCCGACTTCGTCATGGTCTTCGCCGTCACCGACAAGGAGAAGGGCGCCGACGGTGGCGTCACGTGCTTCCTCGTCGACCGCGAGCTCGGCTGGCGCAGCGAGCCCATCGACACGATGGGTGAGTGGGGCCCGGCCGCCCTCGTCTTCGAGGACGTCCGGGTGCCGCACTCGGCCATCCTCGGCGAGGAGGGCAAGGGTTTCGAGCTCGCCATGCGGTGGATCGGCAAGGGCCGCTACATGCTGCCGGCCCGCGCGCTCGGTGCCTGCGAGCGGCTCGTCGAGATGGGGATGGAGCACGCCCGCAACCGCGTGACGTTCGGCGAGCCGATCGCCAGCCGGCAGGCCATCCAGTGGATGGTCGCCGACTCGGCCGTCGAGATCGAGGCGCTGCGTTGGCTCGTGCTCACGGCCGCCTGGCAGGTCGACCGTGGCATCGACTCGCGCCAGTCGCAGTCGATCGCCAAGCTCTTCGGCGGGGTGAAAGCCAACGAGATCGTCGACCGCGTGCTCCAGATGCACGGCGGCATGGGCTACACCCGCGAGCTGCCCGTCGAGCGCTGGTACCGCGAGCTGCGCCTGCTGCGGATCTACGAGGGCACCGACGAGATCCAGCGACGAACCATCGCCCGCAACCTGCTGCGTGGCCACGCCTCGGTGCGCGGGCACCTGGGCTGACCTTCCACCCTGCTGCGGGCCGAGGCATGCTGGACGCATGGCAGGCCCTCCCGCAAGTGCCAAGCAGTTCAACAAGGTCGCGGTGCGCCTCGCGGGGCACCGGTTCCTCCCGCTGTGGGCCGTGCTCCGACACACCGGGCGCACGAGCGGGCGGCCCTATGCGACCCCGGTCGCCGTCGTGCCGACGCCCACGACGTTCCTCATCGCGCTGCCGTGGGGGCGGGGCACCGACTGGGCTCGCAACGTGCGGCACGCCGGCGGCTGCACCATCCGCTGGAAGGGCCGGGAGTTCGTCTGCACCGAGCCGACCTTCGTCGGCAAGGAGGTCGCCCTCGAGGCGGCCACCGGCCTGCTCCGACGCGGCATCCAGCGGCAGGACCTGCCGCACGGCTTCCTGCAGCTGACCCGTGAACCGGCGCCGCAGCGCTCCGCGATGCAGTCGGGCTGGTGACGCCGCGCCCTGACGACACGGTACGGCATACGTCCCTTTTGTCGGATTGGCAGCCCGTCTGCGACATCATGGGTCGATGACGTGCGCGCAGAGAGCCGCGGCCGGCTCCACGCCGCGGCTGGCCCCGTCAGGGGCCGCCGAGTGACGCGGCGGGTGTTCGCCCGCTGGAACTGGTGGGTCTGGGCCCTGCTCGCCCTGGCCGGCGTCTTCGTGCTCGGCGTCACCGCGGTGCGGTTCGCCCCGCCCGGGTCGACGGTGGCGGTCTGGTGGCCGGCTGCCGGGCTCGCCGTCTCTTTCCTGCTCGCCACCGGCCGTGACCGGCGTGCCTACGTCTTCCTCGTCGGGGTGCTCCTCTTCAGCGGGGCCGCCAACTACTACGGGGGACGACCGCCTGTCGTCGCCCTGTGCTTCGGGGTCGCGAACGCGGCGGAGGCGGCCGTCGTCCACGGCCTGCTCACGCGCGGCGTCCGCCGCCCCACCCTGGCGACGATGGAGGACCTCTGGCGACTGCTCGCGGCCACCCTCGCCGGGGCTCTCGTGTTCGGAGTGCTCGCCGGGATCACCGTGCGCTTCGGACTGGACGGGCCGTTCCTCGCGACGATGTCAGCCGTGACCGCGTCGCACGCCGCCGCGGTGCTGGTCCTTGCCCCGATGGGCCTCGCCGCGAGGGCGCGGCGCGCCCAGCCGCTCGGGTTCGAGGACCTCGTCCAGTGGGTCGCAGTGGTGGGGGTGACGGTCTGGGTCTTCCACGCCGGCCAGCCGCTACCCCTCGCCTTCCTGCCCATCCCGGTGCTCGTCTGGGGAGCGCTCCGCCTCGGCCAGCGCACCGTCGCCGTCCAGTTGCTCGTGGTCGGCGTCACCGCCGTCGTGATGACGAGCCTCGGCGGTGGCCCGTTCGCGTCGGCGGCCCTCACCGGTGGCATCCGGCCCGAGACCGTCGGAGCCCTGACGCAGGCCTTCCTCGCCACGGCGGCTGTCACCGCCCTGTCGCTCGCCGTGGCCTCGACCCAGCGCCGGAACGCGCTGGCCGAGTTGCGCGACGAGGTGGAACTGAGCGGTGTCGTGCTCGACACCGCCGCCAGCGCCATCGTCGTGGTCGACCGCAACGGCACGATCGCACGGATCAACGCCACCGCCGCCCGGCTCATCGGCGACACGGAGGCGGCCATCGTCGGACGGCTCGCCGCCGACGCCTTCCCTGTAGCCGACCGCGAGCGCGTGGTCGCGACGATGGCCGGGATCACCTCGGGAACCTCCCCGCTCACCGAGGAGCACGACTGGCACGTGACGGGTCTGGGCGTGCGCCGGCTGGTGTGGACCAACGCCTACCTCACCGACGACACGGGGCGCCGCACGCACCTCGTCAAGACCGGTGTCGACGTGACCGACGAACGCGCCGCCCGCACCTTCGTCGAGGCGGTGCTCGAGGCGGCGACCGCCACGGCCATCATCGGCATGGACCTCGAGGGCGTCGTCACCCTCTTCAACCGCGGGGCCGAGAACGTCCTCGGGTGGCGCGCGTCCGACGTCGTGGGACGGCACGACTGGCCGCTACTCCACGACCCCGCCGAGATCGCCACCCGGGCTGCCGAGCTCGGGGTCGAGCCGGGCTTCGACGTGCTCGTCCACCCGGTCAGGCAAGGCGCGCCCGCCGAGACGCGCGACTGGACGTGTGTGCGCAAGGACGGCACGCGGCGCACCGTGTCGCTGACGATGAGCGGCATTCGCGACCAGGCCGGAAGCCTCACCGGCTACCTCGCCGTCGCCGAGGACGTGACCCGGCGCCGGCAGGCCGAGGTCGCGCTCCAGGTCGCCCTCGACCGTGAGCGGCAGGCCGTCGAGGAGCTCACCGCGCTCGACCGCACGAAGTCCGACTTCGTCTCGGCCGTCAGCCACGAGCTGCGTACGCCGCTGGCCAGCGTCCTCGGCTATGCCGAGATGCTCGAGGACGGCGCCGCCGGTCCGCTGACCGACCGTCAGCTCGAGCTCGTCTCACGCGTCGACCGCAACGGGCGGCGGCTGCTCTCGCTCATCGAGGACCTGCTGCTCAACTCGCGCATCGAGGCCGGCCGCCTCCAGCTCGACCTGCGGCGGTGCGACCTGACCGATGTCGTCGCGAGCGCGTGGTCGTCGGTGAACACCGTGACGGCCCAGCGCGACCTCGACCGCCGGGTGGAGGTCGCGGAGCGTCCCCTGTGGGTCGAGGGCGACCCCGTGGCGCTCGAGCGGATGGTGACCAACCTGCTGACCAACGCCGTGAAGTTCACACCCGACGGGGGCTGGGTCAGCCTCGACCTGCGGGCCGACGAGCAGGAGCCGAGCACGGTGCACCTCGTCGTCGCCGACTCCGGCATGGGCATCCCGGCCGCCGACCACGAGCGGGTCTTCGCGCGGTTCTTCCGGTCCCACGCGGCCAACGAGAGGGCGATCCAGGGCTCGGGGCTCGGCCTGTCGATCGTGCGGGCCATCGCCGAGGGCCACGGCGGCACCGTCTCGGTCGACTCCGAGCCCGAGCGCGGTGCGACGTTCACGGTGTCACTGCCCCGGGCGCTCGCGGAGGCCAATTCCGACGGACCGGCCCTCTTGCGCGCTGGTCGGACATATCGTGACCAGAAGGACGATTCGTAGCTCGGTGCGGGAGCGCCGACACGAGCGAGAGGTCAGGGGAGCAGGGGTGCGCGACGGCGTGACGTGGGAGGTGCGGGCGCTCGGGCGCCTCACCGAGCTGATGAACCGGGTCAGCGCACAGGACGACCTCGAGAGCCTCTTCGAGATGGTCGTCGACGGTGCGGCCGACGTCGTGGGCTTCAAGGTCGCCGCCATCAGCCTCGTCATCCCGTCGGGCGACGTGGAGGTCGTCGCCGTCGCGGGCGACGACGACGCGCGCAGCGAGCTGATGGGGCGGCACACTCCCCGGATCAGCCTCGAAGCCGAGTTCGCCGTGGCCGAGCGATGGGGCAGTCTGCGCTTCGTGCCGGCGGGTCAGCTGCCCGCCGGTTCCGAGGACGGCTGGGTGGCCTCCGACTGGACGGCCCCGGCCGACGACCCCGACGCGTGGAACCCTGAGGACACCCTCATCGCGCCGTTCTTCGACGCCGTCGGCAACCTGCTGGGCATCCTGTCGGTCGACCTGCCGCTGACCGGCCGCCGCCCCGACCTCACCCAGCGCGCCGTGCTCGAGCTCTTCGCCCACCAGACCGGCATCGCGATCTCCGCGGCGCGCCAGCGCAAGGCGCTCTCCGAGCGGGTCCGCCTCGTCGAGGCGGTGCAGACCGTCGCGCGCATCGCGCAGGAGGACCTCGACCCGGCGAAGGTGCTCGACGTCGCCTCCGAGCCGATCGCGGCCGGACTGGCCACCTCGGGCCTGTGGATGCGCGCCTTCGCGGGTGAGGACGACGACGAGCGCGAGAGCGTGGCGGCCCGCAGCGGCGGCCCCGTGCGCACGCCCGTCTCGCTCGTCGCGATCGCCCGTGACATCGCGACGCGCCGCTGGCGTACGGGTGGGGTTGCCGTCGTCGACCAGGAGCGCGGCGGCGACGCCGACCTGACGTGGCGGGCCGAGGAGCTCGCCGAGGTGCAGCAGTTCCTCGGCGACGCCCGGGCGCGCTCGATCCTCGTCGCGCCGATCGGGTCGGGGTCGGCCTGCTTCGGCTACATCGCCTGCACGCGCGGCCCCGCCGACCCCGTGTGGACCGAGGCCGAGGCAGCCGCCGCGCTCGAGATCGGCCGTGACCTCGGTCGCGCCATCCGCAATGCCCGCCTGTATGCCGCCGAGCGACGGGTCGCTGCCGAGCTGCGCGAGTCCGACCGCAGCAAGACCCAGCTCTTCTCGACCGTGTCGCACGAGCTGAAGAACCCCCTCGCCTCGATCGTGGGGCACGTCGAGCTGTTGCGGCACGAGCCCGACAGCAACCCGGACTGGTCGCTGGGGGTCATCGAGCGCAACACCGAGAGGCTGCAGAGCCTCGTCGACGACCTGCTGACCCTGTCGCGGGTCAGCGACCCCGACCGGGCGATGCCCGAGGCCGACGTCGACCTGGGCACCGTGTCGCGCGAGGTCGTCGACATGTTCCGCCCGCGGGCCGACCACCAGGACGTGACGCTCACCTTCGACCTCGAGCCCGAGCTGCCCCTCGTGCGCGGCAGCGCCGGCGACCTCGAACGGGTGGTTCAGAACCTCGTGAGCAACGCCGTGAAGTTCACGCCGGCGGGTGGCTCGGTGGCCGTGTCGGTCGCCAGCCGCCGCGACCGCGTGGTGCTCGAGTGCGCCGATGACGGGCTCGGCATCTCGCCGGAGGACCAGGCGGGCCTGTTCACCGAGTTCTTCCGCGGCACCAACCCCGCCAGCCTCAAGGTCCCGGGCACCGGCCTCGGCCTCAGCATCGCCCAGCGGGTGGTGACACGGCACGGTGGCCGCATCCACGTCGACTCCGAGCTGGGTCGCGGCACGAGCGTCCGGCTGCTGCTGCCCGCTCTCTGACCCGGTCAGCAGCCGTCGGGAGTCCGCCCGTCAGGACGCGTGGCGACCGCGTGTCGTCGCCTGCTGCGCCTGGGTCGGCGCCATGCTGGTCGACAACGACCGGGCCCGCAGCAGCAGGGTGGCGCCCACGACGATGCAGACGATCTCGGCTGCGGCCGCCAGGAAGACGGCGAGCCCCGACCACTGGCTCTTGATGCCGAGCAGGCCCACGGTGGTGGAGATGATGAACGCGCCGAGCGTCGCACCGCCGAAGCCGAGGGTGAGGAACGCCGGCACCCAGTGCTCCCAGCGCAGCAGCATGACCGCGATGACCACCCCCGCCACGACGTTGACGAGGAACATCGGCCCCACCGACTGGTTGCGCACGCCGTCGAACCACAGGTAGCCGTGCACCGCGGCGGAGACGATCAACGCCACCGCACCCAAGATCCGGAGTCTCATCAGGTCACTCCTGTCGCCGGTGTCGCGCCGCGGCGTCCGGTTGGCGTCGTGGTGTTGGACTCTTGCCCCCGAAGACGAACGGGCGCGGACCGCGGTTCACCCGGGACCGCCGCGAGATGCCCGGGGCGGGCCCCACGACGACCGTCGGTCAGCGGTCGTGCCCGGGGCTGTAGGCGGTGAGGAACCGGTCGCGGAAGCGGTCCATCGGCCAGACGGGCGCGTCCGTCGCCGGTCGCAGCCCGTCCTGCCAGCCCCAGGTGTGGATGCGCTCGAGCACCACCTTGTCGCGCGTGACGAGACTGACGGGCACGTCGTGGCTCGCGTTCTCACCGGAGACGACGCTGACGGGCTGGTGGTCTCCGAGCACGAGCACGACGAGGTTGTCGTCCTTCGCGCCCTTCACGAACGACACGACGCTGTCGAGGGAGTAGGCGACGGTCCGGCCGTATGCCGTCCGGATGCTGTCGGTGCTGCGCCACACCTCGTCGCCCGTGGCCGCCTTCCCCGCGTCCGCGAGGAATACCGAGCCGTCGCCCAGCGCCGACCAGTCGACGAGGCGCGGAAGGGGAGCGAACGGCACGTGGCTCGTGACGAGGTCGATCTCGGCCATGACCCGCGGCCGGTCGGCGCGGCCGAGCTCGAGTCGGTCGAAGGCCGACAGCGTGAACTGGTCGGGCATGGGCGCGTAGCCGTAGCCGGGGCCGGCATACCCGAGGGTGCGCGCGTCGTATATGCGGTCGTAGCCGTAGAACGCCCGACCCTGGGGCCAGTCGCGCGAGTTCGCGGGCACCACGTCGACGGTGCGCCAGCCGGCTCGAGAGAACGCCTCGGCGAGGGTGAGGCGGCGGGTGTCGAGCAGCTGGTCGTAACGCTGCTCGCTGTTGATCCACAGGCCGGACTGCAGCGTCGAGTGCGCAAGCCAGCTGATGCCACCGAAGGTGGGGGAGGTGAGCCACCCGCTGCGGGTCGACCAGCCGGCCGCGTGCAGGCCCGCCGTCCCCGCGGCGAGTGCCCTCGCGACGTCGGGACTCCGCTCGACGGCGACCCGGCCGTAGCTCTCGACGAAGACGACGACGACGTCCTTGCCTCGCAACGCCGTGAGCAGTTGGTCCGGCTGCGCGTCGGCGAAGGCGTCGATGGTGATCTGGGCGGCGAACGCGTCCCGGTCACGAATCCCGGCCGCCAGGGTCGTCACCTCGTCCCGGGCGAGGGTGGCTGTGGTCGTGGAGGCCACCGGGAGGTCGGGGCCGACGGTGACCCCGAGGGGCGCGCAGACGAGCCACAGGACAGCGCCGGCGAGGGCGACTCGCCAGGCAGCCGGGCGGTGTCTGGACACGAGCCGTCCGACGCGCACGACGGCCCACGGCACGAGGACGAGCAGACCGAGCAGGAAGAGCGCGGCACCTAGGACGGCGAGCAGTGCCGCCGTCGGACCGGCAGCGTCGCTGAGCAGGTCGTGGGCGGACCCGACGTAGCGCCAGTCGGTCAGGGCGTTGAACGGGCGGTAGAGCGCGGCGATGAAGACGGCGTCGAGCGCCCGGAGTGCGAGTCCGGCCCCGAGGAGGACGCCGACGACGACAGCGAACCACCGGCGTACGGCACCGCGGAGGATGAGGAGCGCCAGGACGAGGGCGATCCCCTCGAGCGGCACGCGGAGCAGCGCGACGTGCGTGGGGGACCAGAACCGGACCGGGACGGGTGCGAGGAGGGCGACCCACACCAGGGCGAGCGCGAAGACGCTCGCCGCGTGCCCGGCGACCCGACGCGTACGGGAGCTCTGCACGGTGGCGGTCACTGGACCGCTCGGGCCGTCCGGGGCGCGGTCGCGTCGAACGCGACCGAGTGCGAGGCCGCCACGTCGGGGGGGTGCACGGACTGCCGGCGGAGTGCGGCCACCTCCGTGCCGAACGAGATGAGCAGCAGCACGAGTCCCGCTGCGACGACCGCCGTCACGAGCGGCCCGGCCAGGACGTGCGCCGCGGCCACCGTCAGCGCGATCCCCTGGTATGCCGCCACGAGCTTGCGCCAGCGACGCGACGGCACCTGGCCCCTCAGCCACGGGGCCCATCGACCCGCCACGCCGACCGCGAGGAGCACGTACCGGGCGGCGCCGATGCCGAGCACCCACCAGCCGAGGTCGCGCGCGACCTGCACGCTGAGCACGAGGATGAGGAAGGCGTCGGTCTCCATGTCGAACCGGGCACCCATCGGGCTGGCCGTGCCGGTGCGGCGCGCCACCCAGCCGTCGACCGCGTCGAGCAGCAGCGCCCCCGCGGAGACGGCGACCAGGAGGTCGACTGCCGCCGGACTGCCGTCAGCGTCCGCGACCAGAGCCGCTACGCCGCAGGCGAGCACGGCCCTGGTGAGGGTCACGCGGTCGGCCGGCAGCAGCGAGCGTCGCGCGCGGCGCACGAGGGCGTACGCGAGCGCTGTCGCGAGGACGACACCGCTCGCCAGGCCGGCCATCCATCCCCGGCGGCCCAGGTCAGCGGCGTCGTGCAGCGTGGTGAGCAGTCCCAGCACGCCGACGAACCCGATGACCGGGCCGGGGGGGATCAGCTGACGCACGCGCCTCCACCTCATCGAAAGGGGTTTTGCACAAGGACGACGTGGCCGCCCATGGAGTTCAGGGTCGGCTCTAGTCTGGTCGCGTGTCCAGCGACGCGCAGGCCTTTTGGGTCGCCGAGCCAGGCCGGGGCGAGCTCCGGCCCGTGAGGCTGCCCCCGGTCGGGCCCGGCGAGGTGCGGGTGCGCTCCCTGCACTCCGGGGTCAGCCGCGGCACCGAGACGCTCGTCTTCCGCGGCGCGGTCCCGGTCGACCAGTACGCCGCGATGCGCGCCCCGCACCAGGAGGGCGAGTTCCCCGGGCCGGTCAAGTACGGCTACCTCAACGTCGGCGTCGTCGAGGAAGGCCCGCCGGCGCTGCTCGGGCGCACCGTCTTCTGCCTGCACCCGCACCAGACGGCATACGTCGTGCCCGCGGAGGCGGTGGTCGTCGTCCCCGACGACGTGCCGCCGCGGCGCGCGGTGCTCGCGGGCACCCTCGAGACCGCGGTCAACGCCCTCTGGGACGCGGCACCGCTCGTCGGTGACCGAGTCGCCGTCGTGGGGGCCGGCATGGTGGGGTGCTGCGTCGCCCGGCTGCTCGCGCGGATCCCGGGCACGGACGTCTCGCTCGTCGACGTCGACGGCTCGCGGGCCGAGGTCGCGGCGGGTCTGGGCGTCGCCTTCGCGCGACCCGACGACGTCGAGAAGGGCGGCCGCGGTCACGACCTCGTCGTCCACACGAGCGCGACCAGCGCCGGCCTCCAGCTCTCGCTCGACCTGCTCGCGCCAGAGGCCACGGTGCTCGAGCTCAGCTGGTACGGCGACTCGCGGGTCGAGCTCGCCCTCGGTGGGTCGTTCCACTCGTCGCGCCTCGGCATCCGCGCGAGCCAGGTGGGTTCCGTGGCGGCAGTGCGGCGCTCGCGCTACACGTACGCGCAGCGGCTGGCTCTCGCGCTCGACCTCCTGCGCGACCCAGCCTTCGACGTGCTGCTCACCGGGGAGTCGCCGTTCACAGAGCTGCCCGACGTGCTGCCCCGCCTCGCGGACGGCAGCCTTCCCGCCATCTGCCACACCATCGCGTACGACTCCGCCCACTGACCCAGCCACCTACTGATCGGGGAGCCCGTTGTTCAGTGTCACCGTCCGGGACCACATGATGGTCGCGCACAGCTTCCGCGGCGAGGTCTTCGGGCCGGCGCAGCAGCTCCACGGTGCGACCTTCGTGGTCGACGTGACCTTCCGGGGGCCGGCCCTCGACGACGACGACATCCTCGTCGACATCGGGCTTGCCACGCAGCACGTCCACGAGGTCGTCGGTGAGCTCACCTACCGCAACCTCGACGACGACCCGGCCTTCGAGGGTGTCAACACGTCGACCGAGGTGCTGGCGCGCACCGTCGCCGACCGTGTGTGCGAGCGGGTGCGCTCGGGTGGCCTCGGGGCGGCGGCCGAGCAGGTGACGGGTCTCGCCGTCACGCTGCACGAGTCGCACGTCGCATGGGCCACCTACGAGCGCGACGTGTGACGCACGTCCACGCCGTCGTGCCCGCCGGCATCGACGATGCCGCGCGCCCGAGCGGAGGCAACGCGTACGACCGGCGCGTGCTGGACGGTCTGCGGGCCGCCGGGTGGACGGTGCACGAGCACCCTGTCGCCGGGGCGTGGCCACATCCGGACGCGTCCGCGCTCGCGGGCCTGGCTGCCGTGGTTGCCGGAATCCCCACGGGCGCAGTCCTGCTCGTCGACGGGCTCATCGCGTCCTGCGCTGCGGACGTTCTCGTCAGGGAGTCGACGCGAGTGCGTCTGGTCGTCCTCGTGCACATGCCTCTCGTGACCGCCGACGCTGAAGCCGCGGTTCCCGAAGGTCACGTCCTGACGGCGGCCGTGGCTGTGGTGGTGACGAGCGACTGGACGCGCCGCCTGCTCGTCGACGCGTACGCGCTCGGTGAGGACAGGGTGCACGTCGCCCACCCGGGAGTGGAGGAGGCGCCGCTCGCGCCCGGCACGCCGACCGGCGGCTCGCTGCTGTGCGTCGCTGCGGTGGCGCCGCACAAGGGCCAGGCCGACCTCGCCGACGCGCTCGGTCGGGTGGCCGACCTGCCGTGGCGCTGCGTCCTGGCGGGCTCGCTCGACATCGCCCCCGACTACGTCGCCGGGGTGCGGCGCACGCTGGTCGCAGGCGGGGTCGCCGAGCGCGTGACCCTCGTCGGGGCGCTGGGGGCGGAGTCGCTCGAGCGGGCGTATGCCGCCGCCGACCTCGTCGTCGTCCCTTCCCGCGCGGAGACCTACGGAATGGTCGTGGCCGAGGCGCTGGCGCGCGGACTGCCCGTCCTCGCGACTCGCGTCGGAGGGGTGCCTGAGGCCCTGGGCGGAACTGAGTCCGACCGTCCGGGACTGCTCGTGCCGCCGCAGGCGCCCGGGCCTCTGGCCGTGGCGTTGCGTGCGTGGATCGGCGTGGGCGACCTCCGATCCCGATTGCGGGCTCGCGCGGCACGGCGGCGTGCCACGCTGAGCCCGTGGTCGAGCACGGTCGCCGACGTCGCTCGCGTGCTGGAGGGGGTGGGCCGTGACTGAACCCGCTCTCTCCCGTCGACGTCGTCCGAAGGGAGGCCCGCAGCGGGACTCGTCACGGAAAGGCCGGTGGACCATGCGGAAGAGCCCGCGCTGGCTGCGGCCCGTCGGGGGCGTGGTGATCCTCGGGATCGCCCTCTGGCGCTTCGGCGCGGGCGCGGTCGTCGACGCCCTCCGTGGCATCGACGGGTCGGCGCTGCTCGCGGCCACGGCGCTCGCGGCGCTGACGACGCTGTGCGGGGCGTGGCGGTGGGTGCTGGTGGCCAGGGGCCTGGGCGCCGACCTGTCGCTGCGCTCCGCCGTGGCCGAGTCCTACCGGTCGCAGTTCCTCAACGTGACCCTCCCCGGTGGCGTCGTCGGAGACGTGCGGCGCGGCGTGCGCCACGGCCGCGCCGCCGGTGACGTCGGTCGTGGGCTGCGTGCCGTCGTGTGGGAGCGCACCGCAGGGCAAGTGGTCCTCGGGACGCTCGGCCTCGGGGCGATCCTGTTGCTGCCGTGGCCTTTCCGGTCTGCGGGCCAGGCGTCCGTGGGTGGCGGCACCGTCGTCGTCGACGTCCTCGTGGCCCTCTCGTTCGTCGGCGTCAGCGGATGGGTCGTCACCCGTGGCCGAGGGCGTTTTGCCCGGGTGGTCGGAGCGGTCGTCGCCGACCTCCGCGCCGGGGTGCTGGGCCGCCGCACGTGGCCGGGTGTCGTCGCTGCCTCGGTGCTCGTCGTCGTGGGTCACGTGGGGACCTTCGTCGTGGCCGCCCGCAGCGCCGGCGTCACGGCGTCCTCGGCGAGCCTGCTGCCGCTCGCGCTGCTCGTGCTCGTCGCCATGGGCGTGCCGCTCAACGTCGCCGGCTGGGGCCCGCGGGAGGGGGCCGCGGCGTGGCTCTTCGGTGCCGCCGGGCTGGGGACGGCCGCCGGAATGGGTACGGCAGTGGTGTACGGGGTGCTGGTGCTCGTGGCCAGCCTCCCGGGGGCGGCGTTGCTGCTCGTGTCCCACCGCAGCGGTCAGGGCGAGGGGCATCGTGAGCAACGGGTCGCACCCGATGAACCGGTTGTTGACGCCGACCTGCGCGTCGACGTGGATGTCGAAGGAGCCGCCCGTGGCTGACCGGCCCTACACCCTTCTCAGCTGCGGCATGTCGATCGACGGCTACCTCGGCTCGGGGACCACGACCCGGCTCGTGCTGTCCAACGACGCCGACTTCGACCGCGTCGACGGCGAGCGCGCCGCGAGCGACGCCATCCTCGTGGGAGCGGGCACGATCCGCAAGGACAACCCGCGCCTGCTCGTGCGCTCGGCCGACCGGCGCGCCGGCCGCGTCGCCAAGGGCCTGGCCCCGTCACCCACGAAGGTGACCGTGACCCGCCGTGCCGAGCTCGACCGCGAGGCCAGCTTCTTCGCTGCCGACGGCGCGGAGAAGCTCGTCTACTGCCCGAGCGACACGGTCGACGAGGCCCGCGGCCGCATCGGTTCGGCCGCGTCCGTCGTCGACGCCGGACGACCCGTGACGATGAGCCGGGTCTGCGATGACCTCGGCGAGCGTGGCGTGCGCCGCCTGATGGTCGAGGGTGGCGGCACCCTGCACACCCAGCTGCTCACCGCCGGCCTGGCCGACGAGCTCCAGCTCGTCGTCGCGCCGTTCTTCGTCGGCGACTCGTCGGCCTGCCGCTTCGTCGGCGACGGCCGCTTCCCGTGGAACCCCGACCGGCGGGCGACGCTTGCCGAGGTGCGCCAGATCGGCGACGTCGTGCTCCTCAGGTATGCGTTGTCGCCGCGTTTCGAGGCGGAGGGCGCTGCCGTCGGGGGGCGTGATGCGTGAGCCGGCCGCGGCCTCGATCCGCACCCAGGTGGTCGTCCCGCTCACCTTCGGCGACGGCTACGCCACGACGGCCCGGGTCTTCACCTTCGACGGCCTCGTCGACGGTCTCGAGCACGTCGCGCTGGGGCTCGGCGACCGCGCCGCCCCCGTGGAGGCCGGCACGGTCATCGCCGGCCCCACCCTGACCCGCCTGCACAGCGAGTGCCTCACCGGCGATGTGTTCGGCAGCCGGCGCTGCGACTGCGGCCCACAGCTCCGCGAGTCGGTGGAGCGCCTCGCGGCCACGGGGGGCTTCCTGCTCTACCTGCGCCAGGAGGGCCGCGGCATCGGCCTCTACGCCAAGCTCGACGCGTACGTCCTCCAGGACCGCGGCCTCGACACCTACGAGGCCAACGAGGCCCTCGGCTATGGAGCCGACGAGCGCGACTACACCGCTGCTGCGCAGATGCTGGGCGCGCTCGGTGTGAGCCGCGTCGCGCTGTTGAGCAACAACCCCGACAAGGCCGACCAGCTGCGCAGCCTCGGGATCACGGTCGCACGTCGGGTGCGCACCGGCGTGCACCTCTCCGACGCCAATGCGCACTACCTGTCCACGAAGGCGAGGCTGGGGGCGCACACCATCGACCTGGGCGCCGACCTCGAGACCGAGCTCGAGCTGCGACGCGACAGGCGGCGTGGCACGGCCTGACCCACGCCACGCGGCCGCGGGCATCCCACGGTGTCAGGGGGACTCGGCCACGACGCTGAGGTCGACGGTGAGCGCCCGGTGGTCCGAGACGGGCAGCCGCACCGCCGCCGCACCTGCGGCCTGCAGGGCACCGCGCACGAGCACGTGGTCGATCTGCTGCCGTGGGTCGTCGACCGGGAAGGTCGGCTCCGAGGCGGCGGGCCGGAGCCCGGTGATGCGCGTGGCGCGGGCCGGGCCCATGTTGAGGTCGCCCATGAGCACGAGCGGCTGGCTGTCGTCAGAGAGGTCGGCCATCAGGCGGCGCAGCTGGTGACCGTTCCACCAGTCGATGAACGACAGGTGCGTGTTCACCACCGTCACGCCTCCGGTGGGAGTCTCGACCTCGGCGACGACGGCCACCCGGGGCTCATCGCGCACCAGCTCGGGTCGCAGGCGTCCCCGGAACTTCATCGGCACGCGCACCGGCACCGGGGCCAGGCGCACCACCCGCCAGCCGCGCACCGGGAAGCGCGAGAGGAGGGCGATTCCGTAGGCCGCCGCGTCGGGCTGCTCCTCGCCCGTGGCCGCGATCCAGGTGGCGCCCGGACTGCCCGACAAGGCCGCGACGAACCGGTGCTCCGGGGCGCCCATCGCCTTGGCCGCGATCGCGGTGAGGTCGGCGTTGTCGGAGCGGTGCTGGTTGTGGTCGACCTCCTGGAGCGCGAGGACGTCGACGTCGAGGTGGCGGATCGCCGATCGGAACCCGTCGAGGTCGACGTGCTGGTCGGTCGGCACGCGTCCGTTGAGGATGTTGAACGTCGCCACTCTCATGCCGAGGGCCTACCCGGGAAGACGCCCGCGCACACGTCCGTGGGGCCGAGCGGGGGCTGGCCACGGGTTCCCCGGGAGCCGGGCACACGGCATACGCAAGGAGAGGCGCAGGGCGGGTATGCCTTGGGCATGGGAGTCGACGACGAGCCGGACCTGCGTGAGGCGCTCAAGACGGTCGCGGTGGCGCTCAAGGGTTCCGGCGTGCCGTTCGCGCTGATGGGCGGCTATGCCGCGTGGGCGCGCGGCGGCCCGGAGCCGGAGCACGATGTCGACTTCCTCGTCGCCGACGAGGACGCCGACCAGGTCGCGGAGTACCTCGCGGGCCAGGACCTCGATGTTGTGCAGCCGCCGGAGGACTGGCTCTTCAAGGTCTACTGCAACGGCGCGATGGTCGACATCATCCACGGGCCGGTCGGCGGGGCGGTGCACCGGCCGGAGGTCGAGCGAGCCTCCGTCATGGACGTCCTCTCCGTCGAGATGCCGGTGCTCGAGGCGACCCCGCTCGTCGTGCACAAGCTGAACGCCCTCGACGAGCATTCCTGCGACGTCGCGAAGGTGCTCCCCGTGCTCCGGGCGCTGCGCGAGCAGGTCGACTGGGAGCGAGTCGGGCGCGAGACGGCTGACAACGACTTCGCTGCCATGGTGCTCTTCCTGCTCGACCGCCTCGGCATCGCTGCGCCGGGGCGCGAGCGTTCGGTTGCGAGCGACGCCGGCTTGACGGCGGCTCGTTCGTCGGCCGGCGAGCGACGGCCCCGCGTCTAGAGGGCAGTGCTTCACGGGAGGCGTCTCCCCCGGGTGGTGTCTCCCTCGGATGGCCGCGGCATCATGGACGGGCGACCGCGCGTCCGAGGGCGCACCCACTCGTCGAGAGGAGCCGTGGCGATGTCCCTGGTGGAGACGCTGGAGCTTCGGGCCCGCTTCGCCCGCAGCCTGTCTGACCTCTACGGCACCGAGGTGCCCGCCTACACGACGCTCCTCGAGGTGGCCGAGGCGGTCAACGACGAGGTGCTCGCGCGGCTCGGTGACGGCGCCGAACGGCTCGGCAGCATCGAGCGCGTCACCGCGGAGCGCCACGGCGCCATCCGTGTCGGCACTCCGCGCGAGCTGGCGCAGGTGGCACGCATCTTCGGCGCCTTCGGCATGCACCCGACCGGGTTCTACGACCTGCGCGACGCAGCCCCTGCGCCGATCCCGGTGGTCTCCACCGCGTTCCGGCCGCACGACCCGGATCAGTTGGCGCACAACCCGTTCCGGGTGTTCGTCTCCATGCTGGTGCCCGAGGACGAGCGCTTCTTCGACGCAGACCTCCGCGGCCGGCTGCTCGACTTCCTCGGTTCGCGCACCCTCTTTCCCGACGAGCTGCTCTCCCTCGCCGACACGGCCGAGCGACAGGGCGGTCTGGAGCCCGCGTCGGCCGACCGGTTTCTCGAGCTCGCGACGGCGGCGTTCGCTCTCTCACCCGACCCGGTCGACCGCGACTGGTATGACGAGCTCGAGCGCGTCTCCAGCGTCGCGGCCGACATCGGCGGGGTCACGAGCACGCACATCAACCACCTCACCCCGCGCGTCCTCGACATCGACGAGCTCTACCGCCGCATGGGCGCACACGGCATCGTGATGATCGACCAGATCCAGGGCCCACCGCGCTGGGAGGGGCCCGACATCCTGCTCCGCCAGACCTCGTTCCGGGCCCTGGCCGAGCCGCGGCTCTTCCGGGAGATGGACGGCCGGGTCGTCAGCGGTGACCTGCGCGTCAGGTTCGGCGAGGTCGAGGCCCGAGGCGTCGCCCCGACTCCCGCGGCTCGGCAGCTCTACGACCGGATGCTCGTCGAGGCAGACGCTCGCGGCCGCGACGAACCCGACCTGCCCCGCGACCAGGTGCTCCGCGCGGTCTGGGAGGAACACCTTCCGCGCACCGACCTCGACCTGGCCCGGCGCGACCTCGCCTACTACACGTTCGCCGTCCGGCCGGATCGGCCCGAGGGGGCCGCGCCCGGTGATCTGGTGACACTCATTGACGAGGGTTGGGTCGAGGCCACGCCGATCGTCTACGAGGACTTCCTGCCCCGGTCTGCGGCCGGGATCTTCGCCTCGAACCTCAGCGGCGAGGGCTCTGCCGACTCCTCGCGCACCAGCGCGCCACGCGACCGTGCCTGGTTGGCGGAGGCCATCGGGCGGCCGGTCACCGACCCGGACGAGCTGTATGCGCACCAGCGGGACGAGTCGCTCCGGACCGTCGGGGACGTCCTGGGCCTCGACCACATCGACGTCGTGGCGCACCTGTGAGTGGACCGGGCCGCATTCGCCCGAGCAGGCCAAGGTCGGTGGCGCCCGGAACGCGGCCGGAGTGACCCTGGAGCTGCCGCGACTGCCGCTGCTCGGTTGGGTCTGAGCCTAGACCGTGGCTCCCGACTCGGAGGCCGCGCGGGCATTCCGTTCATGAGCGAACGACGTCGTCTCGCGGGTCCTTTTTGTGGTCGATGTGCGAGGTTGACGACAGGTTGATGACTGATCAGACTCGTGTCGTAACCCACCGGCCTGACGTACGTGGTTGTTGGAACCGTCACCTGGATCGAGGGGGGCGCGTCGTGCGGTCAGCATTCCGGCTAGCGGTCGCGCTCACGGCCCTGACGGGGTTCATGCTGACTGTGGTCTCTTGCACCAGCGCGGCTTCGGATTCGTCACCGAAGACCTCCTCGACAGATACCTCGTCGCCGAACGCCTCATCGTCGGCCGCCACCTCCCCCGAAGCCAACGGGGTGACGCCGCCCGGCCCCGCCGCTTCACCGCTACCCCCCGCAACGATCACCATCCACGCGCCGGGCTACGCAGGACTCGGAGAGCTGGCCGTTGGGCCCGACGCCGTGTGGTTGGGGGATGGCCCGTTCCGGATCGATCCTCGCCACCACACGATTGGCAAGGCGTTGTCCGTTCAGCCCGCGACCGATATGGGCGCCGCCGGAAGCAACCTGTGGGTATCGGACTACGGCAATGGAGTGGTCCGGCGCTACGACGCGAACACCGGAAAGCTCGTCGCGACGGTCCATCTGCCCGATGTCACGCCAGAAGGGATCGCCATCACCGACACGGCGGTCTGGGTTGCCTCGCACCATGGCGGCAACCTTGACCGGATCGACCCGGCGACGAACAAGGTCGTGAGCCGGGGTCCGCGTTACGAGTCCAGGCAGCGACGGCGCCCAGTTTTGCCGCAACCGGATTCGGCAGCGTCTGGGTCGGGGTGGGCAACAACGACTCCGTCGTCCGCGTCGAGCCCCGATCGAACAGGGTTCTCGCAACGATCCCATTCCACGACCAGATGGTGCCTTGCGGCGGGGTCGCGGCAAGCGACCGCGCGATCTGGGTCTCCGAGTGCTTGGACGGCAATCACGTCGGACGCATCGATCCGCGAACAAACACCGTAACAAAAGTCATGAACACCGGGGGGCGGGTCGTCTGGATGGCAGGCGACCGCGACTCCGTGTGGTTCGTCACCGGCGGCGATCCAGACTATTCCCCCAACGCTCCCGGATATCTTGTCCAGGTCGGTGACGACGGCTCCTACCTCAACCGCTACAAGCTCGGAGACGGATTCACCTCCGGCAGCGTCGTCATCGCATTCGGATCTCTCTGGGTCAGCTCGCACAAACCTGTCATCCTGCGCATCCCATTACCGGCGCAGTGACAGCCAGCGCCCCGAACAGGACCACAGCCGGGATGACGGTGGCGGTGTACTCGCATCGACCGCGGTCCGCCGTGTACGCGGCGAGGGCGACGGCTAGGGCGAGGCGCCCGGTACGCGGCGAGAGACGCGGGCTTTCCGGACGTCGCACCGCGCCGGCAGCGGCATGGCCGGATCGCGTAGCCGACCGTCTGCCAAGGGCGACGCTGCACGGGGCCGCTTGCCGTGACGGTGCCCGAGCTATGCCGTAAGGCGCGTTCCTGCTGAGCTTTCTCCCCGGCTGCCCCGCGGGGCGGCACCAGCTGAAGAGGCCTTGGAGCCACCGTCGGCAGGCTGTCCACCGCCGCGGCCGGCGTAGGACATCGGCGACGTGGTCATGCCATGGGCTATCTTTCAAGAAACCTCACCCAGGGTGAGCGGCTCGCAGTGTCCAGTGGTGCCCACATGGGAGGTGGCGTGTGACTGAGGTCCCGGAGCCGACTTCGCGGCCGACGTCGCTGCCGCGGGTGGGTGTGGTGCTGGCCGCGGGCCGCTCAGAGCGGATCAGTTCCATCACCCGAGGTGGCTCCAAGGCGCTGCTGCGGCTGGGTGGCCTGAGCCTGGTCGAGCGGGCGGTGAAGACCTTGCTCGCCGCCGGGGTGGAATCCGTCGTCGTGGTGGTCGGCCACGACGCGGAGTCGGTGGCGGCCGTTGTCGACCGGTTGTGCCCTGGCCGGGTCAGGGCCGTCTACGCCGACCGGTGGCAGGACGGTAACGGCGCGTCGCTGGCCGCGGTCGAGGACGCGGTGGCCGGCGAGGCGCTGTTCGTGCTGGTCACCGCCGACCACGTGTTCGGCGACGGAGCGATCGACCTGCTGCTGGCGACCGGTGCTCCTGCCGTGCTGGTCGACCCGAGTCCGGTTCGCGCCGCCTGGGACGAAGGCACGAGGGTGCAGGTCGTGGACGGCGCCGTGGTTGCGTTCGGTAAGCACCTGGACCAGCCGGCCATCGACTGCGGCGCGTTCCTGCTCCCCCGGGACATCTTCCGTTACCAAGCACAGGCCGCCGGCGAGGGCGACCACACTCTGGCCGGGGCCGTGACCCGGCTCGCTCAGGAACGGCCGCTACGGGCCGTCGGGCTGCCCGTCGGCTGCTGGTGGCAGGACGTGGACAGTCCCGCGGACGCGCGGGCCGCCGCCGCCGGCCTGCGCGGCTCGCTCGGTAAAGACGCCGACGGGCCGGCCAGCCGCTGGCTTAATCGGCCGCTGTCGACCCGGCTGTCCATGGTGCTGGTCCCGCTGCGACCCGATCCCGATCTCGTGTCCGTGGCCGCCTTCGTGCTCGGCCTGGCCGGCGCGGTGTTGCTTGCCGTCGGGCAGGGTATCGCCGGCGCCCTCTTGGTCCATGCCAGCTCCGTCGTCGACGGTGTCGATGGAGAGGTCGCCCGGCTTCAGCTGCGCGGCAGACCCCAGGGTGCGCTGCTCGACGGTGTGCTCGATCGGGTTGGGGACGCCGCGATCCTGACCGGCCTGGGCCTGTGGGCGCTCGAGGGACATGACCCCGGATCGGTGCTGGCGCTAACCGTTGCCGCGACGACCGGCGCGCTGCTGTCAATGGCAACCAAGGACCGGGCCGCCGCCCTGGGCCTGCCACCGGCACCCGAGCGAGCGCTTGGTTGGCTGCTGGGTGGCCGGGATGGTCGGCTGCTGCTCGTGGCCGTCGGAGCGCTCGTGGGCGCACCCATCGCCGCTCTGGCTGCGGTCACGGCGACATCCGCGCTGGCACTGGGCCTGCGGGTCGCTTTCCTCCGCCGCAAGCCAGCGAACAGGTCCGCGAACGGTGTGGACGAACCGGCACCGGGAGCTCCGGTCGCGTCCGAGTGATGGAGAGCGGCCTCACGGATGTGCAGCTCCCGCCACAGGAGTGCACCTCGCGTTTGGGCGCCAGCCCCGCCCGCCCGTCCGACGGGGTCGCGGAAACGTCCGTGCCACCAAAGCCGGTGACTCGCCGAGACGAATCAACATCGAGATGTAGGTGAAGCGCACGCCCCGACGCGGCTACCAGACGATTCCCTTAGGGCCGGCATCCGGCCAGACTCGGTCCGATGTGACGCACCCTTGCAGGCTCCGGGCGAATAGCGATGTGACGCGTCCGGGGTCCTCTGCGAGCGAGCGGCTCACGGCGCCGCGCCGCGCCTGCATGGGTCCGCCAAGAGCTTCACCGTTCCCGTGGAGCGCCACGCTCCCACCAGTCCGTCGGCCGATGCTCCCGCACAGCCTGGGCCACGATCTCGACATTCACAAGGTTGCAGAACTTCCACAGTTCCTTCGCCGCTCGCGAGTACTGGAACATGACGCGATCGAACTCGAACGCGTCGAGTTCGCCGGCGCGGTAGCGGTCGATCGCCCGGCCGACGTGGCCCACCAGCTGGGCGAGCTGGGCCGCGTGAAATGTCGCCACGGCCTCGGCGGCAGCGCGCCGCTCGGGCTTCGTCGACACGCAGCGAGGCTAGTACGTCGTTGAGAGCGGTGTTGGCTTCGCCGCCGCGTCGATGTGACCTCCGGTACAGCCTGGAGTGCATGGTGGTGAGGATCGGCTATCCCGGCGGCCCGATGGTCACGTCGATCGGGCCGCTCTGGGTGGGGGAGCAGTGCTGGGCGCCTTCGGCGCGTCGGCGTATGAGCGTCAGGGTCAGGGCAGCGCCTCCCACGACGACCGCGAAGGTGACGCCAGCTAGAGCAAAGGTGGCCGCGGTGGCGGCTGCCCCGGTCAGGCCGAGTACGGCGACCAGCGGTGTGGTGCAGCAGACGGCGCAGGCAGCTGCGCCCACGCCGTAGAGGTGGCGGTCCTTGACCGAGCGTCTCATCGGTGCCTCGTGTCGGGCCGCGAGGCGATCTGCACGAATGGGATCGGGCAGCATGTGGAGTCGGCGCAGGCGACGAGGTCGTCGCAGCCGGCGTCCCGGGCCGCAATCAGGCTGTCCCGGATGACTTCGAGATCTGCGATCTTTCGATCCACCTCTGCGAGCTTTGCCTCGGTCTTGGCCTGGAGTCCCTGTCCGTGCTGGTGCCTTCCAGCCTCGAGGAGGTCGGCGACCTCGTCGAGGGTGAAGCCTAGATTTTGCGCCGCCTTGATCACGCGGAGCGTGGTGACGCTCTCCTCGGTGTACATCCTGTGCCCGCCGAGGGATCGGTCGGGTTCGGCGATGATGCCGCGGCGCTCGTAGTAGCGGAGAGTCTCGACGTTGATGCCCACCAGACCTGCCACCTGTCCTGCTCGGAGGCCGCTCATGTCGTGGCTCCCGCGATCAGTCGCTCGGCGCGCTCGCCGAGCGCAGCGAGGACGGCTGCGTGGGTCTCCGCCGTGCTGACCGTCAGCTCGACACTGCCCACGGAGATCGTCATCTCGAACGTGAAGAACGAGCAGCAGCCGGTCTCCTTGACAGCCAGGGCCGCCGCACGGCTTGCGGCATCCGGCTCAGGTTGGATTTCGATGCGCAGCTGGTTCGGCGTCGGACGGCTCAGCGCGAGCGCGTTATGGCTGAAGAAGTCGTCGAACTCGGCGACGCGAAGTGGTTGGTTCTCGGTCGGTATCGTGCACGCCGAGGGGACCCAGACGTTGTCATCGATCATGTTGCGGCTCATAGGACGACGGTAAACCCGCACCTCGGTACGGGATGCAACCCCTTGGGCAACCATGTATTCGCCCATAGCCAGGCGCCGTAATGGACGACCTGCTGGTAGCGGCCGCGTCGCGGCGGAATTGTGTCTCTTCCCCATAGACGCCCGCGACGTACGCGGTGAGGAAGTGGACGCCGTGACGGTCTAGGTTGCCTCGGCCCGGTCGCAGTGCTGGCGGACTGGCCCTATGACCCCACACTCAGCGGTGAGGAGCCTCTTTAGTCAGCGGCGGGGCCAGGGAATGATCGCTGCGGGTGTCTGAGCCTGAGGGCCGCTCACGCGTCAACGATGACTGGGATGATCAGGGGACTCCGGCGGGCCTGTCGGTGCACCCACCTGGACATTGCCTGCCGGACGAGCTCCTCGACCTGCTCGAGGTCCTCGATGCCCTCTTTGCTGGCGGTGGTGAGGGCCTTTTGGATGGCGGGGGTGGCCTTGGCGAAGTCGCCGCGTGCGTGTTCGAACCCGTGGACTAGGTAGTCGGGCTCCTCGGTGAGCTTGCCGGTGTCGGGGTCGACGATGCAGACGATGGTGATGACCCCTTCCTCGGCGAGGGTGCGGCGTACGTGCAGGGAGGCCTCGGTGGCGCCGCCGACGGTCATGGCATCGACGTAGACGAGCCCGGCGGGGACGGCGCCGGAGATGCTCGCCGAGCCGTCGACGAGGTCGATGACGGCGCCGTCATGGGCGATCAGGGCGCGCTTCGCGTCGACACCGGTGCGGATCGCGATGTCGGCGTTGGCCCGCAGGTGGCGCCACTCCCCGTGGACCGGCAGGACGTTCGACGGCTGGACGATGTTGTAGCAGTAGGCGAGCTCGCCTGCACTGGCGTGGCCGGAGACGTGCACTTTGGCGTTTCCCTTGTGCACGACCTTGGCACCCCAGCGGGTGAGTTCGTTGATCACTCGATAGATGGCGTTCTCGTTGCCGGGGATCAGGGAGCTGGCGAGCAGCACCGTGTCGCCCTCGGTGACACGGATTGGGTGGTCTCGGTTGGCCATCCGGGACAGGGCGGCGAGCGGCTCTCCCTGCGACCCCGTGCAGATCAAGGCGATCTGTTCGGCGGGCAGGCGCTCGAGCTGCTTCAGGTCGACGACCAGACCCTTGGGCATGTTCAGGTAGCCGAGCTCGGCCGCGATACCCATGTTGCGCACCATCGAGCGACCGACGAAGGCCACCTTTCGCCCGTGGTCACGGGCCGCGTCGAGGACCTGCTGGATGCGGTGGACGTGGCTGGCGAAGCTCGAGACGATGACCCGGCCGGGTGTCGTCCGGAACACGGCGTCGATCGCCGGGGTCAGCTCGCCCTCGGACACGGTGAAGCCGGGCACCTCCGCGTTGGTCGAGTCGACCAGGAAGAGGTCGACACCTTCCTCGCCGAGGCGGGCGAAGGCGCGCAGGTCGGTCACCCGGCCATCGAGCGGGAACTGGTCCATCTTGAAGTCGCCGGTGTGCAGCACGAGGCCCGCGGCAGTACGGACGGCGACGGCGAGCCCGTCGGGGATCGAGTGGTTGACGGCGATGAACTCGCAGTCGAAGGGCCCGAAGGTGCGGCGGTCGTCCTCGCTCACCTGCATGGTGACGGGGGTGATGCGGTGCTCCTGAAGCTTCGCCTCGAGGAAGGCGAGTGTGAGGCGGGAGCCGACGACCGGGATGTCCGGTCGTTCGCGCAGCAGGTAGGGCACGCCTCCGATGTGGTCCTCGTGGCCGTGTGTGAGCACGATGGCCTCGACAGTGTCGAGGCGGTCCCGGATCCAGGAGAAGTCGGGCAGGATGACATCGACCCCTGGCTGGTGCTCCTCGGGGAACAGGACGCCGCAGTCGACGACGAGCAACCGTCCCGCGTGCTCGAAGACCGTCATGTTGCGGCCGATCTCACCCAGGCCACCCAGGGGAACGATCCGCAGCCCGTCACGTGGCAGCGCGGGTAGGTCCGGAGACCGTCGAGCGCCGCCCCCCCGGCCTCCACGAGCCCGCTGCCCGCGCCCGGTAACCACGCTCACAGGCGACCTCCTACGGGACAGGAGACGAGGGCCTCGTGCTCCCTGCGGCCCGGGGCCCGCTCGGGCGCTGACCGGCCGGGTGGGGTGTGCAAATGGAATGTCATCGTCATCCTCCTCGTGCTTTGGCAGCGGCTGGGCGGCGACGAAGCGAGGTGTCGTGTGGTCACCCTCTAAGGGCCGCCGCCGTCAGGGCAGATATGTCGCAGCGAGAATGATTGCATGAGGCTCGCTGCTCCGATTCCTCTCCTCAAAGGCCGACCCCGCGACCAGGCGCTGGTTGCTTCCGGGCCCGCTCGCGCCGTGCACAGCAGAACACCGTTCGTCGGACGGGCGCCCCCGGAGCGGCCTCCTGTCTGGCTGGGATCACTTTCGAGCCAGATTTAGTGCACCTGCAGGGAGGTAGTTCGCCGAGGCCGTCAATCGCTCACGAACAGAGGCCTTCGGGGCGCCGCCGTGTCTGTACTAGATCCGGGAAAGTACCGATACGTCGCCCGTCCGGACGACGTCGTCGGCCACGACCCGCAGTTTGCGGTTGGTGTGCTGGCTCGCCTTTTGCAGGAGCTCGAACGCCTTGCACGCACGTCTTCCGCGTCCGACCGGCCTTGGGCCACATCGGCTCGGGCGGCGCTGTCATCAGCGCGCAACTCGGCTTTGTCGGCACGGGCCTCACTCTCGGAAGCGCGCAGGTCGGCCGTGTCGGCGCGCGCACGCAGATTGTCTATCTGGTCCTGAACGTCAGCGTTGGCGTCCGGCTGATCCCTGCCAATGGGAGCAGCGTAATCGTTTACTACCGCGACGAGGCGTTCGTCGACGTACCTGGCATGTGTGTCTGCCCAGCCGGTTGAGTTACCGAGTCCGCACCTCCATCTCCCGGCGCTAGAACGAGAGACACGCTGTCCGGCCATCTGCGCGACTGCTTGGCGGCACGCGATGACGTTCTAGGACGTGCCCGGCGAGAGGTTTTGCGTTCTCACGCCGAGGCGTCTCAGGCATGCTTGGAGAAACGACAAGTCGCCCGTGCTCCGGGTCCACGGCGAGCGACTTGAGCTCCACAGACGGGAACCAGAGGACCCCGCTCACCCACTGAGGGTGAGCGGGGCTCATGGCGTTCGGGGCTCCACCGGCGATTCTTCCATCAGCGGTGCAGCCCACTCTGTTTGACGCAGCACCAACTCAAGGCACCCTCGATTCGGGGCCAAACACCATGGCAGTCTCGCACACGCCCACTCCTTTGGCCGCCGCTTCCGGGGTCCCTGTCCTGGCGGTGGCGACCATGGGTCCGGTCGTGCTCCTGCCTACACTGCCGAAACCGCGCGTGGAGCGCTCGTTCGCCACGGTGTGCTTGCTCACGGGACTGCACGGTCGTCCCAAGTGCGGAAGCGCCCCGCGCTCCTGCTGTCGACAACTGCCCGTGCGCTTGCCAGACGCCGCCCATCTGACCGCCCATGGCCCTGTCCAAGCACCCTCGAGGTGGTGCGAACCGAAACGCTGTTCTAGCTGAGGCACCGTCCTTGAGCGTTGGGAGCCAAGTCTGTCTGCTCAGCCCGGACAGCGGGCAGCAGTGCTCGGATCACCGCAGCAGATCCATGCGTGCATGTCTCAGGGATGCCTTCGCCACAGCTTGTTGACGCTAGCGCCTGCGCGGCCGTTCAGACGCCAGCGACGTAGGCGGGGAGGAAGTGGACGCCGTGTCGGTCGAGGTTCCCGCGGGCGCGGTCGTAGTGCTCGGTGGTGCGCGGGTCGGCGTGCCGGGTCAGGATCTGCGCGTCGCGCAGAGGGACGCCGGCATCGAGAGCGTTGGTGATGGCAGCGTGCCGTAGCGAGTGCGGGCTGATGTGCCGCGGGATGCCGGCGGCCTTCGCGATGCGGGCGACCATCCGGTAGAGGTCGCGTCGGTCGATCGGGTTGCCGGAGACCGGCCGTAGGACGAGCGGCCCGGACGTTCGTTGGCCGCGGCAGGCCTCGAGCGCTCGAAGCACGGGGACGGTGACCGGCATGGTCGCGGGCTTGTTGCCTTTGCCGACCAGGTGCAGGACGCGGTGTCCACGGAGGGTATCGGCGTAGTGCTCGATGCGCGCCGCGGCCGCTTCGGCGGCGCGCGTCTCCGAAGGGCCCCGGATCGCGGCATGTGGCTGCGTTGGGTTCTGGTGGATGAACGCACGTTCCGGGTGCTGCGGTTGATACCGGAGCGTCAGCCGGCTGTGGTCTCTTCGGCTTGTTTGGATTCTTCGACCAGTTCGCCTTCGAGCCGGATTTTGATCTCGTCGCCGACGACGAATCCGTCCGTCGAGGACGGGGTTGAAGGTCAGGCCGAAGTCCTTGCGGTTGATCTTCACGCTCCCGCTGTAGCCGATCCGGTGGCCGGTCATCGGGTCGTTGAACTCACCCAGCTTGGTTATCTGCAACGCCACTGAACGGGTGTTTCCCTTGCACAGCTCTCTCCGATCGGTCTCGAAGGATGGCGATGACCCAAGAGGCGACTCTCAGCCGCCTCGACCACCACACCGCGGTTCACCCGGGCGCGTCGTGCCGTGCCCCCATGCGTCAAGCCGTCGCCCCCATCCCGGCCTTCAGACGACGTAGCCGCCGCAACGGCGTCGCACGTGTGGCCGTCCTCGCACGCAACACCGGCACGGTCGGGGCACAGGGATCAACTCACAAAACGACCGCTGCCGCTTGGCGCTCATCCACGACGGCGGCTCTGATGTGCGCTTCAGCGCACACGGCATCCCCGGTCCGGGCAACGAGCTGTGCCGCTGCACGATGCGCGTGAGCAACCCGCAGGTGGCCCTCGCGGTCATGCACTCGAGCTGCCGCTGCGGCAGCAGCCGACATCGTCGCCGCGGCTCTTGCCAGCTCCAAGTCTGCGTGCGTGAGGCGTCCACCAGCGGCTAGCCGCGCCAGAAGGTCTATCAGCTCCCGATCCGGGCAGCGAGGGCGGCGCCACGGATATGGGCATCGTGGCCCCGTTGTCGTGCCACTTCGTTCCGGGATCGGTAGTCCTCCACCAGTCCATGGTGCTCCCGCAGGACGGAGGCCGTGATCCCTTTCTTTCTCTGCCGCAACGCACACGTCGTCCATCCGGGTCGTTCTCGTCCTTGACGCGTGCGGACAGCGCTCCCCAGAAGTCTCCAAGGTCCTCAGCCCAGCAAAGATGCCACCGCTGCCCGCCGTCATCTCACTGCCACAGTCGGCTGTCATCAAGCGGAGCCGGGCAACGAAGGGCGCCCGATACGGTCAGCTGGTCCTTCGATGACCCATGGCAGACACCTCATCTCGCCCACGAACAAAGCGGTGGGATCAACCTTCGCCACCCTGCTCAGGGTCGTCATCCTCGTCGTGCCGTTCGTCCTCGAAGTCCCGCACGAGCTCCCACGCCCGCTGGTCCGAGCCTGCCGTGTCGTTGTCGTCCCGGTCGTTCATCGCCTGCCCCAGAGCCCAGTCCGGAGGAGGAATCTGGCTGGGGTCCGGGCTTGAGTTCGTCTCCATGTCTCTCACGCTCCGTTGTGCGGTGGGCGGGGGTATCGCACCGGACCATTGTGACTTGGCGGAGGGGAACTGGGCGGCTCGTTCGCAGCTACTTCGCCAGGGCCCGGGGTAGCCTCGGGCCAGGGGTTGGCCGCATCATGCCGCCCAGATCGGAGTTGACTGTGCCGAGCGGTCCACCGATGTCGCCGCGACCCCCGTTGGAGCCGCTGGCGCGTTGGGTCTCACTGGTCAGCGCCGCTCGGCGCCGCGTCGACACTTTGCGGGCGAGCCCAGTTGATCCGACCCGGCTGCTGGCTGCCCATGGGGTGTTGCTCGATGCCATGGAGAGCTATGCCGCGGAGCTGGTCAGTCGCGGGCACCCTTTGCCACGGAGGCTTCGTGACGACCTGCGCTTGGAGCGGGACCTCCGTGGGCTCCGAAAGGGTTCGCAGCCGCCGCACTCGCGTTGAGACTGGAGACCCAGCGCCACCACACCCTTGGAGCGAGTCGCCCCAAGCGGCGAAGTCAACCGAGCGCAACTGATTCCCCTGATCGTTCCCGCTACGGTTCACGTCGAGGCCACTCACAGGCTGAAGTACCAGGTCGGCGGACGCGATAGGACGCCCGACAGGCCATCGCCGCGGCGTCGATGTCGCTGGACGGCTCATCCCCAAGCATGACAACACGATCGGCAGCCTCTTCGACTGTCTCCAGAACGGAGAGGTCGAGCTTCCCACTGTCGATGACCGCATCACCTTCCACTTGAGCCCGCTCAGCGCCGAGTACTGGCACGCGTGGGTGGATGGGCTGGGTGCCCTGGTGTGTGGACGCACGTTGTTCGACGTCACCGACGGGTGAGGCGGGATGCACACGATGTGCGTGCCGGTCCGTCGTGTCACCCACCAGATCCCGACTGAGTGGGTCGAAGCCCACTCGGAGGCCCCCTTCTACTTCGTCACCGACGGGGTAGCACCAGCCGTGGCGAAGGCGCAGGAGATAGCCGGGGAACGAACCGTGGCGGTGATAGCCGGCGTCATCGCGGGTCAGTGCCTTGAGGTGGGCCTGCTTGACGCGGTCGCCGTTGACCTCGTGCCCGTGGTCATGGGCCAAGGGCGGGCCTTCTTCAGCGGGCTGGCAACAGAAGACGCTGCCGTGGGCGATCCGATCAAATGCATCCAGGGGGATCGCGTCACGCGCCTCCTGTTCCCTGTGCCGAAGCAGCCGGCCCGAGGAGGATGAGGATGAGGCCCTGCAAGTCGGGCTGAGGGTCGCCGAGCTCGAGCGTTCGCTCTTCTTTTACACGAGCCTCGGGTACGAGGTCTGCGCCTCCAGGTTCGCGCGCGTGGGCAGTGCAGCACGCCGCGGGATACCCCTGGCATAAGCGCGGACGAACTGTTCGAGGTCGGCGTTCACGCGGTCAAGAGGCAGTCGTACCGGTTGGGGGGCCTGTGGGGCCCTTCTGCCAGGGCCAGCGGCCGGTGATCTCGAGCTCGAGGGAGAAGCTGAGAAAGGTGCGGATCAGCACGATGAGCGCCAGGACGAGAACGCTGGACAGTGTCGGGGTCACCGCAACGGTGCGGATGATGTCGGCGGCCACGAGCAGCTCGAGACCGAGCAGAATCGTGCGTCCCAGTTGCTGGCGGAACTGGCGGTAGGTGCCTGGCTGCTGCCGGTGGGCGCTCTGGGCCGCTCGCACGGCCGCGACAAGCGCGCCCGTTACGAGAACGAGCACCCCGGCCGTGTCCATGCCCTTCCCGGCCAGCTCGACGGCTTCGCTGAAGTCCACGTCGTCCCTTTCCGCTCATCGGTGTTTCCTTCCTGCTCAGGGAGAGGCTCACCGGGACGTAGTGCAAGGCGCACGCCTCGTCTGATGCGTGTTGCTATCAGCGTTTGCTATCAATCGATCCCGACGGGGGCGAACTGCCAGCTGAACTGACGGGGCAACTGCCCGCTCGGAACGACGAAACCGCAGGTCAGCGGCATACTAACCTGCGGTTTCGGTGGTGTGGCCAGGGGCGGGGTCGAACCGCCGACCTTCCGATTTTCAGTCGGACGCTCGTACCAACTGAGCTACCTGGCCGGGACAACGTGACGAACTATAGCCGACCCCTCACCCCATCTCGCAAACCGCCCGCGGTGGGCACCGTGGTCGCCGGTCCGTGCGTAGACAGGGCCGTGGGGGAGGGTATCGGTAGGTCGTCAGGTCGGGGATCCGACGCCGTCACGGGGGTCGACGGCGAGACGGTTTGCCGTCGACTGCGGCGATCGTGAACTATTCAATGACCCGGGGCCGTGAGAGCATCTCGCGACCCGCCCTTCGTCCCCTGGGGAGAGACCATGACCGACAACGCAGCCGCGCTGAGCGGGGACTGGGACTTCGACCCGGCCCACACCCGCATCGGGTTCTCCGCGCGCCACGCCATGGTGACGACGGTCCGTGGCTCGTTCAACGACGTGACCGGCCGCTTCTACGCCGACCTCGACGACATGTCGAAGTCCTACGCCGAGGTGACGCTCAAGGCCGCCAGCGTCGACACCCGCAACCAGCAGCGCGACGACCACCTGCGCAGCGGCGACTTCTTCGACGTCGAGAAGTGGCCCGACATCCGCTTCGAGAGCACGCAGATCGAGGAGATCGAGGAGAACGCCTATCTGGTGGCCGGTCACCTCACGATCCGCGACATCACCAAGCCGGTCTCGATCCCGCTCGAGCTGATGGGTGTGCAGACCGACCCGGCCGGCGCGCTGCGTGCCGGCTTCGAGGGCTCGCGGCGCATCAACCGCCGCGACTTCGGCCTCGAGTGGAACATGCCACTGGATGCCGGCGGCGTGCTCGTCTCCGAGAAGATCTCGCTCGAGTTCGAGATCTCCGCGGTCAAGCGCACCAACGGCGACCAAGGCTGACGCTGCTTCGAGGTGAAGCGTCGCGCTCGTGCGCGACGGTCCACCTCGGACCAGGAACCTCCGAAGGGTCTCGCCTACGCGGCGGGGCCCTTCGTGCGCACGTCCGCGACGTGCGACATCGCCTCGCGCAGCTCTCCGAGCCAGTCGCTCTCGTGCTGGGCGACGAGCTTGACGCACCAGGCCAGGGCCTCGGCGCGTGACCGGGCGACGCCGGCGTCGACGAGCGTGTCGAGCACGAGCCGCTCGGGCTGGCGCAGGCGCGTCATCGCGGGCGCGGCGACATGCGTGAACAGCTCGGTGCGGTCGCCGACGCGCACCGCCCACGACACCTTGCGCTCGAAGCGGTGCTCGGCCTCGCGGGCGATCTCGATGCGACGACCCCGGGTGTCCTCGCGGAAGGCCTTGGTGCGACCGGCGCGCGCCTCGCCGCGCTCCGCGTCGCTCGACCCGTCGGGCAGGTCGACGTCGTCGATGGTGAGGACGACCGTGATCTCCTCGCGGTCGACGGTGATCTCCGGTGGCGTCGAGCGCCACTCCTCGGGCAGGCGGCCGACGAACCAGCCGCGCACTCGTTCCTGTGCTTCGTTCGTAATCATGTAATCAGAATTACTCCATTACGAAGGCAGGTCAACGGGTATACGCCTTCGGCAGAGCGCCGAGGACGTATGCCGCCCGGCTCGGCCCGGCGGCATACGCCCTCTGTCGGTGGGTTGCCCAGCCGTCAGGGGGTGCGGGCCAGCTCGGGCTCGGACTCGGCCGAACGCTCCGCGGAGCCGGCCCGTTCGCTGAGGGCGCGGTCGTCGTGGGCGAGCTTGCTGGGCCACCACATGCGGCCGCCGATGTCGAGGTTGAGTGCGGTCACGAGCACCGACCGGACGACCAAGGTGTCGAGCAGCACGCCGAGCGCGACCGCGAAACCGATCTCGGCGAAGGCGACGATCGGCATCGTCGCGAGCACGGCGAACGTGCCTGCGAGCACGAGTCCCGCAGACGTGATGACGCCTCCGGTGGCGGCCAGGCCGATGAGCGCGCCGCGCCTCGTCCCGACCCGCTTCGCCTCCTCGTGGACCCTGGTCATCAGGAAGATGTTGTAGTCGATGCCCAGTGCGACGAGGAAGACGAAGACGAAGAGCGGCAGCGACGAGTCGGCTCCGGCGAAGCCCAGGATGCGCCGGAACACCAACGCGGACAAGCCGATTGCGGCCCCGAACGACAGCACGACCGTTCCGATGAGCACCAGTGGTGCCGTGACTGCCCGCAGCAGCAGGATGAGGATGAGCAGCACGACGCCGAGGATCACGGGGATGATCCGCACGTTGTCGTCGGCGCTCGCCCGCAGCGTGTCGGCCCGGGTGGCTGTGTCGCCGCCAGCGATGGCGTTCGCACCGGGCACGGCCCCGATCGCGGCCCGGATGCGGTCCAGGGTGGCCGTCGCCGCGTCGGAGTCGGGCGCAGCGGTCAGCGTCGCCTGGATCAGCGATCGGCCGTTCTTCGCGATCGGCGGAGTGACGGTGTCGACACCCGCGACGCCCTTGACTGCGGTCTCGACGGCACCCGCCTTCGCCTCGTCGGCGAGCACGAGCACCGGGGAACCCGCTCCGGCAGGGAAGTGCCTCGCTGCGATCTGCTCGCCGATCACCGAGGGCGGCGCCGTGTAGTACGAGTCCTTGTTGGACAGGCCGGATGCGTTCAGCTGAAGGACGCCGAGCGAGGCGATGGCGAGGAGCAGGGACGTGACGACCCAGGTGCGTCGCGGGGCGCGGGCGATGCGGGCGCCGATGCGGGCCCAGACACCGTCGCGGGTGTGGTCGTCGGAGCCGAAGGTGGGACGCACCGGCCAGAAGACCCAGCGGCCGAGCACGACGAGCAGGGCCGGCAGCAGGGTGACCATCACGAGCAGGGCCACGGCGATGCCGATGGCCGCGACCGGCCCGAGCCCCTTCGTCGAGCTCATCGTCGCGAAGAGCAGGCACAGCATGCCGGCGATGACGGTGGCCCCGGAGGCGAGGATCGCGGGACCGGCCCGGTGGAGCGCGACGGCCATGGCCTCGTGGCGGTCCTCGTGACGCCGCAGCTCCTCGCGGTAGCGCGCGACGAGGAGCAACGCGTAGTCGGTGCCGGCGCCGAAGACGATGACCGTGAGGATGCCCGAGCTCTGCGCGTTGACCGTGAGGGTGTCGCCGTCGGCGAGGAAGTAGATGACGCCCTGGGCGACGAAGAGGGCCGTGCCTGCCGACAGGACGGGGACGAGCCACAGGACGGGGCTGCGGTAGGTGACGAGCAGGATGAGGATGACGACCGCCATTGCGCTGTAGAGCAACTTGCCGTCGATGCCGGAGAAGGCCTCCGACGAGTCCGCTGCGTAGCCGACCGGGCCGGTGATGTGCATCGAGAGGCCGGCCGGGGTGTCCTTCGCGGCGTCACGCATCTTCGTCACGGTGACGCCGAGGGAGTCCCACCCGGCGTCGCCGGCGTCGACGGGCACGATGACCTGCAACGCCTGCTTGTCTGCGGACGGGATCGGGCCGATGGCGTCCCGCCGGACCGTGTCGATCACGTTGAACTTCGCCACCTGCGCGGTCACCGCCGCGAAGTCTGCCTGGGTGATGCCCGAGGAGCGTTCGTAGACGGCGACCGCGGGGAACTCGTTCTTGCTCTGGAAGTCGGCGATCTGTGCGACCACCTGGGTCGACTGGGCGTCCTGCGGCAGCCATGACGCGGCCTCGTTGTTGAGGACGTCGGGGAGCTTCGAGGCCGGGCCGAACATGAGACCGAGGACGAGGATCCAGAAGCCGACCACGAGCCACTTCGTCACCCGCGTCGACGGGATCCTGGCGAAGCGTCCGATCTCGCCGGTTTTGTTCTCTTGCATGGTGATTGCCCCTCTGCCGCAGTGGGGTCGCACGCCAGCGGCCCGCATCCACGCTAGGACGGTTCTGCGGACACGCACAGCGGTTGCGCGCGGAATGGGGGTCAGCCTCAGGGGCGACTCGGGGTAGACCCTGACAGGCGGCCGAGGGCCCGCCGGTGTTGCGCGCCGCCTAGCATGGTTGCTCGTGCAGTTCCTCAACGGCCTCCAGCCCCAGCTCGACCTCACCTACGACGACGTCTTCATGGTGCCGAGCCGCTCGTCGGTGACGAGCCGCCTCGACGTCGAACTGTCGTCCGTCGACGGGTCGGGCACGACGGTGCCGCTCGTCGTGGCCAACATGACCGCCATCGCCGGGCGTCGCATGGCCGAGACCGTGGCCCGTCGCGGCGCGATCGCGGTCATCCCGCAGGACATCCCGGTCGACGTCGTGCGCGAGGTCGTGGGCTGGGTCAAGCAGCGAGACCTTGTGCACGACACCGCGATCACGCTCGAACGGCACATGACGGCAGGTGAGGCGCTCGTCCTGATCGGCAAGCGCGCGCACGGCGCTGCGGTCGTCGTCGACGGACCCAAGCCGGTCGGCATCGTCACCGAGAAGGACCTCACCGGCGTCGACCGCTACACGCAGGTGCACGACGTCATGCACGAGGACATGGTCGTGCTGCCCGACAGCATCGACCCGCAGGAGGCGTTCGAACGGCTCTCCGTGGCCCGCCGCAAGGTCGCGCCCGTCGTCTCCGAGCACGGTGAGCTCGTCGGCATCCTCACCCGAGGCGGGGCGGTGCGCGCCGGTCTCTACCAGCCGGCCGTCGACGCGCAGGGGCGCCTCCGGGTCGCTGCTGCCGTAGGCATCAACGGCGACGTCGCCGCCAAGGCGTCCGAGGTGCTCGCTGCCGGCGCGGACGTCCTCGTCATCGACACGGCGCACGGCCACCAGGACAAGATGATCGAGGCGCTCCGGGCCGTCCGGGCGCTCGACCCCGGTGTGCCCGTCGTCGCAGGCAACGTCGTTTCGGCTGCCGGCACCCGTGAGCTCATCGAGGCGGGGGCCGACATCGTCAAGGTCGGTGTGGGTCCGGGTGCCATGTGCACCACCCGCATGATGACGGCTGTGGGTCGTCCGCAGTTCTCCGCAGTGCTCGAATGTGCCACGGCCGCAAGGGATCTCGGCAAGCACGTGTGGGCAGACGGTGGAGTGCGCCATCCGCGTGACGTCGCCCTCGCGCTCGCGGCCGGTGCCTCTAACGTGATGATCGGCTCGTGGTTCGCCGGCACGCTCGAGTCGCCCGGTGACCTCTACACCGACAACGACGGCCGGCAGTACAAGGAGTCGTTCGGCATGGCCAGCTCACGCGCCGTCCGCAACCGCACCGCCACTGACTCCGACTACGACCGCGCCCGCAAGTCCCTCTTCGAGGAGGGCATCAGCACCGCGCGGATGTACATCGACCCGGCCCGCCCGTCCGTCGAGGACGTCATCGACCAGATCGTCGCCGGACTGCGAAGCAGCTGCACGTATGCCGGGGCGCGCAGTCTCGAGGAGTTCCACGAGCGGGCGGTCGTCGGCCTCCAGAGCACGGCAGGCTTCGCCGAGGGCCGCCCCCTCCACACCTCCTGGTGACGACCGTCGAGAACTGAGTGCTCGACGGTCGGGCGCCGACTCCAACGCCCGGTCGAGTGCTCAGTTTCCGACGCTTGTGGACGCGACCTCGCCGTCCGCGACACCATCAAGAAGGCACTGCGAGACGTCCGCGGAACCATCACGAGGGTCGAGGACACCCTCGTCTCGCTCCACCTGCGCCGCGAGCAGCTCGTCGGCCGGTCAGGCGAGCCGACCAGCTGATGGTCCGACGGTCGTTGGGTGATCACCCCACCGGGTGCCGGACCATCGCGCGTTCCCCGACGCAAGGGCTTGGTCGGGAACTGAGCACTCGACCGGGGCATCGCGTCGAGTGCCCAACTTCCGACGCCGGTTCGTGTCGGGAAGTGCGCACTCGACTGGGTCAGGGCGTCGGGAAGTGCGCACTCGACTGGGTCAGGGCGTCGGGAAGTGCGCACTCGACTGTATGGCGACGCCCGCCTGGTGGTAGGTCGTTCCCGTCTTGTCGAGTGCTCACTTCCCGACAGGGGCTCTGTGGGTCAGTGACGCTTGCGGCCGACCTCGACGACGCGCCAGCCGCGCTCGTGGGCGAGCTCGCGCAGCTCACGGTCGGGGTTGACGGCCACGGCCTCACCGACGCGCTCCATCATCGGCAGGTCACTGATCGAGTCGCTGTAGGCGGTGCAGCGCGAGAGGTCGTAGCCGCGCTCGGCCGCGAGCTTCTCGATCTCGATGACCTTGCCTGCGCCGTAACAGAACTCGCCCGTGAGGTGGCCGGTGTAGCGGCCTTCGTCGTCGAGCTCGCTGCGCGTGGCGACAGCGCCCTCGAGCCCGAGCGCCGTGGCGATGCGGCTCACGAGCTCGATGGGTGAGGCCGACACGACGATGCGGTCCTGGCCGAGAGCCTTCGCGTCGGACAGCAGCGTCATCGACGCCGGGATCGCCTTGCGCACGATGCCGGGGACGATCGCGTCGGTGAGGTGGATGATGTCGGACTGCCGGATGCCGGCGACGGCCCGGAGGATGCGCTCGCGCAGCGCCTCCGAGCCGGCGTCGGTGGATCCCTTGCGGTGGAAGGAGACCGCGTTGACGGTGTCCGTGACGAGGTCGCGCCACGGCACGTGGCCGCCACGGAAGGCGGCGATGGCGAGCGGGTAGTTCGCCGACCCGCGGATCAGCGTGCGGTCGAGGTCGAAGAACGCGGCCGTCGGCACGGGGAGCGCCGCGGCGTCACCCGACATGCGCCACCATGGGGAGACTCGCCCGGCTCGGCGGCACCGGTGCGTTGACGACGTTCTTGGGCAGCGCGCGAGGCGTGCGAGGCGGCAGCGCCAGACGGAAGACCTTGGCCCACGCCTGACCGACCTGACGGTGGATCGGGCCAGTGGTGTAGGGCAGGCCGTAGCGCTGGCAGATCTCGCGCACCTCGACGGCGACCTCGTGGTAGCGGTTGCTCGGCAGGTCGGGGAAGCAGTGGTGCTCGATCTGGTGGCTGAGGTTGCCGGTCATGAGGTGCATGAGCTTCGACCCGGAGATGTTGGCCGAGCCGAGCATCTGGCGGATGTACCAGTCGCCGCGGGTCTCGCCCTCGATCTCCTCCTCGCTGAAGGTGTCGACGCCGTCGGGGAAGTGGCCGCAGAAGATGACCGAGTGGGCCCAGACGTTGCGGATGGCGTTTGCGGTGAAGGTGCCGAGGAGGGCCTGCTTGCCCGAACCGAAGGGGACGGCGGCGAGCGGTGTCGCGGCGTAGTCCTTGGTGAACTGGCGGGCCACCTTGCGGCCCAGGGCCTTGAGGTCCTTCTGGAGGTCATCCTTCGACTTCTCGCCGTTCTGCACGGCCTCGAGCTCGAGGTCGTAGATGGCGATACCCCACTCGAAGAACGGCGCGAGCACCGCGTTGATGGCCGGGTTGAGGATGTTGAACGGGCGCCATGGCTGGTCATCGGCCATGCGGAGGGTGGAGTAGCCCACGTCCTTGTCCTTGCCCAGGACGTTGGTCCAGGTGTGGTGCAGGTCGTTGTGGGTGTGCTTCCACGCGGCGGCAGGCGTCACGAAGTCCCACTCCCACGTGGTCGAGTGGATGTCGGGGTCGCGCATCCAGTCCCACTGGCCGTGGAGGACGTTGTGGCCGATCTCCATGTTCTCGAGGATCTTCGCGACCGAGAGCATCGCGGTGCCGGCGACGAAGGCCGACTTCTTCTTCGAGAGGAGCAGCGTTGCGCGGCCGGCGACCTCGAGGGTGCGCTGGATGCGGATGACACGGCGGATGTAGGCCGCGTCCTTGGCGCCGCGCGAGGCGATGATGCGGTCGCGCACGGCGTCGAGCTCCTGGCCGAGGCGCTCGACGTCGGCCTCGGAGAGGTGCGCCGCTGCGCTCGGGCGCTTGACGGGCCCGCCGGACGCTGCGAGGACCGGCTTCTTGGGCCGGACGGTCGAGGCGGTGCCCGAGGCGGCGCTGGTGAGCGTCGTCGTCGGTCGGTTCGTGGTGGCGGTCA
This sequence comes from Terrabacter sp. 05T424, assembly GCF_056396225.1. Lineage (NCBI taxonomy): Bacteria > Bacillati > Actinomycetota > Actinomycetes > Micrococcales > Intrasporangiaceae > Terrabacter > Terrabacter sp. 05T424. The sequence continues at coordinate 140,790 of NZ_JBFTLB010000009.1, forward strand.
TGGTGTTCCCTTCTCAGATGTCCAGGTGGACGGGTCCGGCGGCCGCGTTGACGCAGGTCTGGATGAGCTCGCCCTCTTCGCCGTGCACCTCGCCGGTGCGCAGGTCGCGCACCTTGCCGGCAACGAGCGGCGTGAGGCAGCTGCGGCAGATGCCCATGCGGCAGCCGCTGGGCATGACGACGCCGCACTCCTCACCTGCTTCGAGCAGGGGGACGTCGCCGCCCACCTCGAGCTCCTTGTCGGACTTCTCGAACGTGACGAGGCCGCCTTCGCCGCCGGCGCCCTCGAGGAGCACCGGTGCGAATCGCTCGATGGTCAGGTTCTTGTGGGTCTCGTCGTCGCCGTCGCGCAGCCACAGCTCGGTGGCCGCGTCGAGGAAGTCGGCGGGGCCGCAGGCGTATGCCGCCCGCTCGCGCCAGTCGGGACACAGCGTCTCGAGGTCGGTGACGTCGCTGAGGTCGAGGCGGCGGCCGCCCCCCTCGCGGGTGTACCAGTGGCGGACCGTGAGGCCGGGAAACTGGTCGGCGAGCTCGAGCAGCTCGTCGTGGAAGAGGGCGTCCTCGCGCGTGCGCGCCGAGTGCACGAGCACGACGTCGGCGTCGGGGCGGCGGGGCACGAGCGTGCGGATCATCGACATCACCGGCGTGAGGCCGCTGCCCGCGGTCAGCATGAGCAGCGGGCGCGGGTGCTCGGGGAGCACGAAGTCGCCCTGCGGGGTGTCGAGGAAGAGGATGTCGCCGACCCGGGTGTCGCGGGCCAGGGCGGTCGAGACGAAGCCGATCGCGGTGACGGTGATGGCCGGGTCGTGACCGACGGCGGCAGACAGCGAGTAGCTGCGCCACTGGCGCACCCCGTCGATCTCGACGCCGATGCGGGCCCACTGGCCGGCGGCGTGGGGGTTCCAGCCGCGGCCGGGGCGGAAGTGGATCGTGGTCGACTCGGGGGTCTCACGGGTCACCTTGGTGACGACTCCGCGCAGCTGCCGCGAGGACGAGAGCGGGTTGACCAGGCCGATGATGTCCTCGGGCGCGAGCGGGGTCGTCAGGATCGACGCCATACGCCGGAGAGCTCTGATCTGGGCCATGTACCAATCCTGCCCTCCCGAGGGTGTCGGGATCTTGGGGCTGCGCGTAGGGTTTGCGGGAAGAAACTGTCGTCTCGCGACAAAAGGCAGGTGGCTGGAGTGGCGCAGAACACGTCTGACCCACCGTGGTTGTTTCTCCCAGCCGAAGTGAGCACGGTCCTTCGGCCGGTTGTCGGGGACATCGTCGAGGCGATCATCGATGGCATACCCCGTGACGTCCCGGTGTACGCGATGCCGATGGAGGGCCGCTTCGGCCAGGGCGTTCGGCAGGGCGTCACGGTGGCGCTGAACCGCTTCCTCGACCTGCCCGGCACCCGTCTGCAGGCCCTCTCCGATGACGGCAAGTGGGTCTACGAGAGCCTCGGCCGCGGCGAGGTGCGGTCGGGCCGCAGCCTCGAGTCGCTCCTCGCGGCCTACCGCTACGGCGCGCGCGTCACGTTCCGCGCGATCTCGCGCACGATCGACGTCTCGCAGCTGCCGCCCGAGACGCTGCTCGCCCTCGGCGAGTCGCTCTTCGCCTACATCGACGAGCTGTCGGCCGCGAGCGCGCAGGGCTACGCGCAGGAGCAGTCCGAGCGTGCCGGCGAGCAGCTGCGGCTGCGCGGCGAGCTGCTCGAGATGATCCTGCGCGGCGACTCCAGCGACGGCGGCGTGGCCCGTCTCGCGGCGGCCGTCGGGTGGACCCTCCCCGAGGTCGTCGTCGTGGCGCTCGTGCCCTTCCCGCACGTCGACGGGCTGCGGGCCTCGCTCGGCCCGGACGGGCTGGCGGCCGAGCGTGGCACCGACGTGGTCATCGTCTTCCCGTTCGTCAGCCGCAAGCCACGTCGGCGCGACCTCGAGCGGGCCCTGCGGGGTCGCCGAGCGATCGTCGGACCCGCTCGTCCGTGGCAGCAGGCGAGCGAGTCGCTCCACCTCGCCACGGCCGCCGGAGCCCACGGCGTCGCGCCCGGCCCCGACCAGCCGCACCGCGACACCGCCCCGGTCTGGGTGGAGGACCACCTCGCCGAGCTCGTCGTTCAGGCCGAGCCCCTCGCGACGGCCGACCTCGCCCGCACCCGCCTCGCTCCGCTCGACGAGCTGCGGCCGGCGGTGCGCGAACGCCTCACCGAGACCCTGCTGTCGTGGCTGCGGCACCAGGGACAGCGCGCCCCCATCGCCGAGGAGCTGTTCGTGCACCAGCAGACCGTCGGCTACCGCGTCGCGCAGCTCAAGGAGCTCTTCGGCCATGCGCTCGATGACCCCGAGGTGCGGTTCGAGCTCGAGCTCGTGCTGCGCGCCGGCCACCGCTGACGGCAGGACCAGAGGTCAGAGCAGGCGGATGGGGTTCCCATCGAGGTATGCCGTCACGTCCTCGACGACGCCCGCAAAGAACGTCGCGTAGACGTCACCCGTGACGTAGCCGAGGTGGGGCGTGAGGAGGGTGCGCGGTGCGGTTCGGAGCGGATGGGCCGTCGGCAGCGGCTMCTCGTCGAAGACGTCGAGGCCGACGCCGCCGAGGTGGCCGCGGTCGAGAGCGGCGAGAAGCGCGGCTTCGTCGACGATCGGGCCGCGGGAGGTGTTGACGAGCAGCGCGTCGGGACGCATCAGGGCCAGCTCGCGGTCGGCGACGAGGCCACGGGTCTCGGCGGCCAGCGGGAGGTGCACCGAGACGACGTCGGAGACGGCGAGCACCTCGTCCAGGGCGGCCGCCCGTGCTCCCGCCGCGCTCGCGCGCTCGGCGGTCAGGTTGCGGCTCCAGCCGACGACCTCCATGCGGAAGGCGCGCCCGACGGCGGCCACCTGGCTCCCGATGCGCCCCAGGCCGAGCAGGCCCAGCGTGTGACCGGCCAGGTCGCGGCCCACGGTCGTCTGCCAGCCACCGTCGCGCATCGCGGTCGCCTCGGGGACGAGGTTGCGGGCGAGGCCCAGCACGAGCGCCCAGGTCAGCTCGGCGGGTGCGGCGGCGAGGCTCTCCGTGCCGCAGACGGTGATGCCGGCGGCCTCGGCGGCCGCCGTGTCGATGCTCGGGTTGCGGCGGCCGGTGGTGACGACGAGGCGGAGCCGTGGCAAGGCGGTCAGCACCTCACGGGGGAGCCGCGTCCGCTCGCGCATGACGACGACGGCGTCGAACGGCTCGAGCCGGGAGACGAGGCCCGCGGCCTCGCTCACGTGGTCGCGGAACACGTCGACCGTGCACGGGTGGGTCGGGTGGTCTATGACCGGCGACCAGTCCGCGCTGGTCAGGGCCACGCCCTGGTAGTCGTCGAGCACCGCGATGCGCACGCGGCCAGCCTAGGTGCGACGTGTCGGGTGGTCGGGAGTCGGCCCGGAATGCGCGAAGCGCCGCTCTCTGATGAGAGCGGCGCTTCGTGTGCTGCGACCCCGACCGGGCTCGAACCGGCGACCTCCGCCGTGACAGGGCGGCGCGCTAACCAACTGCGCTACGGGGCCTTACTGGGTAGTGCGGGTGGAACTCTACTGCGTATCCCCAACGGGATTCGAACCCGTGCTGCCGCCGTGAAAGGGCGGAGTCCTAGGCCGCTAGACGATGGGGACCTGCCCGACCTATCCGTTGGGACGTCGAAACTATATGGGAGTTTCCGGCACCCGCCAAATCCGCCCGGAGCCCCCGCCGGAAGGCCGGTGAATCAGCCCTTCGCCCACGCGCGAACGTCGTCGACCGGCCACGTGGTCACGATGCGCTCGGCCGGGATGCCGAGGCGCTCGGCGCGCTCGCAACCGAGCGACTTCATGTCGAGCTGGCCCGGCGCGTGGGCGTCGGAGTCGATGGTGAAGAGGCAGCCGAGGTCGCGCGCCAGCTCGATGAGCTCGTCGGGCGGGTCGCACCGCTCGGGACGGGAGTTGATCTCCACGGCGACGTCGTGCTCGAGGCAGGCCCGGAAGACCTTCTCGGCGTCGAAGGCCGACGGAGGTCGCTTGCCGCGGTTGCCGGTGACGAGCTGCCCGGTGCAGTGGGCGAGGACGTTGGTGCGGGGGTTGCGCACGGCGGCGACCATGCGCGGCGTCATCTCGAACGACGGCTGGCGCAGCTTGGAGTGGATCGAGGCCGTGACGACGTCGAGCTGGTCGAGCATGTCGTCGTCCTGGTCGAGCGTGCCGTCGAGGTGGATGTCGACCTCGATGCCCTTGAGCAGGGTGAAGGCGTCGCCGAGGCTCGCGTTGATCGCCTCGACGCGCTTCAGCTGGTCGGCCAGCCGCTCGCGGCTCAGGCCGTTGGCGACGGTCAGCCGTGGGGAGTGGTCGGTCAGGGCCATCCACTCCTGCCCGAGCTGCACCGCGGCCAGCACCATCTCCTCGATCGGGCTGCCGCCGTCGCTCCAGTTGGAGTGGGCGTGCAGGTCACCGCGCAGGGCGGCATACAGCTCGGCCCCGCCGGTGGTCAGCGGCTCGCCGTGCTTCTCCTCGGCCGAGACGAGGTATGCCGGCAGCACACCACGCACCGCCTGCCCGATGATGGCGGCGCTCGAGTCGCCGATTCCCTTGATCTGCTTGAGGGTTCCCGCCTCGACGCGCTCGCGCAGCTCGTCGTCGGAGATGAGGGTGATGGCCTCGATGGTCTTGCGGAACGCATCGACGCGGTAGCTGCTCTCGCGCCCCCGCTCGAGCAGGAAGCAGATGCGCCGCAGGGCGTCGAGCGGGCTGACGGGTGCCTGCGGAGGGGTCGGCTGCTCCATGGCGTGCAGCCTAACCGGGCGCGGGGACGCCGGCAGCGGGTCGGACCGCTAGCGCTGCAGCGTCGGCAGCGTGGACCCGTCGGGCAGCTTGCCGGCCGGGACCGGCGTGGACGGGACGACCCGGACGAGGTCGCCGTAGCGCTGTGCCACCAGTCCGTGCGAGGCGCCCTCGTCGGCGAGGACGGTCACGGTGTCGGTGCGCGCGTCCATCGAGAGGCCGACTATCTGGACTCCCTTGGTGCGCCAGGTCTCTCGCTCGTTGCCGATCTCCTGCAGCACGCGGGACTTCTCGGCGTAGGAGTGCTTCACGACCGCGAACTCGACGTCGCCCGCTGAGGGCATGGCGCCCTTGACGAGGGCCTCCAGTGTGGGATCGTGCCGGGTCACGGTGACCACGATGTGCGACCCAGCGGCATCGGCGGCATACGCCCCGGAGAAGGTGTCGGGCCAGCGCGTGACGAGAGTCTCGGCCACGGTCTCGAACGCGGCGGTCTGGGGGCTCGTGACGGTGCCGAACCACGTCGACGCCTCACGGGCGGGAGCCACCTCGGACCCGCCCGCACTGTCGGTGCCACGCAGTGACTGGGGGCTGTCGCCGGAGCCGCCGTCGGCGCCCGAGACCGCCTTGGGCGCCTCGGCCGCGGAGCCGGCGCTCGCGGTGGTCTGTGAGGCGGAGTGGCCGGCCACCCAGGCGGTGCCGACCCCGCCGACGACGAGGAGCGCGGCCGCGGCGCCGAACACCGCGGAGCGGCGCCGGGACGTGCGGGCCCGCCCGCGGATGACGGCGCGCTGCACGAAGAGGTCGTCGCGCGGAGGCTCGAGGTCGTTCATCATCGACAGCGCCTTTCGCAGCTGCAGCTCGCCCGCCTCGGGGGCGGAGTGCTGCTCCGGGGTGTCGGGGCCGAACTCGTCGTCGGTGGCGCTCATGAGACGGCTCCTGCCCCGGTCAGTGGTGGTTCGGCGAGCCGGTCGCGCAGGGCGGCGAGCCCGCGCGAGATCTGGCTCTTGATGGTGCCCTCGGCGACGCCGGTGCACTCGGCGATCTGGGGCACCGTGAGGTCCTCCCAGAAGCGGAGGACGAGGACGGCGCGCTGTTTCTCGGGCAGGTCGCGCAGCAGGTCGGTCAGGGTCATGGCGAGCTCGCGGTCGTGGTCGGTCGTGGTCGGCTCGGGTGCTTCGTCGGTGAGCACCTCGCGACGCCGTTTGCGCTGGTCGTTGAGGTAGAGGTTCATCATGGTGCGTCTCGTGTAGGCGGTCTCGGCGCCGGAGGTGATGCGGGGCCACGCGACGTAGACCCGGGCCAGCGCCTCCTGGACGAGCTCGTCGCCGTCGGCCCAGTTGCCGCAGAGCAGGTAGGCGCGCCGGCGCAGCATCGTCTGCCGCTCCTCCACGAAGGCGCGAAATGCCGCCTCGTCCCTCCGTCTCATGTGCTCCCGCTCGTTCGGATCGGTCGGTCCGGTCGGCCCGTCAGGTCGTCACTGGTTTCGTACACCCCCTTGGACACACCGGCCCCTCGAACCGTTGCATGCGAGGTTTCGGGCCCTGGGTCAGGACACCCGGCCGAGGTCGAGGAGCGCCAGCATGAGGGCGGCGATGGTCTCCCCGTCGGTGATCGTGCCGTCGCGCACGAGGTCGAGGACCTCGGGGACGGGCACCAGGCGTACGCCACCGATGCCCTCGGCGGCGCGCTCCCGCACGCTGTGACCGCCGTCGCCGTGATAGCCAGGGGCCGGCTCGAGTCCGGTCGCGAGGAAGACGACCTCGGGCGCACGACAGACCCCGTTGAGCGCGTTCATCGCGCCGACCTGCGTCCATTCGCGCGCAGCGAGCCCCGTCTCCTCGGCCAGCTCACGCCGGGCCGCGACGAGCGGGTCCTCGCCGTCCGTGCCGCCGGCCGGCACCTCGACCGAGCTGCCGACGGTGTGCCGGTCGACGGTGAGGAGGACGACCTCGTCGGCGTCGGTGAGGGCGACGACGAAGACAGCGGGCTGCTGCAGCTCGACGACGCCGTAGATGCCGTCCGTGCCGTCGGGACGGGTCACGGCGTCCTCGCTCACCCGGATCCACGGGTTCTCGTAGACGACGCGTGAGGCCCGCACCGGCCAGGTCATGTTCTCTCGTCCGTCGCCACCGCTCGATCGTGTCAGGCGGCGTGCTCGAGGGCGAGGAGGCGCTCCTTGGCCTCGAGGCCGCCGAGGTAGCCGCCGAGCGAGCCGTCCGAGCGGACGACCCGGTGACAGGGCACGACGATCGGCAGCGGGTTCGTGGCGCACGCCGACCCGACGGCGCGGACAGCGCGGGGGCTGCCGGTCGCCACCGCCACCTGGCCGTAGCTCTCGGTGGAGCCGTAGGGGATCTCCTGCAGGTGGTGGAGCACCGAGAGCCGGAAGCCGCGAGCCAGCCGGAGGTCGATCGGCACGTCGAAGCTGCGCCGACCACCGGCGAAGTAGTCGTCGAGCTCACGGGCCAACGGGTCGAGCCGGTTGCCGCCGCGCAGGATCCGCGAGCCGACCGAGGTGCCGAGCGACTCGAGCACCCGGTCGTGGTCCTCGACGTCGAAGGCCACCCGGACGACCCCGGCCTCGGTGGCGGCGAGCAGGAGGGCGCCGACGGGGGAGTCGACGACGCGGTAGGTCGCGTCGACGGCCGACTCCGTCGTGGCGCGCTCGACGAGTGCTGCGTGAAGTGCGGCGAGGTGCTTGTCGTCACCGCTGGTCGTGGTCGTGAGGAGCTGGATCGTGTGGTCAGACATGGGTGGTCACCCTTCCGTCGGATGCGTAGGTGGATCGGAGCCGTGCGATGCCGTCGGCGGCTGCGCGGCGTGCAGCCGCGGGCGTGCCGCCGAGGATTCGGGCGACCTCGGGGTGGGGCAGGCCGGCCACGTGGTGGTAGGCCACGCAGAGGCGCTGTTTCTCGGGGAGGGCGGCCAGTGCGGACCAGAGGTCGCCGTCGGGCAGGGCCTGCTCGGGCTGGTCGCGGTGTGGGGCGGCGGCATCGGGAACCGCAGCCACGGGCACGGCGTGGCGTGCGCCCGCACGGGCGACGTCGACGGCCTTGCGGTGCGCGACGGTGACGAGCCACGCCCGGACGTTCGCGTCGTCGGGCAGGTCGGGCCAGGCCCGCAGGGCCGAGAGGAAGGTCTCGGACCACGCGTCGTCGGCCTCGTCGGGGCCCAGCACGGCGCGGCACACGCGCAGCACCACGGCCCCGTGCTCGGTGACGGCCTGCTCGAACGGTCGCTTCATACCCTGTAGACGCTCCGGCCCGCGGAAGTGTGAGGTTCCAGTGTGGCGGACGGGCGACGGGCCCTCAGAAGAGCCGGCCGACGTCGGCGGCAGCAGGCTCCTCGAGCGCGAGGAGGAAGCGCTTGCGGTCGAGCCCACCGGCATACCCGACCAGGGAGCCGTCGGCCCCGACGACGCGGTGGCACGGGACGACGACGGCGATCGGGTTGCGCCCGTTGGCGGTGCCCACGGCCTGCGCGAGGTTGCGGTCGCCGAGCGCCCGGGCGAGGTCGCCGTAGCTGCGGGTCTCGCCGTAGGGGATCTCGCGCAGCAGCGCCCAGACCCTCTGGTGGAAGTCGTCACCGCGGGGTGCCAATGGCAGCTCGAAGTCGGTCAGGGCGCCGGTGAAGTAGGCGGCCAGCTGCACCGACGCCTGGGCGAACGGGGCGTCGCTGACGTCGCCGGGCTCGCCGAACACCTCGGGGTCGTCGGGGCGGTACTTGGCGGCATCCATGAGCACGTGCGTGATCGCCCCGTCCTCGGCGACGACGGTGAGGTCACCGATCGGCGAGGGCAGCACGACGTGCGCGCGGCTCATGCGTCGTCGTCGCCCTTCTCGGGCCCGCCGTGCGCCGCCAGGATGTCGGCGTGCGTCGGCACGGGGAACTCGGCGGCGTAGTCGCCGTAGGCACGGGGGTCCTCGGAGGGCTCGAGGTGGCAGGTCAGGGCGACCTCGCCGAACTCGCGGTGCACGGCGTCCTCGACCTCCTCCATGAGGTCGTGGCCCCGCTGGACGGTCCAGGCCCCCGGCACGAGCACGTGCACCTCGGCGAACCTGTGGTGGCCGGAGAGCCGGGTGCGCAGGCCGTGGAAGTGCACCTCGCGGGTGACGAAGCGCGCGAGGATCTCGGCGATGGCCGCGTTGTCCTCCTTCGGCATCGCGATGTCCATCAGGCCCTCGGTGGATTCGCGGATGAGCTTCCACCCGGTCCAGATGATGTTGAGGCCGACGAGGAAGGCGACGACGGGGTCGAGGCGCTCGATGCCGGTGAGGGCGACGACGAGAACGCCCACGACGACGCCCGCCGACGTCCAGACGTCGGTCATGAGGTGCTTGCCGTCGGCCGTGAGCGTGAGGGAGCGGTGCTGCCGCCCGGCACGCAGCAGGACCACCGCCACACCGCCGTTGACCAGCGACGCGACCACCGAGATGGCAAGGCCCAGGCCGATGTTCTCGATGGGCTGTGGCCTCATGAAGCGCTCGACGGCGGTGACGACGATGACCACGGCGGCGACGAAGATCATCATCCCCTCGACGGCCGCCGAGAAGTACTCGGCCTTGGTGTGGCCGAAGTGGTGGTTCTTGTCCGCCGGCATGGCGGCGACCTTGAGTGCGATGAGGACCGCGACCGCCGCGACGAGGTTGACCACCGACTCGGCGGCGTCGGAGAGAAGGCCCACAGAGCCCGTGATGCGCCAGGCGACGAACTTCAGGGTGATCGTCACGACCGCGGCCGCGATCGAGAGGTAGGCGAAGCGGCTCAGGTCGCGCGTCTGCTGCATGCGGTTGCCGCCCTCGGTCACGGGCATGGGGGAAGTCGACACGACTCCAGTGTCGCAAAGCGCACCGACGGCGACCGGCGCGGACCCGTTCGTGGACGGCTGGTGACGATGCCGCCGGACCGGGTAGGGGCACAGGTATCCGATCGTTGGCGAAAGGAGCCCGACATGGGAACCGAGGACAAGGCCAGGAACATGGGCGAAGACCTCAAGGGCAAGGCCAAGGAAGCCGCCGGAAAGGTCACCGACAACGAGCGACTCGAGGCCGAGGGCGAGCGTGACCAGGCCTCGGCGGACCTCAAGCAGCGGGGCGAGCAGCTCAAGGACGCGGGCGAGGACGTCAAGGACGCCTTCGACCGCTGATCTTCCGGAGTGGGGTGGGCCGGTCCCGACGGGGACCGGCCCACTGCCGTCCCGTCGGACGTCGGCGGGTTCCTGCCTCTTCCGGGGGCGTATGCCGCCGTGCTGGGTAGGGGACGTTCGTCCCCTTGCCAGCGTGGCGTCGGTTCCGTGAGGCTCGACGGGACGAACGTTCCGCTCCCTCCGAGAGGCGCCACCCGTGACCCAGACGAGCCAGAAGAGCCACACGACCGTCCCTGCTCCCACCGCCGACGAGATCGCGTCCATGGACGCCTGGTGGCGGGCCAACAACTACCTGACGATCGGCCAGATCTACCTGCAGGACAACGCCCTGCTGCGCGAGCCCCTGAAACCCGAGCACATCAAGCCTCGGCTGCTCGGCCACTGGGGCACGAGCCCCGGCCTGTCTTTCGTCTACACGCACATGTCGCGGGTCATCCGGCACACCGGGCAGCAGACGATCTACCTCACCGGCCCCGGCCACGGCGGTCCGGCGCTCGTCGCGGCCGGCTACCTCGAGGGCACCTACTCCGAGACCTACCCGAAGGTGACGTGCGACGCGGCCGGGGTGGGGCGCCTGTTCCGCCAGTTCTCCGCGCCCGGAGGCATCCCGAGCCACGTCTCGGTGACCACTCCCGGCTCGATCCACGAGGGCGGCGAGCTGGGCTACGTCCTCATGCACGCGTTCGGTGCCGTCATGGACAACCCCGACCTGCTCGCGCTCGCCGTCGTCGGCGACGGCGAGGCCGAGACGGGCCCGCTCGAGGGCTCGTGGAAGGGCATCTCGTTCCTCAACCCCCGCCGTGACGGAGCCGTGCTCCCGGTGCTGCACCTCAACGGCGCCAAGATCGCCGGGCCCACCGTGCTCGGACGCAAGGACCCGGCCGAGGTGCGCAGCCTCCTCGAGGGCCATGGCTACGAGGTGTTCGAGGTCGAGGGTGACGACCTGCCCGGCATGCACGAGCGCTTCGCGGAGACGCTGGCGACGGCATACGGCCGGATCGCGGACATCCAGGCCGGGGCGAGGGCCGACGGGTGGGTGATGGCGCAGCGACCGCGGTGGCCGCTCATCGTCCTGCGCACCCCGAAGGGGTGGACGGGCCCGGCCGAGGTCGACGGCGTCAAGGTGACCGGCACCTGGCGTTCGCACCAGGTGCCCCTGTCGGGCGTCAAGGACAACCCGGAGCACCTGGCCCAGCTCGAGTCGTGGATGCGGTCCTACAAGCCCGAGGAGCTCTTCGACGAATCGGGTGCCCCGAACGACGTTGTGCTGCAGGCGAACCCAGAGGGTGACCTGCGCATGAGCGCATCACCTCACGCGAACGGCGGGGTGCTGACGAAGGACCTCGACCTGCCTGACTTCCGCGACTTCGCGCGCGACGTGCCGGCGCCGGCGACGGTGCGCGAGGAGTCGACGCGGGCCGTCGGCGAGCTCATGCGCGAGCTGTACGTGCGCAACCCGACGACCTTCCGCCTCTTCAGTCCAGACGAGACGAACAGCAACCGGGTCGGCGCGGTCTTCGACGTCTCCGAGCGCATGACTGCCGAACGCGTCACCGACGACGACGTCAAGCTCTCGCACGAGGGCCGGGTCATGGAGGTGCTGTCCGAGCACAACTGCCACGGCTGGCTCGAGGGCTACAACCTGACCGGCCGGCACGGGCTCTTCGCGACGTACGAGGCGTTCGCGATGGTGAGCGCCTCGATGACGGTGCAACACTGCAAGTGGCTCCAGGAGGCCAACCGGCTCGACTGGCGGGCGAAGGTGCCCAGCCTCAACATCCTGCTGACCTCGACGGCCTGGCGCAACGACCACAACGGCTTCTCCCACCAGGGTCCCGGTCTCATCCAGACCGTGCTCAACGCCAAGGGCGACGTGTCACGCATCTATCTCCCGCCGGACGCGAACTGCCTGCTCTCCGTGGCAGATCATTGCTTCAGGTCGAAGAACTACGTCAACCTCATCGTCATCGACAAGCAGCCACAGCCGCAGTGGCTCACCATCGACCAGGCGGTCGAGCACTGCGCCCGGGGCGCCGGAGTGTGGGACTGGGCGGGCAACGACGACGGCGACCGCGACCCCGACATCGTGCTCGCCTGCGCCGGCGACGTCGTGACGATGGAGGTCGTCGCGGCCGCGCAGATCCTGCGAGAACGCCTGCCGCAGCTGAGGGTTCGCGTCGTCAACGTCGTCGACCTGATGAGCCTCTCCCGCCCACGCAGCCACCCGCACGGCATGGACGACGTCCGGTTCGGCGAGCTGTTCACCGACCACGTCGACGTCGTCTTCGCGTTCCACGGCTACCACGGCGCGATCCACCAGCTCGTGCACGGCCGTCCCGACGCCGACCGCTTCCACGTTCGCGGTTTCAGCGAGGAGGGCACGACGACGACGCCGTTCGACATGGTGGTGCGCAACGGGGTCGACCGCTACCACCTCGTCATGGACGCCATCAACAACGCCGGCCGCCAGGTGCGAGGGTCGAGCGAGCTCAAGCAGTGGTGCGAGTCCCAGCTCGACGCGCATGCGGCCTACATCGTCGACCACCTCGAGGACATGCCCGAGGTGCGCGACTGGGTGATGACGACCGTCACCGAGGACTGAGCGCGCACCGGCGGACGTATGCCGTCCGGCCCGGCCGGGCGGCATATGTGCTCTCGTCAGTCGCGTCGCGGGGCGACGACCACCTCGACCCCGCTGTCGCGGAACGCCTGCAGCGCAACGGGATCGGCGGAGGCGTCGGTGACGAGCGTCCACGCGCGCGGCATGACCGCCCACGCGTGGAAGGGTGACTGGCCGAGCTTGTCGGCGTGCGCCAGCACGTACGTGTGCTCGGCCCGGCTCATCATCAGCTCCTTGAGCCGGGTCTGCTCGAGGTCGGCCTCGCAGATGCCGCGCTCGGCGTGCACGCTGTCGGCGCCCATGAACGCACGGTCGAAGCTGAGTCGCTGCACGGCCGCCTCGGCGAGCGGGCCGACGAACGCCTGGCTCAGCGGTCGCAGTCGACCCCCGAGGGCGATGACGTCGATGCCGACGCTGTCGGCGAGGGTGCCCATCGCGCTGATCCCGGCGGTGACGACGGTCAGCTCGGTCAGCTCGGGCGTCTTGCTGATAGCGTCGGCCAGCGCACCCATCGTCGAGCCGGCATCGAGCAGCACCGTCTCGCCGGGCTCGATCTGGTCGGCGGCCCACCGGGCGATGTCGCGCTTGGCAGCGTGAGCCTCACCCAGACGCTGCCGGAGCGAGGCCTCGGGGTGGTGGGCCAGGCTCATGACGCCGCCGTACGTGCGGGCCAGCTTGCCCTGGGCGGTCAGCTTGGCGAGGTCGCGCCGGATCGTCGACGCCGTGACACCGAGCTGGTCGGAGAGCTCCTCCACGCTCGCGAGCCCACTGGTGGTGGCGAGGCGGACGATCTCGCCCCGACGCGTCTGTGCGGTGTGCTTCGCCACGCTGGGCACCCTAGGCGTCCACGGGCTTCGGCGCCATCTCCGCCCCGAGGCGCAGTGCCTCGATCATCGAGCGGTGGTCGGCGATGCCGGTGCCGGCGATGTCGAAGGCCGTGCCGTGGTCGACCGATGTGCGGATGACGGGCAGCCCGATGGTGACGTTGACGCCAGCCTCGAGGCCGAGCACCTTGACCGGGCCGTGGCCCTGGTCGTGGTACATGGCCACGACGAGGTCGTAGTCGCCGCGGCCGGCGAGGAAGAAGAGCGTGTCGGCCGGCAGGGCGCCGTGCACGTCGATGCCGTCGGCGCGGCAGACCTCGATGGCCGGGTTGATCTTCGACTCCTCCTCGCCGTAGCCGAACAGGCCGTTCTCGCCCGCGTGCGGGTTGATGCCGCAGACGCCGATCTTCGGGTTCGGGGTGCCGGCGTCGACGAGGGCCCTGTGGCCACGGCGGATGACCCGCTCGACGAGTCCGGGCTCGATCCGGTTGACGGCGTCGATCAGGCCGATGTGCGTGGTCACGTGGATGACCTTGACCCTCTCGGTGGAGAGCATCATCGAGACCTCGGGCGTGCCGGTCAGGTGGGCGAGCAGCTCGGTGTGGCCGGGGAACACGTGACCACCGGCGTGCAGCGCCTCCTTGTTGAGCGGGGCCGTGCAGATGGCCTGCACCTTGCCCGCCATCGCGAGCTCGGACGCGACGCGGATGTAGTGGAAGGCCGCATCGCCGGCGACGGCCGACAGCTCGCCGAAGGGGAGGTCCTCCGGCAGCAGGGCCAGGTCGATGACGTTGATGCGGCCCGGGATCTCGCGCGCCTCCTCGACGTCGTCGATGGTGACGATGTCGACCGGGACGCCCGCCACGGCCGCGGCTTGCTTGAGGCGCAGCGCGTCACCGACGACGACGACGCGCGCCATCGTGGCCACGTGGGGGTCGGCGAGGGCCTTGACGATGATCTCGGGGCCGATGCCGGCGCCGTCTCCCATGGTCACGGCGATGCGGGGAAGGGCGGCGGTCATGGGTTCTCCTTGGTGGTGGCGCTGCTGGGGGCGCTGGCGCTCTGGGGGCTGACGGTGAGTGCTGGACTAGCGGTCTGGGGGCCGGTGGCCGGGTCGTCGCCGAACAGGTGGTCGACCACGCGGGCGAGCGAACGGGGTCGACCGAAGCTGCCCGGCCGGGTGACGACGGCCTGGCCGCCGGGTCGGGTGCTGACGACCGTTCCCGTCTCGATCTCGGCGACGACCTCGAGGGCATCGACGCCGAGACGGTTGAGGACGGCTCGGGCGGTCTCGCCGCCCGAGAGGAACAGGGCGTCGTACGCGTCGGCGACCGTGGCGACCACGTCGGCGAGGTGCTCGGTGAGGACGCGGGCGCGGGTCGGGTCGGCCGGGGCGACGGGGTCGAGGCCCACCGCGACGACACGGCTCGGCTGCGCGGCCACGAGGTGACGGCGTACGGCATCGGGGTCGGTGAGCAGGTCGTCGGGCTGGACGAGCACGATGTGCGCATCGCGCGCAGCGCGGAGGTGCGCGACCTGGTCGTCGATGCCGGGCGCGCGCGTGCCGAGCACGAACAGCAGCGACCCGACGGGACCCGCTGGGGTCGCGCCGTGGCCCGGTTTCGTGCCGTCGGCGTACGCGTCGGCGTGCTCGTCGGGGAGGGCGCGCGCGGCGACGGCCGCGAGGGCGCCCGCACCCACCAGCAGCGACGTCGAGGCGCGGGCAGCGGCGGCGTGCACGACCTCGAGGTCGGCTTCGGTCTCTGCGTCGCACACGGCGACGAGCCCGGCTGCGCGGGCATCGGCCAGGGCCTCGGCGACGGCGTCGACGCCGCTGCTGACCGTCGCCTGTGGGATGAGGATGGTGCGCAGCGGCCGGAAGGCGTCGGCGACCGTCGTCGGTGCGGGGCCCGGCTCGACGGCCCACAGGTCCGTCTCGTGCAGGGGAGTGCCCGCCACGAGGAGGACGCCGTCGCGCACGATGCGACCGAGGGCGGGGTTGGCCACGGCCACGACCGGCACGCGTCGCAGCGCGTCTGCGAGCGCGGCGACCTCGGTGCCGATGTGGCCCCGCAGGAGGGAGTCGACCTTCTTGACCACGACCGCGGCCGGCGCGACGAGGAGCGCCGCTGCGCGGACCGCGCGGACGGCGTCCTCGACCGGCAGGCGCCGTGAGTCGGTGTCGATCGCGACGACCGTGGTGGCTGCCGAGGCGGCGTCGTCGGGGCCGTGGTGGCCGGGTGATGCCGGGGAGTCAGCCCGCGGCAACGAGTCGGCCAGCAGGACACTACTGCGCGAAACGCGCAAGAGTGCGTGTGCTGCGCACTCGGCAGCACCGCTCAGGTCGTCTGCCACGACCGCCAGGGCCAGCGTTGCCATCTCTACCTCCTCACCGCGGTCTCACAGCATTTCGTGCTTGTAAGGCAAGGGAATTGGCGACCTTGCCGATGGGCTGAAGGGCAGCTGCTCCGCCGTTCCGGATGGGTCCCGGCAGCGGGTATCGAACTGTTCCTTCACAAAAAACGCTACAGGTATTGCGCGAATCACGCAATGGTGTCAAGGTTGGTGGACCCGAGGGGCGCAGCGTGCGCCACCGACGGGGAGGCCACCGCTCAACGAGGAGTTTCGATGCCCCAGCAGCCCGCCCTGCTTCCCACGTCAGACCAGCCGACGCGTGAGGTCTCGCGTCGCTCGATCCTCAAGCTCGCCTCGCTGGCCGGTGCCGGAGCGCTCTTCGCTCCCGCGCTCGCCGCCTGCGCCGGGCCCAAGTCCGCCAACAGCGCGAGCACCGCCGGAGCCGGCGCCGCAGGCGGCAGCCTGAGCATCGTGCTCAACCGCAACCTGGTCAGCCTCGACAACAAGCTGAACCAGTACGACGCCGCCGTCACCGTCCAGCGCGCCGTGCGAGAGGCCCTCACCAAGATCGGCGACGACCTCAAGCCCGAGCTCGTGCTCGCCGAGTCGTTCGAGCAGACCAAGCCGACCGAGTGGACCGTCAAGCTCCGCAGCGACATCCACTACTCCGACAAGTCGCCGGTCACCGTCGAGGACGTCGAGACCGCGCTCAAGCTGTACTTCCAGGTCAAGGCGGGCTACGTCGCCTCGCAGTTCTCGGAGCAGCCGAGCTTCACCAAGGTCGACGACAAGACGTTCACGCTCACCACGAAGGTCCCCGTCGTCACCCTCGACTCGTTGATGTCCAACATCCTCATCACGCCGGCCAAGGACAACAAGGCCGAGGAGCTGAGCACCGGCCTCGGCACCGGCCCGTTCGTCATCACGACGGCCGACACCGGCACCGGCACCTACAAGCTGACCCGCAACGACAACTACTGGGGCGAGAAGGCCAAGCTCCAGGAGGTCAACGTCTCCTACCAGGAGGAGGAGGGCGCGCGCGTCATCGCGATCACCTCCGGCCAGGCCGACGTCATCGACACGATCACGCCCGAGTCCGCCGCGTCGCTCAAGACGAACGCCGACGTCGATGTCATCGAGACCCCCGGCACGCGCCTCATCCACCTCTTCTACAACTTCCGCAAGCCGGCCGACCACCCGCTCGCCGACCCGAAGGTGCGCGAGGCCCTGACGTACGCGATCGACCACGACTCGCTCATCAAGGCCCTCATGAACAACCAGGTCTCCTCGGCCGAGGGCGTCGTGCCCAAGACCCTCGCGGGCTACGTCAAGACGGGCGACTACGTCTACGACCAGGCGAAGGCCAAGCAGCTGCTCGCCGCCGCCGGTGTCTCCGACCTCAAGCTGACCTTCATCTGGGAGGACTCCGAGTTCGCGGGCGCCTCACGCGTCCTCGAGGCCATCTCGCAGATGCTGGCCGCCGTCGGCGTCACCGCCACCCTGAAGATGATCCCCAAGGGCGGCGAGATCAACGCCTGGCGCCGCGGCGAGGCGGGTGACTGGGACGTGCTCGCAAACGGCTACGGCAACCAGACCGGCCTCGCGCTGACCAACCTCGTGGGCCAGTACGGCGGCACGCCCGCCAAGGAGAAGACCAAGGACACCTACCAGGGGTACGTGTTCCCTGACATCGTCGCGCTCCTCGACAAGGCCGGCGCCGAGGCCGACGAGGCCAAGCGCAACGACCTGCTCAAGCAGGCCCAGGAGAAGATCTGGGCCACCTGGCCGGCCCTGTGGGCCTGGACGCCGAACAACGTCCTCGCCAAGCGCAAGCGCGTCACGACGCTCAAGCTTCGGGCCATCAACTCCTACGACCTCGGCGCGGTCACGGTCTCGGCCTGACCCGCCCGCCGCGCTCTCCACGGCACCAAGGTGATCCCATGTTGACCTACGTCCTCAAGCGCATCGGGCAGACCGTGCTCACCGCGTTCCTCGCAACAGCCACGGTCTTCGTCCTGCTGCGGATGGCCCCGGGCGACCCGGCGGCGAACTACGCGCCGCCGAACCCGACCTCGGAGCAGCTCGCCGCCATCCGTGAGCAGTTCGGGCTCGACCAGTCGATCCCGGTGCAGTTCGTGACCTTCCTGCAGCACCTCTTCCAGGGAGACGTCGGCACCTCGTTCTTCTTCAAGCGCCCGGCGCTCGAGGTCATCATGGAACGCATCCCCTACACGGTCACCCTGGCGGTGGCCGCGATCGTCGTCACGGCGGTGGTCGCGATCCCGCTCGGTGTGTGGATGGCCCGTCGGGCCAACACCGCCAAGGAGCTCGGCGCCAACATCGCCACGATCGCGGGCCAGTCGATGCCGGACTTCTGGATCGGCTTCGTCCTGCTCATCCTCTTCGCCGTCAACCTCGGCTGGTTCTCACCTGCCGGCTTCAACTCGGCGAGCTCGATCGTGCTGCCGACCGTGACGATCGCCATCCTCCAGATCGCCCTCATCTCGCGGCTCGTGCGCCGCGAGATGGTCGTCAACCTGGCGGCGCCCTACCTCACCGTCGCCCGCTCCCGCGGCATCTCGCAGCGGGCCCTGACCTGGAGGTACGCGTTCGGCAACTCGGCGATCCCCGTGGTCACCGCGCTCGGCACGCGTTTCGCCGCGATGCTCAACGGTGTGGTCATCGTCGAGGTCGTCTTCAAGTGGCCCGGGGTGGGCGAGCTCGTCGTCAACGCCCTCAAGCAGCGCGACTTCCCGCTCATCCAGGCCACGGTGCTCGTCACGGTCGTGCTGGCGCTCGTCGTCCAGCTGCTCGTCGACCTGCTCTACCCGCTCATGGACCCGCGCGTCCGACTCGGCGAGGCCAGCGCATGACCACCTCCACGCCGAACCTGCCCAACCCGCGGCTCGCGCCCGACCTCAGCGAGGTGCCCGGCTCGATCCTCGGCCGCGACTCCGCGGTCACCAAGGTGCTGCTGCGCCGCTCGGCGGCCGCCCGCCGCGCCCGCTACAGCACCATCAAGATCTGGGTCGGTGCGATCTGCGCCGGGCTCGTGGTGGTGCCGGTCGCGCTCGCACAGGTGCTTCCCCTGCCCGACCCGATCGTCGGTGCACTCTCCGAGTCGTCGCTGCCGCCCTTCAGCGCGGGCCACCTCTTCGGCACCGACCCCAACGGCCGTGACCTGCTGAGCCGCATCCTGCACGGCGGCCAGACCTCACTCGTCATCGGCGTGCTCGCGATCTTCGTCTCGGGCCTCGTCGGCATCGTGGCGGGTGCGGCGGCCGGCTACTTCGGCGGCTGGGTCGACACGATCGTCTCGCGTCTGCTCGAGGCGCAGATGTCGCTGCCGCTGCTGCTCATGCTCCTGCTGGTCGTCGCCCTCTTCGGCCCATCGATCCCGGTCATCACGCTGGTCATCGCCTTCGCCCAGTGGCCCGAACCGGCGCGCATCACCCGCGCCCTCGTGCTGGTGGAGCGCGAGAAGCCCTATGTCGCAGCGGCCCGCGTGCTCGGCCTGCACCGCGTGTCGATCATCGCGCGGCACGTCATCCCGAACGTCCTGCAGCAGGTGCTCGTCGTCGTCCTGCTGTTGCTGGCCCAGGCCGTGCTGCTCGAGAGCGCGCTCAGCTTCCTCGGGGCCGGCGTGCAGCGCCCCTACCCGACGTGGGGCGGCATCATCTCCGACGGGCGCGAGCTGTTCGTGACCGGCAAGTGGTGGCTCGTCACCATCCCCGGCATGGTCATCGCCATGCTCGTCGTCGGGGTCAACCTCGTCGGAGACGGTCTGCGCGACAGGGTCCGCCGTGCGAAGGGAGACCAGTCATGAGCGTTCTCGAGGTCAAGGACCTCCGGGTCGAGCTGATGACCGGCTCCTCTGTCGTGGTGGCAGTCGACGGCGTCAGCTTCCACATCGACGAGGGCGAGACCGTCACCATCATCGGCGAGTCCGGCTCGGGCAAGTCGACCACGGCCATGGCGATCCTGCGCCTGCTGCCCGACGACCTCGCCGTCATCTCGGGCGAGGCGCGCATCGGCGGCCAGGACGTCACGGGCAGCCGGGACGCCATCGACCGTCTGCGCGGTCGCGCCGTGGCGCTCATCCCGCAGGACCCGATGACGGCCCTGAACCCGATCCGCACCGTGGGTCGCCAGATGACCGAGGCCGTGCGGGTGAAGTACCCCAAGCTGAGCAAGGCGGAGGCGAAGCAGCGGGCGCTCTCGCTCATGGAGCAGGTGCACATCCGCAACCCCGCCAAGCAGTTCGACGCCTACCCGCACCAGCTCTCCGGCGGCATGCTCCAGCGCGTCCTCATCGCCATGGCGGTCTCGACCGACGCCGACCTCATCGTCGCCGACGAGCCGACGAGCGCCCTCGACGTGACGGTGCAGGCCGGCATCCTCGACCTGCTCCTCGAGCTGCAGGAGCAGACCGGCATCGCGTTGCTGCTCATCACGCACGACCTCGGCGTCGCGCGCCTCATGAGCGACCGCATCCACGTGATGAAGTCGGGCACGTTCGTCGAGGGCGGTTCGGTCACCGACGTCGTCGACCACCCGCAGCACCCGTACACCCAGAAGCTGCTCGGCGCGATCCCCGAGCTCGGGCCGTGGCAGGACCCGGCGCTCGACGCCCCCACGCTCGTCAAGGAGGTCAGCCATGGCTGACGACCTGCTCACCGTCAGCAACCTCGTCGTCGAGTACCGCACCGGCAAAGAGGTCTTCCGCGCCGTCGACGACGTGTCGTTCTCGGTCCCTCGCGGCGGCACGCTGGCCATCGTCGGCGAGTCCGGCTGCGGCAAGTCCACCATCGCGAAGGCGCTCGTCAGGCTGCTCAAGCCGACGTCGGGCGTCATCGACCTCGACGGCACCGACCTGGCCCAGCTGTCCGAGAAGCAGCTGCGGCCCCTGCGGCACCGCGTGCAGATGGTCTTCCAGGACCCGTACGGCTCGCTCGACCCACATCTCACGGCGCAGGACATTGTGGCAGAGCCGCTGCGGGTGCGCGGTGAGAAGTCGCGGAAGGTCCAGCGCGACAAGGCAGCCGAGCTGATCGACCGGGTCGGCCTGCCGAAGACGGCGCTCGAGCGCAAGCCCCCGGAGTTCTCGGGTGGGCAGCGTCAGCGCATCGGTATCGCCCGGGCGCTCGCCTCCGGTCCAGAGCTGCTCGTCTGCGACGAGGCGACGAGCGCGCTCGACGTCTCGGTCCAGGCGCAGGTGCTCGAGCTGCTGCGCGACCTGCAGGCCGACACGGGCCTGACCTACCTCTTCATCTCGCACAACCTCGGCGTCGTGCGCGCCATCTCGCAGGACACGATCGTCATGCGCGCGGGCCAGATCGTCGAGAGCGGGCGCACCGACGACCTGCTCTCGCGACCGCAGGAGGACTACACCCAGCGCCTGCGCCGCTCGGCCCTGGAGCCCGGCCTCATGACGGGCATCAAGCCACGCCACCTCATCCGCCACATCGCCGCCTCCCGCGCGGCCGAGACCGAGAAGGCCTCATGACCACCTCCACCCTGCCCACCCTCGAGCTGCCGGGACTCGACAAGCCCCTGCCGCGGCTCGTGCTCGGCACGATGACCTTTGGCGACACCGTCGACCTCGACACGGCGCGCACGATGGTCGACACGGCGCTCGACGCCGGCATCACCTCCATCGACACCGCCAACGGGTATGCCGCCGGGCGCAGCGAGGAGATGCTCGCCGAGATCCTCGAGGGCCGCCGGGATGCCGCGACGATCGCGACCAAGGCGGGCATCTTCCCCGGCGACGCGGGGGGTGCGCCGCTGCTGTCCGCCGCTGGGCTGCGCTCGTCCCTCGAGGCGAGCCTGCGCCGCCTGCGCACCGACCACGTCGACGTCTACTACCTCCACCAGCCCGACCGGTCGGTCCCGGTCGAGGAGACCGTCGCCGCACTGGGCGAGCTGGTCGAGGAGGGCAAGGTTCGCGCCATCGGCGTCTCGAACTTCTCGGCGTGGCAGATCGGCGACGTCTTCGCCGCCTGTGACGCCCTCGGAACGCCGCGCCCGATCCTCGCCCAACAGCTCTACAACCTGGTCGCCCGGCGCATCGAGGCCGAGTACGCCGAGTTCGCGACGACCAAGGGCCTGGCGACTATCGTCTACAACCCGCTCGGAGGCGGACTCCTCACCGGCCGTCACTCGTTCACCGAGTCGCCCGGCGAGGGCCGCTTCGGCTCGTCGGCGCTCGCCACCATGTACAAGGACCGCTACTGGAACGCCGAGACGTTCGCGGTCATCGAGGCCCTCGCCGCCATCGCGTCGCAGGCCGGCATCACCCTCCCCGAGCTGTCACTGCGCTGGCTGCTGAGCAAGCCGGTCGTCTCGGCGGTGCTCCTCGGGGGATCCAAACCACACCAGCTGGAGGCCAACATCACTGCTGCACAAGCCGGTCCGCTCCCCGACGAGATCATCGCCGCATGCGACGAGGCGGGTCTCGCACTCGCCGGGTCGATGCCGGGGTACAACCGATGAGCGCGCAGGGGGGCGCCGGCCAGACGGCCGTGGAGCGCAGCCGCGCCCGGGTGCTCGACTACGCGCGGCGCGTGCGGTCTCGTGAGCAGATCATCGGCTACTGGGTCATCATCGACTCGCCCGTGTCGACCGAGCGGCTCGCCCGGCTCGGTTGGGACTACGTCTGCTTCGACGCCCAGCACGGACTGCTCGACTACAAGGGCATCCTGGCCGGCATGCAGGCCGTCGACGCCGGCGGCGAGTCCGTCGGCATGGTCCGGGTCGGCGCCAACGACCCCTTCCTCATCGGCCAGGCACTCGACGCCGGGGCCGCGGGCGTCATCGTGCCCCTGGTCAACACCCCCGAGGACGCCGCGCGCGCCGTGTCCTACGCGAAGTACGGCCCCGAGGGCATCCGGTCGTACGGTCCGATGCGCTCGCAGCTGCGGATCGGGCCCAACCCGGCCGACAGCAACGCGGCGACCGTGGTGCTCGCGATGATCGAGACCCCGCAGGGCCTGGCGAACGTCGAGGAGATCGCGGCGACGCCGGGAATCGACGGCCTCTACATCGGGCCCTCCGACCTGCGCCTCGCCGTCGGCGGTGCGACCTCGGTCGACCCAGCAGTCGACGACGTCTTCGAGGCCGCCGTCGACCGCATCCTCAAGGCAGCGCAGGACGCCGGAATCGCGGCGGGCTTCCACACCCCGAGCGGAGAGGTCGCGGCCAAGCGCCTGGGCCAGGGCTTCACGCTCGCCACCGTCAGCTCCGACCTCATCCACCTCGAGCAGGCCTCCACGGCTCACCTCAAGGCGGCCCGGAGCGAGTCGTGAGCGTCGCGGACGCCGCGGCCGAGACGCTCCCCACCGACGGCGTACTGCGTCCGCGCGATGGGGGCGGCGGCACGGCATACCTCCCGACCCCGACCGTGCAGTGCCACGCCGCCAACCTCGCGTGGCTGCCGAACGGCGACCTCGCCTGCGTGTGGTTCGGTGGCACGCAGGAGGGCGTCAGCGACATCACCGCCTACCTCTCCCGTATGCCGTCGGGCACCGATACGTGGCTCGACCCGGTGCCGCTCAGCGACGACCCGACGCGGTCGGAGCAGAACCCGGTCCTCTTCACCGCCCCTGACGGCGACGTGTGGCTGCTCTACACGGCCCAGCTCGCCGGCAACCAGGACACGTCCGAGGTGCGACGCCGGGTGTCGCGCGACGGGGGCGAGACGTGGGAGGCGCCGACGGTGCTGCTGCCCGCAACCGATGCCGGGGGCGTCTTCGTGCGCCAGCCGCCGGTGGTGCTCGCGAGTGGACGCATCCTGCTCCCGGTCTTCAACTGCGTGACCGTGCCGGGTGAGAAGTGGGTCGGCAACGAGGACACGTCGAGCGTGTGGTGGAGCGACGACGGTGGCACCACCTGGACCGAGACGTCAGTGCCGGGATCGCTCGGGTGTGTGCACATGAACATCGTTGTGCGACAAGATGGTTCGCTCTGGGCATGCTTTCGCAGCCGGTGGGCCGACCACGTCTGGGAGACGACGTCCACCGACGACGGCCTCACGTGGGCCGACCCCGTGCCGACCGAGCTGCCCAACAACAACTCGTCGATCCAGGCCGTTGCCACGGGTGGGGGAGAGGTCGCGCTCGTGCTCAACCGCAGCTCGGCCCTCGACGCCACCGAGCGGCGCGTGTCGCTCTACGACGAGATCGACGACGAGGGTGTGGTCGACGGTCTCGACGGCCCTGTCGTTGCCGAGCCGTCCCCCGAGGCTGCCGGGCGCCGGACCGCCTTCTGGGGGGCGCCGCGTGCGCCGATGACCCTCGGGCTCAGTCCCGACGACGGCCGCTCCTGGCCGGTGCTCGTCGACCTCGAGACCGGTGACGGCTACTGCATGTCGAACAACTCCCGCGACGGGCTCAACCGCGAGCTGTCCTACCCCTCGGTCCTGCCCGGCCCGGACGGCGACCTGCACGTCGCGTACACCTACCACCGTCGCGCCATCAAGCACGTGCACCTGCCCGCCGAGCTCGTCGACGCGTACCGCCGGTCCCTGTCCCGGTGACCGCGTCGACGATGACCGGGCCGGCTCCCACTGCAACCGGCGACCGCGCAACACGCAGCGCGGTCATCACGGGAGCCAGCTCGGGCATCGGCCTCGCGATCGCGCAGGACCTCCTCGGCGCCGGGTGGCGCGTGCTCGGCCTCAGCCGCTCGCGCGGTGGGCTGTCGGACGCCGCCGCGTGGGTGCCGTGCGACCTGGCCGACGTGACGTCGGCCGACGAGGCCGTGAGTGCGGTTCGCGAAGCCACGGCCGGCGGCGTTGACGCGATCGTCCACGCCGCCGGCCTGCAGTACTCCGCCCGGGTCGGCGACCTCGAGCCCGAGCAGGGCGAGCGGATGTGGGCGGTGCACGTGCGCGGTGCCGAGCTTGTCGTCAGCGGCCTTCTCGGCTCGCTCGTCGACGGCGGTCGCATCGTGCTCGTCGGCAGCCGCACCATGACTGGCGTTCCGGGCAAGAGCCAGTACGCCGCGACGAAGGCCGCGCTGGCGGCGATGGCGCGCTCGTGGGCCAGTGAGCTCGCACCCCGGAGCATCACCGTCAACGTCGTCGCCCCCGGCCCCACGCGTACGGCGATGCTCGATGACCCCAACAGGTCGTCGGTGCCTCCGGTCGTGCCACCCCTCGGGCGGCTCGTCGAGCCTTCGGAGGTCGCGGCTCTGACGCGTTTCCTGTTGGAGCCGTCTGGCGCGATGGTGACCGGTCAGACCATCGTCATCTGCGGCGGCGCGTCCCTCCCCTGAGTCTCCAGACGTGGAGCGTCGCTCAGTCGACAGCGTCGACGGCGTCGACCGCGAAGGTCACGATGGAGAGCCCGGCGACGCGGCCGATCATCCGGCCCCTGATGCTCGCCCCGCTGGCGTACCTCGACCCCCGCGGCCGTCTCGAGGTCGTCGTCGACCCCGAACCCGAGCCGCATGACACCGTCGAACGACGTCTCGCTGCGGTAGCCGAAACCGAAGAGGGCGAGCTCCTCGAGCGAGAAGGGCCCGCGGGTGGAGATGGAGCGGGTGGCGGTCATCTCCCCATGGTGACCACCGGCACCGACAGCCCTCCGCGGCAACGGAGTCGGCCCGCTGCGGGACGTGCCCAGCAGTAGATATCCCGAGGACCGACCCGGGGTGCGGTGGACGATGTCGGCGCCCCGTCCACCGCACCCTTCGATCGGCGGGCGGACGCGTCAGTCGTCGTCGGTCTTGTGGCTCTTGACGACGACCGTGCCGACCATCCCCATCCCGTCGTGGAACTGGCAGATGTAGTGGTAGGTCCCCGCCTTCTCGAACGTCACGCGGAAGTGCGTGCCCGGCCCTGCGGTCGGCAGGACGCCCGAGCTGAGTGAGCCGCCGGTGAAGTGCCTCGGGTCACCGACCGGGATCGGCGCCGGGGGCTCGCTGCCGAACGTCACCGTGTGCGGCACCGGATCGCCGTTGTTGAGCGACCAGTCGAAGTCGACGGTGTCACCGACGTGCACGGTCACTCTCTGCCGGATGAAGCGCATCACCATGAGCATGTGCTTCTCGTCGACCGCTCCGACGTAGACGTGGTGGTTGCTCGCCTTCTCCCTGATCTCCGAGACCAGGTGGAAGCCGTGGCGGACGGTGGATGCCCGGCCCGCCCGGTACTGGTTGTCGTAGAAGGGCTGCGAGTGCGGGTACGGGGTGCCGGCAGCGGCCACGTGGACCGTGCCCTTCATCGCCTGGCCGTGGATGAGGCAGTAGTAGACGAAGTCACCCCGTCCGGTGAAGGTCAGGCGGTAGGAGGTGATCGTCGGTGGCAGCTCGGAGAACTGCATCGTCGAGAGAATTCCGGAGTTGCGCACGTCACCCGGCGTGTTGATCCGGTGGTTCGCCGACTGGGTGGTCTGGGCCGGGTTGCTCGGGTCGAACGGGGCAGGCAGCTGCCCGACCGGCAGGAAGGTCACGGTGTGCGGCTCCATCGAGGCGGCGGTCCAGCGGACGGTGTCGCCCACGTCGATCCAGATGTCGCCCGGCAGGAACTGCATGCCCTGGATCGCGCCGTTCCTCGACTGGTCGCCGACGTGGACTCTCCAGGTGGTCGGTCCCGCAGCCCTCTCCGTTCCCGCTGTCGCGGCGGGGGACAGGAAGAGCGTCCCCAGCAGCACCGCCCCGGCGGCCGCCACCAGCATCCGCATTCTCTTGGGCACGTGGATCTTCATTGGGTCCTCCAAAGGCACGAAACTTGCCCTCCGGCGCCCGAAGGGCGTGTCCACGCTAGGGAGTTCCAGCCGTCGCCACGTCGGAACAGGAACATCCCAGTGACCCCCCACCGGGCGTCCAACGGGGAGCGGCGGAACATCATCGGATGTCGGCCTTTAGCCATCCGATCTGCCGAAATCCTCTGTGTCGCAGTACAGCCCGCCAAGTGCGACATGTCCCGATGGTCGCCTCACGGAAGGTCGACGCCAGCCCTCCTCGGACCGCTGCTCCGCGAGGCCCAGCTGCCTCATCAGGAGAGCGTCAGGATCAGCCGATGCCCAGACGACCAGAATCGGGCGACGTCATGCACACCGTGGTGGTGGGCCCCGTCGGGCTCGAACCGACGACCGGCGGATTAAAAGTCGGTCCGGCGGGTGTATTGCCTTGGGCCCGTGAGGACTTCCGAGCATGGGTGGTGACGGTTGGTTGCCGCCGGCTGCCGTGGCATCTCGAGCCGACGTGCCCCTTTTGCGCCCCCAGGCAACTGCGCGACGTGAGCACGCGCATTGCATCAGCGTTTGCCGCCGAATGCGCCATCGCGTCCGCGGTCCTGGCGTGGGTGCTCGCGTGGGTGATCGCCTGCTGTAGTTCCGGTATCAAGGGCGACCCTTCCGGAGGCATGCCCCAGGAATGCACCGCGCGGGTCTGCGCAGTGACTTGGACGAGCTGGGCTGGGTGGTGCCGCGCAGAAGGCGCTTGCGGGAGCCGGCCGCGCGGGCCTTTGACACCGCCGGTCTCTCGAGGTGGGCAGTGGTCCTCCATGGGAGCCGACGCGGAGCACGACGGCTGGGGCCTCCCTCGTCCGGGCGCCTGAGTCCGAGCGGGTCGGCGAGCCGGCGACTGCGAGTGGCGTCAGCTGGTCGGGCTCCGCCATGAGTCTCGTGGAAGCGTGGGGGCGGCGGGGTGCGCGAGGACGGCGCGCCAGCGCCGCCCGCAGCGCGGGGTCCCTGCCGCGGGTCCCCGCGCTTTTCTGCGCCGCAGGCGCAGCTTGAGCCAGTACAGAAACTCCTCACCGAATCGCCATGTCGATCAGTGTCCTGTCTCGGGTGATGCTTGACAGTCGTGTGTCAGCTGATGCTTGACGCCGGCCGTTGTCGGCCACGCTGTTTGTCGGTGCTCCGTGGGCACCGTCGAGGCAGGGAGGCCGGGATTGGCACTGGTAGTKATGTCGGTGGTCGAGCTGCGGCTGGACGCGGTGCGGGCGGTGCTGGCGGGGGCGAGGGTCACCGAGGTGGCCG
>NZ_JBFTLB010000010.1:0-138690 GCF_056396225.1 Terrabacter sp. 05T424
CGCTCGGCCGCCTCACCCGTGGTCAAACCCGCGCGCACACCCGCCCAGAACAGCGAGCGTGTCGCCACGCTCAACCCTGAACTGCCTCTGCTGCCAACCCTCACCGCAACCCCACCTCAGGTCAGGGTGTTGCACCCACCCCATGAACCAAGCGTCTGGAAATGAGCACTCGACCGGTCCTTGGGTCGAGTGCTCAGTTTCCTGCGCTGCGGATGGGGCTCAGATGGCGGTGTCGTCGGCCATCTCGGGCTGGGCCTCGGCCGGGACGGCACCGAGCGCCTCGCCCTCGGCCTCGTCGCCCTCCGCCTCGGCCGTCTCGGTGAGCGTGCTCGGGTCGAGGTCGGGGTCACTCGTCGCGGCTGCCGGGGTGCCGATGCGGGCACCGGCCTGAGCGTGCTTCGTGCGCTCCTCGAGCTCTGCGACGACCATCGAGTGCTGGTCGACGCACATGACGACGAGGTCACCGGGGTTGGTGCGCGCCAGCACGTGCCGCGTCGCCTCCAGCTCGTCCAGCACGATCTCGACCTGGCGGCAGCGGGCACCCTCGGCCATGGCCTGGCGGGCGCCCTCCGCCACGAGCTCCGCGCACACTCCGGGCTTGCGACCTCGCAGCCGCGCGTCCTCACGCACGACGATGACGTCGAAGTGCTGGGCGGCGACGGCTCCGAGCTCGCGGATGTCGTCGTCACGACGGTCGCCGGCCGCACCGATCATGCCGATGCGTGACGTGCGTCCGAGGTCGGCCTGTCCCTGCTTCTGCTCGGCGTAGCGGTCGACGAAGGCACCGAGCTCCTTCATGCCGGCCGCATTGTGGCAGTAGTCGACGAACACGTCGGCGTTGCCCACCTGGACGAGGTTCAGGCGACCGGGGGAGAGGTAGTACGTCGTGGCGAACGTGCGCAGGCCCTGACGGATGTCGTGCAGGGGCGCACCGGCGGCGAAGGCGGCACCGGCCGCCGCGAGGGCGTTGGCCACATTGAAGCGGGCCGCACCTCCGAACGTCGACGGCAGCAGGTGGGTCCACGCGAGCTGCATGCTGCGGCGGCCGTGCTTGATGACGATCATCTCGCCCCGCTCGCTCGGCTCGAGCACGATGGCCCGCCCGCCACGGCGGCAGTAGTCGTCGACGAACTCGCGCACCTCGCTGCCCGGCTCGGACATCGTGAACCAGACGATGCCGCCGGAGCACCGGCGGCGCATGTTGCGCACGTGCGGGTCGTCGGCGTTGAGCACCGCGAAACCATCACGCGGCACGGCCTCGACGATGACGGCCTTGACGTCGGCCAGCTGGCGAAGGGTGTCGATTCCCTTCATTCCCAAGTGGTCCGGCGCGATGTTGGTGACGACGGCGATGTCGTTGCGGTCGTAGCCGAGTCCTTCGCGCAGGATGCCACCGCGGGCAACCTCCATGACGGCGAAGTCGACGCGGGGGTTCTGCAGGACCATCCGAGCCGACCGTGGCCCCGATGCGTCGGCCTTGATGACGAGGCGCTCGTCGATGACGACGCCGTCGGTCGAGGTCATGCCCACCTTGCGGCCGAGGCCCTTGAAGATGTGGGCGATCATGCGCGAGGTGGTCGTCTTGCCGTTCGTGCCGGTGACGGCGACGATCGGCACGCGCGACTGGGCACCCGGCGGGAAGAGCAGGTCGACGACGGGCTTGGCGATGAACTGCGGCTCGCCGACGGTGGGGTGGGTGTGCATGCGGAACCCGGGCGCCGCGTTGACCTCGCAGATCGCTCCTCCGGTCTCGCGCACGGGGTAGGTGATGTCGGGGCAGATGAAGTCGATGCCTGCGACGTCGAGGCCGACGATGCGAGCGGCCTCCTCGGCGATCTCGACGTTGTCGGGGTGCGCGTCGAAGGTCCGGTCGATGGAGATGCCGCCGGTCGACATGTTGCCCGTCAGCGCGAGCTTGACCATGTCGCCCTCGGGCGGCACCGACTCGAGCGTGTGCCCCTGGCCGGCCAGGATCTCGAGCGCGTTGGCGTCGACCTTGATCTTGGTCAGGACCTTCTCGTGGCCCACGCCGCGTCGGGGGTCGGAGTTCGTGATGTCGACGAGCTCGCCGACGGTGTGCGTGCCGTCGCCGACGACGTGTGCCGGCACTCGCTCGGCGATGGCCTGCATGCGCCCACCGACGATGAGGCAGCGGTAGTCACGGCCGGTGACGAACGACTCGACGATGATGGTGCCGCGCCGCGACTCGGCCTTCGCGATGTCGTACGCCTTCTCGACCTCCTCGTCGCTCTGGAGGTTGAGGCACACGCCGCGTCCGTGGTTGCCGTCGAGCGGCTTGACCACGACAGGGAAGCCGATGCGCCGCGCCGCGTCGAGCGTGCCGCGCAGGGTGCGTACGGCCTCCTGCTTGGGCACCGGCAGTCCTGCCGAGCCGAGCAGGCGCGTCGTGAGGTCCTTGTCGCCGGCGATGTCGACGGCGAGGGCCCCGGTCTTGGAGGTCATCGTGGCGCGGATGCGCTGGGCGTGGACGCCCTGGCCGAGCTGGACGAGCGACCCGGAGTTGAGGCGGATGAACGGGATGTCGCGCGAGGCCGCCTCTTCGAGGATGGCGGCTGTCGACGGCCCGAAGGCGACCCGTTCGGCCTGCTTGAGGAACGCGTCGAACTCGGCCTCGAAGTCGAAGCCGTCCTCGTTGTCGACGAGGTGGTTGATGAGACGCACCGCGAGCTTGCCGGCGGCGACACCGACCGTCTCGTCGATGTAGCTGTAGACCACGTTGTAGTGCCCGGGCTGGCCCTTGACCGCGCGCGTCTTGCCCCGCCGCGAGTCGTGGCCGGCGAGGGTCTGCAGCTGCAGGGCGACGTGCTCGGCGACGTGGCCGAGCCAGGTGCCCTCGCGCAGTCGCTCGATGAAGCCGCCGCGGCGGCCGAGCGAGCAGGTGTGGCGCTCGAGACCTGGCACCAGCTCGATGAGCTGGTCGGTGAAGCCGTCGAGCGAGACCGTGGGGTACTCCTCGAGGCTGCCGAGGTCGACGACGAGGTGGATGGCCTGCTGGTAGGACCAGACGTTGGGGCCGCGGTAGATCCGGGTCTCGAGGATCTTCAGGTCCGGTCGGGCCGGGCCTGTGGGGGTGGGGACCTCGACGGCCATGGATCTCCTCCTACGTGGTCGTGCCGTATGCCGCAGGGCACTTCGCGCACGACCGTACTCTCAGGGACGGGCGGGACTGGCTGGACTAGTGAGCGGCGCTGCTCGTCGACGAGCGCGCCGCCCGGACCTTCGCCGGGACGACCGCGCTCTCGATGTCGGGGTGACGTTCGACGAACGCGGTGAGCTCGACGTGGCCCAGGTCGAACGTACTGCCCGTGGGCAGCGAGTGCACGACCGCGCCCGAGACGAGCAACGGTGCACCGCGCCTGGCATCGGGGGCGTCGGTGATGGCGTTGCGGGCGTTGACGACGAAGATCGACCCGGCCCCGATGACCGACATCACCCTGCCGTCGCGAATCTCGGCGGCCGTGTTCTCGTCGATGCCCATACCGAGCAGGTTCGGAGAGGCAGCGACCATCGACATGAGCCGGCCGTAGCGGCCGCGCTGGTCGAAGTGCTGGTCGATGATGACGTCCTCGACCAGACCGAGGCCGGCCGAGATCTGGCTGGCGCGCTGGCGTGGCGTGAGCCCCTCCTCGCCGAGCGAGATCATGTAGCGGCTCATGATCGACGCACCCGCCGAGGTGCCGGCGACGACGGCGCCGCGTTCGTACGCGCGCACGATGGCGTCGCCGACGGGGGTGCCGACGATGTTCTGGGAGAGCTTGACCTGGCTGCCACCGGTGAGGAACACCCCGGTGGCGGTGTCGAGGGCCTCGACCATCGCGGGGTCGCTGGAGTCGCGACGCGTCGCGGGGTTGACCACCGAGACGTCGCCGCCGCGCAGCCGGGTGAAGACGTCGCGGTAGGCCTCGGACACCTCGTCGGCGAACGAGGACGCCGTGGGGATCACGACGATGTGCGAGCGACGACCGCCGGCGAGCTTGACGAAGCGCTTGAGCACGACGGACCGACCGATGCGGTCCTCGGCGCCACCGATGACGAGCAGCGTGCGCCGGATGCCGTCAGGGTGCGGGACTGCTGACGAGGAGGGCGCGGGCTGCATCGCGCCAGCCTAGTGACCGGCGTGGGGGACCGGCGGAGCCTGGGTCGGCGTGCCGTCGTCGATGTCGGCCTCCTCGATCTCCTCGCGGGAGATGCCGAGCAGGTAGAGCACCGAGTCGAGATAGGGCACGTTGACCGAGGTCTGGGCCTGCTCCTGCACGATCGGCTTGGCGTTGAAAGCGACTCCGAGGCCGGCCGCGTCGAGCATGTCGAGGTCGTTCGCACCGTCGCCGATGGCGACCGTGCGACTGAGGGGAAGGCCCTCCTGCTCGGCGAACTCGTGCAGGGCGCGTGCCTTGCCGGCGCGGTCGACGACCTCGCCGAGGACCCGACCGGTGAGGCGGCCGTCCTCGATCTCGAGCTGGTTGGCTCGGGCGTGGTCGATGCCTAGCTCGGCCGCGAGGTCGCCGACGATCTCGATGAAGCCACCGCTGACGAGGCCGACCGTGAAGCCGAGCCGCTTGAGCGTGCGCACGAGGGTGCGCGCGCCCGGGGTCAACTGCACCGTGGCACGGACCTCGTCGAGGACGCTCGCGGGCAGGCCGGCGAGGGTCGCGACGCGTGCGCGCAGTGACTCCTCGAAGTCGAGCTCGCCGGCCATGGCACGGGCGGTGACCTCCGCGACCTCGGCCTCGCGTCCGCAGTGGGCGGCGAGCAGCTCGATGACCTCCTGCCGGATCAAGGTCGAGTCGACGTCGAGCACGACCAGGCGCCGCCCCCGCCGGGCCAGGCCACCCGGGGCCACGGCGATGTCGATGGCCTCGGATGCGGCGACCATGGCCATGTCCCGGCGTAGCGACGGCACGTCGGCCCCCGAGACGTCGAACTCGACCGTCGTGACGGGGTAGCGCGAGAGCCGGCGGATGCGATCGATGTTGGCGCCGTGGTCGGCGATCTGGGTCGTGACGAGTGACACGGCATCAGCGCTCAACGGTGCGCCGAGCACGACGACCGCTGCCCGGCCCTGGCGGGGGCGGGCGTTGTCGCCGGTGCCCTCGACGACGGTGAGCGTGAGCCCCAGGCGGTGCGCGGCCACCGCCGCGGCGTCGCGGAGCTGGTCGACGTGGGTTCCGGGGCGCAGCAGCACCGTCAGGGTGAGGTGGCCGTGGACCACGACCTGCTGGATGTCGAGCACCTCGGCGTCCACGCCGGACAGCGCGCCGAGCAGGGTGCCGGTGACACCAGGGCGGTCCTCTCCGGTCACCGTGACGCTGAGGGTGTGGATGTCTGGTCCGGTGGTGCCGTCGGTGCGGCTCGCGTCGGTCACCCGCGTCAGCGTAGTGACGGCGCGGTCGAGCGCTACCCCGCCATCCGGCATACGGCGGCTCGGCGGTGGTGAGCGCCGTCTCAGCCGAGAGCGCTGAGCAGGAAGGCGAGGGCGAAGCCGATCATCGTGACGAGTCCCACGAGCCGTCCGGCGTGCTCGGTCGCCTCGGGGATCATCGTGTCGGCCAGCATCGTGATGATCGCCCCGGCGGCGAAGGTCTGGATCCCTGCCACCACCGCCGGCGAGGCGTCCCGCAGCAGCACGTAGCCGGCCCCCGCCGCCAGTCCCGAGGCGACCGTCACCGTGAGCCACAGCCCCAGCACCTGGCCGGTCGAGCGGCCGGCGCGCTTGAGCCCCACGCTCGCCGACATCGACTCGGGCACGTTGGAGAGGAAGACCGCTGCCACCATGGCGATGCCGACCTCACCGCCGCTGAGGATGCTGACGCCGATGGCTGCCGACTCCGGTATGCCGTCGAGCAGCGCCCCGAGGACGAGCGCCATCGCGCCTGCGCCCTGCTGCGGCGTGCCCGTCGGACTCTTGCGCCGGTGCCCACCGCGCCGGTCGATGAGCCAGTCGCCGACGAAGAAGACGAGCGACCCGCCGACGAGGCCGAGCACGACGGGCAGCGTGCCACCCGAGCGGAACGCCTCCTCGGTCAGCTCGAAGGCGACGGCGCTGATGAGCACACCGGAGCCGAACGCCATCACGATGCCGATGACACGGTTGGAGGCGTGCGCGTACAGGCCGAGCAGGGCCCCGACGAGCAGGGCGGCCCCGCCCACGAGGCCCCAGAAGGTCGCGGTCAACATGCCCGGTCCGTACCCTCAGGCAGTCCCGGCGGTCGACGTCCACCGTGTGGCGTTGACCTCATCGCGCCACTGGAGCAGGTCGCGCACGCGCGCCAGGTCGGGGTGCGCGGCCGCGACGCTCGCCGTGAAGAGCCGGGTGCCGACGTCGTGCAGCTGCTGCGCGTTGCCGGCGTAGTCGCCGGACTGGTCGGGGTTGCGTCCCGGCACGAAGGCGACCCCGGCCGACCGTTCGATCTCGAGCGGATCGCGGCCGCGACGCGCGCACCACATGTCGAGGACCCGGTGCTTGTGGGCGATCTCGTCGGGCCCCCCGAAGCCGTGCCAGATCGAGGCGTGCTCGGCGACGATGCGCAGCGTCTTCTTCTCGCCACCTCCGCCGATGAGGATGGGGATGTCGCGCGTGGGAGGCGGGTTGAGCCGCGCCCAGCGGTCGCGGATGATCGGCAGGTCACGGGCCAGGTTGTCGAGCCGCCCACCCGCCGTGCCGAACTCGTAGCCGTACTGGTCGTAGTCGAGCTGCTTCCAGCCCGAGCCGATGCCGAGGATCAGCCGTCCCTCGCTCATGTGGTCGACCGTGCGCGCCATGTCGGCGAGCAGGCTCGGGTTGCGGTAGCTGTTGCACGTCACGAGGGCGCCGATCTCGACGCTCTCGGTCGACTCGGCCCACGCCCCGAGCATCGTCCAGCACTCGAAGTGCAGGCCTCCCGGGTCGCCGCTGAGCGGGAAGAAGTGGTCCCAGTTGAGCAGGACGTCGACGCCCATCTCCTCGAGCGTCGCGGCCGTGCGGCGTATCTGCGCCCACGTCGCATGCTGCGGCGGGATCTGGATGCCGACGCGCGCGGGGCGTGCGTCGGCTGAGCTCGCCGGCGCTGCCTGAGCCTCGGGGGTGTCGCGGCTCACCGGGTGACGACCTGGCCCTTGCCGACGACGACGATGCCCGTCTCGGTGACGTGGAAGCCCCGCGCCTTGTCGTACTCGTGGTCGATCCCGATCTGGCAGCCCTCGGGGATGATGACGTTCTTGTCGATGATCGCGCGGCGGATCTGCGCGTGGCGCTGCACCTGGACGCCGTCGAGCAGCACGGACCCCTGGATGCTCGCGTACGAGTGCACGTGCACGAGCGGCGAGAGCACGGATGCGTAGATGTGTGCGCCGGAGACGACGACGCCGGGAGAGACCGCGGAGTTGAGCGCCTCGCCGATGCGGTCACCGCTGCCGTGCACGAACTTCGCGGGCGGGTAGGGGCTGTGCTGGGTGTAGATCGGCCACTCGTAGTTGTAGAGGTTGAACACCGGGTGGATCGAGATGAGGTCCATGTGGGCGTCGTAGTAGGACTCGATGGTGCCGACGTCACGCCAGTAGCCGCGGTCGCGGTCGGTCGCCCCGGGCACCTCGTTGTCCTTGAAGTCGTAGACGCCGGCCTCTCCGCGCCCGACGAAGTAGGGCACGATGTCGCCGCCCATGTCGTTGCTGCTCTCGGAGTTGTCGTGGTCGATGGTCACGGCCTCTTCGAGCGCGTCGGCCGTGAAGACGTAGTTGCCCATCGACGCCAGCACCTCGTCGGGGTTGTCCGGCAGCCCCTTCGGGTCGCTGGGCTTCTCGAGGAAGGCCGCGATCTTTGACGGGTCGGCGTCGTCGACCTCGATGACGCCGAACTGGTTCGCGAGCGAGATCGGCTGGCGGATGGCGGCGACCGTGCACGCGGCACCGGACTCGATGTGCTGCTCGACCATCGCGCTGAAGTCCATGCGGTAGACATGGTCGGCGCCCACGACGACGACGATGTCGGGCCGCTCGTCGTGCATGAGGTTGAGGCTCTGGTAGATGGCGTCGGCGCTGCCGAGATACCAGTTCTTGTCGACGCGCTGCTGGGCCGGGACGGTCGTCACGTAGTTGCCCAGGAGCGTCGACATGCGCCAGGTCTTGGTCACGTGCGCGTCGAGGCTGTGCGACTTGTACTGCGTCAGCACGACGACCTGCAGGTAGCCGGAGTTGACGACGTTGGACAGGGCGAGGTCGATCAGGCGGTAGATGCCGGCGAACGGGACCGCCGGTTTGGCCCGGTCGGCGGTGAGCGGCATCAACCGCTTGCCTTCACCGCCGGCGAGCACGATCGCAAGAACCTTCGGACCAGCGGCAGGGCTTCGTCGGGCCATGTCCGCCACCCTAGGGCAGCCTCTCGCCGCCGGACAGGTTCAGCACGCAAGATCGCCAGAGCTTTTCGCTCCCTGGGATTGCGACGGCACTAGGGTCGAGGGGTGCGCGTCGACATCCTCAGCAAGGAGTACCCGCCCGCCATCTACGGAGGCGCCGGTGTCCACGTGGCCGAGCTCGTCCGGGCCCTGCGCGGCCGTGGCGACATCGACGTCCGGGTGCGCTGCTTCGGCGCGCCGCGCGACGAGGCCGGCACGACGGCATACGCCGACCTGTCCGAGCTGGCCAGCAGCAACGCAGCCATGCAGACCCTCGGTGTCGACGTCGCGATGGCCGGCGACTGCGTCGGCGCCGACCTCGTCCACTCCCACACCTGGTACGCCAACATGGCCGGCCACCTCGCCTCCCTCCTCGGAGGTATGCCGCACGTGGTGACCGCGCACTCGCTCGAGCCGATGCGACCCTGGAAGGCCGAGCAGCTGGGCGGCGGCTACCGCGTGTCGTCGTGGGCCGAGCGCACGGCCTACGAGTCTGCGGCCGGTGTCGTGGCGGTGAGTGCGGGCATGCGCGAGGACATCCTGAGGAGCTACCCGTCGCTCGAGCCGTCACGAGTCCACGTGGTGCACAACGGGATCGACGCCCAGCTGTGGCAGGCCGACCGGTCGCCCCAGGCCACCGACATCG
Source organism: Terrabacter sp. 05T424 (assembly GCF_056396225.1). NCBI lineage: Bacteria > Bacillati > Actinomycetota > Actinomycetes > Micrococcales > Intrasporangiaceae > Terrabacter > Terrabacter sp. 05T424. The sequence goes on from NZ_JBFTLB010000010.1 coordinate 9,034, forward strand.
TCCGCAGGCACGGGGTCGACCCCGAGAAGCGTTCCGTCGTCTTCGTCGGGCGCATCACCCGCCAGAAGGGGCTGCCCTACCTGCTGCGAGCCTGCGCCCAGCTGCCGCCCGACGTCCAGCTCGTGCTTTGCGCGGGCGCCCCGGACACCCCCGAGATCCTGGCCGAGGTCGAGGGTCTGATGAACGAGCTGCGGGCACAGCGTGAGGGCGTCGTCTGGATCCCCGACATGCTGCCGCGCAACGAGGTCGTCGCCCTGCTGAGCCACGGCACGGTCTTCGCCTGCCCGTCCGTCTACGAGCCGCTCGGCATCGTCAACCTCGAGGCCATGGCGTGCGAGCTGGCTGTCGTCGCCACCGCGACGGGAGGCATCCCCGAGGTCGTCGTCGACGGCGCGACCGGGTGGCTCGTGCCGATCGACCAGGTCCAGGACGGCACCGGCACGCCGGTCGACCCCGACCGGTTCGTCGCCGACCTCGCCGCGGCCCTCACCGACGCCGTCTCCGACGTCGAGCGCGCCCGCCGCTTCGGGCAGGCCGGCCGCGCCAGGGCGGTCGACTCCTTCTCGTGGGCCTCGATCGGCGACCGCACGCTCGAGGTCTACCGGGCAGTCCTCGGCGGCTGATGCCGGCAGGCTTCACCGCGCGCACGGAATGGGCTGACGCCCCGAGACCGCTGGTCCGGGCCGTTGAACGGTCGCTGGCCGCGCCGATCGTCGGCGTCGAGGCCGTCCACGGCGGCATGTCCCCCGGGCCCGCGGCCGTTCTCACCCTGCGCGACGGCCGCCAGGTGTTCGCGAAGGCCGTTGCAGCGCAACAGAGTGCGAAGGCGCACGCGCTGTACGCACGCGAGGTCGAGGTGCTGTCACGCATCCCCGAGGACGTGCCGCACGCCCGCCTCGTCACCCACGTGGACCTCGACGACTGGCTCGCGATCGTGACCGATGCGGCGTCCGGCTCGGCGGTGGGTCCCCCGTGGCGCTCGCAGCACGTCGCCGCGACCACCGATGCGGTCGCCCTCCTCGCCGCCCACTCCGACGTCGGAGGTCTCGCCCCGGCGGTCGATCGGCTGCCCGCCCTGGATGGTTGGGCACTGCTCGCCGAGCGACCCGATGTCAGTGACGTGCTCGATGCGTGGGAGCGCGATCGCATCGACACCCTCGTGGCCATGAGCCGCGGCTGGCGCACCTGGACGGCTGGTCCCCACGCGGTGCACCTCGACGTGCGCTGCGACAACGTCGTCGAGCACGGCGACGAGGTGTGGCTCGTCGACTGGGCGCACGCGGCGTCGGGGGCGCGCTGGCTCGACGCCGCGTGCCTCGCCGCCGACGTGGTGGCCTGTGGTCACGTCGGCGGAGACGCTGTCGCCCTCCGTGCCGCCACGGGAATGCTTGCTGGACTGCCTTTCGAGGCAAAGAGATTCGTCGTGGCGATGACGGGGATGTTCCGGCACAACTCGCTGCGCGAGCCCGTGCCGACGGCTCCGACGTTGCGCGCCTGGCAGGCCGACCGTGCGCGCTCGCTGAGACCTCTGGTCGAGACGCTCGTCACCCGATGAGGCGTCCGGTCAGGGAGTACGCGGCACCCGTGGCCTCCGCGGGGCTGCCGAGGATCTGTCGGAGCAGGTCTGCGGGCTTCGGGTAGTCCGGCCCGAGCGCCGCCAGGTAGGCGTGGTGCGCTTCGAGCGAGGCGACGGCCGCGTCGAAGTGCCCGGACGTGTCGACGAAGTGCGTCGGCTCCGGGTCCACGGTGATGAGCAGCTGCCTCACCTGCCACGGCTCGTGTCCCTCGTCGACGAGGTCGGGAAAGATCCACCGGTTGCCGGCGTCGGCCTTCGCGTCGAGCGTGGCGAGGCCGACGGCTCGGTGGTCGGCCTGGTTGACGAAGCCGCCGGGGAAGTGGTCGGCATAGGTCGTGGTCACCACGAGGTCGGGGCGCCGGATCCGCATCTCCCGCGCGATCGCACGGCGCAGGGGCAGGCCGTACTCGACGACCCCGTCGGCGAACCCGTCGAGGAACTCCACCACCTCGACGCCGACCCGGGCCGCGCCGTCGCGCTCCTCAGCCTCTCGCAGCGGCCCGGCCTCGGCCGGCGCCATGGTGTCGATGCCGGCCTCGCCCCGGGTGACGAGCAGGTAGGTCACCGTCTTACCGGACCGCACCCACTTGTCGACCGCAGCGGCCGTTCCGTACTCGAGGTCGTCCGGGTGCGCGACCACGCAGAGCACCGTGTCGAAGGTCGCCTCGTCGAGGGGCGTCAGCCGGGGGCGCCCGTCCTGCTCGGTCGCGTCGGTCTGCTCGGTCTGCGCGCTCTGCTCGGTCACGGGACCAAATCTAGGGTTCCTTGGCGAGGGGGCGGTCGGATGTGACGATGGAGCATGCTGACCATCGACCTCGCCCGCCGGCTCACCGAGGCCGGACTCGTGTGGCAGCCCAGCTCCGGAGACCGCTTCGTCGTCCCCGTCAACGGCATGGAGGAGGACGTCTTCGTCATCAGCGAGATCACCGTCGACGTCCACCACTTCACGACGGGCGACGTCATCGGCTTCAACGGCACGACCGAGTGGGCCCTCGACAGCGTCGAGCAGGACAAGGTCGTCTGGCTGCCTCGCGAGGACCAGCTGCGTGACCTCCTCGGCGACGCGTTCTTGTCGCTCGAGCGGCTCGAGGGTGGGTATGCCGTCACTATCCGTGGGGAGGGCGACGACCTCGAGCGCCACGTCGACATCGACGCCGAGCGCGCCTACGCACGAGCCGTGGCGGCCCGGCTCGGCTCCTCGGCACCGGACGAGGAACAGTCCGCCTAGAGCAGCGGCACTCCCGGCGGGCTGGGCTCGCCGTCCCCTGGCTAGGCGGGTCGCCAGCCGGCGATCGACATGACGGCGACGTTCGTCGCGTCGGCGAGCGCGGTGTCGGCGTCGGCCGCGAGGTTGCGCAGCAGCAGTCCGCGGTCCGTGGCGGTCCCGGCGTCGAGACCGCTCGAGCCGAGCGAGGTGAGACCAGCCGTGCGGTGTGCCAGGCGCGACAGGTTCGCGGCCAGGGCCATGATGCGCAGCGCCCTTCCCGACGTCGCCGGTGGGATGCCCCAGAGGGCGGTGTCGAGCTCGGACTGCGCCTCGGCGCGGGCCTCGTCTCCCCACGGGTGGCCACCGACCACCTCGAAGCGTGCGGTGTGCTCGCGCAGCCTTCCCATCAGGTCTCGCTCGATCTCGCGCAGGTCGAGCATCTCCATGCGGTGCCGGGGCACCGGATCGGCTTCGTACGCGGTCCAGTCGGCGCGCACACCGACATCGCCCTCGGGTCCGAACTCCGACAGCGTCGGCACCAGGACGCCGCCGATGCCGGCGACGAAGACGCATTCTCCGGCGTCGGCGGCGTGGGCCGTGGCTGCGACCGAGCCGCGCGGCATACGGCTGAGGTCGCCGGGGCGGGGGAGAGCGACGAAGAGCGCCTGCTCGCCGAGGTCGCGCCAGACGTCGAGCCGGGCCAGGTCTCCGGCCACGTGGTCGAGGTCCGGAAAGGCCCGTGCGAGTGCCGCCGACGTTCCGGGCCCGCCGTGCCAGGACGCCGTGACCCACAGGGCGAGGCGGACGGAGGCGGGCAGCTCGGGCACGTCGTCATCGTAGGGGTGCGCTGCGCCGGGGCCCGGTGACCGTGTCATAGGGTCGGACCCATGAGTGACGTCCTCGCCTTCGCCGGAGTCACCGTTCGCCGCGGTGCGACGACGCTGCTCGACGACGTCACCTGGGAGGTGGAGGAGGGCGAGCGCTGGGTCGTCCTGGGCGCCAACGGTGCCGGCAAGRCGACGCTGCTCCAGATCGCCGCTGCGCGCATGCACCCGACCTCGGGTGTCGCCGGCATCCTCGGCGAGGTCCTCGGCGCCGTCGACGTCTTCGAGCTGCGGCCGCGCGTGGGGCTCGCCAGCTCGGCCATGGCCGAACGCATCCCGCCGTCCGAGCTGGTCGGCAACGTCGTCGTCACCGCCTCCTACGGCATCATCGGTCGCTGGCGAGAGACCTACGACCACATGGACTACGTCCGGGCGATGGAGCTGCTCAAGGCCCTCGGCGCCGACCACCTCGCCGACCGTGCCTTCGGCACCTTGAGCGAGGGTGAGCGCAAGCGCGTGCAGATCGCCCGGGCCCTGATGACCGACCCCGAGCTGATGCTGCTCGACGAGCCTGCCGCCGGCCTCGACCTCGGCGGTCGAGAGGATCTCGTGCGTCGCCTCGGCGGCCTCGCCGCCGACACCGAGGCCCCCGCCATGGTCCTCGTCACGCACCACGTCGAGGAGATCCCGCCCTCGTTCACCGACGTCCTCATGATCCGCGACGGCAAGGTCGTCGCCGCCGGTCCCATCCCGATCACGCTGACCGCCGAGAACCTCAGTGCCACCTTCGGCCTGCCGCTGGTCCTCGAGCAGCACGGCGAGCGGTGGTCGGCGCGGGCCGAGTCCTGATCGCAACCTGCGCCTGCAGCGCAACTCATAGGTCCGCGAAGGGAACTGAGGCAGAATCGGAGACGTCACAGATGTGACGCACGAGACGTCGGTGTCTTCACGGTGCCGGCTCGACGATACGGGGTGGACGGTGTTCGAGGGCTACGTGTGGCTGGTGTGGTTGGGGGTGGCGCTCGTCCTCGTCGCCATCGAGGCCGTGACCGTCGACTTCACCTTCCTGATGCTCGCCGGCGGTGCGGTGGGGGGCTCGCTCGCTGCCGCCTTCGGAGCACCGCCCGTCGTGCAGGCGATGGTCGCGGCCCTCGTCGCGGTCGCCCTGCTCGCCATCGTGCGTCCCTGGCTGATGAAACGCTTCCAGGCCAACACCCCGCAACAGCTCATGGGTGCGGCTGCCAACGTGGGCCGGTCAGCGGTCGCCCTCGACCGCGTCAGCCCTGCCGGCGGCACGGTCAAGCTCGCCGGCGAGACCTGGTCGGCCCGCACCCTCGGCGACAGCATCGAGCCGGGTGAGGAGGTGGTCGTCGACTCGATCGACGGCGCCACTGCCGTCGTCAGCCGCGCTCGCCTCGTCGGCGAGTGAGACCGACGAACCGTCCGGACCGCCCGGTCCGGACGCAGAGAACACGCGTCCTCGGGGGCGCACAGAACAGGGAGTAGTCCGTGGACCCGGTACTCATCATCCCGATCCTCATCGTGATCGTGGCCATCGTCGTGGTGCTGCGCACGGTGCGCATCGTGCCGCAGCAGACGGCGCAGATCGTCGAGCGGCTCGGCAGCTACAACAAGACCCTCACGGCCGGCATCCACTTCCTGGTGCCGTTCGTCGACAAGGTCAGGGCCAACATCGACCTCCGTGAGCAGGTCGTCTCGTTCCCGCCCCAGCCCGTCATCACGTCCGACAACCTCGTCGTGAGCATCGACACCGTCATCTACTACTCCGTCATCGACGCGAAGGCGGCCGTCTACGAGATCGCCAACTTCATCCAGGGCATCGAGCAGCTGACGGTCACCACGCTCCGCAACGTCATCGGCTCGCTCGACCTCGAGCAGACGCTGACGAGCCGCGACCAGATCAACGGCCAGCTCCGTGGCGTCCTCGACGAGGCCACCGGCAAGTGGGGCATCCGCGTCAACCGTGTCGAGCTCAAAGCCATCGACCCGCCCCACTCGGTGCAGGACTCGATGGAGAAGCAGATGCGCGCCGAGCGTGACCGCCGCGCCGCGATCCTCACAGCCGAGGGCGTCAAGCAGTCGGCGATCCTGACCGCCGAGGGTGAGAAGCAGAGCCAGATCCTGCGGGCGGAGGGTTCCGCCCAGGCCCGGATCCTCGAGGCGCAGGGCCAGGCCCGCGCCATCCAGCAGGTCTTCTCGGCCATCCACCGCGGCAAGCCGACGCAGAAGCTGCTCGCCTACCAGTACCTCCAGGTGCTCCCGCAGCTCGCGCGCGGCGACTCCAACAAGATGTGGATCGTCCCCTCCGAGCTGACCGACGCCCTCAAGGGCATCGGCAACGCCCTCGGCGGCACCGACACGCGGACCGTGGAAGACGACGAGCCGTGGGTGCCCACGACGGACGCCGAGGAGGACGCCTTCGCCGAGACGATCCTCGAGGACTCCGCCAAGGCCCTCGCGGAGGCCCGCGGCCAGGCGGCCGCCGCCAGCGCAGAGTCGACCGAGCACGCCRCCCCCCTGGTCCGGCAGCAGCCGCCGGTGCGTCCCGCCGGGGCCGATGTCCCGCCGCCGCCCGTGGCCGCGCCGCCTGCCCCCGCAGCGCTGCCTCCGGCAGCCCCGCAGGCGGCCCCGCCGGCCGACATCGCCGGCCCGGACGACCTGCCCGGGTCCATTCCCGAGGCGCCCGACCAGCGCTGACCGGACTCGGTCCCAGGCTCCACGGACCACCACCCGGGCACCCGGCCACCCTCTGTAGGGTGGCCGGGTGTCGTTCTGGTCCGGGGTCGCCATCACGCTCGCCGGCACCGGTGCAGGCCTCATCAACACGATCGTCGGCTCCGGGACCCTGATCACCTTCCCGACCCTGTTGTTCTTCGGCGTCAACCCTCTCGTCGCCAACGTCTCCAACAACATCGGCATGGTTGCCGGCGGCGTCACCGGCTCCTGGGGCTACCGGCACGAGCTGGGCGGGCAGGCCCCGGCGTTGCGCCGGCTCATGCCGCTGTCGTTCGTCGGTTCCGTGGTGGGCGCCGGCCTGCTGCTCGTGCTGCCCGCGACGGCGTTCCGCGCGATCGTTCCCGTCCTCATCCTCATCGCGCTCGTGCTCGTGCTGGCCGGCCCGCGCATCCAGGCCCGGGCCCACCCCGAAGGCGTGGACACCCCGACACCCGCCTGGCACGCTCCGGCCATGGCGGTCGGCGTCTTCGTCGCGGGCGTCTACGGCGGCTACTTCGGTGCGGCTCAGGGCGTCCTGCTCATGGGCCTGTTCAGCGCCCTCAGCCTGGAGCCGTTGCAGCGGCTCAACGGCTACAAGAACGTCCTGGCCCTCGTCGTCAACTTCGTGGCCGCCGCGGTGTTCCTCGTGTTCGCCCGCGAGCACATCGACTGGCTGGTCGTCCTGCTCATCGCCGTGGGTGCCTTCACGGGCGGCATCATCGGCGCCCGGGTCGGCCGGCGGATCCCGCCCAACGCGCTCCGCGCGCTCATCATCGCGATCGGCCTCGTCGCAGTGGTCAAGCTCGTCTGGTTCCCCTGACGAGCGTCCGGCGGGTGGGGTGACCGGTGCGGGCGTCCGCGTCAGGCGGCACTACCCTGACGGGCGTGCCGATCGAGATCACCGACCCTGCCGACCCACGGCTCGCCGACTACGTCGCCCTGACCGACGTCGTGCTGCGCCGGCGCACCGAGCCCGAGCGCGGTCTGTACATCGCCGAGAGCCAGAAGGTGATCCGCAGGGCGCTCCGCGCCGGGCACCGACCACGGTCCTACCTCATGGCGCGGCGCTGGCTCGAGGACCTCTCGGACATCGTGGTCGACGCCGAGAGCCAGGGGATCCCGGTCTACTTCGGTGAGCACGACGTGATCGAGCAGCTGACCGGCTTCCACCTCCACCGCGGCGCTCTGGCCGCCATGCAGCGCCCGGTGCTCCCCGGTGTCCAGTCGCTCTTGTCCGGGGCGCGGCGCGTCGTCGTGCTCGAGGACGTCGTCGACCACACCAATGTCGGGGCCATCTTCCGCAGTGCCGCAGCCCTCGGGGTCGACGCCGTCCTCATCACGCCCAGCTGCGCCGACCCGCTCTACCGCCGCTCGATCCGGGTGTCGATGGGCACCGTCTTCCAGGTGCCGTGGACGCGCATCGACCCGTGGCCCGGCGGGCTCGACCTCCTCCGCGAGGCCGGACTCACCATCGTCGCCATGGCCTTGAGCGACGACTCCGTGTCGCTCGACGAGCTCGAGTCCGACCCGCCCGACCGCGTCGCGCTGGTGCTCGGCACCGAGGGTGACGGACTGTCGCGTCGCACCGTGGAGGGCGCCGACGTGACCGTGCGCATCCCGATGGCAGGCGGGGTCGACTCGCTGAACGTCGCCGCCGCCAGCGCCGTCGCGATGTGGGCCCTGAGGTCGCGCTGAGCGCGAGCTGCCCTGTGGCTCAGGCGCGAACGAGCAGCTGGAGCAGGCGCTGCAGCTCGACGCCGGGGTCGTCGCACAGTCCGCCGTGGACCGGGCCCGGCTGCACCACCGTCGACCTCGGCGCGATGATCCAGCCGAAACGCTGGCCCTGCTTCTCGAGGGTCGGCAGGCCGCGGCCGGTCTCGCCGCGGCAGACCGCGCGCACTCGGTCGAGCATCGAGCGGACGCCGTCGAGGTCGCAGGTCGGGCACAGTGCTGCAGCCCGGGCGTCGTCGAGCTCCCACGCCGCGTCGAGGAAGGCAGCGTCCTGGGAGTAGAGCACGACCCCGACGTTGATGAACTCCTCGCGGTCGACGCGGGGGACCAGGCGGAGCACGACGTACTGGTACGCGTTCACGCGGCAACTCCCGACGGCACCCACGACAAGGGCCCGTCGAGGCGTGCGCGCAGCATCTCCGCGTATGCCGTCCGCACCGCAGGTGCGTCGGCCAGGTAGGGCGTCGGCTCGAGCCACTCGTCGGGCACCTCGGCCACGAGAGCCTCGACGGATGCCGGGTCGAGTCGCGCCGCCAGCTCGTCATGGCGGCGCGCGACGTCGCCGGCGACGTCGCTCAGGACGTGCCTGCTCGCGTCGAACGGCTGGGCCGCGAAGCGTTCGGGTGACGGCACCTTGTTCGGCCAGGAGTGGTGGAAGTAGAAGGCGGCCCCGTGGTCGATCGCCCAGGTGCGTCCGTGCCAGACCAGCAGGTTGGGGTTGGCCCACGTCCGGTCGACGTTGGCCGTCAGGGCGTCGAGCCAGATGATCCGCTCGGCGAGGTCGGCATCCGGAGGACGCGACCCGTCATAGCCGAGCGAGCCGGGCAGGAAGTCGACGCCGAGGTTCGTGCCGACGGATGCCGTCAGCAGGTCCTGGACCTCCTCGTCGGCCTCGTAGCGTGCGATCCTCGGGTCGAGCCTGACGACCGCGAGGTCGGGCACCGGCACCTCGAGCAGACGTGCGATCCCGGCGACGAGCACCTCGGCGACCAGCACCTTCAGGCCTTGGCCGGCGCCACGGAACTTGAGGACGTACGTGCCGTCGTCGTCGGCCTCCACGATGCCGGGCAACGACCCGCCCTCCTTGAGCGGCGTCACGTAGCGGGTGGCGGTCAGCTCGGGCAGCACCCGGTCAGCCTAGTGGCCGCTCGAGGTCGAGCACCGTGGCCCGGGCCCACAGCCGGCCGAGCAGCATCGCCGCGGCGCCGTAGAGGCAGGCGAACGCCACGAGCGGCCACCAGGCAAGGCCGGTCGACGGCAGCACGACCGCGCCGAGGGCGGCCGCCGCCACCATGCCCGCGTTGTAGACGACGTCGTAGGCCGAGAACGCGCGGCCCAGGAGGTGGTCGTCCACGTGGGCCTGCATGAGGGAGTCGACGGAGATCTTGACGCACTGCGACGTGAACGCGACGACAAACGCGACAACGACGATGCTCCACGGGCTGAGGAACGGGCCGAGCACCGCGCACACCACGGCTCCGAGCGCGAGCATGCGGGCGGCATACGGCACGGCGGTGAGGCGGGGGGCCAGCCACGGGGTGACGAAGGCGGCCGAGGCGAAGCCGACGGCCGAGGCCCCGGCTGCGATCCCGAAGCCGAGCGCCCCACGGCCCTGCTCGAAGGGACCGCGGAAGAGCAGCAGGGTCTGGAGCAGGAGGAAGCCGAACGGCAGCCGCGTCAGGAAGACGAGGACGAGCAGCAGGCGTGCCCTGCGCGGCAGGGTGCGCACCGCCTCGACGAGGCCGCTGACGACCGACCGGGTGATGTGGCCGAGCGATGGTGCCCCGCTCGTGTCGTCGGGTCCGATGAACGGGAGACGAGTCGCGGCCCATGCGGCCACGAGCACTCCGACCGCAGCGAGCAGCACGTCGAGGACGTCACTGCCTCCTGCCGCACGGAGCCCCGTGCCGATGCCGCCGCCCAAGAGGTAGGCGAGCGAACCGCACGTCGGGGCAACGGAGTTCGCGCTCACGAGGGACGAGCGAGGCACGACGTGCGGCATCGCTGACGCGAGACCCGCGAGGATGAACCGGTTGACGGAGAAGACGACGAGGACCAGCGCGAAGAAGGCCGTGCCGGTCTCTGCCCCGGTGACGAGGCCCGTGACACCGAGGATCGCTACAGCCCGCACGACCTGGCTGACGACGAGGACTCGACGGCGTGGCCAGCGGTCCAGCAGCACCCCGACGAAGGGTCCGAGCGCGCTGTAGGGCAGGAGCACCAGGGCGAACGCCACGGCGATGCCCTGGGCGTCGGCAGCCTTCTCCGGGTTGAACAGGACATGGCTCGCGAGCGCCACCTGGAAGATGCCGTCGCTGAACGACGAGGTGACGCGCGCAACGAACAGGCGTCTGAATCCGCGGCCCCGGAGCAGGGTCCACAGGGCGCGCAGGAATGTCACGCGGCACAGACTAGAGCCCGGCGGCCCCAGGTCGGCCGAGGGCCGGGGCGCCAGCGCGGCGGACGGCCGTCAGGCGCTGCCGTCGAGCACGGGACCGCCGGCGGGGTCGAGGCCCGAGCCATGGCTCGTCCTGGGCGCGTCGGGGAGCCGGGCCGCCACCTCGGCGATGAGGGGGACGGCCTCGGCGATGCGCGCGCGCGTGGGTGGGTCCAGCGAGTCGAGGGCCGAGGCCATCGCGTGCGCACGTTGGTCGCGCCACAGCTCGACCGCAGCTCGCGCATGGGCGGTCAGGTCGAGGCGCGCCACACGTCGGTCGCGGTCGTCGCGCTCGCGGACGACGACATCGAGTGCCACGAGCTGGCCGACGAGCGTGGAGACCGTGTTGGGGGCGAGGCCGAGGGCTGCGGCGGCATCGGCCACGGCCACGCCCGGGTTGCGGCGGATCACGCGGACGAGCTCGAGCTGAGCGCCGGAGAGGTCCAGCTCGGGGAGCGGGGCGCCGACGAGCCGGCGCGATCGTCGGCGCACCAGGCCCACGACGTCGTAGAGGTCGTCCGCGAGCGTGTGGGTGGGGCTCTCGCCTCGCTGCGGTTTGCTCACCCTGCAAGCCTAGTTCGCCGACGGAGCCTGCTGAGGCACTGAGGACGATTCGGTGTGGACCGGACCCGATGCGAACGCGTGGCTGGCGGCCACGACCCCGGCGACGACCTCGAGCTCGGCTTCGTCACGGGGGCCGAAGACCATCACGAAGCCGGGGGCGAGCCGCCCACCTGCCCACGGATGGGGCGTGCCCCATCCGCGGGCGACGAGGTCGGCCGCCTGGCCGGCGGGGAGGGCGAGGTGCAACGAGCCGTCGTAGTCAGGGTGGAGGTGGGCGAACTCCCGCACCTGGGGAACCAGGAACGCCTCGTCGGGTCCGGCGCCGTCCTCGAGCAGGAGGCCGCGGGCCCCCGGTACGGAGATCCGGGACGGCCCCGACGAGACGCCGGCGAGGGCGCTGACCCGCGCGTACAGCTGCTCCTGCAGGTCGGCGGGCGCGTTGTCCGACTGCTGCTGCTGGGGGATGGACCAGGCGACGTCGGGTCGTGCGCCGGCCCGCTGGGGGAGCGTGCCGCCGGGCAGCGTGGGCCAGACGACGCCGGCCGGGACGCCCACCGGGGCAGGGCCCATCTGCAGGACCTGCGAGAGGCGGGCCTGGATCCACTCGGCCAGCTGTCGCAGCGACGCCGGGGTGATGCCGTGGCCGCCGGGGTCGCGGTGGGCCCACGTCGGTGCACCCGACTCGCCGAGCAGGTAGGACCACGTCCGCTCGAGCAGCTCGCCCGGGATCACGCGGTCGGCGTCCCCCTGGGCCACGAACATCGGCAGGTTGGCGAGCCTGGACGGGGTCACCGGAACGCCGGCGTCGAACGGCAGGGTGCCGTAGAGGATGGCGGCGCCGACGTAACGTGCAGGGTCGGCGAGGACGAGTGCCCCCGCGAAGGCCGCGCCGCCGCTGAAGCCGGCGAGGAGCACGGGGCGCCCGGCGGGTGCGACGTCGTCGAGCCAGGTCCGGAACCAGGACATCGTGTCGGCCAGGGACTCGGCGACAGGCCTCCCGATGCCGCGGTTGGCGAACCACGCGAACCCGCCGCCCTCGGCGATCGGGGCACGCACGGCCGCATATGCCGCGCCGCGAGGCAGGTGGGCTGCCAGCGAGATGATCTCGCGCTCGTGGGAACCGCGCCCGTGGAGCAGCACCACCAGGGGGGCGTGGGGGTCGTCGCTCCCGGCGTACGCGACGGCGGGTGGGGCGAACGACGTGCTCATGACGACTCCTGCTAGGTAGTTGCTGATTCAACTAACGATGTCATGGTTTGGTTGTAGCGTCAACCAAAGCGTATGATGGGTGCATGGAGACGAGATGGCTCGACGGCGACGAGCGCGCGGCATGGCTCAGGCTGATGGCAGTGGTCGAGCTGCTGCCCGGGGCGCTCGACACCCAGCTGCGGCGGGACTCGGGACTCTCGCACTTCGAGTACTTCGTCCTCGCGATGCTCTCCGAAGCGCCTGACCGGACGCTGCGCATGACCCAGCTGGGGCGCCTGACGAACGCCACGTTGACGCGCCTTTCGCACGTGTCGCGACGCCTCGAGGAGCGCGGGCTCATCGAGCGGTTCCAGTGCCCGGAGGACGGACGCGCCACGAACGCCAGCCTCACCAAGAAGGGGTGGGAGACCGTCGTGCAGGCAGCCCCCGGGCACGTGGGGACGGTGCGCGCGACGGTGCTCGACGCCCTGAGCCCCGAGCAGGTCGGCCAGCTGCACGCCATCGCCGACGCGGTGCTGCCCCGGCTCGACCCGGAGCGGCGGCTCGCGGCCCTCTACGACGACGACCTCCAGGCCGACGTCGCCTCCTGACCACCTGCTCACCCGAGCCGGCGCACGAGAGAGGTACGCAGGCGGGGATGGGCACGAGAAAGGCCCCCGGGCTCCTGACCTGCAGGAACCCGGGGGCCTTCGTGGTGTCGAGGGGGGGACTTGAACCCCCACGCCCGTTAAGGGCACTAGCACCTCAAGCTAGCGCGTCTGCCATTCCGCCACCCCGACAAGGTGTGCAAGGGGCTCGTGGGATTCCCTTGCGGCGAGGCGAAACGTTAGCACGGGGCCACCCGAAAAGACCAAACGGCCCCGGCTGTCGGGAGCCCCCGCGGAACGGACCCGACCCGCGGCCGTGGAGGCTGCGGCATACGCTGGCTCGCATGAGCCACGACGACGCCGACCGCACCGCGCCGAGCCCCCTCGTCCCAGAGGACGAGGTCGCCCGGATCTGCGCCGAGCTCATCAGCATCGACTCCTCCAACTACGGCGACGGCTCGGGCCCGGGGGAGCGCAAGGCAGCCGAGTACGTCATGGGCGAGCTCGCCGACGTGGGCCTCGAGGGCACGCTGCTCGAGAGCGAGCCGGGCCGTGCCACCGTCGTGGTGCGACTGGAGGGCGAGGACTCCACGCGTCCGGGCCTCGCCGTGCACGGCCACCTCGACGTCGTGCCGGCCAACGCGGCCGACTGGCAGGTCGACCCGTTCGCGGCCGAGGAGCGCGACGGCTGCATCTGGGGTCGCGGCGCGGTCGACATGAAGGACATGGACGCGATGATCCTCGCGAACATCCGCCACTTCGCCCGCACCGGCACACGGCCGGCACGCGACACGACGTTCGTCTTCTTCGCTGACGAGGAGGCCGGCGGCACGCTCGGCAGCCACTGGCTCGTCGACCACCACCCGCAGTGGTTCGAGGGGGTCACCGAAGCCATCAGCGAGGTCGGCGGCTACAGCGTCACGGTGCCGACGCCGCAGGGCCAGCAGCGCGCGTACCTGCTCCAGACGGCCGAGAAGGGCATCGTCTGGCTGCGGCTGCACGCCCACGGCCGGGCCGGTCACGGCTCGGTGCCCAACGACGAGAACGCCATCGTCCGTCTGGCCGCCGCCATCGGCCGCATCGCCGCCCACGAGTGGCCGCGCGAGTACATCGCGTCCGTGCGCGAGCTGCTCGACACGCTCGGCACGATGACGGGCATCCCGGCCGGCGACGACCTCGAGCCGCTGCTCGGCACGCTCGGCGGCGCCCAGGGGTTCGTGCGCGGCACGCTGCGCGACACGGCCAACGTGACCATGCTCGAGTCGGGCTACAAGCACAACGTCATCCCGCAGTCCGCGTCCGCCGCCGTCGACTGCCGCTTCCTGCCTGGGCACGAGGAGTCGCTCATGGCGACGATCCGCGAGCTGGCGGGCGAACACGTCGAGATCGAGGTCGTCCACCGGGACGTGGCGCTCGAGGCGCCCTTCTCGGGCGACCTCGTCGAGTCGATGAAGCAGTCGCTGCTTCGCGAGGACCCCGAGGCCGCCGTCCTGCCGTACTGCCTGTCGGGAGGCACCGACAACAAGGCGCTGGGCCGCCTCGGCATCGACGGCTACGGCTTCGCGCCGCTGCGTCTTCCTGCCGACCTCGACTTCGCCCCGATGTTCCACGGCATCGACGAGCGGGTGCCCGTCGACTCGTTGCGCTTCGGCGCGCGCGTGCTCGGCGACTTCCTGCGCACCTGCTGAGGCGGCGCAGGGCGGGCCCGCAGCTCAGGCCGTGCGCTCGACCCGCATGATGCGTCGCCGCAGCCACATCCGGCGCACGCCGCCCTCGTAGATGACGGTGCGGGACAACTCCCAGCGGCCGTACTCGGCGTGCTCGCGCACCGCCTGCCGCGCCTGGGCCTTGGACGTGTGGCGGTCGAACGTCAGGACCCGGTACTCGTACTCCGTCATCATTTCCATTCTGACACCAACCGTGATCCCAACGAGACCGTATGCCGTTGCGCCGCGTTCATCGTGCCGCGATACCGTCGCTGGGTCATCCGAGGTCGCCGACGCCCACTCGCGTCGGCCACGGCGCGGGGGAACCGCCGGGCAGGGCCCGGCGTCAAGGGCCCAGGAGGTCAACAACCATGAAGTGGAACATCCGCCGCACCGCGGCAGCAGTCATCGTCCTTCCCGCTGTGCTCGGCGTCGCCGCCTGCGGCAAGAGCGAGACGCCGGCCGCGACCGCCGGCCAGACGGCGAGCCAGTCGTCCGCCGCCGCGACGACCGACGCCCCGGCCTCCGGTCAGCCGTACAAGGACAAGGCCTCGTTCGTCGCCGCGATGAAGGCCGCAGGCAAGAACACCTCGACCGCCCACGTGACGATGGACATGGACGCGGCCGGGCAGAAGATCGCCATCACCGGCGACACGAAGATCGACGCGGCCAACCCCGCGATGAAGATGTCGATGGACATGGGGCCGTCGATGAAGCTCGACATGATCCTCGTCGACAAGAAGATCTTCATGAAGGGCTTCCCCGGCCTGGCCGCCGGCAAGTGGGCCGTCATCGACAGCAGCTCGACGATGGGCAAGCAGCTCGCCGAGTCGCTGAACCAGGCCGACCCGACGAAGATGTACGACCAGTTCGGAGCGGCCGTCTCCGACGTCAAGTACGTCGGAGACGACACCGTCGACGGGGCGAAGGCCTTCAAGTACGACCTGACGCTCGACACCAAGGCCATGCAGGCGCAGCTGCCGGCCACCGACAAGACCAAGCTGCCCGACACCATCAAGTACACCGCGTGGCTCGACGAGAAGGACCAGCTGCGCAAGGTGACCTTCGACCTCATGGGCGTCAAGGCCAACATGACGATGGGCAAGTACGGCGAGCCGGTCGACATCACGGCCCCGCCCGCCGCCGACACGGTCAAGGCTCCGCTCTGACCCTCGACGACGAGCGCGGGTGAACGCACCGCCAACAACGCCGTAACGGTCCGGGGGCGGTTTGACCGTCGGTATTCACTGCCCACCATGCTCGCGACCGACTACCGTCGAGGCATGACAGTGGATCCCCGCTCCGCCCTCGAGCAGCTGATCGCCGCCCTGGAACGCCACTTCGAGGCTGCCAACGCGAGCCGGGACCCCGACCACCCGATGGTCATGGCTGCGGCCCAGGACCTCGCCGAGGCCTTCGACGACTACGACGAGGCGCTGTACGAGACGACCGAGGTCGCAACGCCGCTCGCCATCTACGGCGACGACTTCGACGGCCACGAGGACGAGGACGGCACCGAGGGTCGCGTCTACGCCGGTCTCGACTCGGACGACTACGACGACGACGATGACTACGAGGATGACGACGACGACGAGGACGACGACGAGGACGACGACGAGGACGACGACGAGGACGACGACGAGGACGACGACGAGGACGACGACGAGGACGACGAGCTGGACGACGAGCTGGACGACGACCTCGACGAAGACGATGACTACGAGGACGATGAGGACGTCGAGGTCAGCAACGGCGCGGGTGCCCGCGCCTGACCATCGCCGCTAGGCCGACACGTCGTCGAGCGCGGCGACGATCTCGTCGGGCAGCACCACCTCGAGGCTGGCCAACGACGAGCGCAGCTGCGCCGCGGTGCGCGCCCCGACGATCGGTGCGGCCACTCCGGGCCGGTCCCTCACCCACGCCAGGGCCACCTCGCCCGGCTTGACGCCCAGCCCGCGGGCCGCCATCGCCACGGCTTCTGCCACGCGCGCGGACTGCCCGCCGAGGAAGCGCTCGGCGAACCCCGGGAAGTCGTCGGAGGCCGCGCGCGACCCCGACGGGATGCCGTTGCGGTACTTGCCTGTGAGGACGCCCCGACCCAGCGGCGACCAGGGGAGCAGGCCGAACCCGAGTGCCGTGGCCGCCGAGGTGACCTCGTGCTCAGGCGTCCGGCATACGAGGGAGTACTCGATCTCGTTGGCCACCAACGGGATCCGTGCGGCCTCGAGCAGGCTGAAGGCCCTCGCGGCCTGCCATCCGGAGTAGTTGGACACACCGACGTAGCGAGCCCGCCCTGACGAGGCGGCCCACTCGAGGGCGGAGAGGGTCTCGGAGAGCGGCACGTCGTCGGACCAGGTGTGCACCAGCCACAGGTCGACGTGGTCGGTGCCCAGCCGTCGGAGGGAGCTCTCGAGCTGAGCCATCAGGCCCCTCCGCGAGACGTCGACCTGGCGCTCGCCCCGGGCGCGCGAGATGCCCGCCTTGGTGCAGATGACGAGGTCGTCGCGCGGCACCGTGCCGGCGAGCAGCGCGCCCAGGATCGTCTCGGCGTCGCCGCCGCCGTAGCCGTACGCCGTGTCGACGAGGTTGCCGCCGGACTCGACGAACGCTCGCAGGTGGTCGCCGGCCTCGTGCCGGTCGACGGCGTTGCCCCAGAGCATGGTCCCGAGGGCGAGAGGGGTGACCGAGAGACCGGACGAGCCGAGACGCCTGCGCATGTCCCGAACGGTAGTGGGCGACGCCTCGCTACCGGCGCCCGGCACGGCGCGCGCCACGCCGATAGCCTGCGCAGCATGAGGATCGGTGTGAACCTTGGCTACTGGGGACGCGGGACGACGGGCGCCGACCAGGTGGCCGTCGCCCGGACGGCAGACCGGCTCGGCTACGACAGCGTGTGGGTCGCGGAGGCGTACGGCTCGGACAGCCCGACGATGCTCGCGTGGATCGGTGCCCTCACCGAGCACGTCGGCCTCGGTTCGGCGGTCATGCAGATCCCCGGCCGCACTCCGGCGATGACCGCGATGACCGCCGCCACCATCGACACGATGTCGGGTGGTCGCTTCCGGCTTGGCCTCGGCGTCTCCGGTCCGCAGGTGAGCGAGGGATGGCACGGCGTACCGTTCCGCAGCCCGCTGGGGCGCACGCGCGACTACGTCGAGATCGTGCGGGCGGCCCTGCGCCGCGACACCGTCACCCACGCCGGACCGCACTACCCGCTGCCGCTGCCCGGCGGTCCCGGCAAGGCGCTCAAGCTGTCCGCGCGACCGGCGCGCCCCGATGTCCCCGTCTACCTGGCCGCCGTGGGGCCGAAGAACCTTGAGCTGACCGGCGAGGTCGCCGACGGCTGGCTGGCGATCTTCTTCAGCCCCGAGCACGCCGCCGACCAGTTGGCCACGCTGGCCAAGGGCCGGCGTACGGGCGGCCACGGCACGGCGGAGGACCCGATGGCCGGCTTCGACGTCGTGGCCACCACGCCGGTGGTCCTCGTCGACGATGTCGAGGAGGCGGCGAACCACGTGCGGGACTACTGCGCGCTCTACATCGGCGGCATGGGGTCGCGTGAACAGAACTTCTACAACCAGCTGGCCGGCCGCATGGGCTTCGAGGACGCTGCGGCGCGCATCCAGGACCTCTACCTCGCGGGCCGACCCCGCGAGGCGGCGGCCGCCGTGCCACTCGAGTTCATCGACGAGACGGCACTGCTGGGTTCGCCGGCTCGTGTCGCCCAGCGCATCGGCCGCTACGAGCAGGCCGGTGTCACGACGCTCGCCGTGGCTGTCGGCGGTGGCATGACGCAGGACCAGGCGGTTGCCACGCTGCACGTCGTCGCCGAGGTCGCCGGTCTTCCCAGCCGACGTTCTGGATAGGGTGCGACATTGTGCCGCGTGGCCGCTGGACCCTGTGGGGGCGGCCCGACCCGTCCCTCTGCGCAGAAGGTTCTCCCTGACCCATGGCTGACCTCAGCTACCTCGACTCCGTCATCCTCGGTGTCGTCGAAGGCCTGACCGAGTACCTCCCCGTGTCCTCGACCGGACACCTGACGATCACCGAGCAGCTGCTCGGGCTCAAGGTCGACGACCCCGCCGTGACGGCATACACCGCCGTCATCCAGCTCGGCGCCATCGCGGCGACCCTTCTCTACTTCTTCCGCGACATCGTCCGCTTCGCGGTCGCCTGGTTCCGCGGCCTGGGCAGTGCCGAGGCCCGCAAGGACCCCGACTACGGCCTGGCCTGGGCGGTCGTCGTCGGCTCGATCCCGGTGGGCATAGTCGGCTTCCTCGCGCGCGACGTCATCTCCGGCGCACTGCGCAGCCTGTGGGTCGTCGCCGCCGCGCTCGTGCTCTGGAGCGTCGTGATGGTCGTCGCAGAACGCCTCCACACCCGCTTCGAGTCGCGTGGCGAGGTCCGCGGCGAGCACTCGGTGCGCCCGATGGACGGCCTCGTGATCGGCCTCGTCCAGTGCTTCTCGCTGATCCCCGGAGTGTCCCGGTCGGGTGCGACGATCTCCGCCGGTCTCGCCCGAGGCATCGACCGGGTCACGGCCACCCGGCTCAGCTTCTTCCTCGCCATCCCCGCCCTCACCGCGGCAGGCCTCTTCCAGGCGGTCCAGGAGAAGGACGGCCTGTCGGCCCTCGGCATCGGCCCGGTCATCGTCGGCCTCGTCGTCGCCTTCATCGTCGCCTACGCCTCGATCGCCTGGCTGCTCAAGTTCGTCGCGAGCAACAGCCTGCTGCCGTTCGTCTGGTACCGCGTCGCGCTCGGCCTGCTCCTGGTGGTGGGCCTCGTCACGACGGTCATCTCCGCGACCTGACGCGCCGGCACCACACCTTCGACGCCGTCACCCGAGCCGTCGGGTGGCGGCGTCGCGCTGTCAGGCTGCAGGGCTGCGGCCGCGCAGCGCAGCGCCGACTTACAGCCAGCCCGAGCGTTTGAACGCCCGGTAGAGGCCGACGCAGGCAGCCGCCATGACGGTCAGCACGAGGAAGTAGCCGTAGTGGAACTCCGTGCCACCGATGTGGACGCTCGCCGTCAGCTCGGGCATGTGGTCGAAGTTCATGCCGTAGATGCCGGCGATCATCGTCGGCACCGCGGCGATGGCGACCCAGGCGGAGATGCGTCTCATGTCCTCGTTCTGCTTGACCGAGACGCTGGCCAGGTGGGCCGAGAGCACGTCGGTCAGCAGGCGGTCGTAGGACTCGACGTGGTCGTTGACGAGCCGGAGGTGGTCGGCGACATCGCGGAAGAACGGCATGATCTCGGCCGTCAGCATGCCGATGGGCCCGCGCTCCATGAACTGCGTGAGCGTGTCGGCGAGCGGCTGGCTGGCCCGGCGGAACTCCAGGACCTCACGCTTGAGGCGGTAGATCGTGTTGGCGTCACCGCCGAGGTGCGAGGCGAAGACCTGCTCCTCGATCTGCTCGAGGTCCCTGCGCACCTCCCGGTCCACGACGAGGTAGTTGTCGACGACGGAGTCCATGACGGCGTGGAGCACGGTCATGGCGCCGTGGCCGAGACGCTCGGGCTCGGTCTCCAGCCGCTGGCGCACTCCCGCGAGCGGGTTGCCCTCGCCGTGTCGCACGGTGACGACGAAGCGGTCGCCGATGAAGAGCATCACCTCGCCGGTCTCGATGTCGCTCGTCGCCTCGATGTAGCGCAGGGTCTTCAGCACGACGAAGACGGACGACTCGTACTTCTCGATCTTGGCCCGCTGGTGGCCGTTGACGGCGTCCTCGACGGCGAGCGGGTGCAGGTGGAGCTCCTCGTTGACGAGGTCGAACTCGTCGTCGGTGGGGTCCTTGAGCCCGATCCAGAGGAAGCCGTCCTGGGTCAGGCGCAGCACGTCGAGCTCGTCGCTGAGGTCGCCGCACCCCTGCCGCCGGCCGTTGCGGTAGATGGCCTTGTCCACGATCACACGCCTATGTGACCACGGCTCGCTGGGAGCGGTCATGAGGTGGGCGTCGACGCGGCCGTATGCCGTCCGGTGCCGGCGCGCGTCTAGGCTGGCGGGCGTGCCCACCGTCATCTTCGTGCGCCACGGGCGATCGAGCGCCAACACCTCCGGCGTGCTCGCCGGCTGGATGCCGGGCGTCTTCCTCGACGAGACCGGTGAGGCCCAGGCCGCCGCGGTCGGCCAGCGGCTCGCGTCCGCGGTGCTGCCCGTCGCCGAGGTGGTCAGCTCACCGCTCGACCGGTGCGTGCAGACCGCCGATCTGCTGTGGGCGGCGTTGCCCGGGCACGTCGCCCGCAGCGTGCACGACGGCTTCGGCGAGTGTCGCTACGGGGCCTGGACCGGGCGTCCGATCTCCGAGCTGGCCCGTGAGGAGCTCTGGAAGGTGGTGCAGGACCGCCCCAGCGAAGCGCGCTTCCCGGACTCGGCGGCATACCCCGCGGAGTCGATGGCCGAGATGCAGGACCGGGCGCTGCGGGCCGTTCGCGAGACCGATGCCCGCATCCTCGAGACGCACGGCAAGGACGCCGTCTGGGTCGCCGTCTCGCACGGCGACGTCATCAAGTCGATCCTGTCGCACGCCACCGGCGCGCACCTCGACGACTTCCAGCGGATCAACGTCGACCCTGCCTCGGTGAGCGTCGTGCGCTACACCAGCCGCAAGCCGTTCGTGCTGCGCCTCAACGACGTCGGGGGAGACCTCGGGGGGCTGCGACCCCCCGAGAAGCCGGCCGCCGAGGAAGGCGACGCGGTCGTGGGCGGGGGCGCCGGTGCCTCCGACACCGTCGGATAGGGTCGGTGCCATGACGGTCCAGGACTTCGATCCCGCTGACCGGTTCGTCGCCGGGACGGTCGGCCCGGCCGGCCAGAGAGCCTTCTACCTCCAAGCGAGCTCCGGTCCACTGGTCGTGACCGTGGCGGTCGAGAAGCAGCAGGTGTCGATCCTCGCCGACCGCATCAACGACGTGCTCGACCAGCTCGCGCCCGTCGCTGCCGTGGAGCCCGGAGAGCCGGGTGGCGTGCCCGAGGACACCGAGCCGCTCCAGACCCCGTTCGACGAGGACTGGCGGGTGCAGACGCTGTCGCTCGCCTGGGACGAGGACCGCCAGAAGGTCGTCATCGAGTGCCATGACCACGACCCCGACGACGACGACGAAGAGACCGACGACGAGGCCGGCCCGCTCGCGCGCAACTCGATCCGGGTCGCGCTGGCGCCTGCCGAGGCCCGTGCCTTCGCCCGTCGCAGCAACGCCCTCGTCGCTGCCGGGCGTCCTCCGTGCCCGTTCTGCGGCAACCCGCTCGACCCCACGGGCCACGTCTGCCCGCGGGCCAATGGCTACAAGCGCTGACCAGACGCCGTCGCCGGTCGACCTGACCGGCGAGATCGAGGTGGTCGGGCGCATCACCGACTCCTCCAACCTCGCCGTGCTCGCCACGGTCTCGACGTTGCCGGGCGGCCACGTCATCTACAAGCCGGTGCGCGGCGAACGGCCTCTCTGGGACTTCCCCGACGGCACCCTCGCCGGGCGCGAGGTCGCGACCCACGTCGTGTCGCAGCTCGGTGGCTGGGACGTCGTGCCGACGACGGTCATGCGCGACGGGCCGCTCGGGCCGGGGTCGGTCCAGCTGTGGATCGGCGATCCCTTCGACCCGGTGGCCGACGACCGGGTCGTCGACCTCGTGCCCGAGGGGCGCACCCCGGCCGGATGGCGCGCCGTCTTCGACGGAGAGACGCCGGGTGGCGCGTCGGTCACGGTGGTGCACAGCGGCGCCGACGACGTGCGCTCGCTGGCGGTGCTCGACGCCGCCGTCAACAATTCCGACCGCAAGGGCTCGCACTGCCTGCGTGACGGCGACGGGCGGCTCTGGGCCATCGACCACGGGGTCACGTTCTCGCCGACGCCGAAGCTGCGCACCGTGCTGTGGGGCTGGGCCGGCGAGCCGCTCACCGAGACCGACACGGGCCGCCTCCGGCAGCTGCTGGGTGCCCTCGAGGACGACGTCGCGAGATCCCGGCTGGACGACCTCCTGCCCGAGGGCGACGTCGACGCGCTGGCCCGACGGGTCAGGCAGCTGCTCGCCCGCGGCGTGCACCCGTTCCCCGACCCCGACTGGCCGTCGGTGCCCTGGCCGCCGCTCTGACCGAGCCTTCCGGCCGTCGGATGGCGTCGCCGTTCCCCCGCACGAACCCCCGCGGGGTCTGCGTCGACCCGCGGGATAGAGTCTCGGGGTGAGAAGCTGGCCGATGCCGTTCATCCCCCAGGTCCCCGGCAGCGCACCCGAGGTGCGGGTCCGCGACACGGCATCCGGCGAGCTCGTGCCCGCCGCCGGCGGTGACGCCGCCACGATCTACGTCTGCGGCATCACGCCCTACGATGCGACGCACCTCGGCCACGCCGCCACCTACGTCACCTTCGACCTGCTCGGTCGGGTGCTCCGTGACAGCGGCCACAGCGTGCGCTACGTCCAGAACATCACCGACATCGACGACCCCCTGCTCGAGCGGGCCGAGCGCGACGGAGTCGACTGGCGCGACCTGGCCACCCGCGAGATCGCCCTCTTCCGCGAGGACATGACCGCTCTCGCCGTGATCCCGCCCGACGAGTACCTCGGCGCCGTCGAGAGCATCCCGACGTTCGTGGGGCCGATCGAGAAGCTCGTCGCCGACGGCTGGGCGTATGCCGTCGCCGCGCCCGACGCGTCGCGCGACGGTGCGCAGGACTACTACTTCGACGTGGCGAAGGACCCGCGCTTCGGGTCGGTGAGCCATCTCGACGAGGTCGGCATGCTCGAGGTGTTCGAGGAGCGTGGAGGAGACCCCGACCGTGCGGGCAAGCGCAACCGGCTCGACGCCCTGCTCTGGCGGGCCCACCGCGAGGGCGAGCCCGAGTGGGACGGTGGGTCGCTCGGCTCCGGCCGCCCGGGGTGGCACATCGAGTGCGCCTGCATCGCGCTGGACCACCTCGGCGTCCCCGTCGACGTGCAGGGTGGCGGCACCGACCTCGTCTTCCCGCACCACGAGATGAGTGCCGCCCACGGCCGTGCGCTCAGTGGGTCAAGCTCCTTCGCCGGGGCCTTCGTGCACCAGGGGATGGTGGGCCTCGACGGCGAGAAGATGAGCAAGAGCAAGGGCAACCTCGTGCTCGTCTCACAGCTGCGCCGCGAGGGCGTCGACCCGATGGCGATCCGGCTCGCGCTGCTGGCCCGGCACCACTCGGAGGACTGGATCTACGAGGACGACCAGCTCGTCGAGGCGCAGCAGCGGCTCGACACGTGGCGGAAGGCGTTGTCGGGCAACGGTGGTCCGGTCGCAGACCAGACCGTCGACGACATCCGCGCGGCCCTCGCCGACGACCTCGACAGCCCGCGTGCGCTCGGCGCCGTCGACCGGTGGGCCAGCCAGGCGCTGTCGCGCGGCGGTGACGACCCGGGTGCACCGGGCGTGCTCGGCCGCGCCCTCGACGCCCTCCTCGGCGTCCGCCTCTGAACCGACGCAGATCTGTCTGCAGATCAGTCTGCAGATCAGTCGGCAAGGGGTGTTGCCTGACGACATCGAACGCGGACTGATCCGCACCTGATCGGGTTAGCGGCCGGTCTGGTCGTCGTCGCGGCCGCGGAGGTAGCGCTCGAACTCGCGGGCGATCGCGTCACCGCTGGCCTCGGGGAGCTCTGCGGTGTCCTGGGCCTCCTCGAGCGACTGGACGTACTCGGCGACCTCCTCGTCGGACTGCGCGAGCTCGTCGACGCCGCGCTCCCAGGCCCTGGCGTTCTCCTCGAGGTCGCCGTGCGGCACGGTGATGCCGAGCAGCGACTCGATGCGGCGCAGCAGGCTCAGAGTCGCCTTGGGCGACGGCGCGGCCCCGGCGTAGTGCGGCACGGCCGCCCAGGCGGACACCGTCGGGATGCCGCTGTCACTGGCGGTGTTGCTCAGCACGCCGACGATGCCGGTCGGGCCCTCGTAGCGCGACGCCTCGACGTCGAAGCGGTGGATGGCCGCCTCGTCCTCGGCCGTCGCCGTCACCGGGATCGGGCGGGTGTGGGGCACGTCGGCGAGGAGCGCGCCGATCGTGACGATCGTCGTCACGCCGAGCTGCTCGGCGAGCTCGAGCAGCTCGATGGAGAACGCGCGCCAGCGCATCGACGGCTCGATGCCCTGCACGAGCACGACGTCGCGACCGAGGCCCGTCTCGGTGGCGACGAGGATGCGCGTCGTGGGCCACGACAGCATGCGCCGTCCGTCCTCGAAGGAGACCCGCGGTCGGTTGACCTGGAAGTCGTAGTACTCCTCGGGGTCGAACGCGGCCACGACCTCCGCATCCCAGACCTCGGCGAGGTGCCGAACGGCGCTCGTGGCAGCCTCGCCGGCGTCGTTCCAGCCTTCGAAGGCCGCGATGAGCACCGGGTTCGTCAGCTCCGGCACGTCCTCGAACTCCAGCACGTCATCTCCTTCACCGTGGCCGCCCTCGCGTCCACACCTTCAGCCTAGGTCCTGGCGCCCCCACGGCGCCGGAGTCGTCGGGGTTGCCGGGCGTGCCGCCGTATGCCGGTGGGCGGGCTCCGATGCGGAGCGGAGCCGCAACCCGCCGCCACCGCTGCCCGCAGTGCGGGCGGTGGAGCGTGCGACCCGTGAGGTCCGTAGAATCAGGGCGGTCCCGTCCCACGGCGCACACCCGCGCCGCAGAGAGGAGCCATCGTGTCCCTGTCGCAACAGCGACCCGACGCCACCGAGAGCCTGACCGCGATCCTCGGACAGCGCATCATGGTCCTCGACGGCGCCATGGGCACGGCCATCCAGCGCGACCGCCCCGACGAGGCGGGCTACCGTGGCGAGCGCTTCGCCGACTGGCCGAGCGACGTGCAGGGAAACAACGACCTCCTGACGCTGACGGCGCCCGACATCATCGCCGGCATCCACCGCGAGTACCTCGAGGCCGGCGCCGACATCATCGAGACCAACACGTTCAACGCCAACGCCATCTCGCTGTCCGACTACGGCATGGAGGAGCTCGCCTACGAGCTCAACTTCGAGTCGGCCGCGCTGGCCCGTCGCGAGGCCGACGCCATGGCGGGGCGCACTCCCGACCAGCCGCGCTACGTGGCGGGCGCGCTCGGGCCGACGACGCGTACGGCCTCGATCTCGCCCGACGTCAACGATCCTGGCGCGCGCAACGTCTCCTACGACCAGCTCGTGGCCGCCTACCTCGAGGCCGCTCGTGGGCTCGTCGACGGCGGCAGCGACCTCATCTTCATCGAGACGATCTTCGACACCCTCAACGCCAAGGCTGCGATCTTCGCCGTCGAGACCCTCTTCGAGGAGCAGGGGCGGCGCTGGCCCGTCGTCGTCTCGGGCACCATCACCGACGCCTCCGGACGCACCCTCTCGGGGCAGGTGACCGAGGCGTTCTGGGACTCCATCCGACACGTCTCCCCGCTCGCCGTCGGGCTCAACTGCGCCCTCGGTGCCAAGGAGATGCGGCCCTACATCGCCGAGATGGCCCGCCTCGCCGACTCCTTCGTCTCCTGCTACCCCAACGCCGGCCTGCCCAACGCGTTCGGTGAGTACGACGAGGCGCCCGACGAGACCGCGGCCATCGTCGGCGAGTTCGCCGAGGCGGGGCTCGTCAACCTCGTGGGCGGCTGCTGCGGCACGACGCCCGAGCACATCGCGGCGATCGCCAAGGCTGTCGACAGCAAGGCCGTGCGCGAGCGCCGCGCCATCGAGCCCGCCATGCGCCTCTCGGGCCTCGAGCCGTTCACCATCACCGACGACAGCCTTTTCGTCAACGTCGGTGAGCGCACCAACATCACCGGCTCGGCGCGCTTCCGCACCCTGATCAAGGACGGCGACTACGACACCGCACTCTCGGTCGCTGCCCAGCAGGTCGAGAGCGGCGCGCAGGTCATCGACGTCAACATGGACGAGGGCATGATCGACGGGGTCGCGGCGATGGACCGCTTCCTCAAGCTCGTCGCGAGCGAGCCCGACATCAGTCGGGTCCCGGTCATGGTCGACTCCTCGAAGTGGGAGGTCATCGAGGCCGGGCTCAAGTGCGTCCAGGGCAAGGCGATCGTCAACTCGATCTCGCTCAAGGAGGGGGAGGAGTCCTTCCTCGAGCACGCCCGCCTCGTGCGCAAGTACGGCGCTGCCGCGGTCGTCATGGCGTTCGACGAGGACGGTCAGGCCGACTCCCTCGAGCGCCGCAAGCAGATCTGCTCACGCGCGTACGGGCTGCTGACCGAGCAGGTCGGCTTCCCGGCCGAGGACATCATCTTCGACCCCAACGTGTTCGCCGTGGCGACGGGCATCGAGGAGCACGCGTCGTACGGGCTCGACTTCATCGAGGCGACGCGCTGGATCAAGGAGAACCTGCCGGGCGCCAAGGTGTCCGGGGGCATCTCGAACGTCTCGTTCAGCTTCCGCGGCAACAACCCGGTGCGCGAGGCGATCCACGCCGTCTTCCTCTACCACGCCATCGCGGCGGGCCTCGACATGGGAATCGTCAACGCCGGCGCCCTAGCCGTCTACGACGAGGTGGACGCCGAGCTGCGCGAACGCATCGAGGACGTCGTGCTGAACCGTCGGCCCGACGCCGCGGAGCGGCTCCTCGAGATCGCCGAGGAGTACAACAAGGTCGGCCAGGCGGCCGAGGTCACCGAGGAGGAGTGGCGCGCGCTCCCGCTCGGTGAGCGCATCACGCACTCCCTCGTGAAGGGCATCGACGCGCACATCGAGGCCGACACCGAGCTGCTCCGCGCCGACATCGCCGAGCGGGGTGGACGGCCCATCGAGGTCATCGAGGGTCCCCTCATGGACGGCATGAACGTCGTGGGCGACCTCTTCGGCTCGGGCAAGATGTTCCTCCCGCAGGTGGTCAAGAGCGCCCGAGTCATGAAGAAGGCCGTCGCCTACCTCATCCCTTTCATCGAGGAGGAGAAGGCGAAGGACCCGGAGCTGGCCAAGGCCAAGGACACCAACGGCACGATCGTCATGGCGACCGTCAAGGGCGATGTCCACGACATCGGCAAGAACATCGTCGGGGTGGTGCTCCAGTGCAACAACTACGAGGTCATCGACCTCGGGGTCATGGTGCCCGCCCAGAAGATCCTCGACGCCGCCAAGGAGCACGACGCCGACATCATCGGGCTCTCGGGCCTGATCACCCCCTCCCTCGACGAGATGGTCGGCTTCGCCGCGGAGATGCAGCGCCAGGGCCTCACCATCCCGCTCCTCATCGGTGGGGCGACGACGTCACGCGCCCACACGGCCGTCAAGGTCGACCAGCGCTACGACGGGCCCGTCGTCTGGGTCAAGGACGCCTCCCGCTCGGTGCCCACCGCAGCCGCGCTGCTCAGCGACGAGCAGCGGCCGAAGCTGCTGGCCAAGGTCAAGGACGACTACGACGCGCTGCGTGCCCGGCACGCCACGAAGCACGACCGGCCGCTCCTGACGCTCGAGCAGGCGCGGGAACGGCGCAGCGAGATCGACTGGTCCGCCTACCGTCCGCCGCACCCGCACCTGCTGCTCCAGCAGGACCACGACGTCTCGTCGATCACCCGGTCGCACCGGGCGTCCCAGCACGTCAAGGTGTTCCACGACTACTCGCTCGGCGAGCTGCGCCGCTACATCGACTGGCAGCCGTTCTTCAACGCCTGGGAGCTCAAGGGGAGCTTCCCCGACATCCTCAACAACCCGGCCAGCGGGCAGGCGGCCCGCAAGCTCTACGACGACGCGCAGGCGATGCTCCACCGCATCGTCGAGGAGCGATGGCTGCGCGCCAACGGGGTCATCGGGTTCTGGCCGGCCAACTCCACCGGCGACGACGTCGAGGTCTACCTCGACGACGAGCGCACCGAGCCTCTCGCGGTGCTGCACCACCTCCGCCAGCAGGGCGACCACCGCGCGGGGGTGCCCAACCGCTCCCTCGCCGACTACGTCGCCCCGAAGGGCAGGCGCGACTGGGTCGGCGGGTTCGCCGTGACGGCCGGCCTCGGCAGCCAGGAGCGCGTGGCGAAGTTCAGGGCCGATCTCGACGACTACGACGCGATCCTGCTCGAGTCGCTGGCCGACCGGCTCGCCGAGGCCTTCGCCGAGCGACTGCACGAACGCGTGCGCAAGGAGTTCTGGGGCTATGCGCCTGACGAGCACCTCGACAACGTCGCGCTCATCAAGGAGCAGTACGCCGGCATCCGGCCCGCGCCCGGCTATCCCGCGTGCCCCGAGCACACCGAGAAGCAGACGCTGTGGCGCCTCCTCGACGTCGAGGCCAACACGGGCATGACCCTCACCGAGAGCATGGCCATGGCCCCGGGCGCCTCGGTGTCGGGCTGGTACTTCTCGCACCCGCAGTCCCAGTACTTCGTCGTCGGCCGGCTCGGCCGCGACCAGGTGCAGGACTACGCCGACCGCAAGGGCTGGACCCTCGCCGAGGCGGAGCGCTGGCTCTCCGCCAACCTCGCCTACGACCCTGAGGACTGACCCGGTGACCCTCTCGCAGGCCGCGCACACCGACAGCGCGCCGCCCACCTACCCCGCCGCGGTCCTCTGGGACATGGACGGCACGCTCGTCGACACCGAGCCGTACTGGATCCAGGCCGAGCACGAGCTCGTGGCCCAGCACGGCGGCGTGTGGAACGACGAGTTCGCGCACCAGCTGGTGGGCAACGCGCTCGAGGTGTCGGCGCAGCTGATCCTCGACCAGTCGGGCATCGAGCTGACGGTGCCGGAGATCATCGACGCGCTGCTGGCGCGCGTCATCTCGCAGGTGGAGCAGCGCGTGCCGTGGCGACCGGGTGCCCGCGAGCTGCTGCTCGAGCTGGGCGAGCTCGGGGTGCCCTCGTTGCTCGTCACCATGTCATGGCGCACCCTCGCCGACATGGTCGTGGGACGCCTGCCCGAGGGCGTGTTCCAGGCCCTCGTCACCGGTGACGAGGTCAGCCACGGCAAGCCGCATCCCGAGCCCTACCTGGCGGCGGCTCGGCTCGTCGGTGCCGAACCGGCCGACTGTGTGGCGCTGGAGGACTCGCCGGCCGGCGTCCGTTCGGCGACCGCCGCGGGCGTGCCCACGATCGCGATCCCGCACGTCGTCCCTGTGCCAGAGATCGAGGGCGCAGTGCACATCGACACCCTGGCGGGAGTCTCGGCAGCCGACCTCACGCGGATCGTCGCGGCGGTGCGCTCGGCGCGCTGAGGTCACGTCGCCGGGCGACGGGGTCACCGGCCGCCCTTGCGCCGGCCCCGCCCGCCTGCGGCGCCGCCACGGCTGCGACGGGTGTTCGCGCCGGCACCTGACGACCTCTTGGCGCCACCCGGCTTCTGGTGCGTACGCGCGTGCTTGGGGCCGTCCTTGCTCGTGCCCTTGCGCTTGGGCTCGTCCCGGGCAGCCCGGCCGGCCGATGTGTCGGCGGATGCTCCGGCGGACGCCCCCGGACCCCCGCGTGTGCTGCGTTCGGTGCGACCGCGCACGATGCCGATGAACTCCTCCAGGCGCGGGTCGTCGTCATCGACCCGCCACGCGAGCGCCACCCCGGAGAGGGCAACCCCGTTGACCGGCCGGTGGACGACGTCCTTGCGATGGTGCAGGCGCGCGACCGACATCGGGACGATCACGATGCCGGAACCGGTGGCAACGACCGAGATCGCCTGCTTGGTCGACATGGGGGGCATCGCCGCCGACCGCTCCCTGACCTCCGGGGCCGCCACGCCGGCCCATTCGGGGACGAGGTCGGGGTGCTGCATCAGCACCTCGGTGGCCAGATCGGCGACCTCCACCTCGTCGAACGCCGCGACGACGTGGTCCTTCGCGACCACGACGACCGGGACCTCCTCGTAGAGGGGGATGACATGCAGGCCGTGCCTCTCGACGGGCAGTCGCAGCAGCGCCATCGAGGAGGTCTCGTCGCGCAGGTGCCCCAGGACGTCGGCGTCGTCGGCCGGGACGGCCTCGATGGGGGAGTCGGGCAGACGCCGGGCCCAGACCCGCAGCCACTTGTCGGGCGTCACGCCGGGGACGAACTCGACGCGGAACGGCGACCCGCCGTCCGGTGGGCTCCCTGTTTCGGCTTCGGACACGTCACGAGCGTAGAGGACCCCGCCCGCCGGACAACCACGCTGTCACGTCGGACTCCGCGCACGCCCTAGGCTGGGCCCATGCCCTCGCCGAAGTCGCAGACGATGAAGCCCCAGACGGCCGCCAAGAAGCTCGGGGTGCTGCTCTCGGAGACACCTGCGGACTTCCAGGACGGCGTCGTCAGCCGCGACGAGCTCAACGCGCTGCAGGCCGACCCGCCCGAGTGGCTCGCGTCGCTGCGTCGCAACGGTCCCCACACCCGCCAGGAGTCGGCTCGGCGCCTGGGCGTCTCCGGCAGCGGGCTCGTGCGGGCCGGCGTGGGCGAGCACTTGACGACCGACGAGATCAAGGCGCTCCTCGAGGAGATGCCGTCGTGGCTGGTGGCCGAGCGCGACATCCTGACTCAGGTGCGAGCCGAGGACGCCCGCGTCCAGGCCCGCAACGCCGAACGCGACTGAGGCGCAACGGATTCACGCGCCTCAGCGGTGCTGGGCGGTCCACGCCCCGGCMGCTGCCGCCTCCGCCACGAGGTCGGCCACCTCGACGTGGTCGTGACGCACGAGACCCGTGGTCACCCGGACGTGGCCGGCAGCGCCGTTGACCGGATCGACCGAGAACGGTGAGCCAGGGGTCACGGCGATTCCGTGACTGGCCAGGCGCAGGACGGCGGCTGCCTCGTCGCGCACGGGCACCCAGACGTTGAGCCCGTCGGAGCCGGGAACGGTGATGCCGTGCTCGGCGAGCCGCGTCACGACGAGCTCGCGGCGGCGCGCGTACTCCGCTCTCGCAGAGGCGATCTGACCTTGACACGTCTCGTCGCTGAGCAGCGATGCGAGGACGCGTTGGAGCAGCCGGCTCGTCCAGCCCTGGCCGAGGGCGCGCGAGCGACGCACCGGGGCGAGCAGGGCCGCGGGGCCGCTCAGCGCAGCGATGCGCAGGTCGGGGCCGTGGGACTTGCTGTAGCTGCGGATGTGCAGCACCTGGTCGGGGATCCAGGCCCCGAGGCTGATCGGCGACGAGCTGGAGATGGGGCCGCTGGAGTCGTCCTCGATGACGATGCAGTCTCGACCCTTGAGGAGCGTGGCGAGGCGACGGGCCCGGGTGGGTGACATCGAGATGCCGGTGGGGTTCTGACCGCGCGGCTGGATCACCACTGCGACCGGGCGACGGGGGAGCAGGGCCTCGATCCGGTCGAGGTCGATGCCGGTCTCGTCGAGCGGCACGCCCACCACGTCCACGCCGCGGTCCTCGAGCAGGTCGAGCAGCGGCGGGAACCCGGGGTTCTCGACCACGACCAGGTCGCCGGGCCGGAGCAGGACGCGCGTGACGAGGTCGAGGGCGTCCATGGCGCCGTCGACGACGAGGAGCTCTTCGGCGGCATACGGCCAGTCGCGCAGCAGCGCGCTCCGCAGCTCGTCGAGCAGCGGGTCGTCGAGGTAGCTGCTCGGGGTGGCCGGGTCGTCGAGTCGGGTCAGCACCGGGTGCAGGGACGGCAGCAGCCGTCCGTCGGGGATCCCCGTCGACAGGTCGAGGCTGACCGGCGACGCGTGGCGCAGCGCCCGGCTGTAGCGCTCACCGCCGCGCGTCGTCGGTGCCACTGTGGTCCCGCGCCGGCCGTCGGAGCGGATGGTTCCCGACCGGGCGAGCAGCTGCCAGGCCGCGCTGACGGTGGTCGGCGACATCATCAGCTCCTCCGCCACTCGGCGGATCGGCGGCAGCTGGTCGCCGGGCAGCAGCGTGGCGTCGCGGATGGCCCGCGACACCGCCTGCGCCAGTCCCTTCGCCGTCGGTGCGTCGAGGCGCTCCTCGATGGCGGAGATCTGGGCTCGCATGTTCGTAACATAGCAATCGATGCTTTGTGTGGGGCATTGCTGGCACGTAGCGTGGCGCCATGACCAGCCCCACCGTGAACGCCATCGACCACTGGATCCAGGGCGCGCGCGTCCCGGGCGCATCCGGCCGCACCGCGCCCGTCCACGACCCTGCGACCGGCCGGCAGACCGGCGAGGTCGCCCTCGCCTCGGCCGCCGAGGTCGATGCCGCGGTCAAGACCGCCGCCGCGGCGAGCCGCGACTGGCGCACGAGCTCGCTCTCGAAGCGCGCCGCTGTGCTCTTCGCCTTCCGCGAGCTGCTCCACACTCACACCGACGACCTGGCCGCCGTCGTGACCGCCGAGCACGGCAAGGTGCTCTCCGACGCCGTCGGCGAGATCGCCCGTGGCCTCGAGAACGTCGAGTTCGCCACCGGCGTCCCGCAGCTGCTCAAGGGGGGTTTCAGCGAGCAGGCCGCGACCGGCGTCGACGTCTACAGCATCCGGCAGCCGCTCGGTGTGGTCGCGGGCATCACGCCGTTCAACTTCCCGGTCATGGTGCCGCTCTGGATGTGCGCCAACGGGATCGCGTGCGGCAACACCTTCGTGCTCAAGCCCAGTGAGAAGGACCCGTCGGCATCCCTGTTCCTCGCCGAGCTGTGGAAGCGGGCGGGCCTGCCCGACGGCGTCTTCACCGTCGTCCACGGCGACAAGGAGGCCGTGGACGCGCTCCTCGACCACGAGGACGTCGCCGCGGTCAGCTTCGTCGGCTCGACCCCCATCGCCAAGTACATCTACGAGCGCGGCACCGCGAACGGCAAGCGGGTCCAGGCCCTCGGCGGAGCCAAGAACCACGCCCTCGTGCTGCCCGACGCCGACATCGACATGGCGGCCGACGCCATCGTGTCAGCGGCTTACGGCGCCGCGGGCGAACGGTGCATGGCCCTGTCCGTCGCCGTCGCCGTGGGCGGCGTCGGTGACGAGCTCGTGCGCGCCGTGTCCGACCGGCTGCCCGGGCTCACGGTCGGCCCCGGCGCTGCCGAGGGCACCGACATGGGCCCCCTCATCACCGCGGAACACCGCGACAAGGTCGCCGGCTACGTCGCCGCCGGCGCGGCTGCGGGCGCCACCGTGGTCGTCGACGGCCGCGACCAGGACGTGCCGACCGACGGCTTCTTCCTCGGCATGACGCTGCTCGACGACGTGACGCCCGACATGACGGTCTACCGAGACGAGATCTTCGGGCCGGTGCTCTCCGTCGTCCGGGTCGACACGTACGAGGAGGGCCTGGCCCTCATCAACCGCAACCAGTACGCCAACGGCACAGCGATCTTCACCCGCGACGGCGGCGCGGCTCGCCGCTTCCAGAACGAGGTCGAGGTCGGCATGGTCGGCATCAACGTGCCGATCCCCGTGCCCGTCGCCTACTACTCGTTCGGCGGCTGGAAGGACTCCCTCTTCGGCGACACCCACATGTACGGCCCGGAGGGGATCAACTTCTACACCCGCGGAAAAGTCGTCACGCAGCGCTGGCCCGACCCGGCGACTTCCACCGTCGACCTCGGCTTCCCGCGCACCCCCTGACTGGCGACAGACAGGAGCAGAACACCATGACCGACCTGGACCGCCGCACCGTCGTCAAGGACCTTCTCGACCAGATGGGAGAGGACGAGGTGCGAGCCCTCGACCGCGCCCACGTCTTCCACTCCTGGTCGGCACAGGGGCTCATCGACCCCCTGCCGATCGCCCGCGCCGAGGGGTCGTACTTCTGGGACTACGCCGGCACCCGCTACCTCGACTTCAGCAGCCAGCTCGTCAACGTCAACATCGGCTACAACCACCCCAAGGTCGTGGCCGCGATCCAGGAGCAGGCCGGCCGGCTCGCGACCATCCAGCCGTCGTTCGCCAACGACGCCCGCAGCGAGGCAGCGCGGCTCATCACCGAGGTCGCGCCGGACGGCCTCTCGGCGGTGTTCTTCACCAACGGCGGCGCTGAGGCCAACGAGAACGCCATGCGGATGGCCCGCCTGCACACCGGACGCCACAAGGTGCTGGCGACCTACCGGAGCTACCACGGCGCCACCGCCGGCTCGATCACCCTCACCGGCGACCCGCGCCGCTGGCCGTCCGAGCCCGGCTACCCCGGGGTGGTGCACTTCTGGGGGCCGTACACCTACCGCTCGGCCTTCCACGCCGAGGACGACGAGCAGGAGCGCGACCGGGCCCTGCAGCACCTGCGAGACACGATCATGGTCGAGGGCGCTCACACCATCGCCGCGATCATCCTCGAGACGGTCGTGGGCACCAACGGCATCCTCGTGCCACCGGACGGCTACCTGGAGGGGGTCCGCGAGCTGTGCGACGAGCAGGGCATCATCCTCATCGCCGACGAGGTGATGGCCGCCTTCGGCCGCTGCGGCGAGTGGTTCGCCGTCGACCGCTGGGGAGTGCGGCCCGACCTCATCACGTTCGCCAAGGGGGTGAACTCCGGCTACGTGCCGCTCGGTGGCGTCGTCATCTCCGACGAGATCCGTGCCACCTTCGACCAGCGCGCCTTCCCCGGCGGCCTCACCTACTCGGGCCACCCCCTGGCGTGCGCCTCGGCCGTCGCCTCGATCAACGCGTTCCGCAAGGAGGGCATCATCGAGAACGCCCGCATGCTCGGCACCGACGTCATCGGCCCGCGGTTGCGCGAGATCGCCGCGAGGCACCCCAGCGTGGGCGAGGTGCGGGGCCTCGGGGTGTTCTGGGCCGTCGAGCTCGTCCGCGACCGCGAGACCCGCGAGCCGCTCGTGCCGTACAACGCGAGCGGCGAGGCCGCTGCGCCCATGGCGGCCTTCGCGGCCGCGTGCAAGGAGCGGGGCCTCTGGCCGTTCACCCACTTCAACCGCACGCACGTCGTTCCGCCCTGCACCACCACACCGGCGGAGGCCGAGGAAGGCCTCGCAGTCCTCGACGAGGCACTGGGCGTCGCCGACGAGTTCACCGCCTGACCGGAACGAGCGGGAGGGGCGTATGCCGTCCGGCCCGGACCGCGGGTCCACGCCGGACGGCATACGCCCACCTGGCGGGAGAGGGGACTGGACGGCACACGCCGACCGTGGGTGCAGTGCGACGCCGTTCAGGCGTCGATCTCGACCAGCCCGGTGACGGCAGGATCGACGGCACGCTCGGCGGCATCGACCGGCAGCGGGGGCGGGGTGCCGCCCCAGGCCGGGCACAGCGCCCGGTGCTCGCACCAGTCGCAGAGGCGGCTCGGGCTGGGGCGCCAGTCACCGGTGGTGGCCGCGCGCTCGATCGCGGCCCAGAGCGCCTTGACCTTGCGCTCGGTGCCGAGGAGGTCCTGCTCGTCGGGCTCGTAGGCGACGATCTCGCTGTTGCCGAGGTAGACGAGCTGGAGGCGCTTGGGGATGACACCCCGCTGGCGCCAGAGGACGAGCGCGTAGAACTTCATCTGGAAGAGGGCCTTGGCCTCGAAGTGCTCCGAGGGCGAGCGCCCCGTCTTGTAGTCCACGACGCGCATCGCTCCTCCGGGTGCCACGTCGAGCCGGTCGACGTAGCCACGCAGGACCAGCCCGTCGATCTCGGTCTCGACGTAGAGCTCGCGCTCGGCCGGCTCGAGCCGGGTGGGGTCCTCGAGGCCGAACCACGTCTGGAGCAGGGACGCCGCGCCCGCGAACCACTCGTCCGTGCGGCCCTGCTGCTCGGACAGCAGCTCGAGCATCGCCGGCTCCTCGTCGGCGAGCCGCTCCCACTCCTGGGGCACCAGCCCGACTGCCGCGTCGATCGTGCGCTCGGCCGCCGGGAGGTCGAAGAGACGCTCGAGGACGGCGTGGACGAGCGTGCCCCGAGCGGTCGCCTGGGTGGGTGGCGAGGGGAGCTTGTCGATGACCCGAAAGCGATAGAGCATCGGGCACGACATGAAGTCGGAGGCCCGACTCGGGGACAGCGCTGAGACCATGGCCCGACTGTATGCCGCAGCGGCGACAGGCCCCCGACGCGACCCACAGGCGGCGGATCGGTCCGGCAAAGGTCGGGGGTCGGGCAGGCCCTAGGGTTGGAGGATGAGCACTCCCGCCCGCCGGGGCACCTCCCACGGGTGGCGGATCGGCAGCCTCGCCGGCACCCCGGTGTATCTCGGCCGTTCGTGGCCGCTCATCGCGGTGCTCATCGTCGTGGTGTTCGGCCCCAACCTCGCGCGGGCAGACCGGGGCCCGGCCTACGGCTACCTGCTGGCCGCCGGCTACGCCGTGCTGCTGCTCGTGTCGGTGCTCGTGCACGAGGCGGCCCACGCGCTGGCGGCACAGTGGCGCGGCCACCCGGTCAGCCGCATCGTCGCCGACGTCTGGGGCGGCCACACCGTCTACGACGCGACCCGCAGCTCGCCGGGGACGACCGCCCTCGTGGCCGTCGTGGGCCCGCTGTCGAACCTGCTTCTCGCTGCTCTGGTCTGGGGCGTCCGGGCGCTCACCACGAACGAGACCGCCCTGACGCTGCTCGGCATCGTGGCCTTCGCCAACCTGCTGGTCGGCCTGTTCAACCTTTTGCCGGGGCTGCCGCTCGATGGCGGCCAGATCGTCAGCGCGCTCGTCTGGCGGGCTACCGGAAGCCGTGGCCGCGGGTTGGTCGCCGCCGGCTGGCTCGGTCGCGTGGTGGCGGTGCTGACGGTGGCCTGGTTCGCCGTCCGCCCCCTGATCGAAGGACGCGCACCCGAGATCTTCGACATCGTCTGGCCGGTGGCGATCGCCTTCTTCCTGTGGCAGGGCGCGTCGGCTGCCGTCCGGGCCGGTCACATCCAGGAGGTCACTTCGGGGCTGGCGACCGACGTGCTCGAGCCGGTCGTGCTCGTCGCCGGCACCACGACGGTCTCCGAGGTCGAGACGGCTGTCTCACAGGGCGTCCACGTGGCGGCCGCCGACCCCGCCGGGTGGCCGCTGGGGCTCGTCGACGCCGATTCCGCGGTAGGGGTGCCCGAGGATGCCCGGGGCCGCACGGCCGTCGCGTCGGTCACCATCGCCCAGCCCGCCTCGTGGGTGGTCGCCCTGGCGGGCGATGCCGTGCTGACCGACCTGATCCGGGTGATGAGCGAGCGCGACCTGTCTCAAGCGGTGGTCATCGACGAGGCCACGCGCGACGTACGCGGACTGGCCACCGCCGAGCGCATCAACGCGGTCGTGGGCGCCGAGCTGGGACGCCGCCGCCGGCGCTGACCGGCGCTGACCGGCGCTGACCGGCGCTGACCGGCGCTGTCCACATCCCTGTGACCTCCGGGGTTGCTGTCCACAGGACTCCGCAGGCTGGTGCACCGCGCGCAGTGGTGGGCGAGCGTGGGCCCAGGGCCCGACGGGCGGGCCGGAGGGAGTGACCATGGGCACGAGCAGGACGCCGTCGGAGACGGCGACCAGAACGGCAACCAGGACAGCAACCGAGACACCGGCCGACCCGCCCGCGGGGCGCAACGAGGTCGTCCTCGCAGGCAGGGTCGCGGCTCCGGGCGAGGAGCGTGAGCTGCCGAGCGGCGACCGCATCGTCACCCTGCGGGTCGTGGTCCCGCGCGCAGAGCCGCCGCGCCGGCGCAAGGACGCCGCAGACGGGCCCCGCCGCGCCACCGTCGACACGATCGACGTCGTGTGCTGGACGGCCGCGACGAGGCGCACCGCCCTGAGGCTGCAGGCGGGTGACCTGGTCGAGCTCGACGGCTCTCTGCGTCGTCGGTTCTTCGGTGGCCCCAGCGGTCGACAGAGCCGCTACGAGGTGGAGGCGGGCGCGCTCCGTCGCGTGTCCGGAGGCCGCTCCACGGGCACCTAGACTGTGCTCCCATGACCGACGCCGCACAGCCCCTCGTCACGGGTGCAGCCCACAACCGCCGCGGCGTCTTCGAGGTGGGGGAGCGGGTGCAGCTGACCGACCCGAAGGGTCGTCTGCACACCATCACGCTCGAGCCCGGCCGCGAGTTCCACACCCACCGCGGCTTCCTGCGCCACGACGACCTCATCGGCTCACACGACGGCTCCGTCGTGACCAACACGGCCGGCGTCGAGTACCTCGCGCTCCGCCCGCTTCTCAGCGACTACGTCATGTCGATGCCGCGCGGGGCCGCGGTCGTCTACCCCAAGGACTCGGGCCAGATCGTCCAGATGGCCGACATCTTCCCCGGGGCGACGGTCGTCGAGGCCGGTGTCGGCAGCGGGGCGCTGTCGATGTCGCTGCTGAGGGCCATCGGCGAGAGCGGCCGCCTGCTGTCGTTCGAGCGTCGCGAGGACTTCGCCCAGATCGCCCGCGGCAACGGTCGCGCCTTCTTCGGTGGTGACCACCCGGCCTGGACCGTGACGGTGGGTGACCTCGTCGAGTCGCTACCGACGGTGGCCGAGTCAGGCACCGTCGACCGCGTGGTGCTCGACATGCTCGCGCCATGGGAGTGCCTCGACGCCGTCTCGGAGGCGTTGATCCCGGGTGGGGTGCTCATCTGCTACGTCGCGACGACCACCCAGCTGAGCCGGGTCGCCGAGGGCATCCGCGCCCACGGCGGCTACACCGAGCCCTCCGCCTGGGAGTCGCTCGTGCGGGGCTGGCACCTCGAGGGTCTGGCCGTGCGTCCCCAGCACCGGATGCACGGGCACACGGGCTTCCTCATCACCACCCGCCGTCTGGCGCCGGGTGTCGACGCACCCGAGCGCAAGCGGCGCCCGGCCAAGGGGGCCTACGGCGACGGCAACGGCAACGAGGGCTCCGCCGCCGTGGGGGGCGACGGCCCCGCCCCGATCCCCGGTTCGACGGCCGCCACCGACATCCCGGCCGATGCCTGGACCCCGGAGGCACTGGGCGAACGGGTCAAGAGCGACAAGACGATCCGACGCCTGCGCCGATCAGTGGCTGAAACGTCCGACGACTTGGGCTGACGCGGGGTTAGGGTCGAATCGTCACTATGTGCGAGTGACGGATGAGGAGGCCGAGATGTCTGATGACGTCCGCAACCCAGACCCTGAGCGTGCCGCCGGCGCCGGAACTCCCGACGTGGGGGACCGCGAGCTCGCAGCCCTGCGCGCCGAGGTCGAGTCCCTTCGCGAGGTGGCGCGGCACTCGCCGCAGCGCACCCGTGAGCTCGAGGCACGGCTGGCTCACGTGCAGACCAGCCTGTCGACGCTCTCGTCGCAGAACGAGCGCCTCGTGCGCACGCTCAAGGACGCCCGCGAGCAGATCGTCACGCTCAAGAAGGAGGTCGACCGTCTGGCCCAGCCGCCGAGCACCTACGGCCTGGTGGTCGATGTGCCCGACGACGGGGCGATCGACATCCTCACCGGCGGTCGCAAGATGCGCGTGGCGATCAGCCCGTCCGTCGACCAGCAGCAGCTGGGCCTCGGCCGCGAGGTCATGCTGAACGAGGCCCTCAACGTCGTCTCGGTCCACGGCTACGAGCGAGTCGGTGAGGTCGTCACGGTCAAGGAGCGCCTCGAGTACGACCGCGTCGTCGTGGTGACCCACGGTGACGAGGAGCGCGTGTGCCGCATCGCCACGCCGCTGCTCGTCGAGCACATCCGGGTCGGCGACTCCCTCACCCTCGACCCCCGGTCCAACTTCGTCCACGAGCTCATCCCGAAGCTCGAGATCGAGGAGCTCGTCCTCGAGGAGGTGCCCGACGTCGACTACGCCGACATCGGGGGTCTCGCCGGTCAGATCGAGCAGATCCGCGACGCCGTCGAGCTGCCGTTCCTGCACCCGGAGCTCTACAAGGAGCACGCGCTCAAGCCACCCAAGGGAGTGCTGCTCTACGGTCCGCCCGGCTGTGGCAAGACGCTCATCGCCAAGGCGGTGGCCGCCTCGCTCGCTCGCCAGGTCGCGGCTCGCACCGGCAAGCAGACCGAGAAGAGCTACTTCCTCAACATCAAGGGTCCTGAGCTGCTCAACAAGTACGTCGGTGAGACCGAGCGGCACATCCGGCTGATCTTCCAGCGTGCGCGCGAAAAGGCTTCTGACGGAACGCCGGTCGTCGTCTTCTTCGACGAGATGGACTCCCTCTTCCGCACTCGTGGGTCAGGTGTCAGCAGTGATGTCGAGACCACCATCGTCCCGCAGCTGCTTGCCGAGATCGACGGTGTCGAGCGGCTCGACAACGTCATCGTCATCGGTGCCTCGAACCGCGAGGACATGATCGACCCCGCGATCCTGCGTCCCGGCCGGCTCGACGCCAAGATCAAGATCGAGCGGCCCGATGCAGAGAGCGCGCGCGACATCTTCAGCAAGTACCTCACCGACACGCTGCCACTCCACGAGCACGACCTCGCCGTCAACGGTGGCGACCGCGACGCGACCGTCGAGGCCATGATCACGGCGGCCGTCGAGCGGATGTACTCCGAGATGGAGGAGAACCGCTTCCTCGAGGTCACCTACCAGGGCGGCGACAAGGAGATCCTCTACTTCAAGGACTTCAACTCGGGCGCGATGATCCAGAACATCGTCGACCGCGCGAAGAAGCTCGCGATCAAGGACTTCCTGACCACCGGGCAGAAGGGCATCCGCGTCGAGCACGTCCTCGCGAGCTGTGTCGACGAGTTCAAGGAGAACGAGGACCTGCCCAACACGACCAACCCCGACGACTGGGCGCGCATCAGTGGCAAGAAGGGCGAGCGCATCGTCTACATCCGCACCCTCATCAAGGGCAAGGACGGCACCGAGCCGGGTCGCTCCATCGCCACGGCCAACACGGG
Source organism: Terrabacter sp. 05T424 (assembly GCF_056396225.1). Classification (NCBI taxonomy): domain Bacteria; kingdom Bacillati; phylum Actinomycetota; class Actinomycetes; order Micrococcales; family Intrasporangiaceae; genus Terrabacter; species Terrabacter sp. 05T424. The sequence goes on from NZ_JBFTLB010000010.1 coordinate 50,140, forward strand.
TCAGTACCTCTGACACCTCGCGTATGCCGTATGGTCCGCGAGGCGGACCACACGGCATACGCGCGCCCCGGGTCGACACTGCGGCCGGACTTTGGCCTTTCGACGGTCGTGAGGCGGCGAACTTTGGCCTTTCGACGGTCGTGAGGCGGCGAACTTTGGCCTTTCGACGGTCGTGAGGCGGCGAACTTTGGCCTTTCGACGGGGTGGGTCAGGTGCGCGCGGGGGTGCGCCGGGCGGCATACGCCCCCAGGGCTCGCCAACCGAGCAGGAACACTGCCAGCACGACCGAGGCCACCACGACGAAGCTGACCGCGGTGCCCGAGCCGACGGCGCGGCGCAGCACCATCCCGACGAGCACGGTGGCGAACCACACCGTGATGCCGGGAGCGACGTCGACCGGCCAGGTGCGCCGGCTGGCCCGCACGACGAGCCAGCCCAGCGCGGTGCCGACCAGGAAGGGCCACGCCGTGCTCAGCGCCCCGATGACGGGGTTGGTCTCGTCGTGGCTGGCGCGTCCGACCGCCGCGAAGACGACGACGAGCAGCACGTCGACGAGGAGGGCCGCCGCCGGGCGACGCCACCACAAGACGCCGCTCATGCGTGCGTCTCGAACGGCAGCTTCGCCTGCGGAGGCGCGTGGGTCGGGTCGACGCCCTCGAAGAGCGAGCTGACGGAACGCCCGTGGTGGATGCGGCTGATCGCCTCGGCGAAGAGGGCCGAGACCGACCGCACCTTGAGCTCCGGCCAGCCGTCTGGCGGGGGCACCGTGTCGGTGGTGACGACCTGCGTGACGAAGGGGTGGTCACTCAGCCGCTCGACCGCCTTGCCGGCGAAGAGGCCGTGGGTGCAGACGATGGCGGCCTCGGTGGCGCCGGCATCCTTGAGTCGGTCCATGAGCTCGAGCATCGAGCCACCCGTCGCGATCTCGTCGTCGAGGATGATCGCCCGCCGTCCCGAGACGTCACCGACGATCGACTCGATGACGACACGGTCGTCGGCGACCCGCTGCTTCGACCCTGCCGCGACGGGCAGGCCCAGCAGCCGGGCGAACTGCGTGGCCACCTTGGCGTTGCCGAGGTCGGGGCTGACGACGATCGAGTTGGCGAGGTCGGCATCGCGGAAGTGGTCGGCGAGCACGCCGATCGCGGTGAGGTGGTCGACCGGGGTCGAGAAGAAGCCGTGCACCTGTGGGGCGTGCAGTGCCATCGTCAGCACGCGGTGCGCGCCGGCGGTCGAGATCATGTCGGCGACGAGACGCCCACCGAGGGAGATGCGAGACGCATCCTTCTTGTCGGACCTCGCGTAGGCGTAGTGCGGCATGACGGCCGTGATCTGCGCCGCCGAGGCCCCGCGCGCCGCGTCGATCATCAGGAGCAGCTCCATCAGGTGCTCCTGGGTGGGCGGCACGAGCGGCTGCACGATGTAGACGTCGCGCTGGCGGCAGTTGGCCAGCAGCTGGGCCTGGAGGCAGTCGTTGCTGAAGCGCTTGAGGTCGACGGGGGAACGGGTCACCCCGAGGTGGGAGCAGATGCGGTCGGCGAGCGCGGGGTGCGCGGAGCCGCTGAACACGACGACATCGTTCACTTCGAGACCATCCCTCGCGAGACTCGTGTGCCTTCGCAGACTATCCGACGTCCCCGGGATGTGCCTGGCCCGAGACCCACTGCGAGAGCTCGAGGCGCGCCGCGGCCCCGGCCCTCGTGGCGCCGGGGAAGCTCATGAAGCCGTGGGGCACCCGGGGGTAGTTCGTGTGACGCACCGTCGTGCCCGCCTCGCGCAATGCCGTGGCGTAGCGACGGCCCTCGTCGCGCAGCGGGTCGAGGTCGGCCGTCTGCACGAGCGTGGCGGGGAGCCGCTCGTGGTCGGGGGCGTGCAGCGGCGAGACGAGGGGGTCGTGGCGGTCGAGGGCGTCCTCACCGTCACCGAGGTAGTGCGCGAGGAACGCGTCCATGTCGGGTCGGGTGAGGATCGGAGCCTGGGCGTGCAGGGCGACGGACGGGCTGCTCATCGTCGCGTCGACCGCGGGATAGAGCAGGGCCTGGTAGGTGACGTCGGCCGCTTCGTCACGGAGCACGTGCGCGGCCACCGCGGCGAGGTTGCCGCCCGCGGAGTCGCCCGCGAGACCGATCCCCGTCGGCCGTATGCCGTCCGTCGGGTCGGCCGACGCCACCCAGCGGACCGCGTCGACACAGTCGTGGGCCGCCTGCGGGGCGCGATGCTCCGGCGCGAGCCGGTAGTCGACGTTCAGCACGACGACCTTGCAGGTGTCGGCGAGCCAGGCGCAGATCGGGTCGTAGCCGCGTGTGTTGCCGAGCACCCAGCCGCCACCGTGGAACCACAGCAGGGCGGGCAGCGTGTCGCCCTCGGAGTCCCTTCGACGGTAGGTGCGGACCGCGATCGAGGCGCCGTCGCGGGCGGTGAACGACGTGGCGCCGACGAGCACCGACGCCGGGACGGGACCCGTCACCCAGGTGTACGGCGGTCGAGGCGGCGTGAACAGCGCTCTGCTGCGGGCGATTCCGTCAGGAGTGAGGGTGGCGATGCCGCCGCGCCAGCGTTGCAGGGCGCGAGCGAGCAGCTTGGTTCGCAGGGGCATGTCCCAAGAGCCGGTGGCCGTCACGAGCGTCAGTCTCGCACCCCGACCCGTGAGACATGCCAGCCCCCGATCCACCCGTACGGCGCAGGTGCGTCCAATCGGGGCGCGGCTCAGGCAGGATTGACCTCATGCCCGACGACAAGGAACGCGCGAGACCGTCCGGTCCCGCCGTCCACGAAGGTCGTCCGGGGCGCGCTGACGAGAGCACGGGGGAAGACATGCGACCGACCGCGGAGCCGGAGGCGGTCGACGAGACCGAGACGCAGACTGCGTCAGAGGTGCCTGCGGAACGCGCCGACGCGGTCGACCCGGAGGCGCCGACGCCGGTGCCCCCGGCTGACGTCGACGTCGTCGAGCCGGCCATCCCCGAGCGGGTCCGGCGTCCTGCGGACGTCGTCCGGCTCGTCGTGGCCCTGCTGCTGCTCGTGCTCGGCCTCGTCGTGGCCGACCTGGCGTCGGGCACCCGAGGCGCTGTCGAGCAGGACCTCACCGACGTCACCAGCGGCCTGCCCCGGGTGTTGCTGACCCTGCTCTCGCTGGTGAGCGGCATCGGGGTCCTCCTCGTGCCGATCGGCGTGGGGATCGACCTCGTGGTCCGCCGCCGTGGACTGCAGCTGATCCAGGCGCTCGGGGCGGCCGTCGTTGCCGGCGTCATCGTCATCGTGCTCGCGGTGCTGGTCCAGTCGGGAAACGGCGGCTTCGTCACCGAGGTGCTGACCCGGCCCACACCGACCGGGCACACCGGCCCTCTCGACATCGTCATCGTCTCGACCGTCTCGCTGCTGACGGTCGCCGACATCTCCGGCCGCAAGTGGATCTGGCCGATCGCCGTCACCGTCGTGATCGCGACCCTGGTCACGACCCTCCTCTCGGGCGCCATGACCCTGGCCGCTCTGACGGCTTCGCTGCTGCTCGGCTGGCTCGTCGGCCTCGCCTTCCGGCTCGCCTTCGGCGTGACCGCCACGCGGGCCCCGGGCCGTGACGTCGCCGATGTGCTCGTCGCCACGGGTGTGCCGCTGAGCCGGCTCGAGCTCATCGACGCGAACGACGCCGGCGACCGGCGTTACCTCGGCACGACCGAGAGCTTCGACGGCGCGCGCGCCGTCGACGTGCACGTCATCGACCGCGACACCTTCGGTCTCGCCTCGGGCCGTCGCTTCCTGCGCGTGCTCAGGCTGCGGAGCGGGTTCACCCGGCCGCCGGCGCTGACCCTGCGCTCCGAGATCGAGCACCGCACCCTCATGGGCCTGGTCCTCCAGGACCTCGGTATCCCTGCCCCGAGGCCGGTGTCCATCGCCGAGGTGGGACCCTTCTCAGCCGTCATCGCCTACGTGGAGCCGAAAGGCCGTCCGCTCGCCGAGGTCGGGACCGCCCTCACCGACGCCCAGCTCACTGCCGTGTTCCGACTCTCGGAGACCTTGCACCAGCGGCGCGTGGCGCACCGCTCGCTGAGCCCCCAGCACGTGCTCGTCGACGGCGACACGGTCGCGCTCGCAAGCCTGGGCAGCGGCGACGTCGCTGCCGACGACATCAGCCTGCGCATCGACCTCGCCCAGCTGTTGACGACCGTCGCCCTCGCCGTGGGGCCTGCGCGCACTGTCAAGGCGGCGGCCGAGACTCTCGGCGAGGAGGCGGTGCTCCGTGCCGTGCCGCTGCTCCAGTCCGTCGCCCTCACGCCCGAGACGCGTGAGGCGCTGCGCGAGCGCCGTGGCGTTCTCAAGGAGCTGCGCAGCCGACTCGTCGAGCTGCGCCCCTCGATCGAGCACGTCGAGCCGGTGCAGCTGCGCCGCGTGTCGGCCCGCGCCGTGGTCACCGTCATCGGCGGGACCGTCGCCGCCTACTTCATCCTCACCCAGCTCACCCAGTTCGACCTCGTCACCGTGTTCCGGCAGGCCGACTGGCGGTGGATGGTCGCACTGGTCGTCTTCGCCGCCGCCACCTTCGCCGGCGCCTCCATCGCGCTCGCCGGGGCGGCGCCCGTGCACCTGCGGTTCATCCGCACCTACATGACGCAGCTCGCCGTCGCCTTCAGCGGGCTCGTCGCGCCGGCGGCCGTGGGAAACATCGCCCTCAACACCCGCTACCTGCAGACCTCGGGCCTGACGCCCACCTTGGCCGGCGCCAGCGTCGGTGTCGCGCAGGTGGCCCAGTTCTGTTCGTACTTCGTGCTGCTCGTCATCTCAGGCGTGCTCGCCGGCACCGGCCCGTCGGTCTCCTTCAGCCCGTCGCCCGTGCTGGTGGCCGCCATCCTGGCTGTCGTCATCATCGCCCTCGGGCTGCTGGCGGTCCCGAAGATCCGGGGCTTCCTCACCGAGCGCGTCATGCCGCAGGTGCGCTCGGCCCTGCCCCAGGTGCTCGAGACCTTCCAGCACCCGCGCCGGCTCGCCCAGCTGCTCGGCGGGGCGCTCCTGCTCGATGCCTCCTTCGTCGCGGCCCTCGTGTGCGCGACGCGTGCGTTCGGCGTGGAGCCGTCCGTCGCATCGGTCGCCGTCGTCTACTTCGCCGGCGCGATCGTCGGCTCGGCCGTCCCGACACCGGGTGGCCTCGGGGGCATCGAGGCCGCGTTGTCGTTCGGTCTCATCCAGATCGGCGTCGACAGTGCCGTGGCTGTGCCCGCGGTGATCCTCTACCGCCTCGCGACGTACTGGCTGCCGATCCCGTTCGGCTGGTTCTCGCTCAACCGCCTCCAGAAGGTCGGGGCGCTCTGAGGCGCCACCACACGCGTACGCGTGCCGGGCAGCCACGAGCCCCGGGCAGCGCTCCGGTTAGGGTCGGGCCATGACGGTGCGGCGGATCATGGGGCTCGAGACCGAGTACGGCATCTCCGTGCCGGGCGACCCGATGGCCAACCCGATGTTCCTCTCCGGGCAGGTCGTGAGCGTCTACGCCGCGGCCCAGGGCATCCGGTCGAACCAGTCCAGCTGGGACTACGCCTTCGAGGACCCGCTGCGCGACGCCCGCGGCTGGCAGCTCGACCGGCAGGCTGCCGACCCGAGCCAGCTGACCGACGTCGAGGACCCCACCCTGGCCAACGTCGTGCTGACCAACGGGGCGCGCTACTACGTCGACCACGCGCACCCCGAGTACAGCTCGCCCGAGGTCACGCTGCCGCGCGACGCGGTCACGTGGGACCGGGCCGGCGACGCCATCGCCCTGGAGTCGGTGCGACTGCTCGCCGCACGCCCCGGCCAGCCTCCCGTCAACCTGTACAAGAACAACGCCGACGGCAAGGGCCAGTCCTACGGCACGCACGAGAACTACCTCATGCCACGCCGCACCGCTTTTCCCGACATCGTGCGGCACCTCATCCCGTTCTTCGTCACTCGCCAGGTCGTCTGCGGCGCAGGGCGGGTGGGGCTCGGGGTCGACAGCAGGGGAGCGGGTTACCAGATCTCGCAGCGGGCCGACTTCTTCGAGACCGAGGTCGGGCTCGAGACGACGCTCAAGCGGCCGATCATCAACACCCGTGACGAGCCGCACGCGGTGGCCGACCGCTACCGCCGCCTGCACGTCATCATCGGCGACGCCAACCAGCTCGACGTGGCGACCCTGCTGAAGACCGGAACGACGTCACTCGTCCTCGGCATGATCGAGGACGGCCACCTCAGCGAGGACTGGTCGATCCGTCGGCCCGTCGCCGCGCTCCAGACCGTCTCGCACGACCCCAGCCTGCAGGCGACGGTCGAGCTCGTCGACGGGCGCACCGTCACTGCCCTCGACGTCCAGTGGATGTACTTCGAGGCGGCCCGTAGCTGGCTCGACCGCCGTGGTGACGACCCCGAGTCCGACGCCACCGCCGAGGTGATGGCTCTCTGGGAAGAGGTCCTCACCGGCCTCGGTCGCGACGTCATGTCGTGCTCGCCGCTGCTCGACTGGGTGGCCAAGCTCAAGGTCCTCGAGGGCTACCGGGCGCGTGACGGCCTCGCGTGGGACGACCACCGCCTTGCCGCCATCGACATCCAGTGGGCCGACGTGCGTCCCGAGAAGGGCCTCGTGCACCGCCTGCGCGACCGGGGGATGCTCCGCGACCTCGTCACGCCCGAGGAGGTCAAGGCCGCGCAGACGACACCTCCCGAGGACACCCGGGCGTGGTTCCGGGGGGAGTGCGTGCGCCGCTTCACGGGGCAGGTGTTCTCCGCGAGCTGGGACTCCGTGGTCTTCGACGTGCCGGGCCGTGCCAGCCTGCAGCGCGTGCCGATCCTCGAGCCCGAACGCGGCACCAGGGCGCAGGTGGGCGCCCTTCTCGAGGAGAGCGCCGACGTCGCAGAGCTGCTCCGCGGGCTCGCCACCCCCGACTGAGACCCGCCCACGTGGCCTCGGCCAGCCACGCGCCCGATCACGTATGCCGTCCGCCCCTTCCGGGGCGGTGCTCGGAACGCGCGGTCGCACGGGTTAGGGTCGAGCCAACGAGGTTGAACACGTCTGGGAGGTAGCCATGCCGGGTCAGGAGCACGCCAAGCCGCAGCGTCGTGACGAGGAGTCGCCTGAGGCCCCTGAGACACCGCCCGCCGCACCTGCCGGTGCCGCCGTCAAGGAAGGTCTCTCCGACGACATCGACAGCGTCCTCGACGAGATCGACGGGGTGCTCGAGTCCAACGCCGAGGAGTTCGTGCGGGGCTTCGTCCAGAAGGGCGGCCAGTGACCGACTCGCTCCCGGGACGGTCGCGTCGGCTCGATGACGCCTTCCTGAGCGCCGGCTCGTCGTCCTTCACCGAGTTCGTCTCCGTCTACCGCCCCGAGCTGCTGCCCGCCGGTCGCCGCCTGCCGTCGGGCGCCAGCATCGAGGCACCCCACGGCACGACGATCGTCTCCCTCCTCTACGACGGTGGGGTCCTCATGGCCGGTGACCGCCGCGCCACGATGGGCAACGTCATCGCCAACCGCGACATGGAGAAGGTCTTCGCCGCAGACGACTTCAGCGTCGTCGGCATCGCCGGCACGGCCGGCATCGCGATCGAGCTCGTCCGGCTCTACCAGGTCGAGCTCGAGCACTACGAGAAGATCGAGGGCGCGATCATGTCGCTCGAGGGCAAGGCCAACCGCCTCGCCTCGATGATCCGCGGCAACCTGGGTCTCGCGATGCAGGGCCTGACGGTCGTGCCGACGTATGCCGGCTTCGACCTCGAGTCCGCCACCGGGCGCATCTACTCCTACGACGTCACCGGCGGCTGCTACATCGAGGGCGGTCACCACTCGACCGGTTCCGGCTCCGTCTTCGCGCGAGGCGCCCTGAAGAAGCTCTGGCGTCCGGGACTCGAGGAGCAGCAGGCCGTGTCGGTCGCCATCGAGGCGCTCTACGACGCCGCCGACGACGACTCCGCCACGGGCGGTCCCGACCTCGGCCGGCAGATCTGGCCGACCGTCGCGCTCGTCGACCACGCCGGCGCCCGGTTCGTGGCCCAGGACGTCCTCGAGGGGCACGTCGAACGGGTCGTGGCCGCGCGGCGCGACAACCCGGGAGGTGCCCGATGAGCATGCCGTTCTACGTCCCGCCCGAACAGGTCATGAAGGACCGGGCCGACTTCGCGCGCAAGGGAATTGCCCGTGGCCGCTCGGTCATCGTGGTCGGCTACGACCGCGGGATCGCCTTCGTCGCCGAGAACCCGTCCCGCGCCCTGCACAAGGTGTCCGAGATCTACGACCGCATCGCCTTCGCGGCGGTCGGTCGCTACAACGAGTTCGAGAGCCTTCGCGTCGCCGGCATCCGCTATGCCGACCTGCGCGGCTACTCCTACGACCGCACCGACGTGACGGCTCGGGCCCTGGCCAACACCTACGCCCAGACCCTCGGCGCGGTCTTCACCCAGGAGTCAAAGCCCTTCGAGATCGAGATCGTGGTCGCCGAAGTGGGGGTCGACAGCGAGGCCGACCAGATCTTCCGGCTCACCTACGACGGGTCGGTCGCCGACGAGCAGGGCTTCGTGGCGATGGGCGGCGCCAGCGACGCGGCCGAGGAGCGACTCGGCACGGCCTGGCGAGCCGGCATGGACCTGAGTGAGGTGCTGCGCCTCGCGGTCGACGTGCTCGGTGCGGGTGAGAACGGCGAGCGGCGCGTGCTCGACGCGGCGCAGCTCGAAGTTGCGGTTCTCGACCGCGACCGGCCCCGACGGTCGTTCCGCCGGATCGTCGGCCCGCTGCTCGCAAGGCTGATCGAGCCGCGTGAGACGAGCGACGTGCCCGCCGAGGTGCTGGGCAGCTCGGGCGGCGCTGGGGGGTCCGCCGGAGAGCCCGCCGAGCCCGCCGAGTCCGCCGAGTCACCCACGGCCGCTGAGGGTCCGCCTCCAGCAGGCGAGCCCGAGAGCCCGTCCGGGCCCTAGGCGTACGCCGGCGGTGACGTCTTACCGCAGAAGTGGGCGGTTCCCTCACGAGTGAGGGATGCGGCGCGCACCCGTGACGGGAAGCCCCACTGCTGACGGAACCCACCACTGACGACGACGGGGGGCCGCCCACCTGGTCAGGTGGGCGGCGTGCCGTGCCGTCTCGGCTCGCCTCAGCGGCGCGAGGCGTCGACCCGCTTGCGCTGGTAGTACGACGAACCGTTCGAGCCACTCTCCGCCTTCGCGTCGGCGGTGGCTTCAGTGGCGCCGGTGACCTCGTCGGTCTCCTCCGCTGCGTTGTTCGCTGCCTCGGTCGACTCGTCGGAGTCCGTGCTGGTGGCAGTCTCGGGATGGTGGGCGTCCGCGTCGTCGGCAGCGCCCTCGTCGTCTGAGGCGGCCGCCTCGTCACCGCCTGCCGCCTGAGCGGGAGTGCCGGCAGCACCAACGGCCGGCAGCGCCTGCGTCGCGTCGGCCGGGGGAGCCGGCTGGGCGGGCTTGTCGGGGGCGCCGAAGGAGTCCATGAGGGCCCCGCCGCCGAGGGTGGCGAGCATCTGGCGGACGTTGCCGAGCTGGGCCGTGATGCTGTCGCGCTGGGCCGAGGCGGCCGCGAGCTCGCGGTCGGACTCTTCGCGCAGGCGCGAAGCGTGGTCGCGGGCCTCGGAGACGATCTGGTCGGCCTGCGTCTGCGCGTTCTCGAGCAGGCGCTCGGCCCGAGCCCGCATCTCGTGGGCGTCGTGCTCGGCCCGCTCGGTCAACTGCCGCAGGCGGGACTCGCTCTCACCGAGGGCGGCCTCCTGCTGCTGGCGGCGCACCTCGAACTCGAGGTCGGCGGACTCGCGCCGTGCAGCGAGCTTGACCTCGAGCTCGGCTGAGGCCGTGGAGGCCTTGAGGCGGTGCGCCTCGAACTCGGCGGCGGCCTCTTGGCGCTGGGCCGCTGTGACGCTCTGGGCCTCGGCGACGATGGCCTGGGCCTCGCGGTTGGCCTGGGCGATGATCCGCACGGACTCCTCGTCGGCTCGCGCTCGGGCCTGATCGGCGTACGTGCTCGTGGTCGACTTGAGGTCGGCGGCGGCCCGGTTGGCGCGCTCGCGGATCTCGTCGGCATCGGTGGTGGCGCGGTTGCGCAGGTCAGCGGCCTCCTCGTCGGCGAGCGAGAGGATCTGGCCGATGCGCTCACCGAGGTCGGTGTAGGTCTGCGCGGGGCTCGGGGTGCTGTTCTTCTTCAGGTCGGCCATCACGCGCGACTGCTGGCCGAGCTGCCCCCGCAGGTCGGTCAGGGCCGCGTTGAGCTTGGTCAGCTCGACGCTGCGCTCGGCTGCGTCCTTCTTGGCGGCCTGGAGGGTGCGGTTCTGCGACTCGATGAAGGCGTCGACCTCCTCGGGCTCGTAGCCGCGGCGGGAGGACTTGAAGTGCGGTCTGTCGATCATTTCCGTCCAATGCAGGGGAGGGTCGGGGGCCGGCCGTGGGGGATCAGCAACCACCATTGTGGCAGCCACATTCTCGTGCCTCTCCGGCGCGTCGGGCCAGTCGGGATGCCGGGACGCGCCGAGCGTCCGGACCCTCGCCCGACGCTCCGCCCCACAGCTGGCCCCGACAGGGGGACACGACTCAGTGCAGGCGCGCCCGGGGAGGTGGCGGCCGGGCTGGACACGGACGTGCCGGTCACGACGCGTACGCCGACAGCCACCATCACGGACGACGGCACCGCACGAGTGACCGTGCCGTCCGGCTTCGACCGGCTCTCGATGGGGGTGCAGCAGCTGACGATGACGCAGATCGTCTTCACCATGACGGCGGACACACTGGCGGACCAGGTGCAGCTGGTGAGCGGGGGCCGCGTCGTCGCCGTGCCCGACGCGCACGGCGAGGTCGTCACCCATCCGGTGAGCCGTAAGGACCATGCCGACCTCGCGCCGCCGTGATGACACGCGCGACCTGATGGGCGACGCCGACCGGATGCGGGGACGTCCGCCTAGAGTTGGTTCATGGAGCGGCGGATCTTCGGGATCGAGAACGAGTACGGCGTCACCTGCACCACGCAGGGCCAGCGGCGCCTGACTCCCGACGAGGTGGCCCGCTACCTCTTCCGCCGCGTCGTGGCATGGGGCCGCTCGAGCAACGTCTTCCTCGGCAACGGGGCGCGGCTCTACCTCGACGTGGGCTCGCACCCCGAGTACGCCACGGCCGAGTGTGACTCGGTGCGTGAGCTCGTCATCCAGGACAAGGCGGGGGAGCGCATCCTCGAGGGACTCGTCGAGGACGCCCAGGGCCGGCTGCGCGACGACGGGGTGGAGGGCGAGATCTTCGTCTTCAAGAACAACACCGACTCCGCCGGCAACTCCTACGGCTGCCACGAGAACTACTGCTACGGGCGCACCGGCGACTTCCAGCGCGTGTCCGACATGTTCATCCCGTTCCTCATCAGCAGACAGATCGTCTGCGGCGCAGGCAAGGTCGTCGCCACGGCCCACGGGGCGAGCTTCGCCGTGAGCCAGCGGGCCGACCACATCTGGGAGGGCGTGTCGTCCGCCACGACACGCAGCCGCCCGATCATCAACACCCGCGACGAGCCCCACGCCGACGCCGAGAAGTACCGTCGGCTGCACGTCATCGTCGGCGACTCGAACATGTCCGAGACGACCAACCTCCTCAAGGTCGGCAGCGCCGACCTCGTGCTGCGCATGATCGAGGCCGGGGTGGTGATGCGCGACCTGTCCATGGAGAACCCCATCCGTGCGATCCGCACGATGAGCCACGACCCGACGGGGCGGGCGACCGTCCGGCTCAACAACGGCCGCGAGATCTCGGCTCTGGAGATGCAGCGCGAGTACCTCGACAAGGCCATCGAGTTCATCGACCGCGAGGGTGTGAGCAGCCCAGACACCAAGCAGGTCATCGACCTCTGGGGTCGCGCGCTCGACGCCATCGGCAGCGGCGACCTCGACGCCATCGACACCGAGATCGACTGGGTGATCAAGCACCGGCTCATCGAGCGCTACCGCGAGCGCCACGGTCTCGCCCTGACCGACGCGCGGGTTCAGCAGCTCGACCTCGCCTACCACGACATCAACCGGCGACGGGGGCTCTTCTACCTGCTCCAGCGCCACGGCCGCACGGCGCGCGTCGCCTCCGACGTCGAGATCTTCGAGGCCAAGGTGCGGCCACCACAGACGACGCGTGCCAAGCTGCGTGGCGACTTCATTCGGGCAGCCCAGGCGCACGGTCGCGACTTCACGGTCGACTGGGTGCACCTCAAGCTCAACGACCAGGCCCAGCGCACCGTCCTCTGCAAGGACCCGTTCCGGTCCGTCGACGAGCGGGTCGAGCGGCTGATGGAGACCATCGACCGGTCGCCGACGGTCCAGCGTCCCCTCTGAGTCCCGTCTGGGTCCCGTCTGGGTCCCAACTTGTCAGAGCCGTCCGCGACAGGCGTGGACCGACTCGCCGCCCCGCACGGGAACGGCGTCAACCTGTCAACGCGCTGTGAACCGTCCACAAGGGTGGGCGTTACAGTGGCCGGGATTTGCCCAGCGGGACCTCCACACCCGCCCGCCCCCGACCGAAAGTCTCACCTGTGCGTCCCAACCGTCCGGCCGCTCGCACGGCCGCTGCCCTGATCGCTGCCCTCGGGCTCACCACCGTCGCCGCCTGCGGCTCGACCTCGACCGGGTCCACCGGCTCCGCGACCACTGCACCCGCCTCGGTCGCCCTGGCAGGAGTCACCGCCACCGGAGCGGTCGACTTCAAGACCGCCCCCAAGGTGGCGCTCGGCAAGACGCCGATCAGCTCCAAGACGGTCGAGCACAAGGTGCTGACGCCGGGCAGCGGCAAGGCGGCCACGAAAGCCGACGCCGTGAGCCTGCGTGCCACCATCTACAACGGCACGAGCGGCAAGCTCCTCGACGACGGCTACGCGGCCGGTCGCAAGGCCGAGGGCTACCGCCTGGGTCGTGCCGACCTCATCGCCGGTTTCACCGAGGGGCTGCTCGGCGCCACCAAGGGCTCCCGCATCGCCTTCACCATCCCGCCCGAGAAGGGTTTCGGCTCCGCCGGCAACGAGCAGCTCGGCGTGAAGGGCACCGACACCATCGTGGTCGTCGCCGACATCGCCGACGTGCACACGCCCCTCGCCAAGATCGACGGCACGCAGACGGCGGCTCCCGCCGGCCTTCCGACGGTCGAGTTCAAGAACGGCCCGACCAAGGAGCCGACCGTGACGGTGCCGAAGTCCGCCGCCCCCACGACGACGCAGCAGGCGACCCTCATCCAGGGCACCGGCGCGACGGTCCAGCAGGGCCAGACGATCAGCGCGCAGTACCACGGCGTCCTCTGGAAGGACGGCAGCGTCTTCGACTCCTCGTGGCAGCGTGGCGCCGCGGCGGACTTCCCGATCGGCGTCGGCGGGGTCATCCCGGGCTGGGACAAGACCCTCGTGGGCAAGAAGGTCGGCAGCCGCGTCCTGATCGTCATCCCGCCGAAGGACGGCTACGGCAACGCCGGCAGCCCGCCCAAGATCTCGGGCACCGACACTCTCGTGTTCGTCGTCGACATCCTCGACGCATACTGACCCTCGGCTCGGCCTGCAGGGCCACACGCACGCACGACCACCAACGAAGGGACACGCAGCATGGCACTCGACCCCACCCGTTCCAAGCCCGAGATCGACTTTCCGGATGGTGAGGCTCCCGCCGACCTCGTCGTCGAGGATCTCATCGACGGCGACGGCCGCGAGGCCAAGGCCGGTGACACGGTGAGCGCCCACTACGTCGGGGTCGCGCACTCGACGGGTGAGGAGTTCGACTCGTCGTGGAACCGCGGAGCACCGCTCGACTTCCGCCTCGGTGTCGGCATGGTCATCCCCGGCTGGGACAAGGGCATCGAGGGCATGAAGGTCGGGGGCCGGCGCAAGCTGACCATCCCGTCGCACCTCGCCTACGGCGAGCGCGGAGCCGGTGGCGCGATCAAGCCCGGCGAGACGCTCATCTTCGTCGTCGACCTCGACGACGTGAAATAACTCTGGCTCGCTCCGCTCGCCGGGTTCGGCGCGCCCTGACGTCACGCCTTCCCTCCTCGGCTGGCTCGCTTCGCTCGCGTCGCTCGTCAGTCCAGGCGTGACGCGCGCCGAACCGTACTTATCTGGCTCGCTCCGCTCGCCGGGTTCGGCGCGCCCTGACGTCACGCCTTCCCTCCTCGGCTGGCTCGCTTCGCTCGCGTCGCTCGTCAGTCCAGGCGTGACGCGCGCCGAACCAGCCCAGCAGCGAAACGCCCAGCGACGGCCGCGCCCAGAAAACTGGCGCGGTCGTCGTCGTATCCGCGGCCCATGGTGCTCAAGGTGACCGGCGATGAGCGCAGGGCTTCCTCGAGCCCGTCGGTGTCCACCTCGTGGATCGTGAGACGGCCGCCGCTCGCGGTCCCCAGCTCGCGCGCCTGGGCGAGCACGTGCGCCCCGAAGTCGGCGAGGTCCCCCTCGAGACGTGGGACCGGCACGTCAGCCGGGACGAGCGACACGCGGCCGTATGCCGTGAGGCTGTGGTGCGAGACGCCGCGGTGGCGTTCGCGGGGGTCGGCCTGGGAGATGCGCAGCGAGCAGACGGCGCGACCGCCGAGCGTCGCGGCGGCGTTGACCGCCTCCCCGGCGGACGTGCCCGAGAAGCCCCACCGCGTCCCCGTGCCGAGGTTGCCCGGCCCCTGCGCGACGACCACGACGTCGGCGCCGACCACATGGTGTGCGGCGAGCAGCCCAGTGTGGACGTTGACCGCCTCGAGGTCGCCGCCGAAGGCCTGACCCACCGTGACCGAGGCGGCCAGCCACCCGGCCTCGCGCAGGCCGGCGACGGCCCGGGAGAAGTCGATCGGCAGCGCGCCGCCGTCGGTCATCACGTAGGCGACGCGCAGGGTCGGGTCGGTCTCTCGGATCCCGGCGAGGACCGCGGGGATCGCAGAGTGCAGGTCGGCCACGACCACCGGCAGCCCGGCGAGGTCGTCGGCCTCGGCGAGCAACGCGTGGTGCTCGCTGTCCTGCTCGTCGACGCCCAGCACCATGGTCTGGCTCGGCGTGTAGCGGGCCTTGACGACATGGCCCGGCACCCGGCTGACGTCGGCGACGGGGTCGGGGAGCGCGTCGGGCGCCGCGACCACGATCGCCAGGCCGCCGGTGCCGAGGCCCCGCTCGAGGGCGGTGGTGTTGAGGAGCACCTCGGTGCCCGGCTCGAGCGCACCGACGAGCTCGACGTAGCCGAGCGCGCGCACGACGTCCCCGGAGGGGAGGCGGACGGCATACTCGACCGCCCCCGCCCAGCGTGAGCGCACCTCGACGACGACACCGCGACGCCACTGGATCATGGGGTGACCCTATCGATCGCATGTTCGGGTAGCGTCGGACTGCCCGCCCGCGCTGCCGCCTCCCAGGAAGGTCTCGATGAGTCCTGCGTCTGCCTCGGCCGACAAGACCGAACGGCTGCTCAACCTCATCCTCGCGCTGAAGTCGGCGCGTCGTCCGGTGTCCAAGCAGAAGATCCGTGAGTCGCTGCCCGCCTACGCCGCGGCCACCTCCGACGAGGCGTTCGACCGCATGTTCGAGCGCGACAAGGACGAGCTGCGCGAGATGGGGATCCCGATCTCGACGACCGTCATCGACGTGCTCTTCGACGACGAGGTCGGCTACCGCATCGACTCCAGCGAGACCACGCTGCCGGCCATCAGCTTCGAGCCTGACGAGGTCGCAGCCCTCGCCCTCGCCGCGCGCGCGTGGTCGACGGCGAGCATCTCCGGCGCCGCCTCGGCCGGCCTGCGCAAGCTGCGCCTCTCGGGCGTCGAGATCGACGAGTCCGTCGCGGCGGGTGCCGAGCCCCGCATCCGCACCAAGGAGCCGGCCTTCGAGGCGGTGCACGCCGCCGTCTCAGCGCTGCAGCCGATCACCTTCGACTACCGCAAGAACGACGGAGAGCTGTCCACGCGTCACGTCCAGCCCTGGGCCCTGAAGAACTGGCACGGGCGCTGGTACCTCACCGCGTTCGACGTCGACCGCGGTGACGAGCGGGCCTTCCGCCTGAGCCGGTTCGAGGGCACGGTCCGGCGCAAAGGACGGGCGGGGTCGTATGCCGTCCCATCCGACCATGTGCCCGAGGTGGCGCTCGAGGCGCAGCCGCCCGAGCCCGTCGGCACCGCGGTGGTCCGGGTCCGCCACGGCCGCGGCCACACGCTTCGCCGCAACGCCGGCCGCACGACCGAGCTCGACGAGCGCTGGGCCGAGATCGAGGTGCCCTACCAGCGCGGCACGACCGAGCGCGACGTCGTCGCTCTGGGCACCCACGCCGTCGCGGTCTCGCCGCCCGAGCTGGTCGTAGGGGTGCGGTCGGCCCTGCAGGCCGTGGCAGAAGCGCAGTCCGGCAACGTCGACGACACCCCCACCGAGACCGACGCGACGGGGGAGCCCGCATGAGTGACACCCGACGCCCGGCACCGCGCCGAGCCCCCGAGACCGCGACGCAGCGACTGGGCCGGCTGCTCGACATGGTGCCCTGGCTGCTCCAGCACCGTGGGGTGCCGATCGCCGACGCCGCACGCGAGTTCGGCGTCAGCGAGGACCAGGTGGTCGAGGACCTCGAGCTGCTCTTCGTCTGCGGCACACCCGGCTACGGGCACGCCGAACTCATCGACGCGCAGTGGGACAGCGGGCACATCTACCTCGACAACGCCGATGACATCGCGGCCCCGATGCGCCTGTCGCGCGATGAAGCGGTGACCCTCACGGCCGGCCTCCAGGCGCTCGGGTCGACCCTCGTCGGCTCCGACGTCGCCGAGCGCACGCTCCGCAAGATCCGCGACGCCGCCGGCAGCGCCGTCGCCGAGCCCACAGGTCGCATCGCCCTCGACCTCGACGACGGCAGCCAGCACCCGGCCATGGCGCCCCTCAAGGACGCCTTCTCACGCGGCCGCCGCGTGCACCTGCGCTACTACGTCGCGACCCGCGATGAGTCGACCGAGCGCGACGTCGACATCATGCGCATCCTCAACCTCGACTCGCAGTGGTACGTCGAGGGCTACTGCCACCGCGCCCAGGACGTCCGGCTGTTCCGGCTCGACAGCATCGAGCACGCCGCCGTGCTGGACGTCGACGGGACGCCGCCGGCCGACGCCACACCGCGCGACCTCGACGACGTGTTCGTGCCGGGCGAGAACGACCTCACCGTCGTGCTCGACGCCAGCCGGTGGGCTGCCTGGATCGCCGACTACTACCCGAACGAGGGGGTCGAGCGAAGGCCCGATGGCTCGCTGCGGGTCACCCTCAAGGTCGCCGACCCGGCGCTCGTGCGTCGTCTCGTGCTGCGTCTCGGGGGAGAGGTCCGCGTCGTGGAGCCCCGTGAGCTGGCCGACGCGGTCGCTGACGAGGCCCGGGCGGCGCTGAACGCGTACGCCTCCGTCCACTGAGTGGGCAGCAGCGGTCCGTGGGGCCATCCCACGGGTGGCGTTCACCCCACGCACGTATGCTGGACACCTGCAGCCCCGAGGCTGCAGGCTGACGGTCCGCACGGGGCCGGCTTTCGACGAGGAGACATCACCATGCCCAACCTGGGTGCCCCCGAACTCATCATCATCGCGGTCGTGCTCATCGCCCTGTTCGGCTGGAAGAAGCTCCCCGACATGGCCCGCAGCCTCGGCCGCTCCGCACGCGTCTTCAAGTCCGAGGTCGACGAGCTGAAGAAGGACGGCAAGCCCGCTCCCAGCGACGCCGCCCAGAGCACTGTGCAGGGCCAGGCCTACGACGCCGACGCCGAGCGTCGCGCGGCCGACCGGCGCGACGCCGACGCCCGTCTCGCCGACGCCGAGCGCCGCGCTGCCGAAGCACGCGCCGAGGCCGACCGCCTGCGTGCTGCTGCCGGCCCCTCGAGCCCGTCGAGCCCGTCCAGCCCGTCGAGCGCCGCGGGCACCGCCGAGAGCGACGTCCGTCGCGACACGACGCTCTGATCGTCGCCCGGACAGCTCGCGCGACCTTGCTCGACCTCGTGCACGGACTCATCTGAATGCCCTCACTCCGACGCCAGCGTGATCCCGAAGGGCGCATGTCGCTCGGCGACCACCTCCGAGAGCTGCGCAACCGCATCACCATCAGCGCGGTCGCCATCTTCATCGGGGCGGTTGTCGGCTGGATCTACTACAACCAGATCATCGCCGCGTTGACCAAGCCGCTCACCGACCTGGACAAGCAGCGCGACGGCGTCGTCAACATCAACTTCGCGAACATGACCGACGCGTTCGCGTTGCAGCTGACGACGGCGCTGTTCGTCGGCATGATCCTCGCCTCGCCGATCTGGCTGTTCCAGATCTGGGCCTTCATCGTGCCCGGCCTGACGAAGAAGGAGAAGCTCGTCTCGCGGCTGTTCGTCGTCGCCGCGGTGCCGCTCTTCCTCGCCGGCTGCTTCTTCGCCTTCATCATGGTTCCGAAGGCGGTCGCGGTCCTGCTCGGCTTCACCCCGGCGGGCGCCTACAACCTGCAGGACGGCTCGCAGTACCTCAACTTCGTGCTCAAGTTCATCGTCGCGTTCGGCTGCGCGTTCCTGTTGCCGGTCTTCCTCGTCGCCCTCAACCTCGTGGGTGTCCTCTCGGCGCAGGCGATGCTCAAGGGCTGGCGTCCAGCCGTCATGATCATCCTCGTGTTCGCGGCGATCATGACGCCGACCCCCGACGCCTACACGATGCTCTTCCTCGCCAGCCCGATGGTGCTGCTCTACTTCGCCTCGGTCGGCCTGGCGTTCCTCTTCGACCGCCGCAAGGAGGAGCACCAGCCCGACTGGCTCGACGTCCCCGACGACAAGCCGTCGCCCCTGTAGGTTTCGGGTGTGTCCCAGCGCGTCGCCCTGATCGTCAACCCCACCTCGGGCAAGGGCGTCGGGCGAGAGGTGGGCGCGCAGACCCGGCGGCTGCTCAGCGACGCGGGCCACGAAGTCGTCGACGTCTCCGGCGACACCTACCAGCAGGCTCGTTCGCAGGCCGAGGCGGCGGTCGCCGACGGCGTCGACACCTTGCTCGTCGTCGGTGGCGACGGCATGGTGCACCTCGGCGTCAACGTGTGTGCCGGGTCCTCGACGAGACTCGCCGTCGTGGCCGCCGGCACGGGCAACGACTTCGCCCGCAACCTCGGCCTGCCGGCGCGCGACGCGCAGGCTGCCGTCGCCCTGCTCACCGAGGGCCGCACGCGCCAGGTCGACCTGGGGCGCGTGAGCCACGGGGTCGCGGGCGAGAAGTGGTTCGGCGGGGTGCTCGGGGCCGGGTTCGACGCGGTCGTCAACGCGCGGGCCCAGCGCATGACGTGGCCGCGCGGCCAGATGCGCTACAACCTCGCGGTGCTGCGTGAGCTGCCCGTCTTCCGACCCATCCCGTACGCCATCGTGCTCGACGGGCACCGCATCGAGACCCGCGCCATGCTGGTCGCCGTCGCCAACACGACGTCCTTCGGTGGCGGCATGCGGGTCTGCCCCGACGCCGACGTAGCCGACGGGCTCTTCGACGTCATGATCGTCCACGCGCTGTCGGTCGCGGCCTTCCTGCGGGTCTTCCCGAAGGTCTACTCCGGCTCGCACACCACCCATCCGGCCGTCGAGATCCATCGCGCCCGGCGAGTTCGCTTGGAGGCGAGCGGTATCCACTCCCAGGCTGATGGCGAGTCCTTCGCCGAGCTGCCCGTCGACGCCGAGATCGTGCCCGGCGCCCTCCGTGTCGTGACGCCGGCGGAGGTGCTCGCATGATGCCGTCGTGGCCGCACCTGGCCGACTTCGCGGCAGAGATCGACTTCCCTCTCGACGACTTCCAGACCGAGGCCTGCAGGGCGGTCGAGGAGGGGCGCGGAGTTCTGGTCGCGGCCCCGACAGGCGCGGGCAAGACGATCGTCGGAGAGTTCGCCGTGCACATGGCCATCGCCACCGGGCGCAAGGCCTTCTACACGACGCCGATCAAGGCGCTGTCCAACCAGAAGTACACCGACCTCGTGCGACGCCACGGGGCCGACAAGGTCGGTCTGCTCACGGGCGACGCCTCGATCAACGGTGAAGCACCGATCGTCGTCATGACCACCGAGGTGCTGCGCAACATGATGTATGCCGGGTCGACCACGCTGCGTGGCCTCGGCTGGGTCGTCATGGACGAGGTCCACTACCTCGCCGACCGGTTCCGCGGGGCCGTGTGGGAGGAGGTCATCATCCACCTCCCACCCGACGTCAGCGTCGTGTCGCTGTCGGCGACGGTGAGCAACGCGGAGGAGTTCGGAGCCTGGCTCGGTGAGGTGCGCGGCGACACCGAGGTCATCGTCTCCGAGCACCGACCCGTGCCGCTGTGGCAGCACATGATGGTCGGGCAGACGCTCTTCGACCTCTTCGTCGAGGAGCGTGACGCCGACGAGGGCGACGAGCACTTCAACGCGAGTCCGTCCCACTACTCCGTGAGCGTCAACCCCGACCTCGTCCACGCCATCCGTGGCACGGAGGGGCGCGGTGCGTGGGACTCCCACTGGGTGAGCAACCGTGGGGGTCGCGACAAGGGTCGGCCGAAGGGCAAGGGTGGCCGCGCGGGGCGTGGCCACGACGACTGGGCCGGGCGGGGCCGACGAGGGAGCGACGCCTCCGGCGGGCGCGGGCCCGGTGGGGGCGATGGTGGTCGTGGCTTCGCACGAGGGGGCCGACCGGGCGGTGGGGCGACGCGCTCGGAGGTCATCGAGCGCCTCGACCGTGAAGGTCTGCTTCCCGCGATCACCTTCATCTTCAGCCGGGCCGGCTGTGACGCAGCCGTGGCCCAGCTGCTCTCGAGCGGCATGCGGCTCGTGCCCGAGACCGAGGGCGAGGCCAACCGTCGCCTCGTCGAGGAACGCATCCAGGGGCTGGCCGAGGAGGACCTCTCGGTGCTCGGCTACTGGGACTTCGTCGACGGCATCGCGCGGGGCTTCGCCGCCCACCACGCCGGGATGCTGCCCACCTTCCGCGAGATCGTCGAGGAGCTCTTCACCGCCGGTCGCGTCCGGGCGGTCTTCGCCACCGAGACGCTGGCGCTCGGCATCAACATGCCCGCGCGCACGGTGGTGCTCGAGAAGCTGGTCAAGTTCAACGGCGAGAACCACGTTGACATCTCTCCCGCCGAGTACACCCAGCTGACCGGGCGGGCGGGGCGTCGCGGCATCGACGTGGAGGGCCACGCGGTCGTCATCTGGAACCGCGGCCTGGACCCCGCCGCTGTCGCGGGCCTTGCCTCGACCCGCACCTACCCACTGCGCTCGAGCTTCCGCCCGACCTACAACATGGCCGTCAACCTGGTGCGACAGTTCGGCCGCGAGAGCGCGCGCGAGATCCTCGAGACCTCGTTCGCGCAGTTCCAGGCCGACCGTGCGGTCGTCGGCTTCGTCCGCACCGTCCGCCGCAACGAGGAGGCCCTGACCGGCTACGCCGAGCAGATGAGCTGCCATCTCGGCGACTTCGCCGAGTACGCCGCCATCCGCGACGAGATCCGCACCATCGAGAAGGAGGGCGCGAAGGCACGTTCCGCCTCGGCGCGCGCGGCGGCTGCGATCTCCCTGGAGTCGTTGCGGATCGGCGACATCGTGCGCATCCCGTCCGGCCGGCACAGCGGGCTCGCGGTGGTCGTCATGCCCAACCGCGGCGGCAAGGGTGAGGCCGCCTCGCCTGCCGTCGTCACCGAGGACCACCAGCTGCGCCGGCTGACCCTCCACGACGTGCCGACCGCGATCGAGCCGCTGGGCTCGATGCGGGTGCCGAAGCAGTTCAACGCGCGCAACCCCAAGGCGCGACGCGACCTCGCCGCCACCCTGCGGGCGACGATGCCGCACGACCCGCCGGCGCGGAGCAGTGCCGCCGACCCCGACCCGTCGGACGACCGCCTCGACGAGCTGCGGCGCCGCATGAAGGCACACCCGTGCCACCGCTGCCCCGACCGCGAGAACCACGCGCGCTGGGCCGAGCGGTGGTGGCGGCTGCGGCGCGAGACCGACGGGCTCCAGCGGAAGATCGACGGGCGCACCAACTCGGTGGCCAAGACCTTCGACCGCATCTGCGACCTGCTCGTCGAGATGGGCTACCTCGGCGAGGGCGGCGAGTCGGTCACCGCGCACGGCGACCGGTTGCGCCAGCTCTACACGGAGAAGGACCTGCTCGCCGCCGAGTGCCTCCGCGAGGGCACGTGGCGGCGTCTCGACGGGCCGTCCCTGGCCGCCATCGTGTCGACGCTGGTCCACGAGCCCAGGCGCGAGGAGGGCGGGCTCACCCCGCGGTGGCCCAACGACGACGTGCGCGAGGCGTACGACCGGATGATCACAATCTGGTCAGACCTCGAGGACGCCGAGGGAGCGCTGACCCTGCCGCGCACGGGCATGCCCGATGGCGGCATCGCCTGGGCCATGCACCGGTGGGCCAGCGGGCAGCGGCTCGAGGACGTCCTGCGCGGCACCGACCTGGCCGCGGGGGACTTCGTGCGGCGGTGCAAGCAGGTCATCGACCTGCTCGGGCAGCTGACCGACGCGGCCGACCGCGACCTCGCCGTCACGGCGCGCAGGGCCAGCGAGGGCGTCCTGCGGGGCGTCGTCGCGGCAGACCGGCTCGACTGACGGGGACGTCACGTGGCGCGCTGCCGGTGCGGCCTGTGGGTCGAATCGTCGTTCGAGGGCCGGGTCGGCTAGTCTTGGCGAACCGTCGACGTTTTTGGTGCTCGTGTTCGCACGCTCGCAGGAACGACCAGCGAGCGCAGTTTCTTCAGGTTTGAAGGGTTGCGTCCTTTTCGACACGGGGTCTCCCGACCGGGAGACCTCATCCCCAACCTGAAGGAGCCAGTCATGGCGCAGGGTACTGTCAAGTGGTTCAACTCGGAGAAGGGCTTCGGCTTCATCGCCCCCACCGAGGGTCCTGACGTGTTCGTCCACTACTCGGAGATCACGGGCAACGGCTACCGCAGCCTCGAGGAGAACCAGGCCGTCGAGTTCGACGTCGAGCAGGGCCCCAAGGGCCCGCAGGCGATGCGCGTTCGCGCGCTCTGACCTCACCGGACCTCGGTCCACGCACGAAGGCCGGCCCCCAGCAGGGGGCCGGCCTTCGTCGTGTTCTGGGCGCTGTCATGAGGGCGGACGACGGGTCAGAGGCGCGTCAGCCGCTCGAACGGGCTGTTGACGCGGATCACGCCGGACTCGAACTTCAGGGTCACGGTCCCTGCGTTCGAGGCCACGACCACTCCGAGGCCGTGGCGCAGGTGCGAGACACGGTCACCGACGGCGAACTCCTCGATGTCGGGCGCGGGAGCCGGCCTGAACGGGCTGCTCGCGAGATGACGACGGCGGTCGGACGATCCGTGGGTGGGCACCCTCCAGTATGCGCCCTCCGGAGGCCTCCGCGGTGCGCGGGGTGGGCCACAGCCTGGGTTTCAGGCCTCGCTGGGCTCGGTGAGCGGCGCGTTTTCGCCGGTGTCGGCCGCCTGCCAGGCGCCGAGCTCGTTGCCCGCGGGGTCGGTGAAGGAGAAGCGGCGACCGCCGGGGAACGCGTAGGGCTCGCGCGTGACGGTGCCGCCCGCCTCGGTCACGGCTGCGACCGTGGCGTCGAGGTCGTCGGACCAGAGCAGCACGAGTGCGCCGCCGGATCCCGCCCGGCCCTCGGGGTTGAGGCCGCCGACCTCTCCGTCGCCGTCGGACGCCCTGATGCCGGAGTAGTCGGGGCCGTAGTCGTTGAACTCCCACCGAACGCAGCGGCGTAGAAAGCCTTGGCTGCGGCCAGGTCGGGAGCCGCCAGCTCGATGTAGTCGATGGTGTGGTGCCGGTGTGCCATGTCGTGCCTCCAGTCGTCGTCAGTCGTCAGGAGCCGCCAGGAGCCGTCAGTCGATGCCGAGGGCGGAGATCACCCGGTCGAACGACGACGTGAGCCCGTGCTCGACGGCGAGCTTCGACATGAGCACGGGGTCGGCCACCGTCGCCGGGACGGAGACGTCGATGTCGGGCAGCGTCGCGTCCTTGACCACCGCGACGACGCGGGGTGCCGCGTCGAGGTAGTCGGTGGCGGCCTCGAGCCGGTCGCGCTGGGCGCCCTTGAGTRCCGCGTCGCCGCCGTCGATCGCGGCGCGGAGCGCCTCGAGCGTGCCGTAGGTCGTGATGAGCTTGGCCGCCGTCTTCTCGCCGATGCCCGCGACACCCGGCAGGCCGTCGCTGGTGTCGCCCCGCAGCACCGCCATGTCGGCGTAGGCCAGGCCCGTGGGCACGCCGTACTTCTCGGCGATGAAGGTCTGGTCGACGAAGTCGGGGGAGCGCACACCTCCGCGCGCGGTGTAGACGACGCGGATCTCGTTGGCGTCGTCGACGAGCTGGAAGAGGTCGCGGTCGCCCGTGACGATGTCGACCGGCATACGGCCGGAGTACGCGGTGGCGTAGGTGCCGATGACGTCGTCGGCCTCGTGGCCGTCGAGTCCGACCCGGGCGATGCCGAGGGCGCGCAGGGCGTCCTCGATGATCGGCACCTGGACGCCCAGCGCCTCGGGCACCTGCTCGCCGGACAGGTCGTCGTCGCCGGGCTCGGCGACACGGTGGGCCTTGTACGACGGGATGGCCTCGACGCGGAAGGCAGGCCGCCAGTCGTTGTCCCAGCACGCGACCAGGTGCGTCGGGTGCGATCGGTCGACGAGGGAGGCGATCATGTCGAGCAGCCCGCGCACGGCGTTGGTCGGGACGCCGCTCGGGCCGATGACCTCGGGCACGCCGAAGAACGCGCGGAAGTAGAGAGACGCGGAGTCGAGCAGCAGCAACCGGGGTGCGTGGGACGGCATACGCGAGAGGCTACCGGGGGCAGGTGAGCGCCCGGTGGCGACGGGCGCGGTCGGCGCAGGGCATACCGGCATGAGGAATGGACCACCCTGCGCGTAACCCCTGGTCTACCCTTCGGCCATGGAAGATCTCGACCGCCGCCTCGTCGGCCTGCTGCTCGCGGACGGCCGGATGAGCTACACCGACCTCGGCAAGGCCACCGGCCTGTCGACGTCGGCGGTCCACCAGCGCGTCCGCAGGCTCGAGGAGCGCGGGGTCGTCACCGGCTACACGGCGCAGGTCTCTCCCGAGGCCCTCGGACTCCCACTCACGGCGCTCATCTCGGTGACGCCCTTCGACCCCAGCGCCCCCGACGACGTGCCCGAGCGGCTCCGGCACATCGGCGAGATCGAGGACTGCCACTCGGTCGCCGGCGTCGAGAGCTACATCCTCAAGGTGCGCGTGGCCACCCCAGGAAACCTCGAGGACCTTCTCGCGCGAATCCGCTCTGCTGCCAACGTCTCGACGCGCACCACTGTCGTGCTCTCCACCCCGTGGGAGGCGCGCAGCGCCTCGGCCGAGTCGCGCGACGACGCCTGACGTCGGCGGCGCCGACGCCGCGTCAGAGCCCGGTCGGGTCCGTGTTGGCCCCGCACAGCACGACGGCGACCGCCTCGTCCGGCTCGGGGGCGTAGGCCCCGGAGACCAGCGCGGCGAGGGCCGTGGCGGCGCCGTGCTCGACGACGACGCGCCAGCGCTCCCAGAGCAACGAGCGGGCGGCCACGATGTCGTCGTCGGTGACGACGACGCTCTGGACGGGTAGCCGCTTCGTGGCCTCGAAGGCGATGTCGCCGAGTCGACGGGCACCGAGCGAGTCGGCTGCGATGCCCGAGACCGGCACGTCGACCGGGCGTCCCGACTCGAGGGCCGAACGCAGCGTCGGGGCTCCGGCCGGCTCGACGCCGACGACCCGGGCGGTCCCGTCGAGCGCCGCCGTGACACCCGCGAGGAGCCCACCGCCGCCCACCGCCACGACCACCGTGTCGACCGCTGACGGAACCTGTTGCGTGAGCTCGAGGGCGAGCGTGCCTGCGCCCGCAGCGATCTCGGGTTGGTCGTACGCGTGGCAGTGCAGCGCGCCCGAGCGCTCCACCTCCTGTTGCGCAGCCTCGTACGCGGCGGCGTACTCGGTGCCGGCCAGGATGACGCGCGCTTCGTAGGCCTTGAGGCGGGCGATCTTCACCGCCGGTGCGGTCTCTGGCACGAACACCGTGGCAGGCACGCCCAGGCGCGCGGCGGCATACGCGTTGGCCATGCCGGCATTGCCACCGGACGCCACGACGATGCCCACACGTGGGTCGAGCAGGCCCTTCTCCCGCGCCGCGAGGATGCGGTTGAAGGCCCCGCGGGCCTTGAACGAGCCGGTGTGCTGGAGGTACTCGAGCTTGAAGTACGTGCGAACGCCGAAGGCCTCGCGCTCGACCTCCAGCACCGGGGTGGTGCGGACGTGGTCACGCACTCGGTCGCGGGCCTCGTCGACATCGGAGCGCTGGATCACGTCCAGAGCCTACGGGCGCGGAGTCCGCTCCGATGGTCGCCGGGTGGCCGCCCGAGGATCCTGCGATGACCTTCGCCGCGTTCCACGGTCACGAGAGCCACGTCGACCCCGACCACGAGCGCACCGAGAACGCGAAGGCACTCGCGTGGCTCGACCAGCCGCACCGCATCGACGCGCGCACCGAGGAACACCTGCGCGAGCAGATCGCGTCGTGGCCCGAGCCCCCGGCGACGGTCGTTCCCACCCACGGAGACTGGCGGCCGGGCAACTGGCTCGTCGACGAGGGGGTCGTCTCGGTCATCGACTTCGGTC
Source organism: Terrabacter sp. 05T424 (assembly GCF_056396225.1). Lineage (NCBI taxonomy): Bacteria > Bacillati > Actinomycetota > Actinomycetes > Micrococcales > Intrasporangiaceae > Terrabacter > Terrabacter sp. 05T424. The sequence goes on from NZ_JBFTLB010000010.1 coordinate 76,695, forward strand.
GCGCGGCGCTGCGCCCGGCGCTGACGGACTTCACCCGCCTCGCCGCCCGGACTTCCGAGGGGACCCGGCGCTGGAGCGCGCCTTCCTCGAGGGCTACGGCAGTGACCCGCGCGACCCGGAGGCGTGGTCGCGCCAGCGGGTCCGCGAGGTGATCGGGACGGCGGCCTGGGCGCATGCCGTCGGCGACGAGCCGTTCGAGGCCCAGGGGCACCGGATGATCGCCGAGGTGCTTGCGGCGAACTGACCGACGTGCGGGCGAGCGCGTCAGAGCTGGTCGGTCGGCTCGGGGGCCAGCCCGTCGATTCGCACGTGGTCGTCTCGCCGGAGCGCCTTGGCGTGGGTGCGGGCGCGGTGCCACCACCACAGGGCGAGCGCGCCGACCGTCATGGCTCCGGCGACCAGTGCGAGCGTCGCCAACGAGCCACTGACGAGCGGTGAGAGGGCTCCGGCCACGACGGCGTTGAGGCACGTGCTGAGGAAGGACTGGAACGACGACACCGCCCCGCGCTCGCGTGGCCGGAGGTCGAGCAGGGCGATTGTGAGGATCGGGAAGACCAACGAGACCCCGAGCGAGGCGGCGGCCGCGGGGAGCACGGTCCACGCGACGGCCGGGACCTCGACGAGCGACTGGTAGGCGACGGCGAAGACGCCACCCGCGAGGGCGATCACGAAGCCGGCCAGCACGAACACGCCCTGTCGCACGCGGCCCGCGAGGCGGCCGGTGAGGAACGACCCGACCATCATCGTCAGGACGAGCGGCACGAAGAGCACTCCGAAGTCGCGCTCGCCCAGGTGCAGGTGGTCGACCACGATGGCAGGCGCCGAGGAGATGTAGAGGAAGAGCGCCCCGAAGTTGAGCGCGATCGCCGCACTGAGTCGCAGCACGCCCCCGTCGCCAGCGGCCGACGCGAACGACGCGAGGAGCGGTCGGGGGTGGAAGGCCACGCGCTCGTCGGCCGGGTGCGTCTCGGGCAGGGAGGTCAGGGTCAGCACGACCAGCACGAGACCGTATGCCGCCAGCACCCAGAAGATCGTGCGCCAGGACCCCCAGCCGAGGATCCACCCGCCGACGATCGGGGCGAGCGCCGGAGCCACCGCGAAGATCATCGAGATGTGGCTCATGAAGCGCTGCGCGTGGGCGCCGTCGAAGAGGTCGCGCACCACGGTGCGGCCCACGATCATGCCGGCGCCGGCGACCAGGCCCTGGGCGGCGCGCGCGCCGAGCAGCATCGGCAGGTTGGGCGCCAACGCACAGACGGCACTGGTGACGGCATACAGGAGCGAGCCCGTGATGATCACGGGACGGCGCCCCAGGGCGTCGGACAGCGAGCCGTGGAAGAGGCTCGCGACGGCGAACGCGACGAGGTAGACGCTCATCGTCTGCTGCATCGCGACCTTGTCTGCGCCGAGCTCGCGACCCATCACCTCGAAGGCGGGGAAGATCGCGTCGATGGTGAACGGCCCGACCATCGTGAGGGCCGCGAGGATGAGCACGAGCGTGGCCCGCGAGACCCGGGACGCTGCGACCTCGGAACGGTGGTGCGCTGCCGTCATGCCCGACCGATCCGGGCTCGCACGGCCCCGGTGACGTTCGCGAGGTCAGCGGGCGCCAGACCGATGTCGAAGCCGCGTCGCCCTCCGGAGACGTAGACGAGGTCGAAGCCGTATGCCGTCTCGTCGAGCACCGTGGGGAGCGCGCGCTTCTGGCCCACCGGGGAGATGCCGCCCACGACGTAGCCCGTGCTTCGTTCAGCCGCGGCCGGGTCGGCCATCGTGACGCTCTTGGCGCCGAGCGCGGCGGCCACGGCCTTCAGGTCGAGCTGGCCGTCGACCGGGACGATGCCCACGCCGAGGCCCTTGCCGGTGTCGACGAGGAGTGTCTTGAAGACGCGTGCCGGCTCGACACCCAGCGCCTCGGCGGCCTCGAGGCCGTAGCTCGCGGCGGACGGGTCATGGTCGTAGGGGTGCTTCGTGTAGGGCACGCCGGCCCGGTCGAGGGCGACCGTGGCAGGGGTGGAGGGACCGGACTGGCGCTGTCGGCCCATCAGGCGCCGGACACGGACGCGAGCCCGTCCCAGATCGTCGTCACGACCAGGCCGGTGGCCTCGTCGGCGGTCGTGCCCGGGTGGGTGGTACGCCACACGGCGAGCCGCTCGCACCCGCCGATGAGGATCTCGGCCATGACGGTCACCCGTCGCGGCTCGAGCGTGGCGAACGCCGGGAGCGTGCGCAGACCCTCGGCGAACGCCTTGGCGGTCTGCTGCCGGATGCGCTCGACCGACGCCGACGCCTCACCGATGAGGGCGCCCTCGGTGCGCAGCAGCGTGAAGGCCTGCTCGTGCTCGTCGATGAAGGCGAAGAACGCGTGGACCACGCCCGCGACCCGGTCGCGAGCCGGCGCGAGCGGCTGGGCCACCCAGGCCTCGATGAGGGCAGCGAGCAGCTGCCCGCGCGCCCGCTCGATCGTGGCGGCCAGCAGGCCTTCCTTCGAACCGAAGTAGTCGTAGATGAGCGGCTTGGTCACTCCGACGAGCTCGGCGATCTCGTCCATCGTGGCCGCTTGGATGCCTCGGCTCGAGAAGACCTGCTCGGCGACGGCGAGCATCTGCGCCTCACGCTCGGCTCTGGGCATGCGCACGCGAGTGCCGGGGGAGCGGGAGGTCACCGCCGCAGTCTACGTGCGACGGTGGTCCGGACCTCGCGGCATGGTTGACTCCGCCGGTCGCCGGGCGCGACATTTGGGCGGTGAACCGGGCGCTGCCGACGCTGGCGGTTGCTGCGCTGGGGGTGATGCTGATCGAGGCCGCCCCCAGCGGTGAGTCCGTGCTGACCGCCCTCGTGGGTGTCGCGTTCGTGGCCTGGTCCGTCGTCGGCTACCGCTGGGCACTCGCCCGTGGCCGGGCGGCGTCCGTCGCCTACCTCGGGTCGGCCCTCGCGCTCGGCTTCCTCACCTTCGACGTCGCGGGGCCCGGTGTGGGCAGCACGGTCCTGCTGGTGCTCGTCGTGGTGCAGGCGGTCATGCTCCTTCCGTTGGGATGGTCTCTGGTCGTGGCGGCGATCGTGCCCCTCGTCCATGTTGGAATGCCGATGGCAGACGGGCTGCGCCAGGTCGTGAGCACGGGGCTCGCGTGTGCCGTCGCCTTCGTGCTCGCGCGTCTGCGGCTGCGCGAGCAGCAGGCCCGCGAGCAGCTGGCGGTGGCCAACGAGCAGCTCCGGCAGCTCGGCCTGCAGGCCGAGGAGCTGGCAACCGTGCGTGAACGCGCCCGCGTGGCCCGGGACATCCACGACGGGCTGGGACACCACCTGACGGTGGTCGGCATGCAGGTCCAGGCCGCCCGGGCGGTGCTGGCCGCCGACCCGGCCCGGGCGGACGGCCTGCTGGCGCAGGCGGAGGACCAGGTCCGTCAGGCGCTCACCTCGGTGCGCGAGTCGGTCGGTGCGCTGCGCGGCTCCCGAGTCCCTCGACTGCCCGACCGGCTCCGGGCGCTCGCCGACGAGAGCGCCGCCGCCGGTCTGCCGACGTCGGTTGCCGTTGATGGTGAGGAACGCCGGCTCGGCGACGAGGTTCAGTCGGCGCTCTACCGGGCGGCCCAGGAGGGACTCACCAACGTGCGCAAGCACGCGCACGCCCAGGCCGCCGTGCTCCGGCTGGCCAACCTTCCCGACCGGATGACCTTGGAGGTGCGCGACGACGGCTGCGGTATCACCGGAGACACGACGAGCCCCAGCGGCTTCGGGCTGACCGGCATCCGTGAACGGGCCGAGCACCTCGGCGGTTCGGTGGTCGTCGACTCGAGGCCCGGCGCGGGCCTGGCCGTGCGAGTCGAGCTGCCCGGATGAGCACCGCTCAGCCGGTGCGGGTGCTCGTGGTCGACGACCAGACCCTCTTCCGCGAGGCGCTCACGACCCTGCTCGACGCCCGTCAGGAGGTCGAGGTGGTGGGCGGTGCCTCGGACGGCGCAGAGGCGCTGCAGCTCGTGGCCGCGCTGCAGCCGGACGTCGTCCTGATGGACCTGCGGATGCCCGTCCTCGACGGGGTGGCCACGACGCGACGGCTGCGCGTGGAGCACCCGGGGGTCCGGGTGCTCGTGCTCACGACGTTCGACGGCGACGACGAGGTGTTCCCGGCGCTGCGTGCCGGCGCCGTCGGCTACCTGCTCAAGGACGCGACTGCCGCACGCCTCGTCGAGGGCGTCGAGGCCGCCGCGCGCGGCGAGTCGGTGCTGCAGCCGTCGGTGGCCGCAAAGGTGCTGGCGATGATGAGCCGACTGCCCGACGAACCGGACCCCGCGCGACCACAGCCGCTCGTCGACCCGCTCAGCCCCCGCGAGCTCGAGGTGCTGCGCGAGCTCGCCGAGGGACTCAGCAACCGCGAGATCGCCTCTCGCCTCTACTTGTCCGAGGGAACGGTCAAGAACCATGTCACCAATGTCCTCGCCAAGCTCGGCGTGCGGGACCGCACGCAGGCGGCGCTTCGGGCGAGGGGCCTCGGGCTGCTCTGACCCGTGGGCGACGGGGTGCGCCGGGCCGGCGCAGCCGGGGGTCATGCCGCGGAGGTGACCCCGGGCATGACCTCTGGCACGTCCGCACAGCCGTGGCCGCGACGGATCCTCGTGGGCATGACAACGCTCACCTCTTCCCCAGCAGGCCTGGCGCCCCGCGCCCGGGTCGTCCGGTTCCTTCGTACGCGGTTCGGCCGCTTCCTCGGCGCCTACGTGGAGATGACCGTGTCGATGGTCGTCGGCATGGGTGTCCTCGGTGTCGTTTGGGACGGTGTCTGGCCCGGGCTGACCCTGCGCCCTGACGCCATGGCACTCACGATGGCGTTCGACATGACGGCGGGCATGGCGGCCTGGATGTGGGTGCGGCGTCACTCGCCGCGACACATCCTCGAGATGTCGGCCGTCATGGTGCTGCCCTTCCTCGTCCTGCTCGTGCCCTTCCACCTCGGCGTGCTGTCCGGAGACGGGCTGCTCACCTGGGGGCACGTCGCGATGTTCGGCCTCATGGCGGCATACCTGTGGTTGCGTCCCCACGCCGCCGGCGCCCACCCAACCCTCGCCCAGGCCAACAGCGCGGCTCGCCGGCCCGCGTCGGGCCGGGGTCTCGTGGCGGCGCTGCTGCTCGTGGGCGGCGCGGTGCTGGCGCTCGTCGGTGGTCTGCTGCACCCGCACACCGAGGCGCCGAACTCGCACGTGGCCGTCTTCGCGGAGTACGCCGAGAGCACCGACTGGGTGTGGGTGCACGACCTCCAGTTCCTGTCGGCGGCCCTGATGGCAGCAGGGTTCGTGGTCGTCGGTGGCGCCCTGGTGCGGGCCGGGGCTCCCTCGGTCCTCGCTCGTCTCGGCAACGTCGCGGCCGCGGCAACGGTGGCCCTGATCGCGGTCAACATGGCGGTCGACGGTGTCGCCCTCAAGGGCGCCGTAGACGCCTGGGCCGTCGCAGAGGCGGACGACAAGGCAGCGCGCTTCGCGGCCGCGGAGGCGATCCGCTGGCTCGAGTGGGGAGTGAACTCGTTCTTTGCCGTGCTCCTCGGGGTGACCGTGGTGCTCTTCGCCGCCGCCCTGTTGAGGTGTGCCCACCTCGGCACCCGGGTCCGTCTGGCCGGCGTCAGCGGTGCCCTGGCCGGAGTCCTCCTCGTCCTCAACGGCCTCGTGGTGGGGTCCCGCGGTTTCGAGCCGAGCGCGCTGCCCCGGGTCGCGACCCTGCTCTACGTCGTGATGGCGCTGGGCCTCCCAGCTGTCGACCGGGGCGTACGCGCCGGGGCGAGCGCAGCCGCTGTGGTCTGATCGGGGCATGGTCGCTGAGGACAGGCCCGGCGCGGCCGTCTACTGGGAGGAGTGGGGACACTCTGACGGTGTCCCCACTCTCTATCTCCACGGCGGCCCCGGCGGTGCCTCGGCACGAGCCTCCACCGCTGGCGGTTCGACCTCGACCGCACCCACCTCGACATCGGCTCGTGGATCGTCAACGGCGCCTCGTGGGGGTCGACCCTGGCGCTGGCGTACGCGCGGGCGCACCCGAGCGGGTGCGGGGCCTCGTCCTCGTCGCCGTCGCGACGACGAGCCGTGGTGAGGTCAACTGGATCACCCAAGGAGTCGGCGCCGTCTTTCCGAAGGCCTGGGACCGGCTCGCCGCCCACGCCGAAGGCCCCGGCATCGGCTACCGCTTCGGGGAAGGGCGCATCGTCGAGGCGTACTCGCCCCTCATGGAGTCGCCCGACCTTCGCGTGCGCGACGAGGCATCTACTGGTCGCACGACGGCTTCTGCGAGCCACCGATCCTGGATGACCGTGACGCCAACGACGAGCTGCTCGCACTCGTCGGTGGCTGACCCGCCCGGAACCACCCGTGGCCCGGTCCCCTCACGGGGAACCGGGCCACGCGGCATACGGAAGCCGTCGAGCGTCAGACGAGCTGCGACTCGGCTGCGGCGCGGCTGGTCGCGGCCTTCTCGGTGGCCTCGGCGATGACCGACTCGTGGTCGACGGAGTCGTGCCACCACTTCTGGCCCGCCTCGGGCAGGGTGTAGATCGGGTCGTAGTAGACGTACTCACGGGACAGCGCGTCGGTGTCGGCGCCCTCGATGGAGGTGCGGTAGTTCTTGCGCCAGTAGGAGATTCCGCGTTCGGTGTCGTACTCCTCGACCTGGTGGACCCAGCGCTTGCCGACGAACGGCACGTCGCAGACGATGCGCGGAGTCGAGAAGCCGGGGAGGTAGCCCATCATCGAGTGCTGCAGGTGCTGGGCCTCGGCGAGCGAGAGACGCCAGTGCTCGGCGAACGGGATCATGTCGCACATGTAGAAGTAGTACGGCGTGATCGAGGCGCCGTCGGCGAGCGCGAAGCAGAGGTCGAGCAGCTGCTCGGTTGTGTCGTTGACGCCGCGCATGAGCACACCCTGGTTGCGCACGTCGCGTACGCCGGCGTCGAGCATCGCCTTCGACGCGCGGGCCACAGCCGGAGTCACGGACTGGGCGTTGTTGACGTGGGTGTGGATCGCGAGCGAGACGCCGCGCGAGCGGGCCTTGGTGGCGACACGGCCGACGCCCTCGACGACGTCGTCGGCGAACCAGTGCTGCGGCAGGCCCATGAGGGCCTTCGTGGCGAGCCGGATGTCGCGGATGTTGTCGATCTCGAGGAGCTGGTCGAGGAAGGCCTCGAGGTTCTTCCACGGCATGTTGGCGACGTCGCCACCCGACACGACGACGTCGCGCACGGCCGGCGTCTCGCGGAGGTAGTCGAGCATCGCCGCGTAGCGGTCGACCGGCTTGAGGTCGAACTTGAGCTTCGAGATCTGGGGTGTGGAGTTGCCGACGAGGTCCATGCGCGTGCAGTGGCCGCAGTACTGCGGGCAGGTCGGCAGCAGCTCGGCGAGCACCTTGGTGGGGTAGCGGTGGGTGAGGCCCTCGGCGACCCACATGTCGTGCTCGTGGAGGGAGTCGCGGGAGGCGTGCGGGTGCGAGGGCCAGTCGGTGCGGCGGTCGGAGAAGACCGGCAGCATGTAGCGGCGGATCGGGTCGGCGTAGAACGCCTCGGTGAAGTCGTGGCCGGCCGGCGGCAGCGGTGAGTCGGTGGAGGGGACCATCGTGTTGAGCATCTGCGGCGGCACGAGCATCGACATCGTGGCGCGCTCGGACTGGTCCCTGGTCAGGTCGTCGTAGAACCGGTCGTCGATCAGGTCACCCATCAGGGCGCGCAGCTGCTTGATGTTCCTGACACAGTTGACGCGCTGCCACTGGGCGTTGTCCCAGTCCTCCTGGGTGACGTCGCGCCAGCCGGGGAAGCGGGTCCAGTCGGGCTCGACGAGCTCTCGGCGCCGGTAGGCGTAGGGCTGCTCAACCTTGATCATGAGGCGAGGATAACCGAAGCATCACCGTCAAGCCCCATATGATGCTGAAGGATCTTCTGCCAGACCCCTCTCAGACCGAAGGATTTCTAGGTGACCATGCCGACCCGACCGTCCCCCGTGGGCCTGCACCGCGTCCTCGAGCCCACCGGCGACGCGATCATGCTGCCGCAGGCCGCGCGCCGGCTCGACGCCCGCCCGGAGCTGTGGCCCGACGAGGTCCGCATCGCGGTGGAGACGCTGAACCTCGACGCCGCCTCCTACCGGCAGCTCGCCGAGAAGCACAGCACCGACGGGCGCGTCGACGGCGCGGCGGTGCGCGCCGAGGTCCTCGACATCGTCGCGACGCGGGGCAAGATGCAGAACCCCGTCACCGGGTCCGGCGGCATGCTCATCGGCACGGTCGAGGAGGTCGGTCCCGAGAGCACGCTCGGGCTCGTCCCGGGCGTCCGGGTCGCGACCCTCGTCTCGCTCTCGCTGACCCCGCTCGCGATCACCGACGGGCTCGAGCGCTGGGACGGTCTCAGCGAGCAGGTGCCTGCCGCCGGTCACGCCATCCTCTTCGGCCGCAGCATCGCCGCCACCCTGCCTGATGACCTCGACGCCCACCTCGCCCTCATGGTCATGGACGTGTGCGGGGCGCCGGCGCTCGTCGAGCGGGTGGTGGGGGAGTATGCCGCACGCGGCGTCGCGCCGACCGTGGCGGTGCTCGGTGGGGCCGGCAAGTCCGGGTCCCTCTCGCTCGCCGCGGCCCGCGCCGCCGGCGCCGGCCGCACGATCGGTGTCGTGCCCGTCGAGCGCGAGCGCTCGGTGCTGGAGCAGAGCGGCCTGGCCGATGCAGTGGTGCTCGCCGACGCCCGCTCGCCGCTCGGGCTGGCGGCCGCGGTCGAGTCGGCCGGCGGCCCGGCCGACGTGACCGTCGTCTGCGTCGACGTGCCCGGGTGTGAGCAGCCCGCGATCCTCGCGACCGCCCAGGGCGGAACCATCATCTTCTTCAGCATGGCCACGAACTTCGCGGCGGCCGCCCTGGGGGCGGAGGGCCTGGCCGCCGACGTGCGCATGCTCGTCGGCAACGGCTACGTGCCGGGCCACGCCGAGACCGCGCTGCGCCTCGTGCGCGAGGTGCCGGCAGTCCGGGCCCTCTTCGAGGGGCGGCTCGCTGCCGAGATTCACCCTGCGGCCGAGACGGCGGGGGCGGGCGCATGAGCCGCCCGAACGCCATGCTCGAGCTCGACCCGGCCGTGGTGCGCAAGGCGCGCTCGCTCGCCCGCAAGGCGGCGGCCCCGGTCGTGAAGATCGCCAAGAGCCACACGACCGTCTCGGTGGAGCGCGCGACCCTGCGCCTCGCCGGACTCGCCGGTGCCGACCACGAGCGGGTGCCGTGGGTCAACCACCTCGTCACGGCCGTCCGCGACGAGGTGGGCCTCGAGCACGGTGTGACGACCCCTGTCTACGACGCGCTGCTGCGCGGTGAGGCGCCCGACCTGACCACGCTGGCCCAGAAGGCCGCGAGCGGGAACGTCTCGTTCCGGCTGCCGACCGGGCGTGACGCGACGGCCGCGCAGCGTGCGGCGGCCAAGGGGGTCGGGGTCGGCCTCAAGGCCGTCGACCGCTCCCGCACCACCCGAGACCGCCTCATCAAGCGGCACGGCGACCCGAAGACCAAGCCGTGGATCTACCTCATCGTCGCGACCGGCGACATCTACGAGGACATCCCGCAGGCGCAGGCCGCCGCCCGTGAGGGCGCCGACATCATCGCCGTCATCCGCTCCACCGGTCAGTCCCTGCTCGACTACGTGCCCGAGGGCGCCACCCGCGAGGGGTTCGCCGGCACGTACGCGACGCAGGAGAACTTCCGCCTCATGCGCGCGGCCCTCGACGACGTCAGCAAGGAGCTCGGGCGCTACGTGCGCCTGACCAACTACGCGTCGGGTCTCTGCATGCCCGAGATCGCCGCGCTGGCGGGCATGGAGCGTCTCGACATGATGCTCAACGACTCGATGTACGGCATCCTCTTCCGCGACATCAACCCGATCAGAACCTTTGTGGACCAACGGTTCTCGCGGCAGGTGCATGCCCGCGCCGGCATCATCATCAACACGGGTGAGGACAACTACCTCACGACGGCCGACGCCGTCGAGGCAGCGCACACCGTCACGGTGAGCCAGCTGCTCAACGAGCGCTTCGCCAAGGAGGCCGGCCTCGAGGACTGGCAGCTCGGCCTCGGCCACGCCTTCGAGATCGTCCCCGAGATCCCCGACAGCTTCCGCATGGAGCTGGCCCACGCGATGCTCGCGCGCCAGCTGTTCCCCGACGCGCCGCTCAAGTGGATGCCGCCGACCAAGCACATGACGGGCGACGTCTTCCGCGGCTACCTGCTCGACGGCTTCTTCAACCTCGTCGGTGCGATGACCGGGCAGGGCATCCTGCTCGTCGGGATGATGACCGAGGCCGTCGTGACCCCGTTCCTCTCGGACCGCGACCTCGCCCTCCAGAACGTCCGCTACGTCATGAACGCCGCGAGCGGCCTCACCGAGGACTTCCACCCGCCGCGCGACGGCTTCATCCAGACCCGCGCCCGTCAGGTGCTCTCCGAGGCCGTGGACCTGCTCGAGCGCATCGTCGCTGACAAGGACGCGGCGGGAGACGCGCCCCTGCTCGCGGCCATCGCCGACGGCACCTTCGGGCTGATGAAGCGCCCGGCCACCGGCGGCAAGGGTCTCGACGGCGTCGTCGAGCGGGCGGCGGGCTACGACAACCCGGCGATCACCTCGCTCGACGCCTGGACCCCGCCGGCGAAGGGAAGCACCCGATGAGCCCGAACGTGAGCCCGGACGTGAGCCCGGACGTGAGCCCGGACGTGGGCCCCGACGCGCCCACCCAGGGCAGCATCATCCGGCCCTACGGCGACACCACCGGCGACGGCATGGTGCAGATGTCGTTCACCCTGCCCATCCCGCACGACAAGAAGGCGGAGGGCGCTGCGCTGCAGCTCGCCCGCAAGATGGGCCTCGACCCGGCGCTGCTCGTGCACGCCAAGGCGATGGGCCCCGACTTCACCTTCTTCGTCGTCTACGGTAGCTCGACGCACCTGGTCAACCTCGACGACGTGCACGTCGTCGAGCGTGAGTACCCCCTGCTGTCGGCCAAGGACGCCAACATGGCGATCAAGAAGCACCTGAGGCGCAAGCTCGTCGTCGTCGGTGCCTGCATCGGCACCGACGCGCACACGGTCGGCATCGACGCGATCCTCAACATCAAGGGCTTCGCGGGCGAGAAGGGCCTCGAGTACTACCGCGAGATCAAGGTCGTGAACCTCGGCGCCCAGGTGCTGGTGCCCGACCTCGTGGCGAGGGCTCGCGCCGAGAAGGCCGACGCGGTGCTCGTGAGCCAGGTCGTCACCCAGAAGGACGCCCACATCCACAACACGACGCAGATGTCGGCCGCGTTCCGCGAGGCCTATCCGGCCGGACAGGTCCCGGTGCTCATCGCCGGCGGCCCCCGCTTCGAGGACGGCTCGGAGAAGGCCCTCGGCGTCGACCGCATCTTCGGGCGCGGCACCACCCCCGGCGAGGTCGCCAGCTACCTCGTCCACGAGATGACCCAGCGGAAGACGAGGAAGTCATGACCGAGCGCACCACCACAGCGAGCGTCGGCCAGCGGGTGACGCACCGCCGCTACGTCCCGTACAGCCACGCCCACTACGCCGGGAACCTCGTCGACGGCGCGTACTCCCTGGCAGCGTTCGGCGACGTCGCGACCGAGATGTGCATCGTCACCGACGGCGACGAGGGTCTCTTCGCCTCCTACAGCGACGTCCAGTTCAAGGCCCCGGTGCGCGCCGGTGACGTCATCGAGATCTCGGCCGAGCTCGTCCGCGTCGGGTCGCGGTCGCGCGAGATGGCCTTCGAGGTCCGAGTCGTCGGGCGCGGCACCCCCGACCGCGGCGAGTCCGCGGCCGCCGTCCTCGACCCGCCGCTCGTGGCCACCACGGCTCGCGGGGTCGTCGTCGTCCCCTGAGGCCTGACGCCCCGACCGCACGGCATACGGTGAACCCCGTGCGGCGTCTCATCGTGTCCCTGCTCGCGGGCGGGCTCCTCTGCTTCGCGTTCCCGACGTTCGACGTGTGGGTCGCCGCGCCGCTCGCGCTCGGCCTGTGGGCGTGGGCGTGGTCGGGGGGCGGCGCCGGCGCCGGCCGCGGTTTCGGGCTCGGTTTCGCTGGGGGGCTCGTCTTCTTCGTGCCGACCCTGAGCTGGTCGGGCATCTACGTCGGCGCGGTCCCGTGGATAGCGCTGGCGACGCTGGAGGCGCTCTTCGTCGGGCTCGCAGGGGCCCTCGTCGGGTGGCTCTGCCGCGACGGCAGGGTGCGTCCCGCCGGGTTCGCCCTCGTCTGGGTCGTGACGGAGGGTTTCCGGGCGCGGGCGCCCTACGGCGGGTTCCCCTGGGTGAAGATCGCGTTCGGGCAGGCGGACTCGCCGTTCGCGCGTCTCGTCGCAGTGGGCGGCGCCCCGTTCGTCGGCTTCGCCATCGCCCTCGCCGGCGGGTTCCTCGCACTGGCGGCCCAGCGAGCGTTCGCAGCCAGACCCCACCGATCGCGTATGCCGTCTCGTGCTGTCACGCTGCCGGTGGCCGCCTCGCTCGTGCTCGGCCTCATCGGGCTGGCCGTGCCACTGCCGACCGACGGCCCGACCGCCCAGTTCCTCGGCGTTCAGGGCAACGTGGCGCGCCCCGGGCTCGACTTCAACGCCGAGCGGCGCGCGGTGCTCGACAAGCACATCGCCGCGACGCTGAAGGCGCAGCAGGACGTGACCGCCGGTCGGGCCCCGGCGCCCGACCTCGTCGTCTGGCCCGAGAACGCGTCGGACATCGACCCGCTGCGCAACGCCGACGCGAAGTCGCTGATCCTGCAGACCGTCGAGACGCTCCAGCGCCCGCTCATCGTCGGGGGCCTGCTCGAGGAGCCCGTCGGGTTCCTGTCGAACGTCGCGTTGCTCTTCGAGCCCGGCAAGGGCAACACCGACCGCTACGTGAAGCGCCACCCGGTGCCGTTCGCGGAGTACATCCCCAACCGGTCCTTCTGGCGCCACTTCAGCAAGGAGGTCGACCTCGTCCGCAACGACTTCGTGCCCGGCGACGCCCCCGGCGTGTTCCGCGTGACCACACCGAGTGGGCAGTCGATCCGGGCCGGTCTCGCGATCTGCTTCGAGGTGGCCTACGACGACATCATGCGCGACGCGGTGCAGACGGGGGCCAACGTGCTGGTCGTGCAGACGAACAACGCGACGTTCGGCTTCACCGCAGAGTCCCCGCAGCAGCTCGCCATCAGCCGGCTGCGCGCCATGGAGTTCGGGCGCTCGGTCGTGCACGTCTCCACCGTGGGGCAGAGCGCCCTCATCACGCCCGATGGAACCGCCCACCAGGTCACGTCGTTGTTCACGCAGGCGGTCGTTCGAGGGGCCCTACCATTGCGGGACGCCACGACACTGGCGACCCGGGTCGGCGAGGCCCCCGAATGGGTCGCCGCCGCTGCACTGCTGATGATGCTGGCCCTCGGAATCCGCCGCGGGCGTGCGGTGGCAGACACGACGAAGGAAGAGGATGACGACGACTCAGCGTGAGCCGGTGACCAGGGTGGCCGTGCTCATCCCGACGTACAACGAGCGTGACAACCTGCCCGGGATCATCGCCCGGGTGCGGGCGAGCGCCCCGTCCGTCGACGTCTTCGTGCTCGACGACGCGTCGCCTGACGGCACCGGACAGGTCGCCGACGGCGTCGCCGCCTCCGACCCCCAGGTCCACGTCGTGCACCGCGCCGGCAAGGAGGGCCTCGGAACGGCCTACCTCGCGGGCTTCGCGATCGTGCTCGATCGTGGCTACGACGCCGCCGTCGAGATGGACGCCGACGGCTCGCACCTGCCCGAGCAGCTCCCGTCCCTGCTCGCCGCCCTCGGCGAGGCCGATGTCGTCATCGGGGCGCGCTGGGTGCGTGGGGGAGAGGTGCGCAACTGGCCGGTCCACCGCAAGCTGCTCTCGGTCGGGGCCAACGTCTACACCAAGCTGATGCTCGGGATGGCGGTCAACGACGCCACGGCCGGCTACCGCGCCTACCGCGCCAGCGCCCTTCGCACCATGGGGCTGCAGGGTGTCGAGTCGCAGGGCTACTGCTTCCAGATCGACCTGACGCTGCGTGCGGTCCGAGCGGGGCTCACGGTCGTCGAGGTGCCGATCACGTTCGTCGAGCGCGAGGTCGGCGTCTCCAAGATGGGCAAGGACATCGTCCGCGAGGCCCTGACGAGCGTCACGCGCTGGGGTGTCGAGCACCGGTTGGGCCAGCTGCGCTCAGTGGCACAGAAGGCCCGGCGCAGCGAGCCGGTGGGGGACCGGCCATGACCACCGCTCCCGGCACCCCTCGTGCCCGGCGGGTGCGGTTGACCCGGCTGGCGCTCGTCGCCCTGCTGGTCCTGCCGATCATCGAGATCGTGGTCATCATCGCCGTCGGCCAGGCCATCGGTGGCTGGCCCACCTTCCTGCTGCTCGTGGCGACGTCGCTGCTCGGTGCCTGGCTGATCCGTCGAGAGGGCGCAAAGGCGTGGCGCGCGCTGGAGCAGGCCGTGCGCAGTGGTCGCATGCCGGCCCGCGAGATCGCCGACGGTGTCGTGGTGCTGGTCGGCGGCAGCCTGCTGCTCGCTCCGGGCTTCGTCTCCGACGTGCTTGGCCTGTTGCTGGTGCTGCCGTTCACGCGGCCGGTGGCCCGCAGCATGCTGGCGGCCGTGATCTCCCGCCGGATGATCGCCCAGACCGAGCGCTTCACCGGCCCGACCGTGACCGGCCAGCCGGGCTGGGACCAGCAGACGCCGCAGGGCCCGCGCCGTTCGTCGTCGAGCGACGAGGTGGTCGAGGGCGAGATCATCGACGAGGACTGACCGTCCCCGTCGAGTGCTCACCTCCCGACGCCCCAGCCCGCGTCGAGTGCCCACTTCCCGACGCCCAGCCCGCGTCGAGTGCCCACTTCCCGACGCCGCAGCGTAGGAAAGTGGGCACTCGACTGGGCGGGTCGGCGTACGAAAATGGGCATTCGACGGGGCGGGTCGGCGTACGAAAGTGGGGCATTCGACTGGGCGGGACGGCGTACGAAAATGGGCTTTCGAGTGGGCGTGGCAGGACAGCGAAAAGCCCGCCCCCACGAACGGGGCGGGCTTCTCGGTGGTACGTCTGTCAGGCGCTCTTGCGGCGGCGAGGCTTCTCGCCACGTGACTCGCGCAGGAGCAGGAGGCGCTCCTCGAGCAGCTCCTCGAGCTCGGGGATGGACCGGCGCTCGAGCAGCATGTCCCAGTGCGTGCGCTGGTGCTTGACCTGCTTCGCCTCGGGCTCGGGCCCACCCTGCAGCCTGGCGTCGAGGCCGCAACGGCACTCCCAGGTGGCGGGCACGTCGGCCTCGATCGAGAAGGGAAGCTCGGTGCGGTGGCCGTCAGGGCAGACGTAGACGGTGAGCTGACGCTCACTCGGTACAACGTTCTCGTCGGATTCCATGCTCCTCGCGCCGAGGTTGGAACCGCGTAGTGCTCGATCGGCCATGTGGACMCCTCCAGAACTTCTGCCGCTGTGACACCCGTTGGTGTCATACCCTCACAGACGCTTGAACGAGCGAAACGGTTGACTTGTTCCCCGGAGTTGCCCGGATTGTAATCGCGTCTCAGATCACGGCGGGGACAGGGTTGCCGGCCTGCTCGATGCCCTCGCGCATGCGTACGCGAGAGAGCAGGACGCCCCCGATGGCGAAGAAGATGATCAGGGCGATGATGGCCCAGCGGTAGCTGAGGGTGACCTGGTAGACCAGCCCGAAGATGAGCGTGCCGAACCAGCTCGTGCCGCGTTCCATGGCCTGGTAGAGACTGAAGTACTCCGCCTCCCGGCCGCGCGGGATCAGCTGGCTGTAGAGCGATCGGGACAGGGCCTGGGTGCCGCCGAGCACGATGCCGATGAGCAGGGCGAGGGCCAGGAAGATGACGAGCGACTTGGACGGCACGAGGAAGGCAAAGACCACGACCACCGTCCAGAGGCCGATGCCGTAGAGCACCGTGCGCCAGGCGCCGATCGTCGCCGCGACGCGCCCGAAGAGCCGCGCCCCGAAGAACGCGACGAACTGGACGAAGAGGAACACCCCGAGCACCGTCGTCTCGGAGAAGCCGAGCTCCTTGGACCCGTAGATGCTCGAGCTGCCGATGACGGTCTGGATGCCGTCGTTGAAGAAGAGGTAGGCGAGCAGGAACATCTTCGTCTGCGGGTAGCGGGCGAGGTCGCGGAAGGTGCTGCGCAACTGGGCGATGCTGCCGCCGACCACACCGGCCGCGCGATCGACGGGCGTCTCGGCGGTGCCGGTGAGGTGGCGCAGCCCCAGGTAGGGGATGAGCGTGAAGCCGGCCCACCACAAGCCGGCGGACAGGATGCTGATGCGCGTGCTCAGGGCGCGGTCGAGGCCGAGGTCCTCGTGGAAGAAGTCGAGCGCGAAGTTCAGGGTGAGCAGGATGCCGCCGCCGAGGTAGCCGAAGGCCCAGCCCTTCGAGGAGACCCGGTCTCGCTCGTTCTCGTTGGCGATGCGCACGAGGATCGAGTCGTAGATGACGAGCGAGGCGCCGAGGCAGATGCCCGCCACGACGACGAGTGCCGCCCCGAGCTGCCAGTTCGTGCCGGCGACGAAGAACATGAGGCTCGCCGCGGCGGCGCCAACCCAGGCGAACGCCCCGAAGAGCCTGGTCGGGCGGGGGCTGCGGTCAGCGATGGCGCCGATGAAGATGAGCACGACCGCCGAGAGGATGGTCGTGAAGGTCACGGTGAAGAACCACAGCGAGCCGGGCGCGACCGGGATGCCGAACACCGAGAGCGTCGTCGTGCAGTCCTGGCCGTCCGCGAGCCCGGGGCAGGCTGCCTCCTCGGCCACCGACGTCAGGTAGGGGCTCATGAGCACCGTTGCGGTGGTCGTGACGTAGGCCGAGTTGGCCCAGTCGTACCAGTACCAGGCGCGCTGCTCCCGAGTCTCGGGGCGGGCGGCGTTGACGACGTCGTGCGACATGGCGCAACGGTCCCACAACGCGTCGGAGAGGGCACCGGGAGCGGCCCCAACACGCCGCAGCGTCCCGCTTACGTATGCCGTCCGTCGCCCGGGCGGCACGCGCTGGCTTGCGACCCACCGGCCAGCGGACGACACGCGGCCACGCAGGGTGGGGAGACGGTTCCCCACCACTGCGCTTTAGCGCTAAAGTATCGATGGTGAGTGAGCCTTCGGGGGAGCGGGTCGCAGAGATGGTCGAGGCCTGGCGTCGTGAGCGACCCGACGTCGACGTCTCGTCCATCTCGGTGCTGACCCCGCTCTGGCGTCTGGCCGCACGTGCCACCGAGAACCGGACGAGGGTGCTCGCGGACCTCGGCGTGGAGCAGAGCCATCTCGACGTCCTGGCGACCCTGCGGCGCGCCGGGTCGCCGCACCGGCTGACGGCCGGCGAGCTCACGCGGCGGTGCCGGGTCACGGCCGGCGCGACGACGCAGCGGGTGCAGGCCATGGAACGGCTCGGGTTCGTCGAACGCGTGCGCGAGGAGCCCGACCGGCGGACGGTCCACGTCCAGCTCACGGCCGACGGACTGGCTGCGGTGGACCGCATCCTGGGTGCCGTGATGGCCGGCGACGAGGAGATGCTGGCGGGACTGACGTCGGCCGATTGCTCGACCTTGGAGCGCGTGCTCGGCGACTGGCTGTCACGGACCGAGCCGTAGGCGACGGGTGGCCATGAGTCGATCTCCGGCGGCGGCCGGGTTCTAGGTCGAAGGTCTGATGGCGAGCGGCCTGCCGCCCGAGCGACCCTTGTCTGCGTGGGAAGGGCCCGTCGCGCGGCCCGTTGCAGAGGCGCCGCGCGACGCGGTCTGGATGGCGGCCCCCCGCGAGCAGTTGAGGAACGGTATAACGCCGATAATCGACATTATGTCACTTTGCTGTTTGTCAGACCTCCCCCTGAGCGGTCTACCCGTCGTCCTAGACTCGGGCGTCGCGCCGTAGCCTTGCTCGGTGCAGTGCGACTACTTCGACGCGGGACGCTGCCGCTCGTGCGCCCTGATGGGCGTTCCGTATGCCGTCCAGCTCGCCGAGAAGCTCGAGCGATGTCAGCAGGCCCTGGCGTCCGTCGCTCCTGAGGTCACCTGGCTCGAACCCTTCGCCAGCCGCGAGTCCGCCTTCCGCAACAAGGCAAAGCTCGTCGTCGGCGGCCGCGCGGGCGCGGTCACCCTCGGGATCCTCGACCCGCAGTTGGGCGGCGTCGACCTACGGGCCTGCGGGCTGCACGAGGAACCGCTCCAGCGGCTGATCCCCCGGCTCGCTGACGTCGTCGACGAGATCGGCCTGGAGCCCTACGACGTGGCGGCCCGACGTGGCGAGCTCAAGCACCTGATCCTGAGCCTCTCCCCCACCGGTGAGGTGATGCTGCGCCTCGTGCTCCGCTCGAAGAAGCACCTCGCGTTGCTCCAGTCGCGGCTGCCCCGCCTGCTCGAACACCTGTCCGAGGTGCGGGTCGTGTCAGTGAACCTCCAGCCCGAGCACAAGGCCGTCCTCGAGGGTGAGACCGAGGTGGTGCTCACCGAGCAGGCGGTGCTGGAGATGCCGGTCAACGACGTCACGCTCAACCTGCGACCCAACAGCTTCTTCCAGACCAACACCGCTGTGGCCGCAGGCCTCTACCGCCAGGCCCGTGACTGGGCGCTCGAGGTGCGGCCCGAGACCGTGCTCGACCTCTACTGCGGCGTGGGCGGCTTCGCCCTGCACTGCTCCACCGGCCACAGCGCGCTCCAACGAGTGCTGGGCATCGAGGTGTCCCCCGAGGCGGTGCGCAGCGCCGAGCTGAGCGCCGAGAGACTGCGCGCGGCGGGGACCGTCTCCGTCGACGTGACGTTCAGGGCCGGTGACGCCACGGACGTCGCCGCGCTCGACCCGACCGTGCTCGGCGCCGGCAGGTCGATGGTGGTCGTCAACCCGCCACGGCGCGGCATCGGCCCCGACCTGGCGGCCTGGATCGAGCGCTCGGGCGCCGACCACGTGACCTACTCCAGCTGCAACGTCGACAGCCTCGCCCGCGACCTCGCTCGCATGCCCTCCTACGTCGCGCGACGGGCTCGTCTGCACGACATGTTCCCCCAGACGTCGCACCACGAGGTGATCGTGCTGCTGGAGCGCGAATCGCAATCTGTCACAGACGAACCCGTCAACGGAGGTCTTGACCCATGAGCCAGAGCACGGCGACCGAGAGCGCCACTGCGCCATGGACGGCCCCTGAGGTCGAGCGTCCCGGCGGTTCTCTCGTCGCGCCCGAGGCGAAGATGCTGCCCGAGATGCTCGACTGGCACCGCTCGACCCTGCTCGCGAAGTGCTCGGGCCTGACCGCCGCGCAGCTCGCCGAGCGCACCATCGAGCCGTCCAACCTCAGCCTCCTCGGCCTGCTACGCCACCTCCGCAAGGTCGAGCGGATCTGGCTGCGCCAGAGGGTCGCAGGCGAGCCCGTGGCCGCTCTGCACGGTTTCGGCAGCGGGGTCGACCTCGACTTCGACGACCTCGACCCGGCTACGGCACGTGAGGACTACGAGGCACTGCTGACCGAGTGGGCGGCCGCCGACCGAGCGGTGGCCGGTCGGTCGCTCGATGGCGTGTTCGAGGCCGGCGGTGAACCCTTCTCGCTGCGGTTCGTCTACCTCCACCTCATCGGCGAGTATGCCCGTCACAACGGACACGCCGACCTCGTTCGCGAGAGTCTCGACGGAGTCACCGGTGCCTGATGAGGCGCCGCGCGACGCCGAGCGGCTCGCCCGGATCCAGCGGCGCTTCTCCGAGTTCGCCACCGAGTATGCCGCGCTCCCGCTCTACGCGACGATCTGCCGCCACCTCGCCGACGACCCCGACCTGGCGTCGATGCTGCTCGCCGCGAGGCCGGGCCAGGCTCGCCCGGTCCTGTGGCTGGCGGCCCTCCACGACTTGGCCCTCCACCGCCCGGATACGCCTGCAGCGCAGTGGTATCCGAGTGTCGTGGGTGCGAATGCACTGCCCGCTGGAGACCCGTGGCCTGACGTTCGGCGCACGGTCCGCGAGCACCGCGACGAGCTGCTGGAGCAGATCGCGACGCACGGGACGCAGACGAACGAGGTGAACCGCGCGGTCTACCTCGCGCTAGGTCTGGCGGCCGCATCGCACGACACGCGTGACCGCCCACTCGCACTGGTCGAGCTCGGCGCGAGCGCCGGACTGCTCCTCGCCGTCGATCGGTATGCCGTCCGCATCGACTCGCCGGAGGGCGAGGTGGTCCTGGGTGACCCGGCCTCGAGCGTCCGCTGCGCGGGCCAGGACCGGTCGGGCACGGTGGCCGGGCTCGGGTCCGAGACGCTCGCACTCCCTCCGGTGAGGGGGCGCGTCGGGGTCGACCTCGACCCGGTGGACCTGGCCGACGACGGTGCCTTGCGTTGGCTGGAGGCGTGCCTCTGGCCGGAGGTGCCGGGCAGGGCCGAGCGCTTCCGTGCCGCGCGGGACCTGCTGCGAGGCCAGCAGCCGACGGTGCTGCGCCACGACATGGTCGACGGCCTGCCCGCGGCCGTCGAGCGGGCACGGGCCCAGGCGGGCGCCGGGGCCCACGTCGTCGTCTTCAGCTCGTGGGCGCTGACCTACGTCGATGCCTCACGACGCACCGGCCTTGAGGCCGCCGTGCGGCTGCTCGCCATCGACGGCGAAGCCGTGTCCTGGCTCACGGCGGAGCCGCCGGGGTGCGCGCCCGGCATCGAGGCCCCGGCCGGAGCCGACGACGGCAGCACGGTCGTCGGCCTGCGTCGCTGGCGCGGTGATCGGGAGCGTGAGTCGGTGACGCTCGGCACCTGCCACCCGCACGGCGCGTGGGTGGATCTGGCCCTCGCCGGTCTCTGACGACGAACATCATAATGTCGATTAACGGCGAATAACATTGCAGCACAAGCGAATTCATCAAGCCTAGCACTGCAGGTGCCACCCCCCGGGCTGACAGTCAGCGGGCGCGGCGACCCAGCCCGGCGGCATACGCGTCGAGGGCCCGCAAGGCCGCCGGGGCCCGGTAGACGCGGTTGCGCCGGTGTCCGGTCGACTCGAGCAGGACGCCGTCGTCGACGAGGCGTTGGAGGGCCGACTGGGCGGTGGGGGCCGAGACCTCGAGCTCGCGCATGACGACCCGCGACGTGACGACCGGCTGGCGCAGCAGGAGGTCGAGCATCGCCCACGACGCCGAGCCGGCCCGGGCGGTGAGGCGCTCGGCCCAGTCGGCGCGCACCTCTCGCAGGGTCGCCACGAGCCGCTCGCCGATGTGGGTGCCGTTGCGCGCGGCCTCGGCCACGCATCGCAGGATGGGCTCGGTGTCTCCCCGGCGGTAGGCCATCAGGGCTTCGACGTAGTCCTCGCGGATGGCCAGCAGGCCGGCAGAGATCGGCACCGTGACCTGGTGGATCACTCCGGTGTGGAGCAGGACCGAGTGCAGCAGGGCGCGCCCGGTGCGCCCGTTGCCGTCGGTGAAGGGGTGGATCGTCTCGAACTGGGCATGCGCCAGCGCCGCGTGCGCGAGTGGCGGCAGGTCGTCGCGGTCCATGAAGGCGATGAGATCGGCCATGAGCGCAGGCACGTCGTCGGCCACGGGCGGCACGAAGTGCGCGTCGCCGGGGTGGACGCCCGAGCCGCCGACCCACACCTGCTGGTCGCGCCATCGCCCGGCCGGGTGCTGCGTCTGGTGGGCCATGAGGGCGCGGTGCATCGCGAGCACGGCGTCCTCGTCGAGCCGTCCGGCGAGCTCGAGTGCTGCCTGCATGGTGCGAACATTGCCGAGGATGACGGCGGCGTTGGCGCGGTTTCCCTCGCCGATCTCGGCCTCGGCCAGGGCGCGGGCGGAGGACGTCAGGTTCTCGATCTGGGAGCTGGCGGCGCTCTCGGACCGCAGGAGGACGGAGGCGAACGGGGCGATCTCGCCCGCTCCCCCGGCGTCGAACGACGCGAGCAGACGGGTGGCCTCGTCGAGGTCCGCCGCGAGGTCGCCGTCGAGCACCAGCCGCGTCGCGGCGATGGGCGGCACGACGGCCGCGGCGTAGCTGCGCGGGCTGGCCCGCTGGGCGCGGCGCGACAGCTCGAGCAGGCCCTCGACGGGTCGCCATGGAACCGTGCGCGTGTGGAGCGCGGGCCAGGTCGGTGCCATGCGTTGTCCACCTCCTTGGTAAAGGTTATCGCACAACCTTTACCAAGGAGCGCGCAGTCTCAGGCGCGTAAGACCTCAGCCGGTGTCTCGGTGACCCACCACGCGGCATACGGGCTCAGCGATGCGAGCCCGCGGGCGTCACCGAAGACGGGGTGCCCGCCCAGCGCGTCGTGCGCGTGCGTGATGCCGGCGTCGAGGAAGAGCTGGACCGGGACGGTCTGCCACGACGCCGTCACGTTGTAGACGCAGACCATGGAGCCGCTCGGGTGCGTGCGCACCACCGCCAGCACGCCGTCGTCGGTCTCGAGCACCACGCGGGTCTGGGCCGAGGCGTGGAGCTGGGGAAGGGCGCGGCGGACCGCGGCCAGGTGTCGCAGCCCCTGGAAGACCTTGCCGGCGGTCGTCCCCAGGTCGCCCCGGTGCTCCGCGAGCGCCCAGTCGATGCGTTCGCGGTGGGCCCAGCGGTTGTCGTCCTCGTGCCCGGGCTCCTCGGCCCAGTGCGGGTCGTTCGGCATCCCGAGCTCGTCACCGCTCCACACCACCGGTATGCCGCCCCAGCCGGACACGACCGCGTGGGCGAGGAAGAGGCGCGCCATCCCGAGCCCCACCGCACCCGAGTCTGCGCGCCGCTCCGCGTCGGAGAGGCCGGTCAGGGCTGCCGCCGTGCCGCTGATCCGCTTGTCTCCCGTTGCCGGGTTGTGCTGGAAGACGAGTCCGTGCGCCCACGACCCGGGCTGGTCGCCGGCATACCAGTCGGAGAGGAAGCGACGGTGGGCGTAGCCGTCGAGGCCGGCCGCGGCTGCGTCGCCGTCGTCGATGGCCCAGCCGATGTCGTCGTGGCAGCGGACGTAGCAGATCCACGTGCCGCTCGGAGGGGTCGGTGGCAGGGCCGTCAGGGCCTGCTTGGTGAGGCCGGTGCTGCCCGTCGCGAGCATCGACCACACCTGCACCATGAGGCTGTTGTGGTAGGCGATGTCGCTGACCCGCCCGGCGTGCTCGCCCTGGCCCAGGTACTGCACGAGGTCGCGCGGGCCGACGATCGCCTCGGCCTTGAAGGCGAGCGCTGGGCAGGCGATCCGCGCGACCGTGCGCAGGGCCTGGGTGACCGCGTGCACCTCGGGCTGGTTCTGGCAGTTCGTCCCCAGACGCTTCCAGGTGAACGCGATGGCGTCGAGCCGCAGCACCTCGACACCGAGGTTCGCGAGGTAGAGCACGATGTCGGCGTACTCGACGAGTACGTCGGGATTGGACCAGTTGACGTCCCACTGCCACTCGTTGAACGTCGTCCAGGCCCAGCCGCCCAGCTCGTCGTCCCACGTGAAGTTGCCGGGGGCGAAGTCGGGGAACACCTCGGGCAGGGTGCGTTCGTACGCGTCCGGCATGACGCGGTCGGGGTAGACGTGGAAGTAGTCGCGGTAGTGCGACTCCCCCGCCCGGGCCCGCCGCGCCCACTCGTGCTCACGCGCCACGTGGTTGAGCACGAGGTCGAGCACGAGCGAGATGCCCTGTGCGCGAAGGTCGCCGGCCAGCGAGCGCAGGTCCTCGACGTCGCCGAGATCGGGGCGCACCGTGCGGAAGTCCTGCACGGCATAGCCGCCGTCGTTGTCGCCGTCGCGGGGTAGCAGCAGCGGCATGAGGTGCAGGTAGGTCACCCCGAGGTCGCGCAAGTGGTCGAGGCGGCCGCTGAGCCCCCGAAGGTCACCGGCGAAACGCTCGGTGTAGCAGGCGTACCCGAACATCTCGGGCTGCTGGAGCCAGTCCGGCCGCAGCAACCGGCGCTGGTCGAGGCGGCGCAGCTCCGGTGCCCTCTCCTGGTGGGCGGACACGGCCCGTTCGACGAGACGTAGGGCGATCGCGGAGACGTCCTGCTCGGGGTAGAGCACCTGCAGCGCCGCCAGGAGGTCGTCGGACCATCGCTCGAGCCGCAGCTCCAGGGTCTCGCGGTCGGCCTCGTCGAGACCGGCAAGCAGCGAGTCCAGGGACTCGGGAGTCGGGCTCACGTCTCGGGCGCCTTGGCTCATGGCCCGATTGAACAGCACCACGACCCGGTGCGACAGGGGCACGCCTCGGCCGAACGGCTTTCGCTCGTGGCCGCCGCCCCCGCCCTCACTCGAACGGGCTGGGGTCGCCCGCGCCGACCCGGGTCACGACGGGATAGCCGTCGGACCAGTCGACGACGGTCGTGGGCTCCAGGCCGCACTCCCCCGAGTCGATCACGGCGTCGACGACGTGGTCGAGGCGGTCCTTGATCTCCCAGCCCTCGGTCATCGGCTCGTCGTCGTCGGGCATGAGCAGCGTGCTCGACAGGATCGGCTCACCCATCGCCTTGAGCAGCTCGCGCACCACCGGGTGCTCGGGGATGCGGACGCCCACCGTCTTCTTCTTGGCATGGAGCAGGCGTCGCGGCACCTCCTTCGTCGCCGGCAGGATGAACGTGTAGGGGCCGGGCGTCGCGGCCTTGATGGCACGGAACACCGAGTTGTCGAGGTGCACGAACTGGCCGAGCTGCGCGAAGTCCGAGCAGACCAGCGTGAAGTGGTGCTTGTCGTCGAGCTGCCGGATGCGCAGGATGCGCTCCTTGCCCTCGGGGTTGTCGAGCGAGCAGCCAAGGGCGAAGCATGAGTCGGTCGGGTAGGCGATGAGGCCACCCGTCCGAAGGATCTCGACCGCCTGGCCGATCGCCCGGGGCTGGGGGTCCACCGGGTGGACGTCGAAGTACTTCGCCATGCCCTCACCCTGCCATGCTGGGGCGATGACGGAGCGCACGGGTGACGGCGTCGACGATCCGACCGACGGCTCGACAGCGGCGATCCGGGTGGTCGACAACCCCGGGCGAAGCCGGTTCGAGCTGGTCGACGGCGACCGGGTGATCGGCATCGCCAGCTACGCGGTCGTCCACGGCGAGGGCATCGGTGAGCCTGACCGGGTCGTCTTCTTCCACACGGAGGTCGACGCGGCGTACGAGGGGCAGGGCCTCGCCGGCCGCCTCGCCGACGTGGCGCTGTCCTCGACCGTCTCGTCCGGTCGTCGGATCGTGGCTCTGTGCCCCTACATCAAGGTCTACCTCCGCAGGCACCCCGAGCCGTATGCCGCCCACGTCGTGAGGCCCACCGAAGCCGACGTCGAGGCTGCCGACGAGGCCGCTCGCGCGGCCGCAGGGTGACCCGTCCCCACGTCGTCGTCGTGGGTGGCGGCATCGTCGGGTCGGCCGTGGCGCGGCGCCTCACCCTGTCCGACCCTCGACCCGACGTCACCGTCGTCGAGAAGGAGGCGGCACCCGCCCGGCACCAGACGTCCCGCAACAGCGGCGTCGTCCACGCGGGCATCTACTACGCGCCGGGATCCGCCAAGGCCACGCTCTCGCGGGAAGGGGTGCGTCGCCTTCGCGCCTACTGCCACGAGCGTGGGCTGCCCTATGACGAGGTCGGGAAGGTCGTCGTCGCCCTGGACGAGGTCGAGCTCGGTCGGCTGCGCGAGATCGAGGCGCGGGCGCACGCGAACGGCGTGCCCGGACTGTGGTGGCTCGATCCGGCGGCCCTGCTCGAGGTCGAACCGCACGCGGTCGGCCGGGCCGCGCTGCACTCCCCCACGACGGCAATCACCGACTTCTCCCTCGTGGCGGCGGCGATGCTCGAGGACGCCGTGACCTCCGACGCCCGGGTCGTCACCGGCTTCGAGGTGACCGGGCTCGCCCAGGGCGGAGGACAGGTCGAGGTGCGGGCGGCGGACGGTCGTCGACTCCGGGCCGACCGGGTGGTCATCGCAGGGGGACTGCACGCCGACCGCCTGGCCGTCCTCGCCGGCGACGGGCCGAGTCCGGCGATCGTGCCCTTCCGGGGCGAGTACCACCGGCTCACCCCGTCGGCCACCCATCTGGTGCGCGGCCTGGTCTATCCGGTGCCCGACCCGCGCTACCCGTTCCTCGGGGTGCACCTGACGCGCACCGTGGGCGGAGACGTGTTGCTCGGACCGAACGCCGTGCTCGCGACGGCGCGGGAGGGCTACCGTCGGCGCGACGTCGACCCACGCGTGCTCCGTGCACTCGCGGCCTCGCACGGCTTCCGACGGTTCGCCCGGGCCAACCTCGGCATCGGCCTCCACGAGGTCATGGGGTCGGTCAGCAGGCATGCCTTCGTCTCCCGCGCGCGGCGCTACGTGCCCGCCATCACCGACGCCGACGTCGTGCGCGCCGGCTCGGGAGTGCGCGCCCAGGCGATGGACGCTGACGGGTCGCTCGTCGAGGACTTCCGTTTCAGCAGGGTCGGGGCCGTCCTCTGCATCCGCAATGCCCCGTCCCCCGCAGCCACCGCGTCACTCGCCATCGCCGACCTCGTGGTCGACCGGCTGGGCCTCGACTGACGCGCTCGCTCGGTCGCACACCGCCGGAGCCCAGCCGGTCAGCTCTTGCCGAAGTACTCGCTCGCCTCCATCGCCTCGATGACGGACGGCGCGCCGTGCTGACCGACCGAGTAGCTGCCCAGGTCCTTCGCGGTGTCGACGAGTCCGACCACCGGACTCACCATCGACCACGGCGAGACGTGGACCTCGGGACCCTTGGCCGGGTCGAGGGCGATCTGGGTTCCGAGGGCATTGGGGAGGGGGTCGTCGCCGATGAACGGCACGTGGTCGACGAACGAGCCGAGCGGGTTCTGCACGGTCGTCAGGATCTCGCCGCGCACGTGGTAGTTGCGCACCTGCCCCTGGTCGAGGCCCGCGGAGTGGTGGCCCAGCGCCGCKGCAGCGACGACGGTGTTGGGATGCACACCCGCAGCGTTGAAGGTGACCGCCGGGACGCCGGTGGCGACCGATGCCGTGCTTGCGAGGCCACCGCCGAGGGAGTGCCCCGTCAGGACCATGTTGTCGCTTCCGACCGCCGCGGCGAGGTGCTGGGCCAGGGCGATGGCCTGCAGGTGCTGGCTGCTGAGCCCGCCGAGGCCCTGCTGGGCGTTGGCGCCCCAATCGCTGACGCTCTTGGGGTCGGTCCCGGCGAAGGCCAGGACGTAGCGGCCGTCAGCGTCGCGGTAGATGTTCGCCTGGAAGCCGCCGCGCCCCGTCAGGGAGTCGGAGTCGATGCCGAGCTTCTCGAGGTCGTCGGCGCTCACCGGGTCGAAGCTGTCGGTGCCCCCGCCGTCATAGACGCCCTTCGCCAGCTCGGCGAGCTCGAGGTCGACCTGGTGCGGGTCGGTGCCCCTGACGTCGTCCGCGAGGTCCGGCTCGTCAACGGTCTCGCCGCCGGAGCCGGACGAGCCGCCGAAGCCGGGCGGCAGCCACGGCGGGAGCGAAGGCTGCCCGGGGCTCCGGGCGCCCCCGGGGCCGCTGGCGCCCCGTTGTGCGCGGGCGTTCTCGGCCAGCCGCTTGGACATGGAGTCGAGCGAGGTCCCGAGCGCGACGAGCGCCGACGACGTGGACCGCCAGGTCTCCTGGGCGGCCTGCGCGTCGTCACCGCCCCAGGACCGGCCGATCGCGGCAAGGGCCCGGGTGCCGGTGGCGCGGATGCCGTCGACCTCGCCGGCGCACGCAGTGAGCTCACGTGCGGTGCGCTCGAGGGCTTCGGGGTCGGCGCCCTTGCGGTAGAGCACGTTGGCCTCCTGTCGACGGTGCGCCTCACGTTAGGTTGCGTCCGGCCCGCCGTCGATGGGGAGCCCTCCCCGCGTGTCGCGGCGGCGCTCCCGCCGGCGACGTGCGGCACGGCATACCGCTCGTGCACGGTGGCGAGCCGGCGTGGCAGGTCGCCCTCACGCGCCATCGCCAGGGTGGTCCGGCCCACCCACGCGATGAGGGCGAGGAGGGCACCCAGCGTCGCAGCCCTGCCGCGGGCGGGACCCGGTCGAGGGCCAGGGTGACAGCCCGAGTCTGCCGAAAGCCGCGCCGGGAGACCTGGTCGGTCTCGCGGCGCGGCGTGGTGGGATCAGTCAGGACCGCAGGTCGCTGAGCAGCGACGCGAACGGCGTCACGTCGTCGAAGGGGTCGACCCGCGCCTCACGTGGGCTGCCCACCACGAGAGCGGCGAACGACCGTCCGGCGCGGTCGATGCGCTCCCCGAGCCGACCGGCGTCGGTGCTTCCCCAGTCCTCGCTCGCGGCGAAGACCGCGACCGGGGCGACGAGGGCCCCGAGGTGTGCGAAGAGGGGACGGAGGGCGTGGTCGATGGCGAGCGAGTGGCGCGCTGTGCCTCCCGTCGCACCGAGCAGCACCGGGGTGTCGCGCAGGGCGTCCTGCGGGAGGACGTCGACGAGCATCTTGAACAGCCCGCTGTACGAGGCGGCATACACGGGCGTCGCGACGACCACCGCGTCCGCCTCGGTGATGGCGTCGAGCCGCACCTGGAGCTCGGGGGAGGCGAAGCCGGTGAGCACGTTGTTGGTCACGTCGTGGGCGACGTCGCGCACGTCGACGACCTCGACGACGACCTCGCCGACGTCGTGACCGGCGAGGGCACGCACGGTCGCCTCGGTGAGGCGGTCGGCGAGCAGACGCGTGGACGACGGCTGGGTCACGCCGGCGGTGATGACGGCGAGGTGGAACGGGGCCTGCGTGGTCATCTGGTCACCTCCACGGCGGTCGTGCTGTCGGTGGGCTGGGGGGACGCGCCGGTGACGTCGTCACCGTCGGCGTACACGGTCGTGTCGTGGGCACCGCCCGCAGCCGCGACACGGCTCGCGTGGCTCGGAGCGTCCGGCACGTGCGCGGGCTTGAGGGCGGCGAACTCCTTGCGGAGCACCGGGACGACCTCCTCGCCGAGCAGGTCCAGCTGCTCGAGCACCGTCTTGAGCGGCAGGCCGGCGTGGTCGATCAGCCACAGCTGGCGCTGGTAGTCGCCGACGTAGTCGCGGAAGCCGAGGGTGCGCTCGATGACCTCCTGCGGGCTGCCCACGGTGAGCGGCGTCTGGCTCGTGAACTCCTCGAGCGTCGGGCCGTGGCCGTAGACCGGGGCGTTGTCGAAGTAGGGCCGGAATTCGCGCACGGCGTCCTGGCTGTTCTTGCGCATGAAGATCTGCCCGCCGAGCCCGACGATGGCCTGGTCGGCCTGGCCGTGGCCGTAGTGCTCGAAGCGACGACGGTAGAGCTGCACCATCTGCTTCGTGTGGGTGGCCGGCCAGAAGATGTGGTTGGAGAAGAAGCCGTCGCCGTAGTACGCCGCCTGCTCGGCGATCTCGGGGCTGCGGATCGAGCCGTGCCACACGAACGGCGGCACGCCGTCGAGGGGACGCGGCGTGGACGTGAAGCCCTGCAGAGGCGTGCGGTACTTGCCCTGCCAGTCGACGACGTCCTCGCGCCACAGCCGGTGCAGCAGCGCGTAGTTCTCGATGGCGAGGGGGATGCCCTCGCGGATGTCCTTGCCGAACCACGGGTAGACCGGGCCGGTGTTGCCGCGGCCGAGCGTCACGTCCATGCGTCCGTCACTCAGGTGCTGGAGGTACGCGTAGTCCTGGGCGAGGCGAACCGGGTCGTTCGTCGTGATCAGCGTCGTCGAGGTGGACAGGACGATGCGCTCGGTCTGCGCGGCGATCGCCGCGAGAAGGACGGGCGGGTTCGCCGGCGCGGCGAACGGCGGGTTGTGGTGCTCGCCGGTGGCGAAGACGTCGAGCCCGACCTCCTCGGCCTTCTTCGCGATGGCGACCGTGGCCTTGATGCGCTCGTTCTCGGTCGGCGTACGGCCCGTGGTCGGGTCGGTGGTGACGTCGCCGACGGTGAAGATCCCGAACTGCATGTGTCCCAACTCCTCAGTGATTGACGTTTCAATCATACCGAACGTCGTCAACCCCTCCCCCATTCCCGTCGGCTCGGCACTCGACCCGAGGATCGTGTTGGATGGCCCGGTGAGCTCGTGGAGCGGCGTGGCAGAGGCGTACCGGACGTCGTTCGCCACGATGTGCGAGGGCCCCGTCCCACGCCTGCTGTCCGACACCCCCGGCGGGGCCCATCTCGACGTCGGCTCCGGAACGGGCGCGCTCGCAGCGGCGGCCGCGGCGAAGGGGCGCACCGTCGCGGCGGTCGACGCAGACCCCCAGATGGTGGCCTTGTCGCGGGACCTGCTGCCTGGCGCCGTCCTGCAGGCTGCCCTGCCCGACCTGCCTTTCGGGGACGGCACCTTCGATGCCGTCACTGCCAACTTCGTGGTCAACCACGTCGCGGACCCTCGCGCTGCCGTGCACGAGCTCCGCCGCGTCACACGGCCGGGTGGTCGTGTCGCCCTGACGATCTGGACGTCGGGTACGCCCCAGTGGGCCCGTCTGGTGACCGAGGCCTTCGGCGTCGCGGGCGTCGTCCCGCTGCCCGACCAGCGCCTGAGCCCCGAGCTCGACTTCGCCCGGTCGGTGGAGGGCCTCGGTGGACTGGCCTCGTCGGCGGCCCTCGTCCCGGTCGTGGCCACGGAGCTGCCGATGCACTGGACGATCGAGGTGGCCGCGTTGTGGCGCGGGATCGCCGGAGGCGTCGGGGTCGCAGGGCGGACGTTCCTGGCTCAGACCCCCGGCGTACGCGCTGCTGCCGAGGCACGCTTCCGGGAGGTGGCGGAGCCCCTCTCGGTCGACGGCGTGCTGACGCTGCAGACCACGGCGGCCTACGTCGTCGCCGTCGCCTGACCGGATCGACGCGCAGCCGCCGGCCGGCGGCAACTTTCGGTCGCCGGCGAGCATCTCAATGAGTAGCCGGCTGCCACAGGGGCGCCGGGGCTTCTGAACAGAACCAGGAAAGTCCCATGCAGCTCATCGCACCGCCCGAGGGCTTTGTCGCCCCCGCTCGGGTCGTCGCCCGTCGCAGGCCGGCCCAGACCCTTCCAGCCCTCTACCCGCTCGCCGTGTGGGCACACCGGTGCCGGCGGCGTCTCGCCTGGATGCGCGGAGACACGGAATGGGCCGGGGACCGACTGGGTGAACCCCTCGCGCACCGCGTCAAGGCGCACGGCTCCCTGCTCATGCGGGAGCTGTCGGAGGACGAGATGCACCTGCAGCGAAACAAGGTGGTCAACCTCCGGCTCGCCTCGCGCCGCGTCGACGCCCTGCTGATCCGCCCTGGCGAGACCTTCTCGTTCAACAAGGTGGTCGGCAGCTGCACGCGCCGGCGGGGCTACGTCGAGGGCATGCGACTGTCCAACGGTCAGGCGCGCGCCGGCGTCGGCGGCGGCATCTGTCAGCTCGCCAACCTGCTCCACTGGATGTTCCTGCACAGCGAGCTCACGGTCCTCGAACGCTCCGAGCACTCCTTCGACCCCTTCCCCGACAAGGCGCGCGTGCTGCCGTGGGGCGTCGGCTGCTCGATCGTCTACAACTACGTCGACCTCGTCGTGCGGAACGACACGACGTCGACCTTCCAACTGCTCGTCACCGTCGGCGAGCGCCACCTCGAGGGTGAGCTGCGGTCGGACGCGCCGGCCGCGCACTCGTACAAGGTGGATGCACGCGCCGAGCAGTTCATCCGCTCGGGCGCCGAGATCTTCCGGCGCAACGAGATCTGGCGCACCGTCGTCGACAAGCGCACAGGTCGGACGGTGGGTGAGGAGCTGCTCAAGCACAACTGCGCTCTCGTGAGCTACGAGCCGACCGGCCCCGTCATCGACCTCGCGCTGGCGTCCCAGCCGCTCGCGCCCCATCGGGCAGGGCATGGCATCCTGACCGCGTGACCGACGAGATCTCCCCCAAGGACCGCTTCATCACGGTCTACGGCCGCAACCCGGTCCACGAGGTGCTCCTCGACGACGACCTCCACGTCGACAAGGTCGTCATCGCCGAGGGCGCTCGCGGGTCCGGCCTGCGCGAGATCCAGCAGGCCGCCCGGCGTCGACGCGTCGACGTGCAGTACGCCAGCGCCGAACGGGTCAAGAAGCTCGCCGGCAACGGCCGCCAGGACCAGGGCGTCTTCGCTGACGTCGTGGCCCCCCGGATGCGCCCGCTCGACGCCGCCCTCTCCCGAGACGGAGGCGGCTCGCTCCGGACCGTGCTGGTGCTCGATGGCGTCACGACTCCCGCCAACGTCGGCATGATCCTTCGCTCGGCCACGGCCGCGGGGGTGGACGGCATCGTGGTGCCGCGCAAGGGCGTCGCCTCGATCGACCCGCTCGTCGTCAAGGCGTCGGCGGGAGTCGCGTTCCGCGCACCGATCCTCAAGGCCTTCACCGCCGGCGAGGCCGTGGAGACGCTCAAGACGGCCGGATTCCACGTCGTCGGTCTCGACGCGGGTGGTGACGACGACCTCTTCTCCGCCCACCTGCCCGAGCCGGTCGCGTTCGTCCTGGGCAGCGAGACCGCGGGGCTGTCCCCCGACGTCGCCGGGCTCGTCGACACGTGGGTGTCCATCCCCATGGCAGCCGGGGTCGAGTCGCTCAACGTCTCGGCTGCAGCAGCCGTGGTCTGCTTCGAGCTCGTCCGCCGGGCGCGGCTCTGAACCTGCGGTCCGACCGACCGTCAGCCGCACCACTTGTCGGCGAGCGCCCTCACGACGGTGATGTTGCGGGCTGTCCCCACGGCACCGGTCAGCTTCTCGATGCGGGCGTTGGAGAGCTTGGCGCCCTGCACCCCGGCTGCGAGGAAAAGCACGATGTCGCTGCCGACGACCCGCGCCCCCTCGGTCTCGACGTCCCAGGCGTGCAGGGCCTCGACGCCCGCCGGGTCGAGCTTGCCCGTCATGAATGTGACGTAGCGGCCGGCATCGCCGGGCACCGGCGAGTCGAGCGCCTCCGCGTCATCGGCGAGCTTGCGCAGCTGGGCAGGCGTGCGCACGACGACGGGCACGTCGAAGCCGAACTCTGCGCTGATGGTCTTCCTCAGGTCGGTCTCGACCTTTGCCGCGCTGCGCGTGGTCGACCGCACCTTGAGGTTGCCGCTCTGGATGTGCGTCTCGACCTCTTCGTAGCCCTCGGACTCCAGCAGCTCACGCAGGGCGGCCATCTTCACCTTCCGCTTGCCGCCGAGGTTGACGGCGCGGAGGAACCCTATGTAGGTCGGCACCTGCCGATGGTCGCACAGGTGTCGCGGCCGGCGACTCAGCCGCGCGAGACGGCACCGGAACCGACGTCGGCCACCCGGCCGGCCACCCGGACCGTGGAGTCGTGGTCGACCGTGAGCACCAGCCTCGACGGCCGGCCGGTCTGGGCGCCCTGCGACACGACCACCTCGAGGCCCGTGCGGCCCTGGCCGACGAACCAGCCGCCGAGGCTGCTGCACGCCGACCCGGTGGCGGGGTCCTCCTCCAGGGTGGTGCCCGCCGCGGCGAACATGCGCGCCTCGACGGTGTCGGGCCCGGTCCACGCCCAGAGGTAGGCATGTGGCGGTCGCCCGGGCATCGCCAGGTGCTCGAGCATGAGGGCGGGGACCGGGGCAGCCGACCGCAGGGCCTCGAGGTCGTCCACCTGCACGATGAGCGACTCGACGCCGCAGCTGACCCACTGGGTCGCACCTTCCACGAGCGTCGTGACGGGAATGCCGAGCGCCGCCGCGACCTGCTGCGGCGTGGCGGACGACTCCCGGTGCTGCGGCGGGTTGGCGCGCAGCTGCCAGCCGTCGGAGGTGCGGCGCACCGGGATGTCACCCGCCGGCATCGTCAGGAGCACCTCGTCCACGGGCGCTCCGAGGCGCGCTGCGGCTCGGTCGGCGACGACATGGGCCGTGCCGAGGGTCGGGTGACCGGCGAAGGGCATCTCGTACGTCGCCGTGAAGATCCGCACCGACGCACGCGCCGGGCCGTCGCCGTGCGCAGCGTCGGTGGACGCGCCGTCGTCGAGGAAGGTCACCTCGCTGAGGTTGAACTGGCGGGCCCAGGCCTGCATCTCGCGGTCGTCAAGCCCCGACGCCTCCTCGAAGACGCCGAGGGCGTTGCCCGAGAACGGGTTCCCCTCGATCCCGAACACGTTGACGATGCGGAAGGTCAGCTCCATGCCGGGGAGTCTCGCAGTCCTGTCGACGAGGGCCCGAGGCGGGGTGCAGGTGGTTTGATGACCGGTATGGCCTCCCCCGACGGCATCTATCCGGGCAACATCTACCTCTTCCGGCACGGCGAGACCGAGTGGTCGCTGAGCGGCCAGCACACCGGCACCACCGACCTGCCGCTGCTCCCCGAGGGCGAGGCCGCCGCGCGCGAGCTGGCCGACGTGCTGCGCAAGCACCGCTTCCAGCGGGTGCTCGTCTCGCCGTTGCAGCGGGCCAAGCGCACCGCCGAGCTGGCCGGCCTCGGCGACTTCGAGGTCGAGCCGCTGCTGCGCGAGTGGGACTACGGCGCCTACGAGGGCGTCACCACGAAGCAGATCAGCGAGGAGATCGGTCACCCGTGGGAGGTCTTCGTCGACGGGGTGAAGCCCGGCGTGACGCCGGGCGAGACGGTCGAGCAGGTGTCGACCCGCGCCCAGCAGGTCATCGACAAGGTGTGGCCCGACCTCGAGCACGGCGACGTCGCCCTCTTCGGCCACGGGCACGCGCTGCGCGTGCTCACGGCCACCTACCTCGGGCAGGACCCGCGCTTCGGCCAGAACCTCATCCTCGACGCCGGGTCGATGAGTGTGCTGACCCACCACCGCTCGACCCGCTGCATCGGGATGTTCAACCTGTCCCCCTGGCGCCTGCTCTCCGACTGAGCCGACCTGCAGGTCGAGCCCCCGCGTCTCCTCGCGTATGCCGGCACGCCACAAGCCGGCATCCGCGGGCTGGGACGGGGCGGGGAGGCCCGGGTCAGTCGTTCGGGAGCTCCCAGGTGTGGACCGGCTCGTTGGCCATCATTCCCTCGATGTAGCGGCCGAGCATCTCGCGCAGCGCCTTGTCGCGGGTGAGCCCCTGGGCCTCGAGCCGGGACACGCACTCGGTCTGCCAGGACGCGCCGTTGACGCCGGTGAGACAGCGCTGCTCGATGATCGTGAGGAAGCGGTCGCGCACAGCCGCCGAGACGCCCCACCGCTCGAGGCCCTCGTGGGCCATCGGGAGCAGCCGGCGCAGGACGAGCTCGGTGGCGGGCACCTCGCCGAGTCCGGGCCAGTAGGTGCGGGCGTCGATGCCGAGGCGGGCGCCCTCCTCGAAGTTCGACTCGGCCGCCGAGAAGCTCATCCGGGTCCAGACCGGACGGTCCTCCTCGGCGAGCACCCGCATCGTGCCGTAGTAGAACGCGGCATTGGCCATGACGTCGGCGATGCTCGGCCCGGCCGGCAGGACGCGGTTCTCGACCCGCAGGTGCGGACGGCCGCTGACGATGTCGTAGATCGGGCGGTTCCAGCGGTAGACGGTGCCGTTGTGCAGCCGCAGCTCCTTGAGCTCGGGCACCTCGCCCCGCTCGAAGACCTCTTCGGGCTCCTCGTCGTAGAGCTCGGGCAGCAGCGCCGGGAAGTAGCGGACGTTCTCCTCGAAGAGGTCGAAGATCGAGGTGATCCACCGCTCGCCGAACCACACCCGAGGCCGCACGCCCTGGGTCTTCAGCTCGACCGACCGTGTGTCGGTGGCCTGGGTGAAGAGCGGGATACGCGTCTCGGCCCAGAGCCGCTGGCCGAGGAAGAACGGCGAGTTCGCGCCGAGGGCGAGCTGGGGGCCGGCGAGCACCTGGGCGGCGTTCCAGTGGTCGGCGAAGCGCTCGGGCTGCACCTGCAGGTGCAGCTGGATGGAGGTGCACGCCGACTCGGGCGCGAGGCTGTCGGAGTAGCGGGCGATCCGCTCACCCGTCGGTCCCTCGAGCTCGAGCCAGACGTCCTCGCCGCGGGCGTCGAGCACGGCATTGTTGAGGGCGGCGTAGCGGATGTTCTCGCTGATCCAGTCACCCTCGAAGTGCTCGGGCATGACGGTCGGCAGGATGCCGATCGCGACGATGCCGGTGTGCAGCTCGGCAGCCTTCTCGGACGCCCGGTTGAGCGACTCGCGCAGCAAGCCCTCGAGCTCGATCGCCGAGTCGCCGGGAAGCGGCCTCGGGTGGACGTTGAGCTCGATGTTGTAGCGCGCCAGCTCGGTCTGGTAGTCCTCGTCGGCGATCTGCTCGAGCACCGACTTGTTGTCGAGCTTGGGCCCGAGGTCCTCGTTGACGAGGTTGAGCTCGATCTCGAGGCCCGTCATCGGGCGGTCGAACTCGAACTCGCTCTTTCCGAGCATGCGTTCGAACACGTCGAGGTCGCGGCGTACCTTCTCCCGGTACTGCTGCCGCTGCTCGCGTGTGTACCTGGCCTGCTCGACGTCCGCTCCCACGTGCCGAGACAACCACATCCGGCGGCGCGACGCGAGTGGCGCGCTGCGCGGATCAGCCCTCGAACGCCTCGGGCGGCGGGCACGAGCAGACGAGGTTGCGGTCGCCGTACGCGCCGTCGATGCGGCTGACCGGCGGCCAGTACTTGTCGGCAGCCTCCACCCCCACCGGGAAGGCGGCCTCGATGCGCTCGTAGGGGTGGTTCCACTCCCCCGCCATGTTGAGCGCCGTGTGCGGCGCGTGGCGCAGCATGCTGTCGCCCACCGCGACCTCACCGGCCCGGATCGCCTCGATCTCGCCGCGGATCGCGATCATCGCATCGCAGAACCGGTCGAGCTCGTAGAGGTTCTCCGACTCGGTCGGCTCGACCATGAGGGTGCCGGCGACGGGGAAGCTCATCGTCGGGGCGTGGAAGCCGTAGTCGACGAGCCGCTTGGCGACGTCGTCGACCGTCACACCGGTCTCGGCGGTGATCTGCCGCACGTCGAGGATGCACTCGTGCGCCACGAGGCCGTCGTGGCCGGAGTAGAGCACCGGGTAGTGCTCGCGCAGCCGCGCCGCGATGTAGTTGGCGCCGAGCACGGCCATCTGGGTCGCGTGGCGCAGGCCGTCGCCTCCCATCAGCCGGACGTACGCCCAGGAGATCGGCAGGATGCTCGCCGACCCGTAGGGGGCGGCGGACACCGGGCCGACGCCCGACTCGGGGCCGGCCTCGGGAGCGAGCGGGTGGTTGGGCAGGTGCGGCGCGAGGTGCGACCGGACCGCAACCGGTCCGACACCCGGGCCGCCGCCGCCGTGCGGGATGCAGAACGTCTTGTGCAGGTTGAGGTGGCTGACGTCGGCGCCGAACTTGCCCGGCTGGGCGAGCCCGACGAGCGCGTTGAGGTTGGCGCCGTCGACGTAGACCTGGCCGCCTGCGTCGTGGACGAGCTCGCAGAGCTCGGTGATGGTGTCCTCGTAGACACCGTGAGTCGACGGGTAGGTGACCATGATCGCCGCGAGGTCGTCGCGGTGTGCCTCGATCTTCGCCCGCAGGTCGTCCATGTCGACGGTGCCACCGGCCGCCGTCTTGACGACGACGACCTTGAGCCCGGCCATGACGGCCGACGCGGCGTTGGTGCCGTGCGCGCTCGCCGGGATGAGGCAGACGCGACGGTGGCCTTCGCCGTTGGCCTGGTGGTACGCGTGGATCGCGAGGAGACCCGCGAACTCGCCCTGCGAGCCGGCGTTGGGCTGGAGCGACACGGCGTCGTAGCCGGTGATCTCACAGAGCCACCCCGCGAGGTCGTCGATGAGGCCGCGGATGCCCTCGGTCTGGTCGGCCGGCGCGAACGGGTGCAGGTTGGCGAACTCGGGCCAGGTGATCGCCTCCATCTCGGTGGTGGCGTTGAGCTTCATCGTGCACGAGCCGAGCGGGATCATGCCGCGGTCGAGGGCGAAGTCGCGGTCGGACAGGCGTCGCAGGTAGCGCAGCATGGCCGTCTCGGAGTGGTGCGCGTGGAAGACCGGGTGGGTGAGGAACTCCGACGTACGCGCGAGCGCCGCCGGCACGCCGTTGCCCTCGGGCTTGGCGAGCTGCGCCGACGCGTCGTCGGGGGCTTCGACACCCAGAGCATCGAGGATCGCGAGCACCGTTGCCGGAGAGGAGGTCTCGTCGAGGCTGACGGAGATKCGGTCGGCGTCGACGCGCCTGACGTTCATGCCACGGTCGGCGAAGGTGGTCGTGACCTCGGCAGAGCGGCCCGGGACGACCACGGTCACGGTGTCGAAGAAGGCGGTCGTCTCGACGTCGACACCACCGTCGACGAGGGCCTCGCGCAGGCCGGCCGTGAGGCCGGTGATGCGACGAGCGATCGTCGTCAGGCCGACAGGGCCGTGCCACACGGCATACATGCTCGCCATGACGGCGAGGAGCACCTGGGCGGTGCAGATGTTGGAGGTCGCCTTCTCGCGGCGGATGTGCTGCTCGCGCGTCTGGAGCGCGAGGCGGTAGGCCTGGTGGCCCTCGGCGTCGACGGACACGCCCACGAGGCGGCCGGGGATCTGGCGCTCGAGACCGCGGTGCACGGCCATGTAGCCGGCGTGCGGGCCGCCGAAGCCCATCGGCACGCCGAAGCGCTGGGCGCTGCCGACGGCGATGTCGGCGCCCCACTCGCCGGGCGCGGTGGCGAGGGTCAGGGCCAGCAGGTCGGCGCACGCGGTCACCAGGCCCTTGGCCTCGTGGACGGCTGCGGTGAGCGGAGCCCAGTCGACGAGCTCACCCGTCGCGTCGGGGTACTGCACCATGGCGCCGGCGACGGCCCTGCCGCCGGCAGCAGCCGAAAGCGAGTCGGCGTCGGTGACGCCCCGCAGGTCGGCGACGACCACCGGGAGGCCGATCGCCTCGGCGCGGGTCTGCATGACGGCGATGGACTGCGGGAACAGTCGCTCGTCGACGAGCACGACGGCGTCGGCCGCAGCGCGGCTGGCCCGACGCATCAGCGACATCGCCTCGGCGGCGGCGGTGCCCTCGTCGAGCAGGGACGATCCGGCGACGTCGAGGCCGGTGAGGTCGGTGACGACCGTCTGGAAGTTGAGGAGCGCCTCGAGGCGACCCTGGGAGATCTCGGGCTGGTAGGGCGTGTAGGCGGTGTACCAGGCGGGGTTCTCGAGCACGTTGCGGCGCACGACCGGCGGCGTGACGGTGCCGTAGTAGCCGAGACCGATGAGTGAGGTGAGCACCGTGTTGCGCGAGGCGAACCCACGCAGCTCCTCGATGACGGCGCTCTCGCTCGGGGCGGCCTGCACCCGGAGCGGCGACTCGGAGCGGATCGCGCCCGGGATGGCACGGTCGCACATGGCATCGAGACTCGGCTGGCCCACCACCTCGAGCATGCGGCGAACGTCGTCGCCGGCCGGGCCGACGTGGCGGCTGACGAAGTCGGCCATCGGGGTCTCGCTGGACGCTCCGGTGGTCACGGGGACGAGCTGGTCGATCGACATGCGGGCTCCTGGCGGGATTCGAGCGGACGACACACGCTCCCCGTCTGTCGAGCACCGCGCGGTGCCTCCAGAGTTGCCTCGCCCGCGTGGTCCTGGCGCCTGAGAGGTTCCGGGGATGTTGCCCCTTCGGCGCCTCGTAGGTGCCTGGCACCCCGAGGACTCTCCCACGCAGGGTCGATCGGCACCGCCAAATCTACCAGCAGCGTGGCAGGGTCGCGGTACGCCGACGGCCCGGCCGGGGATGGTCCGGTCGGGCCGTCAGGAGCGTTGGAGTGGCATACGGCCGGGCGGGTGTCCGGCTCAGGCCATGCGGCGGGCCTGGCGGCGGGCCGTGAGCTCGTCGTCGGGGTGCTCGGCCGTGGCGTCCTCGGCACGCTCGCTCGGCAGCTGCGCGAGCTCGCCCTCGACCTCGCGCCAGACGCGACCCACGGCGATGCCGAAGACGCCCTGACCGCCCTGGACCAGGTCGATGACCTCGTCGGCCGACGTGCACTCGTAGACGGAGGCGCCGTCGCTCATCAGCGTGATCTGCGCAAGGTCCTCGACGCCCCGCTCGCGCAGGTGGCCGATGGCGACGCGGATCTGCTGGAGCGAGACCCCGGTGTCGAGCAGCCGCTTGACGACCTTGAGCACGAGGATGTCGCGGAAGCCGTAGAGCCGCTGCGTGCCGGAGCCGGTGGCGCTGCGCACAGACGGCTCGACGAGGCCGGTGCGGGCCCAGTAGTCGAGCTGGCGGTAGGTGATGCCGGCGGCCTTGCAGGCCGTCGGACCGCGGTATCCCGAGTCCTCAGCGAGCTGGGGCAGGTCGTCGGTGAACAGCAGGCCCTGAGACCCGACGGGCAGTGCCCGACCGGCGTCACGCGCGTCCTCGATGGCGGCCATGCCGTCCTCCTCCTGCTCGGGCTGCGTGCCGCGTGGTGCGTGCCGCAGACGACATGCAGATAACTAC
Organism: Terrabacter sp. 05T424; assembly: GCF_056396225.1. Taxonomy (NCBI): domain Bacteria; kingdom Bacillati; phylum Actinomycetota; class Actinomycetes; order Micrococcales; family Intrasporangiaceae; genus Terrabacter; species Terrabacter sp. 05T424. Next base: position 116,846 of record NZ_JBFTLB010000010.1, read on the forward strand.
AGTCACGTCGTTCTCTGACGGTAGGCCGAGGCACCCTCCCGGTCAATCACCCCAAGGGTCGGCGCGAGGGCGTGTCGGGCCGACGAGAGCAACCGTAACCCTTCAGTTGAAGGTCATGCCATCGAGGTGTGAACGGGGCTCAGTCCGGGCTCAGTGCGGACTCAGTCCGGCCTGTCGGGCAGGTCGGGGCGGTCCGGCTGGTCAGGTGCGTCGCCGGGCTGGTCACCGGACTCGCCCTCGAAGTCCTCTGCCGACACGTGGTCGAGGAACTCCTTGAAGCGCTCCACCTCGTCGTCCTCCTCCGACGAGACGACGATGGCCGCCTCGTCGAGGATAGAGGGCTCGACGAGCACCTTGGCGCCGGTGCGCAGGGCCAGGGCGATGGCGTCGCTGGCCCGTGAGCTCACCTCGGACTTGCCGTCGATGATGAGGGCGGCGTGGAAGACGGAGTCCTTGAGGGCGACGATGCGCACCTCGGTCAGCTCGTGCCCCAGCACCGTGAGCACGTCGCGCATGAGGTCGTGCGTCAGCGGTCGTGGCGGCACCACCCCCTGCTGGGCGTAGGTGATCGCGGCGGCCTCGGCTGCCCCGATCCAGATCGGCAGGTAGCGGCCGCCGTCCCTCTCGCGCAGCAGGACGATCGGCTGGTTCGTGGGCATCTCGACACGGACGCCCAGGACATCGACCTCTCTCACTCCTCCACCGTACCCCGCGGTTCGAGCGGTCGGGACGGGCTCAGCGCGGGAGGCCGGCGCGGACCAGCGCCACGTGCAGCGCGATGCAGGCAGAAGCGATCTCGGCCGCGCGCTCTTCTCGTGGCCCGCTCCCCCGGCGTGTCGCCAGGACCTGCTCGACGAGCCCGATCTCGCGGTCGGCGGCCGTGCGGAACGGCCTCAGGTGGCGGGCCTCGAGTCCGTGCGCGGCCAGCGCGCGCGCCGCGGCCGCGACGGCGAGCGACTCGTGCCCGAAGCGCCCGTTGGCATCAGCCTGGAGCAGCCCGTAGGTCTCGAGGGCGTGCATCGTGTCGCGGTCGATGTCCGTGGCCTCGCGCAGCTCGGGACCAGTCAGGGAGACGTCGCGGTGGCCCACCAACGCCTCGGGGCCGGGCACGTCGGGGTCGGGCACGGGCACGGGCGGGCGTGGTCGCCCGTCGGTGTCGTCGCCCGGGTCGGAGAGCCCACGGTCCAGGGCGTCGAGAGCCTCGCGGATGACCTTGAGCGGCCAGTACCGGTCGCGCTGGGCCGCGAGGACGTAGCGGAGGCGGCGTACGTCGTCGTCGGTGAACGTGCGGTAGCCGGAAGCGGTGCGGTGCGGCAGCACGAGACCTTCGGTCTCGAGGAAGCGGATCTTGGACGCCGTCACGTCGGGGAAGTCCTCGGCAAGAGCCGCGAGGACCTTGCCGATGGTGAGCCGCCGCGGCGCAGCCGAGGGTGTGTCACCCTGGCCCGTCGTCGCGGGCGGCCCCTGGGCGGTGCCTGCGGTCATGAGGCAGAGTGCTGAGGCGCCCCGGACGAGTAGTAGACGAGACGGAACTTGCCGATCTGGACCTCGTCACCCTGGTGGAGCGGTGCCTCGTCGATGCGCTCGCGGTTGACGTAGGTGCCGTTGAGCGAGCCGGAGTCGCGCACGGTGTAGCCGCCACCCCGGGCGACGAAGAGGGCGTGCTTGCGCGACACCGTGACGTCGTCGAGGAAGATGTCGGAGTCGGGGTGCCGCCCCGCGGCGACCTCTTGGTCGTCGAGCAGGAAGCGCGCGCCCGTGTTGGGGCCGCGCAGCACGACGAGCAGGGCCGTGCCGGGACGAAGGGCGTCGATCGTGGCGGAGTCCTCGGCACTCAGCCCGCGCGGCGTGGCGGTCTCGGCGTTCTCCTGGGCCGGGACGCCCTGGAACCGCATGGTGCGGGGTTCGACGTTCATGTCGTCGGGGTCGGGCAGGTCGCTCGACATGCGGTCCTCCTCTGTGGTGCGGGCGGATCGGGCTCTGTCCACTCTAGTTGACCCGGGCAGGAGGAGCTCCGGCCCGGGCCGAGCGTGACGGTGGCCCGAGGGTGGTCAGGACAACGAAGCGGTGTATGCGGCGGCGTCCATCAGCCCGTCGACGACGGAGGCGTCAGCCAGGCGCATCTCGAACATCCAGCCCTCGCCGTAGGGGTCGGAGTTGATCAGCTCGGGAGAGGCGTCGAGGGCCTCGTTCGTCGCGGTGACCTCGCCCTCGAGCGGCGCGTAGACGTCGCTGACCGACTTGGTGGACTCGACCTCGCCGCAGGAGTCACCCGGCGCGACGGTGTCACCGACGGCCGGGAGGGAGACGTAGACGACGTCGCCCAGGGCGTCCTGGGCGAAGGAGGTGATGCCGATGCGGACCACGCCGTCGTCGCCGACGCGGACCCACTCGTGGTCGCTGGTGTAGCGCAGGTCGGAGGGGTAGTCCAGGTCGCTCATGTCGCTCCTTCGTCGGTGGCCGGCCCCTGGGAGGGGCCGTGGTGGCTGCGGTGGCTTCGCGGGGCCGGTGCCGACGTCGATCCGCCGGCACCTGAGAGGATGCCATGCCTGTGGCGCCTGCGCAGGAGGTGGTGCCCAGCGAGTCGCGCAGATCCGGCTCGACGCGGGCACGCTCGCCCGCTGAGGGTCACTCGACCGGCTTTGCGTGCGTCATCTCGGTCGGGCGGTGCACGGACGTGATCTCCACGAGGCTCGACTCGGTGATGGTGGCGTTGGCGCCCTTCTGCCGCACCGTCTCGACGATGCCGCCGGGAATGGTCATGGCCGACGACAGGGTCTTGGAGTCGCCGATCACCTTGACCACGACCGGCCGGCTCACTTGGGTGCCGTCGACGACGAGATCACCGTTGCGGTCGCCGATGAACGTCGACGCGACGACCCGCACCCCGCCGACGTCGATCGACTCCGCCCCCGCGTCGCGCAGCTCCTGGATGAGGTCGAGGACGATCGGACCGTTGATCTGCCGGTCCGGGTCGGTGATGCGCAGCGTGATGCCGGGGCCCTTCGTGGCGATCGTGCCGGCGAGGATGCCCAGGGTGTCGACGCGCTTCTGCGCCTGCTCCAGGGCCTCTCCGGCGGTGCCGGTTCCGCTCTTGAGCCGGTCTCGCGTGGTCTCGAGCTCGCGGACCTGCTGGTCGAGTCGCGACGAGCGCGCGGACACGTCGTCGAGCACGCGAACGAGGTCGGACTGGCTCAGCTCGTCCAGCCCGCGCTGGTTGGTCAGCTGCACCTGGGCGGCGATCGCGGCCCCGAGCAGGATGGCGAGGATCGCCGCCAAAAGGTTGGCCCGGGTGGCTCTCGGCCGGCTCATCTTGAACAGCCGGCCCCAGGCGTCCTTGCCCTCGACGGGCGAGCGGGCCGTCACCAGCTCGCGGGCCTCGGGCGAGGTGAAGTCGGGGTCGGCGCCGTCGTCCGGCTCCGTGCCGAAGACGGGGGTCGGGACGGTCGTGTCGAGCGCGTCGGACCCGTCGACCGAATCAACTGGCTCGACCTCGTCGACCGGTTCGGCGTCGTTCTTCCGCTTGCGATCGGCCATCGGTCAGGCCCTGAAGAGATGGCGACGGATCGAGGCCACGTTGGAGAAGATGCGAACCCCGAGCACGACGACCACGCCGGTGGACAGCTGTGCGCCGACGCCGAGCTGGTCGCCGAGGAAGACGATGAAGGCGGCGACGACGACGTTGGACAGGAACGACACGACGAAGACCTTGTCGTTGAAGATCCCGTCGAGGATGGCGCGGATCGCACCGAAGACGGCGTCGAGGGCCGCGATGACTGCGATCGGCAGGTAGGGCTGCAGCCACACCGGCACTGATGGATCCAGGAAGAGCCCCACCGCGAGTCCGGCCAGCAGGCCGAGAACTGGGATCACGAGGGACGCTCCTGACTGGTCGGTGGTGCGGGTGTGCCGCTCCCGCTGGATCCCGAGCTCCGCTGCGGGTTGGTCGTGCCCTGTTGCAGCCCAGGCACGCTGGGCGCGGACGAGCCTACGGGTGGCCCGACGGGTTGCGCGACCTCGAGCCGGGCGGCCGAGTCGGCCGGTACGGTCAGGTTGTCGCTGCCCGCGAGGATCGAACGGATCTTGAACTCCTGGGTCAGCTGCGAGAGGTAGACACCCGCGAAGGAGGGCTCGAAGAGCTGCTGCATCGCCTGTCCGTCGCCGAGCGCGGTGATGACGTAGGGCCGCGCCAGCGGCCGGAAGTCCACGATGATCGCCTGTCCGGCGAAGCGGATCGCGGCGGTCGAGCTGAGCCGGTGACCGTTGATCGAGATCGCCTCGGCGCCGGCTCCCCACAGTCCGTTGACGACGATCTGCATGTCGGCAGAGGTCACGCGCCCTGCCTCGAAGCCGCCGCTCGGGCGGTTGCCCGCGTTGGCGTCTGCCACGGTGGACGCGGCGTCGTCGAGCGTGAGGGTGAGCCCGGGACCCTTGAGGGCCACGGCGCCCGCCTGCACCTCGAGGCTCTTGATCGCGGTGGTGAGGTCTGCTCCGCCTGACTGCTGCAGTGCCAGGGCCTCGTAGTCGCGGACCTCCTTGCCGAGGGCGGCGGCCTTGGCCTCCTGTTGCGCGCCGTGCTCCTGGAGCGCCTCGATGCGGGTCACCAGCTCGCCCTTGACCGCGGCCGCGGCGGTCGGCTTGGGCCGCAGCGACTGAGCGGCGACGGCGAAGAGGAAGCCGGTGAGGATCGCGAGCACGACGACCAGGACGGTCCGCGTCGAGGTCGCCCGGGGAAGCCCGGCCGCGGCCCTGCGGTCCGCGGCCTCCTGGTAGCCGGCGTCGAGCGGCCGCTCCATCATCGTGGTGAGCAGCGTCATCGACGCATCCGGGCGGCGGGCCGGCGTCACGGGGTGGCCACCCGGGAGCGTTGCGACAGCACGATCCTGGCGTGGACGGCATACAGCACCGCCGCGAGCCAGTAGAGGACGACGCCCCACCACGCGAAGCCCCAGCCGACGGGGCGGGCGATGGCGCCCACCCAGTCGTCACGGTGGGCGAGCAGGAGGAGTGGGAAGGCGTACAGCAGGTTGAACGTCGCCGCCTTCCCGACGAAGTGGACGGGCAGGCCGACCTGCCCCTTCGACTTGAGGTAGACGAGCATCAGCGCCATCACGGCCTCGCGGGCGAGAAGCACCACGACGAGCCAGACGGGGATGATCTCGCGCCAGGCCAGCGCGACGAGGGTCGTGAGGATGTACAGGCGGTCGGCGATCGGGTCGAGGAACTGCCCGAGCCGGCTCTCCATGTTGAACTGGCGGGCGATCTTGCCGTCGAGGTAGTCGGTGACACCGGAGAAGAGGAGGAGCAGGAGGGCGAGGCCGTCGTGCTCCGACAGGATGGCCCAGAGGAAGACCGGAACCCCGAGCAGCCGGAGCACCGACAGCACGTTGGGGATCGTCAGCAGGCGCTCCGACACGACATGCCGCTCCCCCGCGTTCTCGACCTCCACGGCGGCAAGCCTAACCGCCGCACCGAGTGGCCGCCGCGCGCGGTCCGCATCGATCCGGACACGGCTCCGGCGACGAAGGCCGACGGGCCGTCGGTGGCCCCGGACGCCTCTGGCACACTCGGGCGCATGTCGGGCGGACACCTCCACACGCACGGTCATGACGGACCCGGACCCCACGGGTCCGTCGCCGTGAGCGTGCTGGCCCGCGTCGCGATGACGCTCCTGCTCATCGCGGCGGCCTCAGCGACGGTCTTCGGTCTCGTGACCCACTGGCCCGGCGATGCGCGCACGAGCAACCAGGTCGGCACCGCGGACTACGCGGCCCCGGGGGTCACGTTCCCCGTCGCCGAGGTGCTGAAGGTGCTCCCCGTCTGTGAGGGAGCCGACGCCACGACCGGGGCGAAGCCGGCGACTGGCCAGGGCGGCGACGTCGTGTGGTCGGACGCGACCTGTGGCGCCATGACCGTCCAGCTCGAGCAGCCGACGGTTAGTTCGGGTGACGTGCGGCCCACGGTGTCGGTGTCGATCCCACCGGCGGTGTCGACGTCGGGGCTGCAGGAGGGCGACACGGTCCAGCTGCTGCGCATGCCGACCGAGAAGGGCCAGCCCGAGGCGTACTCGTTCCTTCAGGTGCAGCGGGGAGCGCCCCTGTCGCTCATGCTCGCCCTGTTCCTCGTCGTCGTTGCGGTCGTCGCCCGCTGGCGTGGGGTGCTGGCCCTGGTCGGGCTGGGCGTCGGCGGCCTCGTGGTCGTGAAGTTCATGCTGCCAGCGCTGGTCTCCGGCCAGTCCGGCCTGCTGGTGGCGCTCATCGGCTCCTCGGCGATCATGTTCGTCGTCCTCTACCTCGCGCACGGGCTCTCGATCCGCACGAGCACGGCGCTCGCGGGCACCCTCTTCGGGGTGGCGATCACCGCGGGGCTCGGACTGCTTGCCGTCGACCTCGCGAGGCTCAGCGGGGTGGCCGACGACGAGGGCGCGCTGCTGGCCGGGTTCGTCACGTCCATGAAGCCGCAACAGCTGCTCACCTGCGCGATCATCGTCGCCGGGCTCGGCGTGCTCAACGACGTCACCATCACGCAGTCCTCCGCCGTCTGGGAGCTGCGGGGCGCCGCGCCCTCCCTCGGGCGTCGTGAGCTCTTCCGCTCAGGCATGCGCATCGGCCGCGACCACATCGCCTCGACGATCTACACCATCGTCTTCGCGTATGCCGGCGCCGCCCTTCCCGTGCTCCTGCTCCTCTTCCTCTACGAGCGGCCCGTGCTCGACCTGCTCCAGACGGAGTCGATGTCCGAGGAGATCGTGCGCACGCTGGCCAGCGCGATCGGGCTCGTGCTCGCGGTGCCCGTGACCACGGCGATCGCGGCGCTCACCGTCGGCGCAGCCAAGGCTTCGACGTCCGCCCTCGAGCCGGCCGGTCCCGATCGCGTTGTGCCGGGTCACGCCGTCGTGGCCCCCGTCCCGCTCGACCACAGCCCGACTGCCGCCGACCTGGTCCGTGCGGCGGAGGGTCCGCCGCCCCCGGCGACCCGCGTCGAGGCTCGTGCGCGCATGTCGCGAAGCGGCGCATAGGCGCTCGGATCGCAGGTCCCGGGTGCCTCAGATTCCCTTGAAGCTCTGCGAGGCCGGCGTGCTGGCGACGCCTCCCCACATGCTTCGGACGTGGAACGTCGAGGAGCCCTTCTTCGTGTTCGTCATCGGCACCCCGGACTGACAGCCGGTCCAGTCTGCCTCCCTGACCGGGCTGCCGCCGTTCGTGATCTGACACTGGTACGTCAGACCTGCCACCGGCACCCAGGTGGCGGTCACGCCGCCCGGGATCGGCACGACGGTGAGCATCGTCGGTGTGGTCGGCGTGACGGTGACGTCGAACGACTGGGACTTCTGTGCCGCGGCGGAGTAGGCCGCGTCGCCAACCTGGTCGGCGAGGACGGTGCAGGTGCCTCCACCGACGAACGTCACGGTCGACCCGCTGACGGTGCAGACGGACGTCGTGGCGCTCGAGAAGTTGACCGTGAGGCCTGAGGTTGCCGAGGCCGAGACCGTGTAGGTCCCTCCCCCTGCCGCGGCGTTTGCCGGCGCCGTGGAGGTGATGGTGATCGTCTGGGCGGCCTTGACCACCTGGAACGACTGGGACTTCTGGGCGGCCGCACCGTACGTCGCGTTGCCGACCTGGTCGGCCAGCACGGTGCAGGTGCCGGCGCCGACGAAGGTGACGGTCGAGCCGCTGACGGCGCAGACGGACGGCGTGGACGGGGAGAACGTGACGGCGAGGCCGGACGTCGCCGTCGCGGCGACCGCGTAGGTGCCTCCGACCGAGGCGTTCGTCGGCGCCGTGGAGGTGATGGCGATCGTCTGGGCGGACTTGACCACCTGGAACGACTGGGACTTCTGGGCGGCCGCAGCGTACGTCGCGTTGCCGGCCTGGTCGGCCAGCACGGTGCAGGTGCCGGCGCCGACGAAGGTGACGGTCGAGCCGCTGACCGTGCACACGGCGGGCGTCGACGTGGAGAACCTGATGGCGAGCCCGGACGACGCGATCGCCGATACGGCATAGGTCGGTCCACCCACGGTTGCGCCGGCGGGCGCGCTGGACGTGAAGGTGATCGTCTGTGCCTGCTGGTTGACGACCTGGCTCAGCGCTGACGAGGCGGAGGCCGCGAAGGGCGCCGAGCCGGCATACGCAGCCGTGACAGAGCTGGTGCCGCTCGAGGTGAAGGTCGTGACGCAGGTGGCGACGCCGGAGCTCAGCGTCTGGCTCCCGCCGGAGCAGGAGATCGCGGAGCTGCCGTTGCGGAACACGACTGTGCCCGTCGCAGTTCCAGAGCCCGCGGTGACGGTGGCGGTGAACGTGACGGGTTGGCCGACGAGGCTGGGACTGGCCGACGTCGTGAGCGCCGTCGTGGTGGCGACGGTCTGCAGGACGGTCACCGGGTTGCTGGCGGCGCTGATGGCCGTCCAGCCGGAGCGCAGGGCGACGACCGTGTAGCGGTAGGTGCCGTCGGGAACCGGGCCGTCGACGCACGAGGTCGTGGTGACCGGGGAGGCGGCGGACGTGCCGCAGGCCGCGACGGCAGAGCTCGTCGCGGTGTCGGTGCGAGTCACTTGGTAGCCGACGGGTGACACCCCGGTCGTCGGGGCGCTCCAGCTCACCGAGACGGTGGTGCCACCGTTCGGGACCGAGGCGGTCACAGCGGTCGGCGCCGTGAGGGTGCCGGTGCTCGCCGAACCCGTCCCCGAGGCCATCGTGACCCCGGCCTGCGTCCAGAAGGCGTAGCTGGGGGCAGAGATGGTCATGAAGGCGAGGAACAGCACGCCGATGCGCAGGGCGCGAACGCCGCGGCCCGTGGCCGCACGACGTTCGCGCCTGCGGCGAAGGGCCGCTCGTCGCATCAGCTCGTCACCGTTCCGGACCAGACGAGGCTGAACGACTTGCCCTTGCAGACGTCCTGGTTGAGCGACGGCAGGTTGCGCAGGCGAATGCGCGGGTTCATGGCGCCCTGCTCGGCAAGGAGGACGCTGCGTCCCGCCGGGATCGTGATCCCGCGACCCGAGCCCACGCTCGACTGCTGGATCTCGAGGTTGGTGCCGGTGGGGCAACCAGGAGGGTTGCTGTCGGCGGCGACCGACAGGACCAGCGAGGTCATGCGGATGGCGACCCCGTTGGGGTTGTGCACGGTCACGGCGACCGGTCGCCACAGGCCCGGTGCCAGACCCGTCACGCTGCCGGTGACGGAGAACGGGAGCCCACTGGCGGCGCTCGCCGACCCCAGCTCGAACGAGCTGGTGAGACCGCCCTCGGCCCAAGGGGCCGTCGGCGTCACGTCAGGACGCGATGCACCCGGCCGGGCCGTGACGGAGGGGACTGCGGTGGAGGTGCCCGTGGCCACGCCCGGCATCCCGTGGACGGCCACGACGAGAGCGACGACGAGGGCGAGCAGCAGCAGTGCCGCCGGCTTGGCCTTCGTCCTCGTCTTCATCGTTCCTCCGGGTGGTCGGTGTTCGCGTGGTTACCAGGTCGCCTCACGGGCGAAGGGATGGCCGCCGGTCCGACCGACGACCATCCCTCCATGGATCAGCTGGCGATGTAGTTGACCGTCACCGCGGCGCCCTTGCAGGCGTTCTGGCTCGTCGTCTTGTTGTTGAACTGGATCTTGTAGGTGAGCGTCTTCGTGTCGCTCGGCGCTAGGTCGGTCGGGCTGATGGTGAGCGGCACGGCGGTGGCCGACGTGCTGGGGGCGGCGGCGCCGTTGAGCAGGTAGTCGCTCCCGTCGCAGCCGGACTTGTTGGTCGACACCCAGGCGCTCACGCCGGTCACCTTGTAGTTCTCGGTGCCGTTGTTCGTGACCGTCGCAGTCACCGTCTGCTCCGAGTCGCCGGGGAACATCGCGTCGGGGACGTCACCCGTCACCTCGAAGACGGACCCAGCGCCGGCTGAGGTCGACGCGTCGCCCGTACCGCCGCCGGCGGACGTCCAGTAGGCGTACGCCCCACCGGCGGTTGCGATGCCGAGAACGCCCGCGGTCAGGATGGCGGCGGCCTTCTTCTTCGAGCTCTTCTTCTGCTTCTGCGTGCCCATGGGGATCCGGGACCTTTCTTTACCGTTTCTTGGTGATCTGTTGGTCTGGACCATGCCATTCCAAATCACCGCGCAACGCTCAAGTCGGGCAAAGTTGCACATTCCTTGCGGATCACTTGTGCAAGTTCGGGTGCGCTTGCACCGGCGGCCGGGTCGCCTTGCACCAGAAGCGGATTCGCTCGAGCTAGGTCCCATACGGACCAAGCGGAGGCAGGACAGGCGCCGGCATACGCCATCCGTCAAGCGCGCCAGTGGCGCTGGACGTGGCCGGACGGTCACGTCGTGGGTGGACGGACGGGACGACGAAGGGGCCTGCCGGACGACGTCGTCGTTCCGGCAGGCCCCTTCGTATCGGTCGGGCTGACAGGATTTGAACCTGCGACCCCTTGACCCCCAGTCAAGTGCGCTACCAAGCTGCGCCACAGCCCGTTTGCCCCGTGGGGCGAACGAGACGAAACCTTAGCGCACCGTGTGCCGCCCGTCCCAATCGGCCCACCTGGGCGGTCGGCCTCAGCGCCGACGCTTCTCGCGGACGCGCACCGACACCTCGATCGGCGTGCCCTCGAAGCCGAACTGCTCCCGCAGCCGACGCTCGATGAAGCGCCTGTAGCCGGCCTCGATGAAGCCGGAGGCGAAGATCACGAAACGCGGAGGACGGGTGGACGCCTGCGTGGCGAAGAGGATGCGCGGCTGCTTGCCGCCGCGGATCGGGTGCGGGTGCGAGGCGACGATCTCGCCGAGGAACGCGTTGAGCCGACCCGTGGGGATGCGGGTGTCCCAGGACTCGAGGGCCGTCTCGATCGCGGGCACGAGCCGGTCCATGTGGCGTCCGGTGCGTGCCGACACGTTGGCGCGCGGAGCCCACGGGACCTGCACGAGCTCCTTCTCGATCTCGCGCTCGAGGTAGTAGCGACGCTCCTCGTCGAGGGTGTCCCACTTGTTGTAGGCGATGACCAGGGCGCGGCCGGCGTCGATGACCTGCTGCACGACGCGGACGTCCTGCTCGGCGATCGGCTCCTCGGCGTCGATGAGGACCACCGCGACCTCCGCCTTCTCGAGCGCGGTCTGGGTGCGCAGGGAGGCGTAGAAGTCGGCGCCACGGGACTGGTGCACCCGGCGCCGGATGCCGGCCGTGTCGACGAAGCGCCACGTCTTGCCGCCGAGCTCGATCATCTCGTCGACAGGGTCGCGAGTCGTGCCGGCGACGTTGTCGACGACGACGCGCTCGGAGCCGGCGAGGCGGTTGAGCAGGCTGGACTTGCCGACGTTGGGTCGCCCGATGAGGGCCACCCGGCGCGGACCGCCCTGGGCGTACGCGCCGTGGGCCGACACGTCGGGCAGGACCTCGAGCACCGCGTCGAGGGCATCGCCGCTGCCGCGGCCGTGGGAGGCCGAGACCGGCCAGGRTTGCCCGAGACCGAGGCTCCAGAGCATCGCGGCATCGGCCTCGCCGCGCTGGTCGTCGACCTTGTTGGCGACGAGGACGACCGGCTTGCCGGATCGGCGCAGCAGCTTGACGACGGCCTCGTCGTCGTCGGTGGCCCCCACGGTGGAGTCCACGACGAACATGACGACGTCGGCCAGGTCGATCGCGATCTCGGCCTGCTCGGCCACGCGCAGGTGGATGCCGGTGGCGTCCGCCTCCCAGCCGCCCGTGTCGACGATGGTGAAGCGGCGACCGCCCCACTCGGCTTCGTACGACACCCGGTCGCGGGTGACCCCGGGCACGTCCTCCACGACCGCCTCGCGGCGGCGCAGGATCCGGTTCACCAGGCTCGACTTGCCGACGTTGGGGCGACCGACGACAGCGACGACCGGCAGCGGCCCCTGGTCGGCGGCGTCAGCGGCATACGGCCCCTCCGCATCGAGCAGGGCCTGGTCCTCGGGGCTCAGCTCGAAGTCGTCGAGCCCCGCTCGGAGCGCGCGCTCCACGGAGGCGTCGTCGACGACGGGGGCGGCGGTGGTCGAGATCGGAGCGCCCTCATCGATGGGGCGGGCGGTCTCGTCAGTCACGGTGTCCTCGAATCAGTGAACGTCTGTTGACGCACCATTCTCCACCCGCGAGCGGCGTACATGTGACGCGAGGGCGTCGCGCAGCTGCTCGCTGGCCAGTCGGAGACGGTCTCGGCCGGGCACGGCCGGGTCGATGGCGAGCCTGAAGGGGTCGCCGAAGTCGACGAGGAGGCGGGATCGCAGGGAGGGCCACTCGTCCTTGCCGGCACCGGGCGGGCGGGTCCCGAGCACGGCCACCGGGACGATCTGGGCGTCGGTGCGAAGCGCTATCCACGCGGCCCCCGCGTTGACCTGCTGCACCTCGCCGTCGCCACGGTTGCCCTCGGGAAAGATGCCCACCGCTCCCCCACGCTCGAGGACGGCGGTGGCGGACGCCAGGGCCGCGCGGTCGCCGACGCTGCGGTCGATCGGGATCTGGCCGACGTTGCGGATCGTCCAGCCGAAGAAGCCCGAGAACGCCTCCTGCTTGACGAGGAAGCTGACGGGGCGCGGCGCCAGCCCGAAGACGAGCGGGCCGTCGAGGAACGCCGCGTGGTTGGCCACCAGGATCACGGGCCCGGTCACGGGCACGCGCTCGGGGTGCAGGGCGGTGCCGCGGTAGAGGGTGCTGAAGATGAGCTTGCCGATCGGGCGGCCGATCCGGGCCCGGTTCGGGTGGGGAGCGACGGCCTGGCTCATCCGCGTGCCGCCTCGACCACCTGGAGCACTGCCCCGACCGAGCCCTCGAAGTCGAGGTGGGAGGTGTCGATCGTCGTCACCCCGTCAGCGGCGACGGTGAACTCCGACACGGCCGAGTCGGCCTTGTCCCGGTCGACGATCTGCGACCGGGTCGCCGCGACCGCATCGGCATCGGCCGCGCCGTGCAGCTCCTTCGAGCGTCGAGCGAGTCGCGCCTCCTCCGAGGCGGTGAGCAGGATGCGCACCGGGGCGTCGGGCGCCACGACCGTCGTGATGTCGCGGCCCTCGGCCACGACGCCGCCGTTGGCACGCCCCGCGTCGGAGATGAGGCGTCGCTGGAGCACTCGGAGGATCTCGCGGACCGGGATCACCGTGGCGACGGCCGACACGTTGGTCGAGATGCGCGTCTCGCGGATCGCGGCCGAGACGTCGGTGCCCCCGACCTCGACGGTCGGGGCGTCGGGGTCGGTGCCGATCGAGAGCGGGAACTGCTGCGCTGCGGCCGTGACCGCGTCGGCGTCCGTGAGGTCGACACCCTCGTGCAGGCACCACCAGGTAAGGGCGCGGTACATCGCGCCGGTGTCGAGGAAGCCGTAGCCGAGGGACCGCGCAACTTGCTTGCTGACGCTGGACTTGCCCGAGCCCGAAGGGCCGTCGACCGCGATGACGAAACCGGACAGCTGCTCCTCGGGGGTCTCAGGCATGCGCCCGAGGATAGTGCCTCGTCGCGTGCCGCCCGACCGGTGACCGACAGGGCCACGGCCCCGCCCGGGTCAGTCGTGCAGCCTCCAGCCGAGGCGCGTCAGCTCGGCCCGCAGCGGCTCGACCGACGCCGGAACGACCGAGACCTCGGCCACGCCGACAGCCTGGCCCAAGCCGTGCTCGAGGTGCAGGTCCTCGAGGTTGATGCCTGCGTTGCCCATGTCGCCGAACAGCCGCCCGAGCGAGCCGGGCTCGTCGGGGACGATGACAGACACCACCTCGTATGCCGCCGGCGCAGCGCCGTGCTTGCCGGGGATGCGCGCGTGGCCGAGGTTGCCGGCCTCGAGGACCCGGCTCAGGGTGCCGAGCGACCCTTCGCCGTCCGCCTCCACGAGCGCGTCCAGGGCGCGGACGACGTCGTCGACCTGGTCGCGCACCTGGCGCAGGACGTCGCGCACGGCCGGCGCGTTGCCGGCGAGGATCTGGGTCCAGAGCCGTGGGTCGCTGGCAGCGATGCGCGTCACGTCACGCAGTCCCTGCCCGGCGAGGCCGACAGCCGACTCGGGAAGCTCGCGCAGGCACGCGGCGACGATGCTCGCAGCGAGCTGCGGCACGTGCGACACGGCGGCCACGGCTTCGTCGTGCTCGTGGGCGGGCATGACGCGGACGGCGCTGCCGACGGCGGTCGCGATCTCACGCACCCGCCGGATGGCGGCGTCGGTCGAGGCCTCGTGCGGCACCACCACCCAGGCTCGACCGTCGAAGAGGTCGCCCCGGGCCGCCGCGGTGCCGGACCTCTCGCGCCCGGCCATCGGGTGCGAGCCGACGTAGCGGCTGGAGTCGGCGCCCGAGTCGAGGATGTCGGCCAGCACCGCCTCCTTGACCGACGCGACATCGGTGACGACGGCGTCGGGCCAGCGGTTGAGCGCGGCGATGACGGTCTGGGCCGCCACGTCGGGCGGCGCGGCGACGACGACGACGTCGGGGGCGTCCGTGATCTCGTCGGCGATCTCTCCGGCCCGCAGGTCGCGCGCGAGCCTGACCGCCGTCGGCGACGGGTCTTCGAGCGTGACGCGGAAACCGTTGCCGGACAGAGAGATTCCGAGGCTGGCCCCGATCAGGCCAACCCCGACGATGCGGACGTGCGTGGTCACCCCGTCAGCGTAGCGAGGCCGTCACACCGCGGACGAAGGAGTTGGTCACAGCCCGGCGGCCTTGTAGAGAGCACCGATCTCGGCCTTGTTGAGACGGCGCGTGCGCCCCGACTTGAGGTCGGCGAGGCGGATCGGGCCGACCTCGGTGCGGACGAGCTCGACCACCGGGTGGCCGACCGCTTCGAGCATGCGTCGCACGACGTGCTTGCGTCCCTCGTGCAGCACGACCTCGACCATCGCCTTGCCCGGCTGGTGGTCGACGATGCGGAACGAGTCGACGGTGACGGGACCGTCCTCCAGCTCGACGCCCTCACGCAGGCGCTTGCCCACGTCACGCTGCACCGGCCCACGGATCGTCGCGATGTACGTCTTCAGCACGCCGTATGCCGGGTGCTGGAGGCGGTGGGCGAGGTCGCCGTCGTTCGTGAGCAGCAGCAGGCCCTCGGTGTCGGCGTCGAGGCGACCGACGTGGAAGAGGCGCTCCTCACGGTTGCCGACGTAGTCGGCGAGCGAGATGCGGCCGAGCTCGTCGTTCATCGTGGTGACGACGCCCTTGGGCTTGTTGAAGGCGAGGTAGACGCGGTCCTCGTCGAGGTTGACGCGCACCCCGTCGACGTGGACCACCTGGGTGCGCGGGTTGATGCGGACCCCGAGCTCGGTGACGACCTGGCCGTCGACCTCGACGCGGCCCTGCTCGATGAGGTTCTCGCAGACGCGGCGTGAACCGACTCCCCCGGCGGCCATCAGCTTCTGGAGCCGAACGCCCTCGGGGTCGTGGACGTCGATCTCGGGCGTCGCGCGGCGCTCCGGGAGCTTCGTGGGCTGGCTCGCCTTGGTGGAGCCGGCGAACCGTGGGCCCGCGGCCGCGCCGCCCTTGGAGGCCTTGCCCCCACGGGCTGCCCCGCTGCGGGTCGGGGCGCCACGGCCCTTGGCACCGCTTGGCGCCGAGCCCTTCTTGCGGGGCTGGCGGGGGGACCTGGAGTACTCGCTCATGCGTGTCCTTCCTCGATGAGCTCGTCGATGACGTCGGCGTCCGGCAGGTACGGCGCGAGGGCCGGGAGGTCGTCGATCGACGAGAGCCCCATCCGCTGCAGGAAGTAGGGGGTGGTGCGGTAGAGGAGGGCGCCGCTCTCGCCGACGTCCTCGATCTCCTCGATCAGGCCTCGGGACGTCAGGGTGCGCACGACACCGTCGACGTTGACGCCGCGGACGGCGCTGACGCGGGCGCGTGACACGGGCTGGCGGTAGGCGATGACGGCGAGCGTCTCGAGCGAGGCCTGGGTGAGCTTGGCCTGCTGCCCGTCGAGCACGAACTTCTCGACGACGGGCGCGAAGTCGGAGCGGCTGTAGACCCGCCAGCCCCCTGCGACACTGCGCAGGGTGAACCCGCGCTGCGCGGAGGCATACTCCTCCTCGAGCGCCTCGAGGTGGCTGCGGACGTCGTCGACGGGCAGCTCCAGGGCCGACGCGAGCGCGACCTCGGTCACCGGCTCGTCGACGACCATGAGCACGGCCTCGAGAGCTGACCGGGCGCCGCCCGGGAAGTCGTTGATGTCGAAGGCGATCTGCTCGTCGGCACCCTCGCGGTCGTCGAGCACCTCGGGCTCGTCGGTCGCGTCAGGCCCCTGCGCCGACTGGTCACTCATCGTCTGTTCCTCCTCCGAGGGCGGCGGATCCACCCACGTCGCGTGCTGTGTCGTGCTCTGCCGCGTCGGACTCCGGCGCCCCGTCCTCTGCCCCATCGTCCGCCTCGCCGGGCTCGCCGTCGACCTCGTCCAGCTCGTCGAACTCGTCGTCGATGGCAACGTCACCGACGTCGGTGCCCGTCCAGCGGATGTCGAGCTCGCCGAGCGCCTCGGCCTGCTCGAACGCGATCGCGGCCTCCTTGAACAGCTCGAGCAGTGCGAGGAAGCGGGCCACGATGACCAGCGTGCTGTCGGCGTCGGCCACCAGGCTGCGGAACGACACCTGGCCCCGGCTTCGAACGCGCTCGACGATGATCGCCGCCTGTTCGCGCACGCTGACCTGGGGCGCGTGCAAGTGGTCGAGCCCGACAGTCGGCGGGATCCTGGGCGTCATGGCGCGGGCGGCGATGCGCGCGAACTGCTCTGGGGTGACGGCGATGATGAGCTCGGGGAGCAGGCTCGTGAACTCCGCCTCGAGGCCGGCTTGGCGTGGGGTGATGCGCCCAGCCGTGGCCATGCGGTCGCGGAAGGTGTTCGCGATCTCCTTGTACGCGCGGTACTGGAGCAGTCGCGCGAAGAGCAGGTCGCGGGCCTCGATGAGGGCGAGGTCCTCGTCGTCCTGCGGTCCCGACTGCGGCAGCAGGCGGGAGGCCTTGAGGTCGAGCAGGGTCGCGGCGATGAGGAGGAACTCGGAGGCCTGCCCGAGGTCCCAGTCGGCGTCGGCGGCCTGTGCGGCCTTGATGTGCGCGACGAACTCGTCGGTGACCCGGGCCAGCGCGACCTCGGTGATGTCGAGCTTGTGCTTGCTGATCAGGCCGAGGAGCAGGTCGAAGGGGCCGGAGAACACGTCGAGGTGCACCTCGAACGGCGCGGCCGAACGGCGCGTGATGACGCCCCCGGGAACGAGGTCGTCGTTCGATCCGCTCTTCGGCCTGGCGCCGGGCGCGCGTTCGGGCCCGACGTTCGCGTGGTCGACAGGTCCGGTGGCCTGCTCGTTCATCGGCCCGCCCGCGGGCACGCCGGCGTGGGGGTCGACCGCGTCGCGGTCAACGGTGTCCTGCCCGACCATCAGCTCACTGCGGATCAGGCTGCGCCGCCGCGCGAGATGAGCTCGCGGGCGAGCTGGCGGTACGCATTCGCGCCAGAATGGTCGGACGAGTACGAGGTGATCGGCTCGGCGGCGAGCGTCGCGTCGGGGAACTTCACCGTGCGGCTGATGACGGTGTGGAAGACCTGGTCGCCGAAGTGGTCGACGACCGAGCGCACGACCTCGCGGCTGTGCAGCGTGCGGCTGTCGTACATCGTCGCGAGGATGCCGTCGACCTGCAGGCGCGGGTTGAGGCGGTCGGTGATCTTGTCGATGGTGTCGATGAGCAGCGCCACGCCGCGCATCGCGAAGAACTCGCACTCGAGCGGGACGATGACCCCGTGCGCCGCGGTGAGGGCGTTGACGGTGAGCAGGCCGAGCGACGGCTGGCAGTCGATGAGGATGACGTCGTACTCGTCGACGACGGGTCGCAGCACACGGGCCAGGATCTGCTCGCGTGCGACCTCTCCGACGAGCTGCACCTCGGCCGCCGACAGGTCGATGTTGGCCGGCACGAGGTCGAGGTTGGCCGTGCGGGTCGGCTGGATGACGTCGTGGATCTCGTGGCCACGCTCGATGAGGAGGTTGTAGATCGTCGTGTCGAGCTCTTGGGCGTTGACGCCCAGGCCGACCGACAGGGCACCCTGCGGGTCGAAGTCGATGACGAGCACCTTGCGCCCCAGCTCGGCCAGCGCCGCACCGAGGTTGATCGTCGTCGTGGTCTTGCCGACGCCGCCCTTCTGGTTGCACATGGCGATGATGCGCGCCGGACCGTGGCTCGAGAGCGGCGCCGGGTTGGCGAAGTCGGGCAGCGGACGCCCGGTGGGGCCGATCGCGCCGGAGCCGGCCGATTCGGTGCCGGGGAGCTGGGCGACGGGGACGGGGACGGAGCTGAGGGTGGGGTGACGAGGCGGAGCGGGGTCTTCGGACGGCACGGACTGCATGCTCTGCTGTGACTCCTCGTTCACCGGGTGTTCCACTCCGCTCGGCGTTGCCCCTGGGATGCTGCGGTCAGCCTCTCGCTGATCACGTGTGACCCTATCAGCGGGCACGGGGGTGGGCGCCCGCATACACCTCGCGGAGTCGGTGCACGGAGACCATCGTGTAGATCTGCGTCGTGGTCACCGAAGCGTGCCCGAGCAGCTCCTGCACGACGCGCACGTCGGCGCCTCCGTCGAGCAGGTGGGTGGCGAAGGAATGGCGCAGCGTGTGCGGTGAGACGTGCTCGAGGTCCGCGCGGGTGGCCGCACGTTGGATGATCGCCCATGCGGACTGGCGTGAGAGCCGGGCCCCGCGCTGGTTGAGGAAGAGCGCCGGACCCCCCTTTCCGTGCGTGGCGAGGGCCGGACGGCCCCTCACCAGGTATGCCGTCACGGCCTCGAGCGCGTAATGCCCGACCGGGACGACTCGCTCCTTGCCGCCCTTGCCGTGCAGCCGGACGGAGCCGACTCCCCCGCCCGCGGGCGCGCCTGCCCGCGGGTCGGAGGGATCCGCGCTCTCGAGGTCGTCGACGTCGAGGCCGACGGCCTCGCTGATGCGCGCGCCGATGCCATACAGCACTTCGAGCAGCGCACGGTCACGGAGCGACTCGGGCGTGTCGCCGACCGATGCGGCCGCGAGGAGCCGCTCGACGGCGTCGACGGGGATGGCCTTCGGAAGGCGTGCGGGCGGTTTGGGCGGGGCGACGTTGGCGGCAGGGTCACCGGCCACCTCGCCCTCGAGAGCGAGGAAGCGGTGGAAGCCGCGCACGGCCACGAGGGTGCGGGCCGCCGAGGAGGCGGCGAGGCCACGCTCGCGCAGCGAGGCGAGGAAGTCGGCGACGTCGGCCTCGGCGACCAGGCCGGCGTCGTCGATGCCCTTGGCGGCCATGAACGTGCAGTAGCCACGGAGGTCGCGCGCGTAGGACTTCAGCGTGTTGTCCGAGGCGCCCTTCTCCACCCGGACGTGGTCGAGCCACCCGCGGACGTCGCGCTCGAGACGCGTGACCCGTGCCGCGGGTGGCTCGGTGGCAACCGGCTGGGTCAGGACAGCGCCTCGTCGAGGCTGATCGCCGACATGCCGTGTGCCTCCGCGACCCCGCCGTAGGTCACGTGGCCGTCGTGGGTGTTGAGACCGAGGCCGAGCGCGTGGTCGCTGCGCAGGGCGTCGCGCCACCCCTGGTTGGCGAGCTTGACGGCATACGGGAGCGTCGAGTTCGTCAGGGCGTACGTCGAGGTGTTGGGCACGGCACCCGGCATGTTGGCGACGCAGTAGAAGACCGAGCTGTGCACCATGTAGGTCGGGTCGGCGTGCGTCGTCGCGTGGCTGTCCTCGAAGCACCCACCCTGGTCGATGGCGATGTCGACGAGCACGGAGCCCGGCTTCATCTGCGACACCAGCTCGTTGGAGACGAGCTTGGGCGCCGCCGCGCCGGGGATGAGCACTGCGCCGATGACCATGTCGGCCTGCAGCACCTGCTCCTGGACCGTCAGCTTCGACGAGGCGAGCCCGTGGACCTGGTTGTCGTAGCGCCAGAACGACATGCGCAGCTTGTCGAGGTCGGTGTCGAGCAGCGTCACGTCAGCGCCCATGCCGAGCGCGATGTTGGCGGCGTTCTGGCCTGACACGCCCGCGCCGAGGATGACGATCTTGGCGTTCGCGACGCCACCGACGCCTCCCATGAGCACGCCTCGCCCGCCCTGGGCGCGCATGAGGGCGTGCGCGCCGACCTGGGGTGCCAGGCAGCCGGCCACCTCGGACATCGGGTAGAGGAGCGGCAGCGCGCCCGAGGTCAGCTGCACGGTCTCGTACGCGATGCCCGTGACCTTGCGCTTGACGAGCTCTTCGGTGAGGGGCTTGTCGGCCGCGAGGTGCAGGTAGGTGAAGAGGGTCAGGCCCTCTCGCATGCGGTGGTACTCCTCGGCCACGGGCTCCTTGACCTTGAGCACCATGTCGGCCTCGCCCCAGACGTCGTCGGCCGAGCCGATGATGCGTGCGCCCGCCGCGACGTAGGCCTCGTCGCTGATCTGCGATCCGACGCCGGCGTCCTTCTCGACGAACACCTCGTGCCCGTGGTCGGTGAGCTCGTGCACGCCGGACGGGGTGATGGCCACGCGGTACTCGTGGTTCTTGACCTCGCGGGGGATGCCGACCTTCATGCTGTTGCACTTCCTTCCGGGCTGTCGCCGCCCGGCGCCGTTGCCGAGGCGGACAAGGGTCCCTCTCGGGGCCGCGAGCCAACTGTATCCACGGCCGTCACGCCCAGGTCACGTGCTCGGGCAAGTCCGCCCGGACGGTATGCCGTCTCTGCCACGGTGTGTCCACCCGGCCCCTGGCGGCCGCCGAGCAGCGAGGAGTCGACGGTGACCGCCCCGCCACCGAACGAGCACTACACGTGGCCGACGGCCCCGGCCGGTGCTGGGCGACCCCGGACCCGCGAATCCGGGCAGGCGACCCTGGCGGACTCACCGGGGCACACGCCGACCCGGCGTCAGGGCGCCTTCGTCGGCACGGTCTTCGCCGTGGCGGCGGCAGGGACCGCGATCGTGCGGGTGCGTCCGTTCGCGCAGGGCTTCCTGCTGGCCTGTCTTGTCGCCGGCCCGCTCGCCGTCGTGCTCCTCATGGTGCTGCTGATGCCGTTCTTCGCCACCATGGGACCGTGAAGGTCTACGCAGACAGTCTCGCCCGCCGCACGCGGCAGATCCTGGCCGACGTCCTGATGCTCCTGTGGATCGGCATCTGGGTGTACGCCGGCCGTCAGGTCCACGACACGGTGCAGGCCCTGCAGGGGCCCGCCGACTCGATCACGTCGGCGGGCAGGTCCGTCAACGGCGCCCTCACCGGAGCCGGCGACCAGGCCGGCCAGATCCCGCTCGTCGGCGACCAGCTGAGGACGTGGCTGACGCAGGCTGCGGGGTCGGGCACCACGCTCGAACGCGCTGGCACGTCGATGGCCGGCACCGTCGAGACGCTCGCGGTCGGACTCGGTCTCGCGACCGCCCTCATCCCGATCCTGGTGGTGCTCGTGGTGTGGCTCTGGGTTCGGGTTCGCTTCGTGCGCAACGCAACCCGTTCACAACGCTTCATCGACGCCGGCGAGGACCTCGACCTGTTTGCGCTCCGGGCCATGGCGAGCCAGTCGATGAGCGCTCTCGCGAAGGTGTCGGACGACCCGGCCGGAGCCTGGCGCCGAGGGGACCACGACGTGATCCGCCAGCTCGCCCTGCTGGAGCTGCGCGACCAGGGACTGCGCCCCCCGCCCGGCTACTGAGACGACGCCACCCACCAGTCGAGTGCTCAGTTCCCGACGCCACCCGCCAGTCGAGTGCTCAGTTCCCGACGCCACCCGCCAGTCGAGTGCTCAGTTCCCGACGGGCGGATTCAGGCGGTGGGTGCAACACCGTTGATGTCGTTGTCGGACAGTAGCCGCTCGAGCTGCTCGGCGGGGGTGGCCCACTGGTGGCGTTTGCGGGGTCGTCGGTTCATCTCGGAGGCGACATTCGCCAGGATGCCGGCGCCGTGG
>NZ_JBFTLB010000011.1:0-117782 GCF_056396225.1 Terrabacter sp. 05T424
GAGCCGGCCACGGTGTCCACCAGCCTGAAGAACCCGGCGGGCAAGACGCCGCTGGCGTCCCAGCCGAAGAACAGCTTCAACCTGTGGGAGATCCGCAACGGCGGAGGTGGGTGGGTCCATCCCTTCCACCTGCACATGGAGGAGCACCGGACGGTCATGCGCAACGGCAAGGACGTGTCGCTCAAGGCCGACGCGGGCCACCCGGAGGACGTGTCGCGCGAGGACCTCGTGGCTCTCGACCCGAGCGAGTCCGTGATCGTCTACCGCGGGTTCCGCGACTTCCACGGCCCGTACGTCGCGCACTGCCACAACCTGGCGCACGAGGACCACGCCATGATGTTCGGCTGGGAGATCACCTAGCCCGGACCACCGACCGTGGGTGGCCATCCCCAGTGCGGTGGCCACCCCGATCGCCTTGACGCACTTACTCTTTCACTGCAGACACGAGGCTGGTCCCAATGGCGACTCGTTCCGTCCAACCCATCCACTCCTTCAGGGCTCACGTCCAGCGCCCACTGACGCGGCCGGCGCCATCGCCCGTGCCGTCGCCGGCGCTGGACTCCTCGTCGGCGCCCGGCCCTGCCGGTGCGCCTTCGTTCGCCGTCCCGTGGGGCACCGTCATCTCGCTCGCCGTGGTCCTGGCCTTCGCGGACGGGTTCTGGGTGATCTCGCTGCGCGGCGCGGTCGGCGCGATCGAACGCACAGGGGAGCCCTTCGCGACGTGGCTGCGCGAGTCGGCGGTGATGACGCCGCTCTACGTCGTGGCGGTGCTCGCCGCCCTCACACTGGCCAAGCGACGCTTCGGACCGGTGCTCCGCGGTGCCCGGGCCGTCGTCGCGTCGGCGTGGCTCGTCGCCCTCGCGGCCTCCCTGGTCGGCGCTGCGCACCTGCTCGTCAGCGCCGCCGTCGACTTCCGGCTGCAGTCGGGCCTCGTCGAACACATGGGCGCGATGAGCACCACGTGCGGGGTCGACTGCATCGCGCGCCTCCAGTCCGACAGCTTCTGGCTGCAGGCTCGCGCGGTCGGCTACGGCGCTGCCATCGTGCTCCTCACCAACGTCCTCGTCGTCGGCTGGATGGTCGCCATGCGTGGCGGCCGGCTCCGGGTCACCGCGACGCGACGCTCTCTCGGCCCGGTCCTGGACATCCGGGTCCTCGGGCTCGTGGGCACGCTCCTGGGCTCTGCCGTGATCCACGTCGCGGTCGTGCCCCAGCACCTGACCGAGTGGGCCGCGGCCGGCGTGTTCTTCATCGCCCTCGCGGTTGCCCAGCTCCTCGCAGCGGCCGCCGTGCTGGTGCGGCCGGGGCGTCTCGTGTGGGCGCTGTCCGCGGTCGTCGCAGCGGGACCGATCGTGCTCTGGGCCGTCTCGAGGAGCGTCGGCCTGCCCCTGGGACCCGAGCCCGGGGTGCCGGAGGCGCTCGGGATGAGCGACCTGGCCTGCGCCGCGCTCGAGGCCGCGGCTGTCGCCTTCGCGCTGTCGCTCCGCTCGCAGGCCGGCACCGACGACCTCGACCCCGTCGACGACGGTGGCACGGCACCGGCGCCCAACGCCCACCGCAGGGGCCTGGTGGTCGCGGCCGTGGTCGCGGTGACCCTGATCGGGGTCGCCGCCAACGGCATGGTCCTCCTCGGCGGGGACCCCCACGGTTCGGGCACGTCCCAGGGTGTCGCGCAGGCGGCTGCGGCCGGGCAGGGCTGAGCCGGGGCGGCCACAGAACCGCCACGCGGCAGGGGACGCCCGGATCCGATCTCAGGATCCGGGCGTCCCGGCCCAGCCTGTGGACGTGGGCGAGCCCTCCGGCATACGGTGAAGCCGTGCGTGCGGTGAGCCTCCTCCTTCTCTGCCGCGACGAGGCCTGATCCCGGCCCTCCTCGTCGCGGAGTTTCCCGTGTCCGGCCGGACACCGAGCGAAACGCAGACGAGAGAGAGTGCGCGATGATCCACCCCCAGCAGACGTCGGGAATGCCGTTCCAGAAGTACGTCCCGTTCCACGAGCAGATCCCGTTCGACCTGCCCGACCGCACGTGGCCGACCAAGCGCATCGCGCAGGCGCCACGCTGGTGCGCGGTCGACCTCCGCGACGGCAACCAGGCCCTCATCGACCCGATGAACTCCGAGCGCAAGCTGCGCATGTTCCAGCTGCTCGTGAAGATGGGCTACAAGGAGATCGAAATCGGCTTCCCCTCGGCGAGCCAGACCGACTTCGACTTCTGCCGCGAGCTCATCGACGGGGGACACATCCCCGACGACGTGACGATCCAGGTGCTGACACAGTGCCGCGACCACCTCATCGAGCGCACCTTCGACGCGATCCGCGGCGCCAGGGAGGCGATCGTCCACTTCTACAACTCGACCTCGATCCTGCAGCGTCGCGTCGTGTTCGGGCTCGACCAGGACGGCATCATCGACATCGCCGTGCAGGGCGCGCGGCTGATCAAGAAGCTCGAGGAGACGATCCCCGACACGGCGATCTACTACGAGTACTCGCCCGAGTCGTACACCGGCACGGAGCTCGACTTCGCGATGCGCATCTGCAACGCGGTCATCGACGTCATCGACCCCACGCCCGACCACAAGATGATCGTCAACCTTCCCGCTACCGTCGAGATGATCACCCCGAACGTCTACGCCGACTCGATCGAGTGGATGGTGCGCAACCTCGACCGGCGCGAGTCGCTCGTCGTCAGCCTCCACCCGCACAACGACCGCGGCACGGGCGTGGCAGCGGCCGAGCTCGGCTACCTCGCCGGGGCCGACCGCATCGAGGGGTGCCTCTTCGGCAACGGCGAGCGCACCGGCAACGTCGACCTCGTGACGCTCGGGATGAACCTGTTCAGCCAGGGGGTCGACCCGCAGATCGACTTCAGCGACATCGACGAGATCCGCCGCACCGTCGAGTACTGCAACCAGCTGCCCGTCGGCGAGCGTCACCCCTACGGCGGGGACCTCGTCTTCACCGCCTTCAGCGGCTCGCACCAGGACGCCATCAAGAAGGGCTTCGAGGCGATGGAGGTCGAGGCAAAGGACAAGGGAACGAGCGTCGACGACCTCGTCTGGGGCGTTCCCTACCTGCCCGTCGACCCGCACGACCTCGGCCGCTCCTACGAGGCGGTCGTCCGCGTCAACAGCCAGTCGGGCAAGGGCGGCGTCTCCTACATCATGAAGTCCGAGCACCAGATGGACCTGCCGCGCCGGCTCCAGATCGAGTTCTCCGGCGTCGTCCAGCGCGGCGTCGACCAGGACGGTGGTGAGGTGGCCCCCGCCGAGCTGTGGGCGCGCTTCCAGGACGAGTACCTCCCGAACCCGGCCAGGCCATGGGGGCGTTTCGAGCTCGTCAACGTCGTCACCGACTCGACGGTCGACGGCGACTCGACCATCGAGGCGACGATCACCGACGAGGGCGAGCCGGTCACCGTCAAGGGCCGGGGCAACGGTCCGATCGCGGCCTTCCTCGACGCCTTCATGACGATCGAGGGCGCTCCCGACATGCGTGTCCTCGACTATGCGGAGCACGCCCTGTCTGCGGGTGGCGACGCGCGCGCTGCGGCATACGTCGAGTGCGCCATCGGTCCGCGCGTCCTCTGGGGCGTCGGCGTCGACTCGTCCATCGTCACCGCCTCGCTCAAGGCCGTCGTGTCCGCGTGCAACCGGGCCCACCGCGACCGCGTCGCCGACGAGGCCGCCGCCGACGGCGTCGCCGGCTGAGGTAGCGTCACGCACCATGGACACCCCGGTCGGCCGAGCCCTGCTCAGGCTGACCGGGGTGTCGCTCGTCGCCGTAGCCTCCGTCGGGCTCGTCGCGCCGCGAGCGGTCAACGTGGCCCACCGGCCCCTGGTGGTCGTCGCCGTGACTCTCGCCCTGCTGGCGCTGGCCGTCCTGGTGCGGGTGCCGGCCTGGGCGAAGAACCGTTGGCTGCCCGTTGTGACAGCCGTCGGTGGGGGAGCGGTCGCGGGGGCGATGGGACTGATGACCGGCTACCGCTACGGCTGGGACGCGCGCGTGATCATGGACATGGCGAGGGCCCTGCAGGCCGGGCGCCCCCTGGGCAGCGGCGAATACGACTACCTGTCCCTCTACCCCAACAACGTGCCGCTGCTGGCGATCGACCGCGTGGGCGTCGCTGTCGGACAAGCCTTCTCGCTGTCACCCGACGCCATTCTCGTGCCGCTCAACGCCGTCTGCGTCGCCGTGACCCTGTATGCCGTCCACCTGCTCGTCGTGCGCGTCGCCAGCCGGGGCCCGGCCTTCGCCGCCCAGCTGACGACCCTCGTGCTCGTCGGCACGAGCCCGTGGCTCGCCGTGCCCTACACCGACTTCTACGCCATGCCCTTCGTCATGGGCGGCGTGGCACTGGCCGTCAAGGCCCTGGCCCCCGGTCCTCGGACGGCGCGCGTCGCGCTGTGGGCGCTGGCCGTCGTCAGCATCGCGGTCGCCTACACGATCAAGACGACACCCGTGGTCGTCGCCATCGCCGGCGTCCTGACGGCGGTGGTGGCGATCTTCGACCACGACCTGCAGCCCGTCCGGCGCGCCGGAGTCATCGCGGCGTGTGCCCTCTCGATGGTGGCGTTCGTCGGCGTCGGGGTGGGTCTGTCGGCTGCGGCCACGACGGTCTCGGGCGTCGAGTCGTCGCGCATCGACCCGACGGCCACACCGCCGATCCTCTGGTGGGTGGCCCTCGGCGCCGACGAGCAGCGCACCCCCGGTGGCGTCGTCAACTACGGGGCCTACTCGCGCGAGATGGTCGATGCCGTGACCGGCCGTGACCCGGAGCAGATGAGGGCGTATGCCGCTGGCTTCCTCGGTGACCGCTGGGCCGAGCGCGGCCTCGGCGGCACGCTGGCCTTCTACGGCAACAAGGCTGCGTGGAACTGGGGCGACGGGCTGTTCTGGGCCTGGGGCGAGGGACCCGACTCGCTCGCCGGCACACTCGCGCCGGCGACAGGCCTCACAGGAGTCGTCCACGAGCTCAACGGTTTCCACGGGTCGTGGTACCCGTTGCGGGCAGACGTGACACAGGCCGTGTGGCTGGCGGTGCTGCTCGTCGCGGGCTTCGGGTTGCTGCGTGCGCCCTACCGGCGAGAGACCCTGTTGATGGCGGTCACGGTGCTCGGCATCGCGGCGTTCACGCTCCTGCTGCAGGGTCGCTCCCGCTACCTCTTCGCCTTCGTGCCGGTTGCGGTCGCCCTCGCCGCGACCGTCCACTCCTCCCTGCCGCGCCCCCGCCGCCGGGCCCGCGCCTGACCTCTCGACTGGCCGGGTCGGAGACCGTCACCGAGGAGGGTGCGCCACATTCTCGTCGGGTGCCCACTTTCCGACGCCCGCGCCCGACGTCGCGTGCCGACGTCGAGTGCCCACTTTCCGACGGCCGCCGCCAACGTCGAGTGCTCACTTTCCGACGCCGCGGCTAGCGTGACCCAGAGCGTCCAAGACCGAGCACGCACCGACCCCGTGGAGTGAACGTGACCGACGATCCGCGCCCACGCGCCCAACGCCGACGAGACACCGAGGCCCGGCTCGCCGACGACGTCGACCTCTGGGTCGCCACCGCCTCGGCCGACGGCACCCCCCACCTCGTGCCACTCTCCTTCGACTGGGACGGCAGGGCAGTGCTGGTCTCCACGCCGGCCGACAGCCCGACCGGTCGCAACCTGGCGGCCACGCGCACGGTTCGTCTGGCGCTGGGCGAGACGCGGGACGTGACGCTGGTGGAGGGCGACGTCGAGGTGCTCGAGATCGGCGAGCTGGGCCAGCAGGAGGGCGACCGGTTCGCCACGCGCACCGGGTTCGACCCGCGGCAGCTGACCACGCCGTACCGTTGGTTCCGCATCTCGCCGCGGCGGGTGCAGGCCTGGCGTGAGGCCGACGAGCTCACCGGGCGCGACCTCATGCGTGACGGCCGCTGGCTGGTGTGACAGTCGCGCGACCCACGAGACCTTTGACGCGTACACCTGACGATGGAGACACGATGAGCAAGGCCAGCAGTTCTGCCACCGCGACGTCCGAGCGCCACGTCGCCGACAGCCACGACCTGATCCGCGTCCAGGGCGCGCGCGAGAACAACCTCAAGGACGTCAGCGTCGAGATCCCGAAGCGCCGGCTGACCGTGTTCACGGGCGTGTCGGGGTCGGGCAAGAGCTCGCTCGTGTTCGACACCATCGCCGCAGACTCCCAGCGGATGATCAACGAGACCTACAGCGCCTTCGTGCAGGGCTTCATGCCGAACCTCGCCCGTCCCGACGTCGACGTGCTCGAGGGGCTGACGACCGCCATCATCGTGGACCAGGAGCGCATGGGTGCCAACCCGCGTTCGACCGTGGGCACGGCCACGGATGCCAACGCGATGCTGCGCATCCTCTACAGCCGGCTCGGGAAGCCGCACGTCGGCCCGCCCACGGCGTACTCCTTCAACGTGCCCACCCGCAAGGCGAGCGGCGTCATGTCGACCGACAAGGGCGGCCGGGTGGCGAAGGCCGTCGTCCGCGAGGCCGTCTACCTCGGCGGCATGTGCCCGCGGTGCGAGGGTATGGGCCACGTCAGCGACATCGACCGCACGGCCCTCTACGACGCGTCGAAGTCGCTGAGCGAGGGTGCGCTCACCGTCCCCGGCTACTCGATGGACGGGTGGTACGGCCGGCTCTTCGAGGGCGTCGGCCTGCCGATGGGCACCCCGATCGAGAAGTTCACCAAGAAGCAGCTCGACACGATGCTCTACTCCGAGCCGACCAAGATCAAGGTCGAGGGCGTGAACCTCACGTTCGAGGGGATCATCCCGCGCATTCAGAAGTCGATGCTCTCCAAGGACCCCGAGGCCATGCAGCCGCACGTGCGGCGTTTCGTCGAGCGGGCGGTGACCTTCCAGTCCTGTCCCGAGTGCGAGGGCACCCGCCTCACGCCCGAGGCGCGCTCGTCCAAGATCTCCGGCAAGAGCATCGCCGACCTGTGCTCGATGCAGATCAGCGACCTCGCCCAGTGGCTGCGCGAGCTCGACGAGCCGTCGGTGGCGCCGCTGCTCACCTCGCTGCGCCACAGCCTCGACTCGTTCGTCGAGATCGGGCTCGGCTACCTCTCGCTCGAGCGGCCCGCCGGCACGCTGTCGGGTGGAGAAGCCCAGCGCACCAAGATGATCCGCCACCTCGGCAGCTCGCTCACCGACGTCACCTACGTGTTCGACGAGCCGACGATCGGGCTTCACCCGCACGACATCGCCCAGATGAACGGGCTGCTCCTGCGGCTGCGCGACAAGGGCAACACCGTCCTCGTGGTGGAGCACAAGCCCGAGACGATCGCCATCGCCGACCACGTCGTCGACCTCGGGCCGCAGGCCGGCACCGGCGGCGGCCAGATCGTCTTCGAGGGCACGGTCGACGGTCTGCGCTCCAGCGACACCGTCACGGGCAGGCACCTCGACGACCGGGCCACCCTGAAGTCGGCGTTCCGTTCGCCCTCCGGCACCCTCGAGGTGCGCGGCGCCGACACCAACAACCTGCGTGACGTCGATGTCGACATCCCGCTCGGTGTGCTCGTCGTGCTGACGGGTGTCGCGGGCTCGGGCAAGAGCTCGCTCGTGCGTGGGTCCGTCCAGGGTCGCGAGGGTGTCGTCACGGTCGACCAGGCCGCGATCAAGGGCTCACGCCGCAGCAACCCCGCGACCTACACCGACCTGCTCGAGCCGATCCGCAAGGCCTTCGCCAAGGCGAACGGCGTCAAGCCGGCGCTCTTCAGCTCGAACTCCGAGGGGGCGTGCCCGACCTGCAACGGGGCCGGCGTGATCTTCACCGAGCTCGGGGTGATGGCCACCGTCGAGTCGCCCTGCGAGGACTGCGAGGGCCGACGGTTCCAGGCGGCTGTGCTCGAGTACGAGCTCGGCGGCAAGAACATCGCCGAGGTGCTCGCGATGCCCGTCTCCGAGGCGCACGCCTTCTTCAGCGACGGCGAGGCCAAGGTCCCCGCCGCGGCGACGATCCTCGGGCGCCTCGAGGACGTGGGACTCGGCTACCTCAGCCTCGGCCAGCCGCTCACGACGCTCTCCGGCGGGGAGCGCCAGCGGCTGAAGCTCGCCACGCACCTGGGCGAGAAGGGCGGCACCTACATCCTCGACGAGCCGACGACAGGCCTGCATCTCGCCGACGTCGAGCAGCTGCTGGGCCTGCTTGACCGGCTCGTCGACTCCGGCAAGTCGGTCATCGTCATCGAGCACCACCAGGCCGTCATGGCGCACGCCGACTGGATCATCGACCTCGGCCCCGGCGCCGGCCACGACGGTGGCACGGTGGTCTTCGAGGGCACCCCGGCAGACCTCGTCGCCGCCCGCTCCACCCTCACGGGCGAGCACCTCGCCGCCTACGTCGGCGGGTAGGACCCGTCGTCGCGGCGGCACCGAACAGCCGGGTTCGCGTGTGTGCTCGCACGGACTCTGGCCCCGGCTGGTGCACACACGGCGCTGCACCAGGTGCCGACCTCAGTCGATCGAGCCGCGGAGCACCGCGTCGACGGCAGCGAGAGACGCAGCGTCGCCCTCGCGCGTGATCTCGCCGTCGGCGGGACGGTTCCAGAGCCAGCAGTCGAGGTCGGCGGCGGACCCGCAGATCTCGGCAACAGCCGCGTCGTCGGGTCCGTCGACCACGAGGAAGCGTTCGGTGTCGATGACGTCGCCGTCCGCGTCGGTGCCGGTGATGCGCACCGGCGTGACGGTCCAGGCGTGCATGGCGTCGACGGTCGCGATCGTGACGGCGGGACCCGTGGGCTCGTGCGTGAGGCCCGGCTCGGGCTCGTAGCCACGCATGATCCGCAGCGCCTCGTCGACGCCGTCGGCAGCCAGTCGGCAGTCGAGCGGGGTGCGGTCGCCCACCGTCAGCTCGGCGTCGAGCCGGTGGATCAACGCCTCGTGGGCCTGGCGTCGGCCGATGTAGCMGGCGCTCTTGTCGTCGGCCCACATCCACAGCGGAGTCTCCGGGGTCAGGCCGGCCAGGACGCCGTGGAGCCGCTCGCTCGAGCGGTCGTAGCGGTCGAGCAGCCCGGCGCGGTCGGCCGGTCGCTCCTCGCGGCTCGCATTCATCGCGTCGAGGTCGGCGGGGTCGGTGAGGCCGCGCTCGGCGATCTCACCCCAGAACCACTGCACCTCCGCGAGGTGCCACAGCAGGTCGTCGGCGTCCCAGTCGGGGCAGGTGGGCACGCGTGCGTCGGCCGGAGCGTGCTCGAGGGCGGCACGGAACCGTGCCGAGTCGGCCGCGAGGTGGTCGAGGTAGGGCAGGGGGCCACCTGGGCGGCTGGACGGCATACGGGATCTCCTTGGTCAGCGGACGCCTGCGACACGGAACTGCACGGAGATGCGTGGCCCCATCGGCTCTGACGTCTTGGGGACCGCATGGTCCCACGTGCGCTGGCACGAGCCACCCATCACCACGAGGTCACCATGCCCGAGGGGGTAGCGCAAGCTCTTTGTCGTCGAACCCGGGATGGTGCCGCCGTCGCGTGGGCGCAGCGCGAGGGTGCGGGCCGAGCCGAGCGACAGGATGGCGATCATCGTGTCGCTGTCGCGTGAGCGGCCGATGCGGTCTCCGTGCCAGGCGACGCTGTCGCGGCCGTCGCGGTAGAGGCAGAGGCCGGCGGTGACGAAGGGCTCGCCGAGCTCGGCGGCGTAGTGGGCGCTGAGGGCATCGCGGGCGTCATCGAGCATCGGGTGGGGCAGCCGCTCGTCGCCTGCGTAGAACTTCGTGAGGCGCGGCACGTCGACGACGGAGTCGTACATCTGCCTGCGCTCCGCGTGCCAGGGAACGTCGCGAAGCAGAGCCGAGAAGAGCTCGTCGCCGGCGGCGAGCCAGCCGGGCCTGACGTCGACCCACGCGCCGCGCGCGAGGTGGTGCCGGGTGAGGCCGGTGCCGACGGCACGGAGCGTCATCGCGTCGGTGAGGTCGAGCAGCGAACCCTGGAGAGCGAGGTCCATGCCCCCACGATAACCCGAAACCTCGAACGGGTGTTCGACTCCGTGGTGCGAGTTCGGGCACTTGACGCGGACCGGCGCGTGCGGTGCGGCACCGGCCGGGTGGCGGGGGAGAATGGCGTCATGCCCCTCTACCGTGACGAGGCGATCGTCCTGCGCACCCACAAGCTGGGCGAGGCCGACCGCATCATCACGATGCTCACGCGCACCCGCGGCCGGGTGCGTGCGGTCGCCAAGGGCGTGCGGCGCACGAAGTCGCGCTTCGGCTCGCGTCTCGAGCCCGGCATGGTCATCGACGTGCAGTGCTACGAGGGCCGCAACCTCGACACGGTCACCCAGGTCGAGACCCTCGCGCCCTACGGCGACGCGATCGCCCGCGACTACACCGCCTACACGTGCGCGACCTCGATGCTCGAGACCGCGCTGCAGCTGACCGAGGAGCACGAACCGCAGACCCAGCAGTACCTCCTGCTCGCCGGCGCCCTGCGGTCGCTCGCCGAGCGCGCCCACGACCCGGGCCTCGTGCTCGACGCCTACCTGCTGCGCTCGCTCGCCGTCGCGGGCTGGGCGCCCAGCTTCGTCGACTGCGCGCGCTGCGGCGCGCCGGGTCCTCAACGCGCCTTCAACGTGCAGTCCGGCGGCGCCGTCTGCTCCGTATGCCGTCCGCCCGGCTCGAGCGCTCCGGCACCCGAGACCTTCGAGCTGCTCGCCTCGCTGCTGGCGGGTGACTGGGAGGTTGCCGACGCGAGCGACGAACGGCATCGTCGTCAGGGCAACGGCATGGTCTCCGCCTTCCTCCAGTGGCACATCGAGCGCGGGCTGCGTTCGCTGCGCCTCGTCGAGCGGGCCTGAGCCACAAGCGAACCCGACCTCACCGATCCGGAGACCCATGTACGCCAAGCCATTCCCGCACCCATCCGGTGCCACGCCGCCCACGATCCCGAGCGAGCTGCTGCCGAAGCACGTGGCAATCGTCATGGACGGTAACGGGAGGTGGGCCAACCAGCGGGGGCTGCCGCGCACCAAGGGACACGAGGCTGGGGAGGCGTCCCTGCTCGACGTCGTGGCAGGTGCCGTCGACGTCGGGGTGACCCACCTGTCGGCGTACGCGTTCTCCACCGAGAACTGGCGGCGCTCACCCGAGGAGGTCCGCTTTCTCATGGGTTTCAACCGCGACGTCATCCGGCGCCGGCGTGACCAGCTGCACGAGTGGGGGGTGCGCATGCGGTGGGTCGGCCGCACCCCGCGGCTCTGGCGGTCGGTCATCAAGGAGCTCGAGGTCGCCCAGGAACTGACGCAGCACAACACCGGGCTGACGCTCTACTTCTGCGTCAACTACGGCGGACGCGCCGAGATCGCCGACGCCGTCCAGCGAATCGCCCAGGACGTCAAGGGTGGTCGCCTGCGGCCCGGGTCCGTCGACGAGAAGACGATCAAGAAGTACCTCGACGAGCCGACGATGCCCGACGTCGACCTCTTCGTCCGCTCGTCGGGCGAGCAGCGCACGTCCAACTTCCTGCTGTGGCAGTCGGCCTATGCGGAGATGGTCTTCCAGAACCGGCTCTGGCCCGACTACGACCGACGCGACCTCTGGGCCGCCATCGAGGAGTACGTCGCCCGCGACCGTCGCTACGGCGGCGCGGTCGACACCCCCACAGCCACGTAGGAAACTGAGCACTCGACTGGGATTCAGGTCGAGTGCCCACTTTCCGACGTCGGGAACTGGGCACTCGACTGGTACGCCGCCGGGGGCTCCCCTTCAGACGGTAGGGAATTGGGCACTCGACGGCGGTAGCTCGTCTCGTCGAGTGCTCAGTTTCCGACGGTGGCGCAGTCGGCGCAGGTGCCGAAGATCTCGAGGGTGTGCGTCACGTCGCTGAAGCCGTGGTGCTCGGCGATCGTGTCGGCCCACCGCTCGACAGTGGGGCCCTCGACCTC
Organism: Terrabacter sp. 05T424; assembly: GCF_056396225.1. Lineage (NCBI taxonomy): Bacteria > Bacillati > Actinomycetota > Actinomycetes > Micrococcales > Intrasporangiaceae > Terrabacter > Terrabacter sp. 05T424. The sequence goes on from NZ_JBFTLB010000011.1 coordinate 11,885, forward strand.
GACGGTGCGCCCGCACGCCCGGCAGACGAGGTGGTGGTGGTGGTGCGTCGAGCACGCCCGGTAGACGGCCTCGCCGTCGTCGGTGCGAAGCACGTCGACGGTGCCGGCGTCGACCATGGCCTGGAGGGTGCGGTAGACGGTCGCGAGGCCCACGCCGGCGCCCGCCTCACGCAGGCGGGCATGCACCGTCTGGGCGGAGGTGAAGTCGTCGGACCTCTCGAGCAGGTCTGCCACGGCGGCCTGCTGACGAGTCGGTCGGCGCGTGGTGCCGCTGGCACGGTCCGTCATGGTCTCGCTCCCGTCGTCGGTGCGGTCTCGGAGGAGCCTGCGCCGACGCGGCCGGCGAGGCTGTCCTCGTGGTGATGAGCGCCGTGCTCGTCGTAGTGACCCTCGTGCGCCGCGTGGAGATGGCCGTCGTGCACGTAGTCGATGTGGTCGCCGTGCGGCACGGCCGGGTGGCCGCACTCCGTGCCGTGCTCGTGCTCGTGGCGCTCGGCGACGTCGTGCCGTCTGCCGCCGAGGCGGGCCGTCACGCCGGTGACCACTGCCGTCGCGACGAAGAGGCCGACGGCGAGCAGCACGATCGTGCCGCCGGACGGCGTGTTGAGCGGGTAGGAGAGGGCGACGCCGCCGACGGACGACACGAGGCCGAACCCGATGGCCCAGCGCAGCCCGCTGCTGAACGACCGCGCGACGAGCTGGCTCGCGGCGTTGGGCACGATCATCAGCGCGCTGATGAGCAGCAGGCCGACCACTCGCATGGCCACGACCACGGTGGTCGCCGTGAGCACGGCCAGCACGATGTTGAGCGGGAGCACCGGGATGCCGACGGCACGCGCGTACTCCTCGTCGTTGGCGACGGCGAAGAGACGGGGTCGCAGCACCCAGGTGGTCACGGCGATGAGCAGGGCGAGACCGGCGAAGAGGTAGAGGTCGGAGCGCTGCGTGGTGAGGATCGACCCGAAGAGGTACTTCATGAGGTTCGCGGGGGTGCCGTCGGGCGACTTGCTGATGATGACGACGCCGCCGGCGATGCCGCCGTAGAAGATGACGGCGAGCGCGACGTCGCCGTTGGTGCGTCCCCTCGTGCGAAGCAGCTCGATGACGACGGCCGCGACGAGCGCTGCCACGAGAGCGGTGAGCACCGGTGCCGTGCCGGTCACGAGGCCGATGGCGACGCCGGCGAGCGCGACGTGCCCCATGCCGTCGCCGATGAGCGACAGGCGCCGCTGGACGAGGAAGATCCCTACCATCGGGGCGACCGTGCCGACGAGGAGCGCGGCAATCAGCGCGCGCTGCATGAAGTCGACGGTGAGGAGGTCGGTCATGGCCGCCGCCTTTCGGGGTGGTTCAGGTCGAGAGGCCCGTGGGCCAGCGACACGTGCCCGTCGAGCTCGTGGTCGTGGTGGTGGCTGTCGTGGTCGTGGTGCACGTGGTCGCGGGCGTGGGCGTACTCCTGCGGGGTGCCGTCGAAACGGATGCGTCCGGCATCGACCACGACGATGCGGGTGAGCAGCCGCTCGAGCGCCCCGAGCTCGTGCGTGACGATCACCATGGTGACGTCGCGCTCGACGAGCCGCGCGAGCACGTCGGCGAGGACGTGCTGGCTGGCGGCGTCGACCCCGGCAGTCGGCTCGTCCATGATCAGGACGTCCGGCTCGGCGGCGAGGGCACGAGCGATGAGGACGCGCCGCTGCTGACCGCCCGACAGGGTGCTGACCTCGGTGGTGGCCCGGTCGGCGAGGCCGACGAGGTCGAGCGACCGCGCCACGACCTGTCGGTCGGTGGCACGCAGTCGCCCGAGCCAGCCGATGCGGGCCAGGCGTCCTGTCGACACGATCTCGGCGGCCGTCGCGCGCACGGAGGCCGACAACGTATGCCGCTGGGGCACGTAGCCGACGCGCGCGCGGTCGTGGAACTCGCTGCTGTCGACCCCGAAGAGGCTGACGGAGCCCCCCGTCCTCTCATTGAGGCCGAGCACGCCCTTCATCAGGGTCGACTTGCCGGAGCCGTTGGGTCCGACGATCGCCACGATCTCGCCGCTGCGGATCGTCAGGTCGACGTCGGTGAGCACGGGCCGGTCGCCGTAGCCGAAGCCGGCGCCGCGCAGGGTCACGACGGCGTCAGTGGCGTCAGGGTCACGGGGCACGAGTGGCGCGGACCTCATGAGCACCCCTGCCCTTCGCGAAGGGTCACGAGGTTGCTGCGCATGACCTCGAAGTAGTCGGAGCCGGCGGTCGCAGAGGTGATCCCCTCGATCGGGTCGAGCGTCGCCACCTGGGCCCCGGTCGACCCGGCGACCGTCTGGGCGAACTGCGGCTCGACGAGGGTCTCCTGGTAGATCGTCGTGACGCCCGCGGACGAGACGAGGTCGGAGACTGCCTTGAGGGCGGTGGCGCTCGGCTCGGCCTCCGGTGAGATCCCGGTGATGCCCTTCTGGTGCAGGCCGTAGCGCGTGGCCAGGTAGCCGAAGGCCCCGTGGCTGGTGACGAGCTGCTTGGTGCGGCACTGTGCCAGGCCGACCCGCATCTCGTCGTCGAGCTGCGACAGCTTCTCGACGAAGACGGCGGTGTTGCGCGCGTAGGTCGACGCCTTGGTCGGGTCGTCTGTCGACAGGCGGGCGCTGATCGCCTGGGCGACGGCGGCGTAGCGGGACGGGTCGAGCCAGAAGTGGGGGTCGTCGGCGCCGTGCGCGTGGGCGGAATGGTCATCGTGGTCCTCCGCCGACTCGCCCTCGTGCCCCTCGGTGCTGGCCGGCACGAGCTTGGCGGCGTCGGCCACGTCGAGCACCTTGGCGCTGTCGACGAGCCCCACCGCCTCGTCGACCGCCGGCTGGAAGCCGTCGGCGTAGACGACGAGCCGCGCCTTCGTCATGCCGCCGATGTCCTGGGGTGCGAGCTCGAGGTCGTGCGGCTCGGCGCCGGGGCGGGTCAGCACCGTGACGTGGGCGGTGCTCCCGACGACCTGCTGGGTCGCGAACTGGATCGGGTAGAACGAGGTGACGATGGGGGAGTCGGGCCCGCCCGCCGTGGTCTGTGCGCTACAGGCGCCCAGGGCGAGCGTGGCGGTCGTCGCGAGGGCTGCGATCGCGACGGGAGCCCTCAGGGACCGGCGTGGGCGTGGGAGGGGAGGGGTCACGAGGACCATCCTCACCCAAAATGAGAATGATTGTCAAAATCGAAGAAGCCGTGGTCAACGGGTGGGAACGATCCTGACCACGGCCACCGCCAGCGTCAGCACGAGCACGGCTGCCCGCATCAGGCGCTCCGGCAGCGTCAGCCTCTGCCAGGTGAGGAAGAGGAGCCAGCCCACGAAGGCCGCCACCACGAGGAAGGCGACGCCGGCCCAGGGGCGCGGGACGAGGATGCCGACGGCGAGGAGCGCGACGAGGACGCCGAACGACACGGGGCGCGGCACGGCGTTCATCCGCTCGACCCAGGGGGCCGAAGCGTGCTCGACACGGGAACGGAAGCTCAAGGACACCTGACGAGCGTAGGGGACGCGACGGCATACGCAGGACACGTGGTAAATGCTCTGGCACCGGCCCGATAACCTGTCCCGCATGGCCAAGCAGACATCCATCGTGGACACCGTCGTCAGCCTCTGCAAGCGCAGGGGCTTCGTCTTTCCGAGCGGTGAGATCTACGGAGGCACCCGGTCTGCGTGGGACTACGGCCCCCTCGGCGTCGAGCTCAAGGAGAACATCCGCCGCCAGTGGTGGAAGTCCATGGTCACCAGCCGCGACGACGTCGTCGGCCTCGACTCCTCGATCATCCTGCCCCGTGAGACCTGGGTCGCCTCCGGTCACGTAGGCACGTTCACCGACCCGCTCGTCGAGTGCCTCAACTGCCACAAGCGCCGCCGCCAGGACCACCTGCAGGAAGCGCTCGCGGAGAAGAAGGGCATCGAGGACCCCGACTCGATCCCGATGAGCGAGATCGTGTGCCCCGACTGCGGCACCAAGGGCCAGTGGACCGAGCCCCGCGACTTCCAGATGATGCTCAAGACGCACCTGGGCGTCATCGAGGACGAGTCGGGCCTGCACTACCTGCGCCCCGAGACGGCGCAGGGCATCTTCGTCAACTTCCTCAACGTCATGCAGGCCTCGCGCCGCAAGCCGCCGTTCGGCATCGCCCAGACCGGCAAGAGCTTCCGCAACGAGATCACGCCGGGCAACTTCATCTTCCGCACGCGTGAGTTCGAGCAGATGGAGATGGAGTTCTTCGTCAAGCCGGGCGAGGACGAGCAGTGGCTCCAGTACTGGCTCGACGAGCGCACCCGCTGGTACGTCGACCTCGGCATCAACCCCGACAACCTGCGCCACTTCGAGCACCCCGCCGACAAGCTGTCGCACTACTCCAAGCGCACCGTCGACATCGAGTACCGCTTCAGGTTCGCCGGCTCCGAGTGGGGCGAGCTCGAGGGCATCGCCAACCGCACCGACTTCGACCTGTCGACGCACAGCAAGCACTCCGGCACCGACCTCGTCTACTTCGACCAGCAGACCGGCGAGAAGTACACCCCGTACGTCATCGAGCCCGCGGCCGGTCTGTCGCGTTCGCTCATGACGTTCCTCGTCGACGCGTACGCCGAGGACGAGGCGCCCAACACCAAGGGCGGCGTCGACAAGCGCGTCGTGCTGCGCCTCGACCCGCGCCTCTCGCCGGTCAAGGCCGCGGTGCTCCCGCTGTCGCGCAACGCCGACCTCTCGCCCAAGGCCCGCGACCTCGCAGCCACGCTGCGCAGGCACTGGAACATCGACTTCGACGACGCCGGCGCCATCGGCAAGCGCTACCGCCGTCAGGACGAGATCGGCACCCCGTTCTGCATCACCGTCGACTTCGACACGCTCGACGACCACGCGGTGACGATCCGCGAGCGCGACTCCATGGCGCAGGAGCGCATCGCCCTCGACCAGGTCGAGGGCTACCTCGCCCAGCGCCTCGTCGGCTGCTGAGCTCCCGCACGCACCGCTGACGTATGCCGTCCGCCCATCTGGGCGGGCGGCATACGTGCGTCCGGGGTCGGGGACAGGCGCCATACTGCGCACATGGTCTCGGACGCGATCCTTCGCGCGACGCCGGGTGAGCGCGCGCGGGCCGCGGCCGATGCGCTCGGCGACGACGTGCTGACGCGTTGGTGCGCCGACCTGCTCACGGGGCGCGCCGAGTGGGGCGATCCAGAAGGGCCCGACATCGGGTGGGTCGGCGGCCGCGCTGTGCACGGCTGGGGCTCGCCCGATCGCCTCGACCTCGACACGCTCTACTGGTCGCGGGTCTGGGCGGCGCGCACCCTTCTCTACGTCTGGGAAGACCGCTGCGGCGCCGATGTCGTTGCAGGACTGGGTGATCCGGCGTGGCGGGTGCGCGAGATGTGCGCCAAGGTCGCCGCCCGGTGGGAGGTCGGCGACGCCGGGGAGGCGTGCGCACGGCTCGTCGTCGGCGACGACACCGCGCGGGTCCGGGAGGCCGCGGCTCGTGTGCTCGGCGTGGTGGGCGAGGCCGAGCACGCACCCGCCCTGCACGAGGCGGCAGACGATCCCGAGGACTCGGTTCGCACCGCGGCCGAGCGGGCGCTGCGCACGATGAGCCGACGCGTCGACCGCTCAGTCTGACGCCATCGAGAAAGCAATCCGGCCGCCCCCCACCCCATCGAGAAAGCACGTCCGATCGTGATCGGACGGATTGCTTTCTCGATGGGGTGGGGGGTGATCAGCCGGGGGTGCGGCCCGTGGCGACGGGGCGGGACGGGTCGCGGATCCACTCGCTCCACGAGCCGGGGTAGAGCACCGTGTCGACGCCGAGCTCGGCGAGGGCCAGCATCTGGTGGGCCGCGGTGACACCCGAGCCGCAGTAGACCCCGACCTGCCCGTTGCCCGGGTCGACCCCGTCCGTCACGTGCGCCCAGTGCTCCGCCAGGTCGCGGCGGAACGTCCCGTCGGCGGTCACCCACTCGGTCGTCGGGCTGTTGACGGCGCCCGGCACGTGGCCCGCGACAGGGTCGATCGGCTCGCTCTCGCCGGCATACCGCTCGGGGGCTCGTGCGTCGAGCAGAAGCCCGTCACGGGCGAGCGCCGCGGCGGCTGAGGCGTCCAGCGTCGGCAGCTGCCCCGGGCTCACGACCACGTCGCCGTGCCGGTCCACCGGCTCGTCGGTCGAGACCGGCAGCCCGGCGGCGACCCAGGCGGCCCAACCCCCGTCGAGAACGCGGACGTCGCGCACGCCCAGCCAGCGCAGCACCCACCAGGCCCGGGCGGCGGCATACGAGTCCTTGCCGTCGTAGGCGACGACCCGGCTGTGCTCGGTGATGCCCGCCCGTCTCAGGAGCGCCTGGACCACGGCGGGGTCGGGGAGCGGGTGGCGGCCACCCCCGCCGGCCGGCGCAGCGAGCTCGGCGTCGAGGTCGACGAAGAACGCGCCGGGCACGTGCCCGGCCGCGTAGTCCTGCCGACCGGCCGGCGTGTTCGCCGTCGTGAGCGCCCAGCGCACGTCGAGGACGACGACGTCCTCGATCTCGTGGGCGAGGTCGGTGGCGCGGATGAGGTGGGTCACCGGGCCATCGTGGCATCCTCACCGTGTGCCCGCTCACCTGGTCCTCGTGCACGGCTCTCGCCTGTCGAGCACGCAGTGGGCGCCCCAGCTGCCGCTGCTTCGCGGCCACGTCGGCCTCACCCTCGTCGACCTGCCGGGCCACGGCGTCCGCGCCGGTGAGTCCTTCACGATGGACCGCTGCGTCGAGGTGATCGGCGAGGCCGTGGAGTCGGCGTCGGTGCACGGTGACCCCGTCGTGCTCGTCGGTCACTCGCTCGGCGGCTACGCCGCGATGGCGTATGCCGCTGCCCGTCCCGACACGCTCGCGGGTCTCGTGCTGGCCGGTTCGAGCGCGACGCCGACGGGCCCGGGGGCGGCGGTCTACCGCGCCGTGGCCGCGCTGACGGACCGTCTGGGTCCGGCCAGGATGACGCGCGTCAACGACCGCGTGCTCCACCGTCTCTACCCGCCCGACCGCATCGACCCGGTCATCGCCGGCGGCTACTGGTTCGACCCGACGCCCGCGGCCTGGCGCGAGGTGATGACCCATTGCCGGCCGTCGATGCTCCACGGCGTCCGCTGCCCGGTGCTCCTGCTCAACGGGCAGTACGACCAGTTCCGGATCGGCACCCGCGCCTACCTCAGGGCGTGCCCGACGGCACGCGTCGAGACGATCCCCAGGGCGAGCCACCTGTCCAACCTCGACCAGCCCGAGGCCTTCGCCGCCGCCCTGCTGCGCTTCGCGGCGGAGGTCGCCGATTCGGCGCCAGGGGCCTGATCGGGGAGAATCGGGCCCGTGACCGACGTGCTGACCCCCACCACCGACACCGGAGCCGTGCTGCCGCCGCTTCGCATCGGACGCCACGTCATCGAGTCGCCGGTCGTCCTCGCCCCGATGGCGGGCATCACCAACCGGGCCTTCCGCCGGCTGTGCCGCGAGTACGGCCAGGAGGGCTCTGCCCTCGCGTCGGGCGGCCGGGCGTCCGGTGCGACGAGCCTCTACGTCAGTGAGATGATCACGAGCCGTGCGCTCGTCGAGCGCACGCCCGAGTCGATGCGACTCATCGAGCACGACCCCGACGAGAACCCTCGCTCGATCCAGCTCTACAGCGTCGACCCGGCGACGGCCCGCGCCGCCGCCCGCATGCTCGTCACCGAGGACCGCGCCGACCACATCGACCTCAACTTCGGCTGCCCGGTCCCGAAGGTCACCCGCAAGGGCGGCGGCTCGGCCCTGCCGTGGAAGAAGGACCTCTTCAGGGCGATCGTCGGCGCCGTCGTCGAGGAGGGCGCCAAGCGCGACATCCCCGTCACGGTCAAGATGCGCAAGGGCATCGACGACGAGCACCTGACCTTCCTCGACGCCGGGCTCACCGCTGAGGCCGAGGGCGTGGCCGCGGTTGCGCTGCATGGCCGTACGGCGTCGCAGGCCTACTCGGGCACGGCCGACTGGGCCGCGATCAAGCAGCTCAAGCAGACCGTCACCTCGGTGCCCGTGCTAGGCAACGGTGACATCTGGTCGGCCGAGGACGCCATCCGGATGGTGCGCGAGACCGGCTGCGACGGTGTCGTCGTCGGCCGCGGCTGTCTGGGTCGCCCGTGGCTCTTCACCGACCTCGCGGCCGCCTTCGCCGGCACCTCGGCACGCGTGACCCCCACCCTCGGGGAGGTCGCCGACACGCTGCGCACGCACACGGCATACCTCATCGACTTCTACGGCGAGGAGGAGCGCGCCTGCCGCGACATCCGCAAGCACATCGCCTGGTATCTCAAGGGATTCCCGGCCGGGTCGACGATCCGCAACTCGCTCGCCCTCGTCGACTCGATGGCTGCCCTGGACGCGCTGCTCGCGACGCTCGACCCCGACGCCCCGTGGCCCGGGGAGGCGGCGGAAGGACAACGCGGTCGTGCAGGCTCGTCACGCACGGTGGCACTGCCCGACCGCTGGCTCGAGTCGCGCGAGCTCTCCGAGGAGCACCGGCGCACGATTGCCGAGGCCGAGCTGTCGGTCAGCGGCGGCTGACGCTCACTTCAGCCAGACGCTGAGCGGCCCGAGCCGTTCGCAGCCCGCTGCCACGGCGGCGTCGACGCTCGCCCCCGCCTCCCAGCCGACCAGAGGTATGCCACCGGTGACCGTCCTCGCGGCGACTGCGGCCGCTGCCCACGCCCGCTCCGGGTCGGCGCCGCGCGCGAACACGTTGCCGAGACCCGCGACCTCGCCGGTCAGGTTCACGACGGCCCCCGCGACGACCGGGGCGTCCGCCGCATCGGTGTCGTGGCCGGCGAGGACGTGCACTCCGGGCTCGTGCAGGAGCGCGGGCCGCAGGATGGCCTCCGTCTCCGGGTCGCTCGCCCACGCGCGCGCCCACGCGGCCATCGCCTCAGGGGTGGAGACGCGGCGCCATGACACCCCTGGTGGGGCGCTGACCGGCACGGACGGGTCCAGCCAGACCCACTCGCCGACGACGAGCCGGGCGAAGTCCTCGATCGCCAGGTCGAGCCGCGACCACGAGTCCTTGACCGAGCAGCCGTCGGAGTCGTCGACGCGGGCCAGCACGTCGTACTCGCCGACGGTGGGGGACAGGGTGACGGCGTCGGGGTAGTAGGGCGGCGTGCGGGTCGCGGCGGTCCACGCGTCGCCGTCGGTCGTGCACCTGACACCGTGCGAGCGGGCCACGGCGTCGCACCAGTGCGCGTTGTTGGTGGCGGCGAGGACGAGGCGGTCGGTCACAGAAGTGATCCTCCCAGCGTCGGCGGTGGCTGGCAGGATCGGGGCATGCGACAGGGTGGATCCGCCGAGCGGCCGGCGACCTTCTTCGACGATGCCGACGACTTCCGGGCCTGGCTCGAGGCCCACCACGACAGCGCCACCGAGCTGTGGATAGGCCTCAACAAGAAGCACGTCGAGCCGCGCGGCCTCCAGTGGGCCGAGGCCGTGCGCGAGGCGTTGTGCTTCGGGTGGATCGACTCCGTCGCGCAGCGCATCGACGAGGACACCGTGCGCCAGCGGTGGACGCCGCGCAAGTCGGGCAGCAACTGGAGCACGATCAACATCAACGCCGTGGCCGAGCTGACGGCGGCCGGGCGCATGCACCCAGCGGGGGTCGCCGCGTTCGAGAAGCGGCGCGAGGACCGCTCGGGCATCTACGCGTACGAGAACAGGGAGCGCACCTGGCCCGATGCCTACGAGGCCCAGCTACGCGCCGATGCACGTGCGTCGGCGTTCTGGGACGCCGCGACGCCGTCATACCGCAAGGTGGCGACCAACTGGGTGGTCACGGCAAAGCAGGAGGCCACCCGTGACAAGCGGATGGCCGAGCTCGTCGACGACTGCGTGCACGGGCGCCTCATCAAGACCCAGCGCTACGGCGTCGAGCCCGCCTGGGTGCGCCGGGTCCGCGACGAGCTCGGCTGACGCTGCCCCTCAGCGCTTGCCCTTGGGCGGGAGGAACTCGTGGTGCGAGCCCTTCTGGTCGGCCTTGGCGTGCTTCTCGGCACGCTTCTCCTTGATCGACTTCGAGCCGGTGGTCATGTGGGACCTGGGCGACTTGTCGGCCATGATGCACTCCTGCCTCTCGGGGACGGGCCGCGCCCGCCCCACCCCGCCAGTGTGCTCCGGTGCTGCGACGGGTGCCACGGGGTTTCTGACCCGTCGCACGGACGGGCATCACCATGACGAGAGCGTGGGCACCTTAGAGTCGCCTCGTGGGCTACGAGGGTCGAGACCGTGAGCGCTGGGTCGCGGAGGACCCTGCCCAGAAACGGGCCGACCGCGACGACTTCGCGCGAGACCGGGCCCGGGTCGTCCACTCGTCGGCGCTGCGCCGGCTCGCGGCCAAGACGCAGGTGCTCGCCCCCGGTCACGACGACTTCGTGCGCAACCGACTCACCCACTCGCTCGAGGTCGCCCAGATCGGGCGCGAGTTCGGGGCGGCGCTCGGGTGCAACGCCGACGTCGTCGACACCGCGTGCCTCTCCCACGACCTGGGCCACCCGCCCTTCGGGCACAACGGCGAGACGGTGCTCGACGAGATCGCCTCTGGCATCGGCGGGTTCGAGGGCAATGCACAGACGCTGCGCATCCTGACCCGCCTCGAGGCGAAGCGCGCGCACCCTGACGGCACCCCGGCCGGCCTCAACCTCACTCGGGCGAGCCTCGATGCCACGACGAAGTATCCATGGGCGCGCGGCGACGGACCCTACGAGACAGGCAAGTTCGGTGTGTATCCCTCGGATCTCACTGTCTTCGAATGGATCCGCGACGGTGCTGTCGCACGTCGGCGCTGCCTCGAGGCGGAGGTCATGGACTGGTCCGACGACGTCGCCTACTCCGTCCACGACGTCGAGGACGCCATCGCGTCAGGGTGGATCGACCCGCGCATCCTCGAGTCTCGCGACCTGACCGACGTCCTCGACGTCGCGGGACGCACCTACGCGCCCGACCTCGGCGCCGACGCGCTCGGTGCGGCGCTGGAGCGTCTCACGGCCTCCGAGGCGCTGCCCACGGCATACGACGGCTCGCGCGGCGACCTCGCACGGCTCAAGGACATGACGAGCCGCCTCATCGGGCACTTCGTGTCGGTGGTCGAGCGAGCGACCCGGGAGCGGCACGGTCCGGGGCAGCTGTGCAGGTTCGAGGCCGACCTGGTGGTGCCCGACGACACGCGGGCCGAGTGCTCCGTGCTCAAGGCCATCGCCAACCACTTCGTCATGACCACCGACGAACGTCTCTCGGTGATGTCAGGGCAGCGCGAGGTCGTGCGCGACCTCGTGGAGGCGTATGCCGCCCGGCCCGACGAGTGCCTCGACGCAGCCTTCCGGGCGGACCACGACGCAGCGGCCGACGACGGCGAGCGGCAGCGCGTCGTCGTCGACCAGGTCGCCTCCCTGACCGACGTGCGAGCCCTCGCCCTCCACAGCCAGTGGTGCCGCTGACAGGCACCGGGGTGGCGACGAACTAGGATCACGGGCAGCGACAGGAGGCAGATGGCGGGGCTGATCAACAGCGAGGACATCGCGGCGGTCAAGGCGCGGTCGTCCATCGAGGACGTCGTGCGCGAGCACGTGACGCTGCGCTCCGCCGGGCCCGGCTCGCTCAAGGGCCTGTGCCCCTTCCACGACGAGAAGACGCCCTCGTTCAACATCCGTCCTGCCGTGGGTGCCTGGCACTGCTTCGGCTGCCAGGAGGGCGGCGACGTCATCTCCTTCGTGCAGAAGGTCGACCACCTGACCTTCTCCGAGGCCGTCGAGCGGCTCGCGCAGAAGCTCGGCATGGAGCTGCGCTACGAGGACGGGCAACGCCCGCGCGAGGAGGGCCTCGGGCGACGCAGCCGGCTGATCGAGGCCCACCGCGTTGCCGAGGAGTACTACACCGACCTCCTGCTCAACGACCGGGGCCCGGCCCGCCAGGGGCGCGACTTCCTGCGCGCCCGCGACTTCAACGGCACCCACGTCAAGCAGTTCGGCATCGGCTTCGCCCCGCGCGGCGGCGAAGACCTGGTGCGCCACCTGCGAGCCAAGGGCTTCACCGACGACGAGCTCGTGACCGGCGGGCTCGCCGGACGTGGCGCCCGCGGCCTCTACGACAGGTTCCGCGGTCGGCTGGTGTGGCCGATCCGCGACATCACGGGCGACACCGTCGGGTTCGGCGCGCGCCGCATCTTCGACGACGACCGCATCGAGGCGAAGTACCTCAACACGTCCGAGACGCCGATCTACAAGAAGTCGACGGTGCTCTACGGCCTCGACCTCGCGAAGAAGAAGATCTCGCAGGGGCGGCAGGCCGTGGTCGTCGAGGGCTACACCGACGTCATGGCCTGCCACCTCGCCGGGGTCGAGACCGCCGTCGCGACGTGTGGCACGGCCTTCGGTGCCGAGCACATCAAGCTGCTGCGTCGCCTCATGCGCGACGAGGCCGGCCTGGCCCCGGCGAAGGTGATCTTCACCTTCGACGGCGACGCCGCCGGCCAGAAGGCCGCGATGCGGGCGTTCGCCGACGACGAGAAGTGGACGTCACAGTCCTTCGTCGCCGTGGAGAAGTCGGGCAAGGACCCGTGCGAGCTGCGCCAGGCCGGTGGTGACCCCGCCGTCCAGGCGCTCATCGAGGACGCCGTGCCGATGTTCGAGTTCGCCGCCCGCACCACGATCAAGCGCTTCGACCTCGGCACGGCAGAGGGCCGCATCCAGGCCGTCCGGGCCGTGGCCCCGATCGTCGCCTCCATCCGCGACCGTTCGCTCCAGCCGGAGTACGCCCGCGAGGTGTCGGGCATGCTCGGTCTCGACGTCGAGCAGGTCGCCTCGGAGGTGGCACGGGCCGGCAAGATCAAGGTCGACGACGGCCCCCGGGCCCAGCCCGGGCGTGGCGGCCGCGACGAGGCCGTCGAGCCGCTGGTGGGGGAGTCCGGCCCGGGCCTGCCGGTGCCCGACCGGCGAGACCCGGTCGTGCTGGCTGAGCGGCAGCTGCTCCAGGTGCTGCTGCAGTTCCCCACCGTCTTCAAGGCCGGCGCCATAGACCTGCTCACGCCCGACGCCTTCTCGGCGCCCGCTCACCGTGCCGTGTTCGACGGTGTGCGCATCGCGCACCACGACGGCGACAAGGCCAACGCCCGAGCCTGGACCTCCGCCGTCACCGAGGCCGCCCCGTCGCCCGTGGCGGGCCTCGTGAGCGAGCTGGCGGTCGACACGCTGCCGACGCGCATGGACCCCAACACCGGCCTGCCGACCTCGCGCTACGTCGACGAGCTGTTCGACCGCGTCCGCACCATCGCCCTCACGCGTCGCATCGCCGACGCGATGAGCGAGATGCGGCGCCTCGACCATGCCGAGAGCCCTGAGCCAGAGCGCACGAGGGAGCTCGGCATCCAGCTCCAGACGCTCCAGCGCGAGCTCGCCGCGATCAAGGCAGGGATGGGCTGATGCCGCTGTTCGAACGACGCCGCCGGCCCCCACTGCCCGCCGACGTCCGCTCTGCGGTGCCGCTCGACGGCGCCGAGTCGGTGCTCGCCTGGGCCCGCGACGACCTGACCGACGGGCACGTCGTCGCCACGACGCACCACCTCGCGTTTGTCGGCGCCGACGGTGCGCTCGCCTGGCGCCGGCCCTGGCACGAGGCCGAGACCGGCACCTGGCAGGGCGAGAGCTCGCTGCTCACCGTGACCTGGGCCGACCGGGCACCCGCCGCCCAGTGGCGCCTGCGCGAACCGTCGCTGGTGCAGCAGACGCTCCGTGAGCGCCTCCAGGCGAGCGTCGTGCTCTCCGACGAGTTCCGCGCCCCGAACCGGCGCACCGTGAGGGTCGTCATCCGGCAGGACCTCGCCACCGGAGCGCTGGTCGAGCAGACGATCCCCGGCAAGGGTGTCGACCTGAGCGACCCGCGCGTGGCGGCCGAGGCGGCCGAGCGGCTCGCTCGCCTGCGCTCCGAAGTAGGTCTCTGACGCGCCGAGGAGCGCTTCCGGAACCTGCTCCCGAGGGCCTCCGCGCGACCCGCCGAACCCGATTTCTTGTCGCCGCAGATGCTTTGCTATGGTTGCGCAGCAGCATTCCCCTGTAGCTCAATTGGCAGAGCAGCCGGCTGTTAACCGGCAGGTTATTGGTTCGAGTCCAATCGGGGGAGCACAGACGAGAAGGGCCCCGACACCACTGGTGTCGGGGCCCTTCTCCTTGCCGTCAGGGGCGGTGCCTGGTCATCGGTTCGTCGCGTCGCCCGTGTAGACCCCGCGGCCACCGATACCGTCGGTCGGCGCGTCGACCGTGCCGGGACCGGCCACGCCGGTGACCGGCCCTGCCTTGCGTGGGCCGCGACCGCGACGGTTGAGGCGACGCTCGACGCGTCCTGCGACGACCGTCAACCCGAAGTTGATCGCGATGAAGATGACGGCAGCGAGGATGTACGCGGGGATGACCGTGGCGAAGGCGGTGCCCATGTCGCGCATGCTCTGGAGCAGCTCGGGATAGGTGATGGCGGCACCGAGGGCGCTGTCCTTGAGGATGACGACGATCTGGCTCACGAGCGCCGGCAGCATCGCCGTCAGCGCCTGCGGGAGCTGGATCGAACGCAGCGTCTGGGACGCCGTGAGCCCGATGGACAGGCCGGCCTCGGACTGCCCCTTGGGCAGCCCGTAGACGCCGGAGCGCACCAGCTCGGCGATGACCGAGCCGTTGTAGAGCGTCAGGGCGATCACGACCGCCATGAACGAGTTCAGGCTGGCCACGAAGATGTTGTTGAACGCGAACAGCTGGAACAGGAAGTACATCATCAGCAGCACGGGCACGGCGCGGAAGAACTCCACGACGATGCCGCTGACCCACCGGATGGGCCCGTTCTGCGAGAGACGGCCCATGCCGAAGAGGATGCCGAACGCCATCGCCGACACGATCGAGACGGCGGCCGCCTTGATCGTGTTGATGAGACCGGGAATGACGTACGCGGTCCAGACCTCGGGGTCGATCAGCGGCTGCCAGAGAGCAGCCGTCAGCTGTCCCTGGGCGTTGAGCTTCCACAGCACGGCGGCAAGCGTCGCCGCGAAGAGCACGAAGCCGAAGGCCGTGAGGATCGCGTGGCGGCGACGTGCCCGGGGGCCGGGCGCGTCGAACAGGACGTTCTGGGCGCTCATCGCTTCACCGCCAGGCGGCGCGACAGCGACGTGAAGAGGAGGCCGACGGGCAGCGTCAGGATGACGAAGCCGAGGGCGAACACGAGGAACACGGCGACGCTCGCCGTCTCGTTCTCGATGATGACCTTCATCAGGGCTGATGCCTCCGCGACGCCGATGACCGAGGCCACGGTGGTGTTCTTGGTGAGGGCGATGAGGACCGAGCCGAGCGGTGCGATCGCACCTCGGAACGCCTGCGGCAGGATCACCTCGCGAAGGCTCTGGCCGAACGTCAGGCCGATCGACCGGGCCGCCTCGGCCTGACCGAGCGGAACCGTGTTGAACCCACTGCGCAGCGCCTCACAGACGAACGCCGCGTGGTAGACCGCGAGGGCCACCATCGCCCACCGGATCGCGTTGTCGCGCAGGGAGGTCGATGAGTTCGGGTCGACCAGGTTGATCTGCAGCACGATGCCCACACCCGCGAGGGAGAAGAACACGATGAGGGTCAAGGGGGTGTTGCGGACGATGTTGACGTAGAACGCACCGAGCCGGCGCAGCACGGCGACCGGCGAGACGCGCATGATCGCCAGGACCGTGCCGATGACGAGGGCACCGATCGCGGAGAAGAACGTCAGCCTGATGGTCATCCAGAAGGCGGCGAGGATGTCGTACTTCGCGAGGATGTCGAGCATGTCCCTCCTTCACGCACAAGGGATCTGGCCTGCGGGGGCCGCGGCGCCGAGTGGCGTCGCGGCCCCCGCGAGGCGAGCGATCAGGAGCAGGCGGCGGGGGTGGGCGGGTTGCCCGTGCCCGGCTTGTAGCCGGCCGGCCCCAGGTTGGCGTCGAGCGCCTTCTGCCATGAGCCGTCGCTGATCATCTTCTTGATGGCGTCGGTGATCTTGGTGCACTGGGCCGTGTCACCCTTCTTGAGACCGATGCCGTAGTTCTCCGTGGAGAACGGCTTGCCGACGACCTTGAACTTGCCCTTGTACTGCTCCTGCGCGGCGTAGCCCGCGAGGATGGTGTCGTCGGTCGTCAGGGCGTCGACGCCACCGGTCTGCAGCGCGGGCAGGCACTCGGAGTAGGTGCCGAACTCCTGCAGCTGCACGCCGGGGTACTTGTCCTTGACCTTCTGGGCGGAGGTCGAGCCGGTCACCGAGCACAGCTTCTTGCCGGTGAGGCTGTCGGGGCCGGTGATCGAGCTGTCGTCGGCTCGTACCAGGAGGTCCTGGCCAGCGATGAAGTAGGGGCCGGCGAAGCTGACCTTCTGCTTGCGGGCGTCGGTGATGGAGTAGGTCGCGACGACGAAGTCCACCTGACCGGTCTGGATGAGCGTCTCACGCTGGGCGCTCGGCGCCTGCACCCACGTGATGTTGTCCTCGGACGTGCCGAGCTGCTTGGCGACGTACTTGGCGACCTCGACGTCGAAGCCGCTGTACTCGTTGCCCTTCTTGAGGCCCATGCCGGGCTGGTCGAACTTGATGCCGATCTTGAGGCCGCCACCGCCGCCTCCGCCGGTGCCGCCGCTGCCGCCGCTGGGCTGGCCGGATCCACACGCGGCGAGCGTGAGGGCCAGCGTCGCAGCCGCCGCGACGATTCCGAGTCGTCGTGCCTTCATTGGGGTTCCTCCCTGGTGGGTTGCTCACGGCACGCGGTCCTGCGTGCCGCTCTCGTCAGCTGGTTCAGTGGGTGAGGATCTTGCCGAGGAAGTCCTTGGCGCGATCGCTCTTGGGGTTGGTGAAGAACTCCTGCGGAGTGCCGACCTCGACGATCTGGCCGTCGGCCATGAACACCACGCGGTCGGCGGCCTTGCGGGCGAAGCCCATCTCGTGGGTCACGACGATCATCGTCATGCCCTCCTTGGCGAGGCCGACCATGACGTCGAGCACCTCGTTGACCATCTCGGGGTCGAGGGCCGACGTCGGCTCGTCGAAGAGCATGACCTTGGGCCCCATCGCGAGCGAGCGCGCGATGGCCACACGCTGCTGCTGACCGCCGGAGAGCTGCGCGGGGTACTTGTCGGCCTGGGCCTCGACGCCGACCCGCTTGAGCAGGTCGCCGGCCAGGGTGTCGGCTTCGGACTTGGACTTCTTGCGCACCTTGATCGGACCGAGGGTCACGTTGTCGCGGATCGTCTTGTGGGCGAAGAGGTTGAAGGACTGGAACACCATGCCGACGTCGGCACGCAGCTGCGCCAGGGGCTTCCCCTCCTCGGGCAGGGTCTTGCCGTCGATCGAGATCGTGCCGGCCTCGATGGTCTCGAGGCGGTTGATGGCCCGGCACAGCGTCGACTTGCCCGAGCCGGACGGGCCGAGCACGACGACGACCTCGCCCTTACCGACCGTCAGGTTGATGTCGCGCAGCACGTGCAGGTCGCCGAAGTGCTTGTTGACACCCTCGATGACGACCATCGGGTCACGGGGCTCGTCGGGGGTCCGATCGCTCGTCGCCGCGGCGTCGGTTCTCACGTCGTCCATCCCGAAAACCTATCGGCTCCCGCGGCCGTGCGGCATCCCAGCGCGCCGAGCGTGCTCGAATCGTGAGGACTTCAGCCGCTCTGGTCATCGGACCCACCTGGTCCCGCGGTCGCGGAACCGGGTGCCGATCAGGCGATGGAGCTCGTCGGAGCCGGGGGCGCGGTGGGCGCCGGGCCTGTGGCCGAGTCAGGGGCGGGCGCAGCAGCCTGGGTCGTGGCCGGAGGCGGGTCGCTCGGGGCCGGTGCGGGCGCGGGGTCCGCGGGGGCGACTCGTGCCACCGACGGAGCAACTGCCGGCGGAGGTTGGGGTGCGGGCGCAGGCGCCGGGTCTGCAGGCACTGCAGGCGCAGGGTCAGCAGTTGCGGGCGCCGGTGGCGGGTCGACCGGTGCCGGTGCCGGAGGCGGGTCGGCTGCAGGCGTCGTCGCCGCCGGCGGGTCGACAGGGGCCGCCGGTGTCGTCGGAGGCGTCGTCGTCGTGGGCGGCTCGGTCGTGGCCGGCGGCGTGGTCGTGGTGGCCGGCGGTGTCGTTGTCGTGGCCGGCGGCGAGGTCGTGGTGGTCGGCGGTGTCGTTGTCGTTCCCGGCGGCGTGGTGGTCGTCGTCGGCGGCGGCGTGGTGGTCGGCGGCGTGGTGGTCGGCGGCGTGGTGGTCGGCGGCGTGGTGGTCGGCGGCGTGGTGGTCGGGGGCGTGGTGGTCGGGGGCGTGGTGGTCGGGGGCGGAGTCGACGTCTGGGTCGGGTGGGACGTCGCGGCCGGCGGCGGCGTCTGGCTCGGCGAGGACGATGGCGGCGGCGTGATCGTGGCGGCCGGGGTCGAGGGGACGACGGAGGCCTCGGGGATCGGCACGTCGCCGTCCTCGACGGTCTTGACGACGCGGCCACCCTGGTCGATGACCAGGTGGGGGACGACGGCATACGGCACGGAAGAGGTCGCTGACGGCGGGAAGCCCAGGTAGGGGGCCGGGTCGACGTAGCGGTCGTTGACGATGACGTCGAAGTGCAGGTGGCACCCGGTGGACCATCCGGTCGTGCCGACGAGGCCGATGACCTGGCCCTGCTTGACCTGCTCGCCCTCGGTCACGAGGAACTTGGACTGGTGGCCGTATGCCGTCTTGAGCGTCGGTGTGTGCTCGATGATCGTGCGTCCGCCCCACGAGTTGGAGACCCGGGCGTAGATGACGGTGCCGTCGGCCGCCGCGTGGATCGGGGTGCCGCACGTGGCGGCGAGGTCGATGCCCGTGTGGAACATGGGGCGACCCAGCACGGGGTGCATGCGCGGGCCGAAGGAGGACGTCTCGCCGCCCGGCACGGGGTGGATGAAGAGCGGTCCGCCGACGATCGGTGCTGCGATCGCCTCGGCAGTGGCCGGCGCCAGGCTGATCGCGGGGAACATGAAGAGGCCGCCGCCGACAGCGTTGGCGAACGCGGAGTCGGCGGGCGCCATGGCGGCGGTGGGCGTGCCTGTCGCGGCCAGGTCGGCGACCTGCTGGCGCACCTCGCCGATGACGCCGACGGCGTTCTGCACGGCGGGTTGGCCGGCGGCGAGCTGCACCGCGGTCCGCGGCGACTGGGGTGAGCTGCCTGCGAGGAACGGGAGCAGCGCGAGCAGCAGCAGCATCGTGGCAAAGGGCACGACTCGACGGCTCATCCTGATGTTCAGGACGAACGGACCCCTGCTCCCGTCGACGTCACGCACCACTGGGCCACCCCCCTGGAGGCAAATCTGCTGGTTGTCTGGACCATCTTCCCGGCGAACCGGGCCCCCGCAACCGGAAGTTCACGCGGACGACCCCCCGTCCGAACGACCGGTCTCGTCAACCATAGGTGGACCGCCTCGACGCCGGGGGCTTCCCGCAGAATTGCGCCGGCATTCTGTGACGCATGAGGCTCGTGACTGCAATGTCCGCCCTCCTGGCGATCGGCACGCCGAGTGCTTGCACGAATCTTGCGCAAACGACGCGTCCAAAATGTCATGGAACTTGCAGTCCTGCAGGCACCGTGGTGTTCGAGGGGAAACCGACCGCGGGGGGCCGCGTCGGGTGCATGGCCGGTCGGGGGACCGGTGGGGGTGGAGACGGGGTGGGTTCTGCCGGGGGAGTCGGCGGGACC
Source organism: Terrabacter sp. 05T424 (assembly GCF_056396225.1). Taxonomy (NCBI): domain Bacteria; kingdom Bacillati; phylum Actinomycetota; class Actinomycetes; order Micrococcales; family Intrasporangiaceae; genus Terrabacter; species Terrabacter sp. 05T424. The sequence continues at coordinate 31,590 of NZ_JBFTLB010000011.1, forward strand.
CACCCCGTTCGCCGTCCCGGTCCTGCGACCGAGCCTGTGGGGCAGCAGGGGCTTGAACCCTGGACCGACGGATTATGAGTCCCATCCACCGCGTCCTGGGCTGTCCCGCGTGGTTGGTCTGGGCCCTGCTCTGTGCTCAACGGCAGGCCAGTTTCGATCGTCGTGCGGCTTGGTCCTGCCCTGTTGTGGGTCTGCCGTTAGCAAGCTGTTAGCAGAAGGGATGGGAATCACTTCGAGGATGAGGTGGCACATCTACCGCGGGGACGCAGGCACTTGATCGATCTCCAGGCGTATCCGATCGACCGCCGCTGCTACGGCGGCTGCGTGAGTGATGGGGACCATGTGGGCAGCGCCGTCAGTGGTGGTCAGGCGACCCCCGCAGGCCTGCCGCAAAACGGCTGACCACTCGTGCGAGGCGATCAGGTCGTTTGCGCCACGCACGATCTCGACGGGCACGTCCAGCCGACTCAGGGCAAGGTCGGTGCGGAAGTGGCGCATCGTGTCCATGCCTCTCAGCATGCTCAGGATCCCGGTTCGTCGATATTGTGGAAGGAGCACGGGGGCTTCGCTCAGCCGTTCGTGGCTGGCCGTGCGCGCCCATTGGCGTAGCATTTTGGGCCACGTCTGGGCGGTGGGGTCGGTGACGGGGCCGATGAGGACGAGCCCCAGCACATCGTTGGAGTTGCTGGCGGCTTCGACCACCACGGGGCAGCTGGCCGAGTGGCCAACCAAGATGCTCGTCTCGCCCGTGGGCAGGCTCTGCAGAAGCCGCTCGGCTTGGCGCTGGACGGAGAGATTTGCCCGGTGTGCCGCTGCGAGTCCCAGAGAGGGCAGCAACACGACAGTGCTCCGCCCGCCAAGTTGGTGGCGGACCAGCTGCGACGACCGGCTGTCGAGCCCGAGACCGGGCACGAAGACGACGAGCGAGCTCCGGTCGTTGGGGGTGCCGGGGTCGACGCTGTCACTCGGGGAGGGAAAGCCGTCAGGCACGGAAGAGCTGGAGGTCATGGAATTCCTCAGCGAAGGGGTGCCTTGGGCGAGTCACGGGGCGGAGGGGGCTCGTGGTCTTTCGAGTCGTCCGCGGCCACGATCTCACGCCTCGGGAGTGGAGGCTGCCGTCAACGCGTGGCCAGGCAGCGGGTCCTTCCCTCGACGCACTGGGTCATCCAACGGGTTCGATGGCTCGGCGTTGAGCGACCAGAGGGCACAGGAAAGGGTCATTGCCGCGGAGCCCGACTCGGTTGAGGTGTCCGATGACCTGCCGGTACGCCGACCCGAGGGTGGTCTGGGTGTATGGGATGCCCTCGGCGGCGCAGTACGCGGCGACCAGGGGTTGAATCTTGCGCAGGTGGGGTCGGGCGATGGAGGGGAACAGGTGATGCTCGATCTGGTAGTTCAGGCCACCCATCAACACCGAGATGGCCTGACCGCCTGTGATGTTTCGCGAAACCAGGACCTGTCGTCGCAGAAAATCCAGCTTGAGAGTGGCGGGTACGACGGGCATCCCGATGTGGTTCGGCGCGAACGCACACCCGAGGTAGAACCCGAAGACCCCCACCTGCACGGCGAGGAACGCGAGCGCCTTGCCGGGCGGCAGGACGAGGAAAACCAGCGCGAGCAGGCCGCCCAGCCGCACGGTGAGGAAGGTCCCTTCTGCCCAGCGGCGTTTCATGACGCCCGGGGAGGCGACTCGGCGGACTCCGTCCCAGTGCAGCGACAGGCCCTCGAACACGGTCAGCGGGAAGAAGAACCAGCCTTGGTGCCTGACGAACCATCTCGCCAGCGGGACCTTGACACGGTCAACAGCGGCGGGGGTCAAGGCCAGAGCTCCGGGGGCGATGTCCGGGTCGCTGCGGTCCTTGTTCGGGTTGGCGTGGTGACGGTTGTGCTTGCTACGCCACCACCCGTAGCTGATTCCGACGAGGAGGTTGGCCGTAATCAAGCTGATCCAGTCGTTCCACGCTGCCGACGCGAAGATCTGACGGTGGGCCGCGTCATGGCCCAGGAACGCGATCTGGGTCATGACCACGGCCAGCACCGTCGCCATGGCCAGTTGCCACCAGCTGTCCCCCACGCGAACGAACGCGGTCACCCATGTTGCGAGCACGAGACCCGCACCTACGAGCTTGGCCCAGTAGTAGCCGTACCGTCGCCGCATCAGGCCCTGGTCATGAACCCCTTGCATGAGGGCTGTGAAATGGCTGGCGCTGCTCGCCCTGTCAGTGGCTGTCCTGCCCGCGGCCCCAGATGGCGAGCCAATAGCGTGGCTGCGTCGCCCCTTGCTGCGCGGGGACTCCATCGTGCTCGGCCCGGGGAACGAGGTTCGGTTCGGGGAGGGCATCGCCATGGTTCTGCTTTCCGTCGGTTGCATCGCCTCGCACCACGCGTGCAGGACGGTTCGAGGCAGGACCTGTTGTCCAGCAAGTCGAAGGGAGCGAACGACTGATCGGATGGTTGCGCGTCCCCAACCCGAAAGGGCGACGGCAGCGGCGAGGTTCATCGTCCACGCATGTCTCTACGTACCCGTCAACGCGGCAAGTACCGCGGTGGGCTCTCGTCAAGGGCCGCAACCGCGACCTCGGTGGGGCGCGGCGCTGGGGCAGCCGCCTACTCGTTGGGTCCCTCGCCTGTCTCCGGGATCGGTTCCTGACGGCCCCGGTTCAGGCTCAGAGCTTGCAGGAGGAATGTCGCGAAACCCTGATTCACCAATTGTGAAGGACTTCCCCGGGGTGGCCTGGTCAGGTACTTACGACACCCGAGTTCTCGAGGGCGCGCACGGCTGGCAACCCAGTGACCTCTCCGGTCTCGACAACCTCCTCCGCCAGGACCCGAAGCTTGCGGTTGGCGCTCTGGCTGGCGCTGCGGAGGATCTCGAACGCGGCAACCTCGCTGACCTTGGCCGCCGCCATGACGATCCCGATTGCCGCACCGATCAGCCGCGAGGTGCGAAGAGCAACGAGCAGATGATCTGCCAGCTCAGCGTTGACCAACCCTTCGGCCTGCAGCTCCAGGATCAGCTCGTGGTCCACATCGACCCGGCTCTGCAGCTCATCGACTCTCTGCCGGTCCTCGTCGGCCAGCTGCTCACTCGCTGCTGCCCGGTCGGAGAGCTCTTCGGTGCCGACCTGCAACGCGTCGATGTCGGCCCGGCTTGCCGAAACCTCGGCCCGCAGCCGCTCCACCTGCTGCGCCAAGCCTTCCTCGCTGTGCGACCGGTCGTCGTTCTCCATGGGGGCAGTATGCCCACTTGCCGACGCGAGGGGCCGCCGGTCAACGCCCTAGATTCTGGAGGCTGGCCAAGGCGGTTTCGGCCATTGGTAGCGCGTCACCGCTCGAGCCACGCTGCTGGACCCCAGCGGTGACGCTGTGACCCCCGTCCCCCTCATAGGGGCCGGTGCCCGGTCGTCGACGCAGGAGTCGTCGCAGAGTGTGTCCCGTGGTCTTGAGGACGCGCCGGTGGGTACGTCGCCACCCAACGCCGCCCACGGAAGATGACCACAACCATGAACCGTCCCCGCCTACGAATCCGCCCACTTGGGGGCGCGCCGGGCTGCCTGACGATGATCCTGATCTCCGTGCTGGTCTCGATCGTGCTCACCGTCCTGCTCAACCTCATCCTCCGCTGACCGCAATGCTGCCAACCAGCAGGCCAGCGCGCGGCCCTGGAGAGGGGTGGGGGGTCGGATGGGTGCCCGTTCCGTGATCAAACGGAAGCCATATCGGGTCGTCGTTCGGCCTCGTCCTGTCGTGTTGGCGATCTGCGCGTAGCAAGGCGTTAGCAGGCGCAGGTAGCGCCCTGGCTCAAGGAGGCAGGTGCGCCCAGGCGGTTCCTTAGGACCGAGTCGGTTGGGTATCTAGTGTGATTCGTAGGGCGGCGTTGCCCCAGCCTCGGACACATGGCGGGTTCCACCAGTCCGCCGTGCAGCCTGCACGCGTGCCGCCGATGTGATGTGAGAACTGAAGGGTCGAGAGTCATGACGACTGACGTGTCTAGGGCGGGGTTCCTCAGCACCGTGACAGCCCTGTTGGCGGTTGGCGTGTTGGCCGGATGCACCGGGGGTGCGGTCGCCCCAGGAGCCGGGCGCTCCTCAACGACTCCATCCGCGAGCGCTACCACGGGTCCGGCTGTGCCAACTGCGGTGCTGGGGAGGCCCTTCAGGAACGGGTCATTCGAGATCACGGTGACCAAGGTCCTGCTCGGCGTGCCGTTGATCGACGTCGACGCGACGGCGAAGTCCGGGGGCGTCAAAGGGTACGAGCCCAAAAACGGCCAGTTCATCGTCGTCTATGCGTCGGCCAAGAACGTCGGTCGCAAACCAGCGTCGATGTCCAGCACAGACAGCACCTTGACCGACGGCCAAGGAACAGAGTTTGCCGCGGGTGGCCCCTACCTCATGGGCGTCGTGGGGCAGGGCTTCGGTGAGCAGCAGCAGCCCGGTACCACGAGGTCGGGATGGATCGCGTTCGACGTCCCGCCCTCGGTTACGAAGGTGGGCAGCGTGACCATCCAATCCGACGCGTACCTGGGGAGTACGAACGTGCCGACCAGCGTGGCGATCGACCGCGTGGCTAGGTACACGAAGCCTGCCCCGTCATCGACGATCGTGCCCCCGTCGACGCCTGGAAAGAGCCAGAAGCCGTCGCCGCCCGTTGCCCCGGACTCGGCAGGCGGCTGCGACCGCACCCTGTCCACGTATCCGATCCTTCGGCCGGGCTCATCTGGGCGGGCAGTGCGGGCACTGCAGTGCTTCCTGAATGACGCGGGCTACGGACCTGTGGTGGTCGATGGTCAGTACGGTCCCCAGACGCGTGCCGCGGTGGCGCGATTGGAATCTGCCAGCGAAGGACCGACCTCGCATTCGGGCAGGATCAACAACGTCATGTGGGTCGCCCTCATTTCTCGCTCACTGGGGAACACCTGGTTGCGCCAAGGCGACACGGGCGCACAAGTCCGGACCCTGCAACGCGCACTCCGCGCAGGCGGAAGCGATCTCGTCGTGGACGGCGACTTCGGCCCACAGACCACGGCCGCCGTGAAAGGCTTCCAACGAGCCAACGGACTAATAGTCGATGGTGTTGTGGGCGATCAGACATTTTTTGCGCTGAAGGGTGGCGCAGTCCTTCGAGCAGCCAACTGAGAACCCTCACGGGTGCGGGCTGCGCCACCATCTAGGCGGTGCCTGGTCAGGCGTGAGTCCGCGGCATGCCGGAAAGGTCCCCCGGCAGCTCTTATCTCGGGATCTGAAGGACCTCTTGCAGCGACGCATCGGGTTATGGCTGGGCGGAAGCATCCTCCATGACGGAGGTGAGGTGCTTCGATGGTCTCTCGCGTGTGAGCGGATGCTCGGCGTCATATTCAGATCGAACGTGAGCTCTGCCCGTTCACCTTCCTCGAGCACCCCTCAGCGGGTTCTGCGAGGAGTGCAATTAGCTCCTGCGCCGCTGGGCATTGGATCACCTCGTGTGAGTGCCGGAGGCGTTCCCTGGAGGGCCTTCTAGCTCTAGCCGGGCGGATAATACGAGTCCTCCGACCGCTAGAACCATGCGCCTCGGCGGGTAGGCCGGTGACGCGTAGTGATTGGTGACAAACGCGGCTGACCCGCCGGGCTGGATCTTTTGAATTTCGGCCAGCGCGGGTCGTACGCCGTTCTCCTGCGACGGATGTTCGGCACCTGCGAGCACCCAGCTCGGCGCAGCGAGTTGCCGTCTCCGGTCAAGGCTCGCGTGGGCGCTGAGGTCGCTGACGACGTAGTCGCTGCTGTCTCCGGGGCGTGACCAGATTGAGGTAACGCCTTGAAGCGTGGCGGTGACCCCAGCCACTCGCACCTGGCGATTGAGCGGCACCTCGACCACCACACGTCCGCCCGTAGTGGCGTGTACCGGTCCGCCTCGAGTCCCGTGAAGGGACCCGATCTCCAGAGGATTCCGTTCGCGGAGGGTTGGTGTGAGGCCCAGGTCGATTCCGACGAGTTCGGCGGCACTCACAGAGTCGGCCAGCAGATCTGCCATCTTGGTCATGGAGGCCCCTGCATCGCCCTTTACCGTGGACCAGGCACTGCCCCACCGTGGGTCAGGTTGAGCGATTGACCTTATTCGGTCGAGGCCGCGCAGTTGGCCGAACTCGTGCAGTTCAATGCGCCTTCGCGCCTCATCCCAAGGTTCCTCGTAGCGGGTGAAGGCCTCCGCGATGGCATCCCCGACACGGCCGTCCAGTTCCTGCCAGGCTGCCCGTGCGAGCTCTTGCTCCCCCAAGCCGAGTTGAACAAAGAGCAGCAGCCGTTCAGCCATAGCCGCTTGCGTCGGTGTGTTGGCAGCGTGGGAAGCGTCCATCAGCTCGTTAGCGGCGGAACTCAAGTCTTCCCGGCGAGCGGCGTGGGGACGGCCCTCTATGGCTGACTGCCGCAGGTAGCGCGTGCCGTTCTTCAGCGAAACGACGTAGTGCTGGTCGAGCACGGCGTGCATTTGTCGTTGGATCTCGATGAGTTGGGTCTGGGACTGCTCGATCTGGGCAAAGAGACCGAGCACGCCTGCCGCGAGTCCACCGACGTCGTCACCGCTGAGCGCCCCAACGATGCGGCGTGCACCGAACTGCGCCAACATGAGGCCAAGAGCGCTGAAGGGTTCCACGCGCTCAGGATGTCAGCGCCGAGGCTGCGCTGACGAGGGAAGGTCCGATAATGAACCCAGGGCTAGCGAAGCCACTTCATGGTCCTCCGGCCCGGCGACATCAGGTCGCCCGGCAGCGCGACATCGCCTGATTGTGTGTCATGGTGTCGCGCAAACAGACCGCGCTGTCGAGATCGGCGTCGAGATCCCTTATGGCTGCTCGGCGTTGAGGGTTGGGCAGACCTGCCAACGGCATCACCACCAACGGCATCATCACCAACCAGGTCACTCCGGGGCTGCTTCAGGTCCTGACGCGGGCCTACGAGGCTGCGCTCGGCGCGGATCGTTTCGCGGTCGCCTTGCCAGCGCCGCCTAAAGTCGGGGGCCTCCTCCGTCGGGGTGGTCGGGCCCGTACCCGTGTGCCACCACGAACGCGGCGATGGTGCCGTGCTCGGCCTTGATGACCTTGCTCTCGGCGCGGCGATCATGGGTTTGAACGAAGTAGGCGCGACGGCTCGTCTCTGGCCCGCATCCGCAGAAGCATCTTCCCGTTGGCTCCATCAGATCCTCCTGGTAGTTAGCCTGTGCATGTGCCTGACGATGTCACGCCCCGGGAACTGGCGGCTGAACTCGGAGTCAGCGACCGCGCCATCCGGCGGTGGCTGCGGGAGCAGGGCTGGCAGGCCGTCCCTTACGCCCGTTGGCGACTGTCACCGGTTCAGGCGGCCAAGGTGCGCGATCACTTCGAAAACACAAGGCGGACGTGAGTCGCCCTGCCGTACCGGTTGCTGCAGGGAGGTAAGACGACCCTGCTCAACTGCCTCGCTGCGGCGATCCCGCCCGCGAGCGGATCGTCACCTGCGAGGCGGTCTTCGAGCTGAAGATCCCGGGGTTACTTCACATGTGCGCGCCGACCATGTCTGATCGCGGCGAAGCTGTGGCTGGACCCGATACCTCCGCCTCGCGTCAGGCTGGCTGAGCTGCCGACGCGTCCTCGATGACCTCGGGATGCTCGTATCGGAGTTGAGTCAACAAGAGACTTCCCAGCCCGAGTACACCGATGGCATACCGGCGGGCGTCGTCTCGTTTCTGGATGCGGTGCCTGTCCACGTTGCTTAGAGCCTGGGCGAAGCCCATCCCCAGATACCGCCAGCCCTCATGCTCGCCGGTTCGGGCTCCCAGTCGCAGCTCGCTCGCGTCACCAAACGCCTTCACGTACAGGGCCTTGCCGACGAGGCTCTCGCCCTTGTCCCCCTTCGGGTCACCGGCCCACGTTCGGATGTGGCTCTCCACGAAGATGGCGGTCTGAGAGGCCACCTTGAACCAGTCCTGGTCCTCCACGAGGTTCTTAACGTGCTCCCAAAGTTCGGGATCGTAGGCCCGCGAATCGGTCGGTTCGTCGCTGTCAGCCAACTGGAGACTGAGCTGGTAAATGGCGGCATCCACGACGCCACACGCGTTCCGTATGCCACCGAGCCGGGCGTCGTCGAAGGCGCTGCTGGGGGTGCGATCCGTCCAGATCCCGACGCTGTATCGGACCTTGTTGAAGCGGTCGATGAGGTGATCATCCCGGCCCAGCGCGGCGACCAGGAGACCGTGAACCTTGCCCTTCCAGGCGGTCAACTCCGCGCCGCCTGACTTCACGCCTGGGGTCTCGGCTTCCTGCTTAAGCCGATTTAACTCTTCGATGGCCCTGTCCGGTCGCATGGGCCAGACCGTAGCGGCTCGGAGTGACCACGGCACGCCGTGGCACTGCGCGTCATGGGCTGGCAGATGGCAGCCGGATGGCAGCCGGATGGTTCTATGCCTGAAGAGGCGGAGGGCGGTTGCTCCTGGGCCGACGGGTTATGAGTCCCATCCACCCTCTCCTGACCCAACCGATGTGATCGCTCTGGGGGCCGTTTCGTGTTCACCGAGGGACGTTGTTGCGTCCTCATCCGGGAACCTCCTGACCCGTTGGCGATCTGCGCGTAGCAAGGTGTAGCAAGGCACACGGTCCAACCGGCGCTTTAGGCTGGCACGGCTCTGTCGGATGTGGGCGGACTGGGCAGCCGGGTGTTGGGCGGCTTGATGGTGTCGATCCCAGAACAATCTTCGGCAATAGTCGGGTGCTCGTCCTGCTGCCCCGCTTCCTCGACGAGAACGTCGGACTCGTCTCCAGGCGGATGAGCGCGGACGCATCCCCGTCCTTCTCGTTCTGGAGGAGCGTGTTCGCACGCCGCGCCCCTTCGATTATTGCCCCAGCCAAGGAGCTGATCGCGCCGAAGAAGGCCGCATGGCGTCAGGTCGACGCCACGCGCTTCTCCGAACGCGGCGAAGCAAGGACCGCACCTTCGTCTCTTTCGGCGGTGGTTCCGTGTGGTCTTCGGCGCGGACAAGCACCTGACCTGGCGACATCCGGAGCCACCTCACGCCCGCTTCGTCGTCGAACCACAGCTCCAGCTCGACAACCGAGTGCTCAGGGTCGTCGCCGGGTCGGAGCGTGTACTGGAACGGAGTGTCGAACTCCTCATGGCCGGGCAGCAGGACCGGGCTGCTCCACCGCACGCCGTTGCCTTCCAGGATCGGCTCAGACACGAAGCGCGGACGGGCGCTCGCCCACACCTCGACGTTGAAGACGGGGTACTTGCTCGCGTTCACCACGCGCCCCTTGTGGTGAAGCACCTTGGCCGTGGTCCCGTCGGCTGCCCGGACCGTCTCCTCACGGCCTAGCATCGGAGCGGCGTACACGCGTCTGGCCTGCCTTGTGCGCGTGTCCTCCAAGGCTTCCCGACGCAGCTGCAGAGCCTCACGCTGCGCCTTCACCGCCAGCCAGATCGCCAGGCCAAGGGCGAAGACGGTGCCCAGACCTGTTACCCACTCAGCGACGTTCCCCCAGATTTCCACCATGCGAACGAGAGTGACACGGGCAACCAGCCGAAGGGGTTCCCGCGACCGGAAATCTCGCGAGGCGGTCGCCACCAGGGGCTCCGCGTAGCGGCTTCATCGGGTCTGTCACATGGGAGTCGATCCGTCGGGGTCTACCGCCCGGCGTGGTCACCTGCGAAGAGGTCTTCGAACTCAAGATCCCGAGATTACTGAGCATGTGCGCGACGACCATGTCCGCTGCCGCGGCGAGCGGCCTCAACGGTCTCATCGCCGGTTGCACGCACGCGGTAGGACACAGGCACGATCTGAAGTGGGCCTCTTGCTTCAAGAGCCAGACAGGAGTGCGGGGGTCCTCGACAATCAACACATGAGCGATGACCTCGCGCTGCTGCCCAGTCTCGACGCCTACGTCTCCGCCTTCGCGGCGATTGAGAACCAAATCACTGAGAACCAGCGGCAGATGCTCACGTTCCATCACGCCGCTCACGGTCGGACCGTTTCTGCGACAACTCTCGCGGAGGCAGTGCGTTTTCGAGGGTACAAGGCGGCGAACATCCAGTACGGCAGGCTGGGCAGCTTGTTGTGTCGAGAACTCGACCTCGACCTTGCCGAAGAGCGGGTGGGCGTGCTTGTTGACTTTGTCTCGAGCGATCAAGCCGCGAATAGAGAGATCTTGTGGGTCATGCGTGAGCGGGTCGCCGTCGCGCTGGAGGAGCTTTCCTGGGTGCCGAGGGCCTCGCAGTACCTGTATCCCGGCCTTGCGATCCAAGCCCTCCGCTCTCAGCCAACGAACAGGATGCCCTGACCGAACGTGCAGAGTCGACGTTTCGATTCTACGGGGTTCTGCCGCAAGGACCTCGTCCTCCTCGGAGTGGGGTTATCCCTCGATGGCGTGCGCTACCTTTCTGGTCATGGCGAAACGAACGCAAATCACTCTCATCGACGACGTGGACGGCGAGCTTGCCGACGAGACGGTCCAGTTCGGGCTCGACGGCGTGTCCTACGAGATCGATCTATCTCAGGCGAATGCCGACGTCCTTCGGGGAAGCGCCGCTACGTGGATCAGGCATGCGCGTACGGCAGGGACGACCTCCAAAGTTCGCAGGAGCCCTTCCCGACGTCTTTAGTCCAGGGAACGCCCCTTCTCACTCGCGTCTCACGACTCATCCATCAACGAGACCATTCCCCGACAGATGGAGCCGCCACTGTGAACGCTGTGGCCGCAGTCCCTGGGGCTATGGCACAAAGCCCACTCGCCGCCTCGGATATCCCGAGTCGACACGGCAGGGAGGTCGAACTCAGCGGTGGATCAGTCAGCTTGGAGAAGAGCCTCCAAGCGTCGTCGAGAAGAACTTGGAGACATTTTTCGGAGTCCGCTTCCTCGCCTCCGAGTACTCCACGGGTGCTCGTCACGGCGGTCGAATCGACTCGCTCGGCATCGACGAGAACAACTCTCCAGTCATCTTCGAATACAAGCGGGACAAGGGTGAGAGCGTCATCAATCAGGGCCTCTTCTACCTGGACTGGCTCACCGACCACAAGGCCGAGTTCCAGATCCTCGTGCAGACCCGCATCGCCCCCGGCACGGCGTCTTCTATCGACCGGAGCTCACCTCGGGTCACTGTGTCGCTAACCAGTTCACCTCGGTACGACGAGCACGCCGTGCAGCAGATGGGTCGTCGCATCGAGCTCGTGCCCTACCGCGACTTCCAAGGAGAGCTGTTGACGCTCGAGCTCGTCTCGGCAATCCGGGGGGGAGAGTTCGAGCTCAGCCGATGTGACCGGCCCCGCAGTCAGGCGCCGCAGTGCCATTGAGCGCTCGGTCAGCGACCTGCTCGCTGCGGCTTCTGAGGACCTCACTGTGCCGTAGCGGATCTCGACAAGCACCTCAACGCATTGGGGGACGATGTCTCGGTCATCACGAACAAGAACTACTTCGCCTATCGGAGATTGAAGAACTTTGCGTGCGTCGAGGTGCACCCGCAGAGCCGGGCGCTTCTCGTGTACTGGAAGTCAACCCCGACACCTTGGAGTTGCAGGACGGGTTCAGCCGGGACGTTCGCCACATCGGACACTTCGGCACAGGGGACCTTGAGTTGCGGATCAAGAGCGCCGAGGACCTAGAGCGCGCAATGCCCTACGCGGAAAAGAGCTATGACAACAGCTAGCCGGGTGAACTGCCTGCTGTCACGGTTCTCAGCCACGTTGTCGACCTCTCCATGCATGCCCCTTCCTCGCCTCAGGGCTTCTTGCCTCGCGATCTGCTATGAGTCATGGAGGCTCAGTTGCTGAATGTGCAATCCCAGGTCGACCAGGTCGGGATGGACCGGCGCAGCCATTCGACGTGCCTCGAACGCGGCGTCTTCGATCAGGTCGTCAACTGCCTTGTTGTCTTTAGGCAGGTAGTGGTTCCGCTTGAGCCATCCCTTCAGGTTTTGCGGTGCTGCAGGCGCAGCCTCCCTGCTCCATCGGACCAGGAGATCTGGCCAGGTTCCGCTCTTCTGCAGCAGCAGCGAGGGCGGTAGGTAGCAGATGACGTCGGGCATGCTCAAGCCATGAATGTGGATGCGATCCATGCGGCCGACCTCCAATGCCCGGATGCCGAATTGGTGAAGGAAGAGGCGTTCGGAGCTTCTTCCTCGGTCAAGTGCTTCTAGGCTCGTGCGGGCATCCTCCGTACGCCCTTCAGCAGCCAGCGAAGCGGTTCGGGCCCACACGTCGTTCACTTCTTCTTGCTCGAGGTTGTCCAACACAAGCAGGATTTGCGCATCCGTTCCGTCAAAGAGCAGGCGTGCGTCGGCTAAGGAGCGGGCGTGCTTACCGCCATGCATGGGGAGAATTCCGGCCAGTGCGCCATCGAGCTCCTCGCGAAGTAGGGCGGCAAAAACGAACTCGTCGTGGATCCCCTCGACCACGACAGTCAGCCGCATGAGTGCGGTCAGGTCCCCGACCGTCAAGCCGTGCTGCTGGGCAGCCAGATCCGCGGAGGACCGGTCCACGAGGCTAAGAGTCACAGGCGCTAGCTTGGTCGCGCCACCGGTATCTCGATGAACCAAGATCGGGTGCATGTCGTTGGCGTCGAGAAGCCGGGGTGAGTGGGTCGCGACAATGACGCTCACTCCTGTTCGTTTCGAAAGCGTGTGAAGGCCCTTGGCGAGGTGGCGCTCGGCCAGCCGATGAAGGCCCGCCTCTGGCTCATCACATACGAAAACGACTGGCGTCCCGTCTCTGCGGGCAGAGGCCAGACCAACCGCGAGGCGCGCCCAACGCTCCTGCGCCGAGGACAAGGCATTAACGGGCATCCACCGTTCTGTTCGCCCCTCGAGAAATTCCCATCTGGGTCTGCGGCCCTCGAACCAAGCCTCGACCGAGGACACATCAAACCGGAGTTGCGGTGGGTCGACCAAGACGTCCGCAAGATTCGCCTGAGCTGCTCGCTGAATCTCATCAAGAGCCATTGCTACGGGTGGCACAAATAGGGGGCCGTCTTCACCGATTCCTACTATCGCGGCGCCGGGTGCCGTTCTTCCCGCCTGCGTCTTTTGTACGGGGCGAGCCCCCAGCAATGAGAATAGGGTTTCTTCGTCAACCTCACGGGGCCCGCTGGCGCCGCCGAGTACCTGTAGCGGCGGCACGGTGAGATTTTCGGCCAACGATAGAACGGGCACCTGCATCCAATCCGGCCAAGGATCGCCCGCTGCATGGTCCCAGGACTCGAGGGGGCCATTGGGTTTTAGGTATCGAGTGGCTTCGTCGCTCCAGTACAGCCGATTCCGCTCCCTCCAAGTATCCGCAAACCTGTGGAATCTGTCCGAGCCGCCAGAGGTCTCAATCTGCGTCGGATCGGCAAGAGTCATCAATTCTCGCCAAGCTTGGCGCGCTGCTCGGAGGAAGGTCGGGAACTTCTCGCCGACGGTTGCCGATTGGGAAAGCATAATATTCCACGATGGCCGCTGCGCGGTGCCCGTCGCCCGAAGAGTGAGGAAGCCGCCGTACGCTCCCTCATACATTGGGTGAGTGATTTCCAGCGGTGTCTGATGTGTGGCCGGTGACAGATCAATCAGCATGGCGACGATGTCCCATACACTTCGCGCGATGGAGCGCTCACCAAGCTCATGCCGGTACGCGGCCAGGACGTCGTCCTCTAGCTGCGTCTGAAGGTATTCACCTCGCCGCGCTTGCACGGCTGCGATCAACCGTTCTACCGCATTGTTGAGAAATGGACCCTCTACCGGCCCCTCTGGGGTGACGACGCGGATATGCAGGTCTGCGGTCTGCCAGGGAGCGTGGTCGGGTACCTCAGGGGCCACCCCCGTAAGCCCCGAGGACAGAAGCCTCAAGATCCATGACTTGCCGACACCATTGACCCCGTATAGGGCCGTGAGGCCTGCGTCCAAAGCGATATGCACGGGCTCTTCGAGCGGCCCGCCACAGACAGTGACCCCCAGAATCTCGTACCCGCTGCCCGTCATCGCCATGGCTTGACCCTATGGGCGATGCAGTGCGTTTGGGTGTATCGCAGGCCGCAGAGCGGACGACCAAGCACCACCCCACCAGGACATGGGCATTCGACCCGGCTCCCTGACCCTCACGGGTGAGCACAGGCGGTGCCGCAGGAGCCACCGCTGCGGGGGCTATCAGACTGGCTTCCCCGTAACGACTCGTGAGGCCGCGCATCGCCAGCGGGTCATCGTGGTGAGCCGTCAATTGGACATCTGGTCGCTGCGGTCGCAGGGCCTCCCGGCGCGGCCGATGAGGCCACCGGATGGCCTTCACCAATCGACAGGGGTCGCCGTTGGCCTAGGCAGGAAGGGTGCTTCACACGGCTTCCTCAGCGGTCGGAATCGCCGTGAGGTCTACCCCGCCGATGGCGGGGTCGTAGCGGAGCGTACCGGGCCTGTCGCCTGTGGGCTTGTAGGCGCAGTAATAGGCATGTTCCAGCGCAGGAAGGAGGTCGGTGTAGCCGAGTTCGTCGGCGAGGATGGCGTCGATCTTGTCGGTAATGTCGCGCATCTCAGAATGGACATAGTTGCCCATCCACTTCCCCGCGTACTTGGTGAAGAGGACATGGTTTGGAAAGTCAGCCGTCAATTCGTCAGCCAGGCGGCGAAGGCGGTCGCGCGCTGATGCCGAGAGAGCGGCGACGTTAACCGGGATGGTCTTGATTGTCTCGGCCGTGACGTTGAAGTCATCAGCTGTGCAGTACCACCACACGAAGCCGAGTTTCGATGAGGCGATGGCCAGTGCGAGGTTGGCGTCGTCCTCGCTGGCGAGGTTAACGTGCTTGATGGGCGTATCCGTGAACGGCGTCAGGTCCAGTTCGTAGGCGGGCGGATCTTCCCGGAACACCGACAGCCAGTAGAGCGCGATGTTTTTGAAACCGAGTCGGCTAACTCCTCTCCGCAAGACGATCTGGCCTAGTCCTGACCCGGCGGTGGCGGCGAACAAGTCTCGGACGCCTTCGTTGGGAATTCTGGACCACGCAATTGCGCGGCGGGCGGCCCCGTTGACGGTCACGTAGCTGAGGGTTTCGAAAAGTGCTGGACGGGAGTCGTCGAACCAGCGGTGAGTCTTGGTTACGTGGAGGGTGTTTCCTGCGGCGCCGTTGCCTGCAGCAACGATGATTGTGGGTCGCACCCCGAGACCGGCGGAGAAAAGGGCGGCGGGATTTCTTGAGTAGGCACTAATCCAGAGGTGCTCGAATCGCTTCTCTAGAACCCTTCGCAGAGAAGCGAAATCGGAACCGAACTGAGCGGAGATCGGGAGGATAAGCGTCATGCGGCCGTCGATACGCGTCACCTGAGCGGCGCGCTCAGTGCACGGAGCGTAAATGTCGGGGGTGTCGTCGGTTTCGAAGCCGCTGAACGTGTACCCCTTCACCTTCCGTGTGCCGACGTATGGCGGGTTGCCGATCAGGACGTCGAATCCTCCGTCGGCGAAGACCTCTGGATACTCGATAAACCAGTGAAACGGCGAGTGGGTCTGGACCCAAGCGTCGAGCGAGACACGGATCTTGTGCACAGAGTGGTAGTGCTCGTTGACGATCCCGCGCACCTCGTTGAGGCGAGTGGACAGGGCATCGCGAGCAGCTCTTACGGTGTTGGGATCGCCGGACTCTTGGATATCGCGGAAACCCCGATACGCAGCGCTGACCTCCTTGGCCTTCTCCAGCACGTCCTCGATGGTCTGCCCGGCAAAGAGGTCGTTCGTATCCCTGATCTCCTCGACGGTGCGAGCGCCGATGAGGACGTTGCCAGACTTGATGTTGAAGTCCAGGTCGGGGAGGGGTTCGAGATCCTTGCGGTTGTCGATGGCTGAAACCAGTTTGAGGAATAGTCGCAGCCGGGCGATCTCGGTTGCTTCCTTCATCAAGTCAACGCCGTAGATGTTGTTCAGTGTGGCGTGCTTGAGGATGAAGTAGGTCTGGTTCGGGTGGGCGTCGACCTCGGCGAGGAGCGCAACCATGTCGGGGTCGGAAGAGGTAACGGCCTGAGCGCGTGCGGTGTCGAGTACAGCGCCGTAGAGGTCCAGAAGGATCTTAAGGGCGGCGAACAGGAACGCGCCGGACCCGCAGGTGGGGTCGACGATCTTGAGGTTGGAGAGGATCCGCCATGCGCTGACAACGTTGGCGGGAGTGTCCATGCCGTCGATGACGTTGGTGGCTAGGGCCTCTCCCGCATCGACACGGGGAGGCTGTACTCCAAGAGACCCTCGCGCACGTCACGCGAGAGGTGCCAGCAGACCTTGAGGAAGACCTCGTGAGGGGCTCGAGGGCGCGCACCCGCCCACGATTCGTCGATCAACTCGATTAGGTCGTTAGTGATGTCGATGGAGAACTTGTCGTCCCAACGAGCTACGAACCAGGCGTCCAATTTCTTAGCCGCGTCGAAGTCGAGGACATCGACGTTCAACTCGTAGTTGTGGCGAAGCCCAGACATGGTGAGGTTGGAGGAGCCAACGAAGCCGACGATGGGCAGGTTGGCGTCCTGGCGGTGGCACAAGTAGGTCTTGCCGTGTAGCGGCCGCCGGGTGAACAACTTGATCGTCACTCGCGCATCGAGGAGGTGCTCGCGGAGGCGTCGGAGGCTCTGCTGGTCCCGGGCATTGGGGATGCCCCGCATAAGTTGAGTGCGGAACTTCATCACCGCCGCTTGGCGTCGGGCGCGGGCGACCTCGCCATCGACGCCGTCGTCCTCGTCTGCTCCTTCCAGCTCACTCTGGAGCGCGCGGAGAACCTGGTCGTCCGGGTCGGCCATCGTCATCCCGACCAGCACCCGCATGACCGGCCCGCCACCGGAGGGCTTGGCGTCCACGGCATCCGCGAACGTCGCCCAGCCCCGAAGGTTGAAGTAGCCAACGGCCGCATCCATCCGTTCGGACGACCCGAACGTGTCAATCAGGTGAGGACCAAGGTCGGCGTCGATGTTGTCGAAGATCCGAGTCATGCGATGCGGTCCTGCTCCCTTGTCAGCTCTGTATGCTTGTTGCCGCCATCGGCGGACCCCGCGGCAAGCGAGGAGTAGAAGTCACCCACCCTAGGGCTGAGGACCGACAAGTCAGCGCCGAAGGCCTGAGCAATCCCAGATGGAGGATGCCGTCAGCATCGCTCGCGCGGAGCCGTCGACCGGTGGGCCTCCCCGGACCCGATTCGCAGCTTCTGGTTGGCGATGCTTCCTTGTCCAGTCTGTGGTGCCGTGCTAGCTGCGGCGAGAATCAGCCGCTTGGATCAACAGTGCTGTTACCTGCCGCGACTTACTTACCTTGCTGGAAGCCCGGATTAGGTCCTCGCACAGGAAAGCTCTCGAAGTGAGTGGCTCCGCGGGCAGCGTGGCCCGCGGACCAGCCTTTTCGACGTTGAGCGTGCGAGAAGGACCCTACTGTCATTCGATACAGGACTTGGGGAAAGGATCCGAAAGAGCTCCGGCGCTCGAGCGTCCCGCCCGTAGCGGCCGTGCCCAGGACGCGAGCTCCCGGACGCCGAACGTCGTTGGCCTGATGACAGCCACGGCGTTTGTCGGCTCATCAGATTGCGGGTTGTTGAGATCCACTCATTCGCTGGGGCTGAGCCGAAGACAGTGCCCCGTCGGGTGGTGGGCTTTGAGGGTCGGAATCCTCGGTGCTCACGGGCCGCTGGTGATGGCGGCGGTGTCAGTATCGCCGGTCTTGTACAGCAGCGCCATGGAGGCTTCGGATACACATCGAAGATCCCGCCGATGGCCCCTCACGTCCTCACGACATGCCGGGCCTCAAACCCCACCCACTCAAGGGGACTCACACGAGCCGAACCTGTCGCACTCTGAATGGCGTTAGACAGGTGTTAGAACGGCCACCCCGTCGCAGGTCACAGGCAGGGCATCGGATACCGGATCCGATGGCAGCGAACTCACCCCAAGAGGGATCGCGGTGTCCGGCTGGGCGACAACTGTATAGTTCCGAGATGACGTTGCTTCCAGAAGAGCTCAAGTCGCAGCGGGTCCTCACCGGAGCCTTTGCGAAAGGTGGCGCAGTCGTCTCGCTCGCGATCCTCATCGCAGGTTGCGGTGCAGGCGGCAACCCCGCCCCCGTGTCGACTTTGCCTTCGCAGGTCACCGTCACAGTGACTCAGACAGCAACTTCCGCTCCTCCAACGCCCTCGAACACACCCACCCCAAGCACTACATCTCCGGCCACTCCAGTCCAGAGCCCCACCAGCGGGGACGACCCCTTGGCCCGCATCAAGATCGATCCCAACTCCGCTTGGTCGCCTGATCAGCAGCGGTATCTCGCAGCTCTTCGCCAAGCGCTCAACAAGCGTCTCGTCAATGAAAATGAGGCGAAACTAATCCTTGCGGGGACAGCCGCCTGCGCCGGTCTGGACAGGAATCCGCGTGACGTAGCCCGGATGCGTTCTTTGTTGACGACAATGGACGAGTTTATGGCGGACACGTCGATCCCCGGGGAGTACGTGCTTCTCGGGGCTGCTGCCGCCCTCTGCCCGGCCCACAAGCAGTTCGTGCTGGGCCAGCTGGGGGGACTCGTTGGTTGAGGCGACTAGAGCCGAGCCCGCGGCACCCGAGGCGTCCCGTGGCCAGATTTCTCGTACGCTCTGCCTGGCCTTGGCGTCGGCTTGCTCGCTATTTGTCGGTGCTTGTTCCTCATCTGGTTCTTCGGGTTTCCCAGTGGTGACTCAGACGCTGGTAGTGACGAACACAGTGTCGCCCTCTGCCGAGCGAAGCCCTTCGGACGCCACCTCGGTGGAGCAAGCTTTGGCGGATGCAGGGGTAACGGAGTGGGCCTTGACGCGCCTGGGGGATGTTGCACGCAACGCCGGGTACATCCCGTCAGGGGCGCCCGACCCGGTGGAAGCTACGCGCAACTTCGCGTACATGGCCGTGCTGGAATGCCGTGACGTCGCACGGGGTAGATTGACTTGGCCGCAGAGCTATCAGCGGGCAGTCGATACGGGAGCCTCCGTCAAGGATGCGCTGGTCATGACTCAGCACCTCCAGCACGTTTTCTGTCCCGACGTTCATTGAGGCGCACCCGTCTATTGGTAGACCGCGCCCGCGGGCGGCGGAATGTTGGTGCAAAAGATCGGGCGGCTCGCGTCAAGGTCGCCTTCTTCTGCTGCGTGGGGTCTTCGTAGCAGCCGCCCGGAACTGACCTCGGTTCACCCGAGCCGCTATAGACGCAACTTTCTCTGCTCGAGGGCACATACCCCCGTCACGTACTCGCCGTGAGTGTTCCGACTCCACCACGCCGCCGCGGCATTGCCTGGTTATGTCGTGGGCACCTTCGTTCTGGGAAGTTGAACCGCTGGAGACCTTGTCGCGGTGTGCGCGAGGTCCTTGGTCACGGGCGCCGTGAGCGAACGGTAGTCATGCACGACGTTGGCATTGAGGGGGCCGCTGTCGCAAAGTGGAGCACGCGTCTGGCGGGCCCGTAAGTCCTCCACGGTCGCAGAATCTTGGGAAGATGTTGCCCGGGTGATTTGTGGAGGGATGGTCAAGTTGGAGCGCACACACAGCGCACGCAACTGGTCTTCGACGGTGGCTCTGGGCAGGCCGTGGCCAGCGATCTCGGAAGCCATGGCGGCTCGGGGTCCGCGGTATGCAGCGGTGGCGTTCGTGGGCGCCGAGGCGCCCGCCATGCTGCCTCTTACCAAGGGCGACGTCCTGGTGGTTAATGCCAGCCCCAACGCCCTCCTGAACGGGGCGACGAACCCGATGGCGCTTCAGGCTTTCTTTGACCGAGGGGTCACCGTGAGGTCCCATGCCCGCCTCCACGCCAAAGTGCTGTGCACTCGGAGCCGGGCAATCGTGGGATCTGCGAACGCTTCCACTCACTCACAGGCGTCTGAGGAGGGCGTGGTCATCAGCACGAACCCAGCGACAGTGAGGGAGATCCGGGAGTTCGTGTTGCGCCTTGCCGACGAAGCTGACGACGAGGTCGACGGCGCGTTCCTAGCAGAAGCAATGGGGCTCTACGCCAGACGCACACGACCTCGGTCGCTCCCCGGGGTCACCGGCTCCAAGTCGACTGCGGGTCTGCTTCGGGCGCCCGTTGGGACCCTTTGGATCACGACCTACTTCCCGGACGCCCCATCGAAGGAGTTCACAACGAAGGCGGAGTCCCATCGTCCTCGTTCTGGACTCGATGGTCTTAGGTAACCCACGCTTCGACGTGCATTTGCTTCGGGTCGACGAGAAGCGTGCATGGGGCTTCACTCCCGGGGACGTGGTTGTGCTCACGAAGCGGCAGCGAAACGGCTACGCCTTCCTCCGTCCCGGGGTGGTCATGGAAAAGGAAGTCCGTGTGCCCAACGAGGGCTGGTTCATTTGGCTCCGGGAGGACACCAGAGCTAGGGGCAAGGCGTGGCCAACGGTGAAGGCCCACTTGTCCCAACGGGGCTTAAAGATCGATCCTGAGCTGTCGGAAACCTCGGACAGGTCTGAGATAGAGGCTGTCTTGAGTCTCTGGGGCTTGGAATCTCCCACAGCTTCCCCCTGATCACCAGCGTGGGCGGCCAATGGCCTGCTTGCACGTCCGGCCAAGGCCTAACGCAAAAACGCCCGTTGGCCCCTCCCATCCATGCGGATGGGAAGGGCTCTCTGGCGGGGTAGGCGTTAGGCCGCCTGCAACTGGTTCAGTTGGTCCAGTGTGGATCGGTCCAGCATGGCGAAGCCCACTGACGCTTCGGAGCATGTTTCGCTCGGGCCTCGTTGTGCCGCGCACGGTCGAGCAGTGGTGTTCGTAGGTGTTCACTGCCTGCAGGACGCCTAGCGCTGTCCCGGTCCAAGGAGCGGCACGGTCGTCATGCCGGTAAAGCCGTTCGAGTTCCTGGCGTTTGTGCTCCGCGAGAGTCTTGGCGTGCCCCGTCCGCAGCGTAACCCACCCCGTTGCAACAACTGGGGTCGAAGCCCGAACCTAGCGAGATCTCGATGCCTCACCGCCCCAAGGTGAGCACCAAGTTACTCGGATCGTCGAACGTGTATGGCGGTCGGCTGCCAAGCGCGAATTGGTAGTGGGAGCTGGTCGAGTCGAGGGGAATATCGAAGTCGAAGCGGCACAGGGTTGAAGAGGGAATGGGGACGGATATGCCAGGTTGAAGTTCGCCAGAACCGACGATTTTGTTGGACGCATCGAGGATGTTGACCCGCGTTCCGCCTCTGATGTCACTGAAGTCGACGAGGCTATTCGAATTGCCGTAGCAGGGGGTGTCAGTGGTGTAGCCCCCGCCGCCTTGGAGGGTAAGGCTTCCGCGGACATGTGCCGTAACCGGTGCTTCACGATGGGCGGAGATGAACCAAATTGCGAGAACTGCAATAAGGGCGGTTACTCCTAAAATTGCAGAGACCATGGACTTTTTCCGGCGCGCCGCTTCCGAACTTGCGTTTCTGGCCCCATCCACTCTCGAGTGAGAACTTCCGCATGTTGCCTTTCCGTAACTGCGTCCGGCAATTTAGCGTCACCGGGTGAGTGGAGTATCTCGCTCTTCAGCGCCGAGTACTCCTCGTCCGTTATTGCTCCGCTGCTGCGAAGCTGCGCCAGTCGCTCTAGTTCGGCGAGTCTGCCAATAGCCGGTTCCGGATCGTTGCTCATTTCAGCCTCCACGCGAATGACCCTGGGCTTCTTCTCGTCTTGAGTGTATGGCGACGGGCGTCTCAGACAGGGAGCTACCGAGTTCCCACTTGCTGGCCCGAGGAGCTCATTGCGTCGACTCGCTCTGAACCCCTGTGGCGGCTGTGAAGCCGCCGCATGAGTCCGGATCTGTCCCCTCACGAACGTGTCCGACGGGGCGTGTGACCTCGCCTGAAACGCAAAAAGGCCGTTGAGCCCCCTCTCGCCCTCACGAGCGAGAGGGGGCTCAAGAAGGTCAGGCCGCTTGCAGCTGGGTTAGGTGGTCAAGCGTGGAACGGTCGAGGACGGTGAAGCTGCCCGTGACGGTGCGGAGCATGTTCCGCTCCTGCCTGGTGGTGCCGCGGACGACTGCGCCGTGGTGCTCGTAGGTGTTCACCGCTTGCAAGACGCCGAGCGCGGTACCGGTCCAGGGGGCCGCCCGGTCGTCGTGCCGATAGAGCCGTTCGAGGTCCTGGCGCTTGTGGTCGGCGAGGGTCTTGGCGCGTCCCGTCAGTGGCTGGTGCGTCTTCGGGTCCTGGATAGGGACGTAGCAGTCGAGTAGACGCGTCCACTGGCTGTCGCTGACCGGCATGGAGGAGAGTTGGGCCACTTCCGCCGCGAAGTCGTCGGCGAGGGTGTGGATCATGGCGAGCGCTTCCCGGGCTTGGGTGATCTTCGCCTGGGAGTACCGCGAGTGCTTGACCTTGTACGCCCGCCCCTCCTCGGACAGGGCCAGATCACGGGTGTTGTCGCAGACGGTGGCCGTCACGGTGCGTTTGAACGTCGTGGCGATGGACCCGTCGAAGCTCGTGGTGGCGAGCAGGTTGGGTCGGAAGCTGAAGCCTTCCGGGGTGGTGATCGTCTTCGGTACCGACACCTCGACCCAGGCGACCGCGCCGCCGCGCAACATTCCTGCAGACGAGATGGCGAGGGTGTCGTCGAGGATGTTGCCGACGGTGGTCAGGAGCCACTCGCGGTACTGGTGCATGACGTAGCCGCTCGTGAAGACTCCCATCACGTCGTGGGTGTCGGAGCGAGTGATGGCCTGCCGGTCTTCGATGGGCCGCCACCGCATCGGGTGCCCCTCTGGATCGAGGTGGGTCATGGTGTCCAGGTGGGCGGGGATCTCGACGGCGAGCGGGCGGGACTGGGCTTGCCAGTTGAAGAGGCGTCGTTCGACGTCGGCGACGGGGATGGGGCCGGGGTAGTGGTTGGTCTCCTCGCCTTGCTCCTCGGCGCGGTAATGCCAGGCAGTGCCGCGCTGGTCGGTGTTGCCGATGAGGGTCTGGGTGTTGAGGTGGGTGAGGGTCTCTCTGGACATGATGTCTCTGCCTTTCTGGGTTAGTCGGTGAAGGGTCGGGGCCAGCGGGAGCTGATCAGCCAGACGAGGGTGGTGATGAGGCGGTGCAGGCTGATCCGCTGCTGGATGAGCAGCTCGGTCAGGGCGATGGCGACGGCCTCGTAGACGGGGTTGGTGCGCAGGAGGTGCACGTGGAGGGCCCACGCCGTCTTGAGGCCGCTGTGGGCCGTTCTGAGGGCTCTGGTGAGCCTTTCTGGGACGGACAAGCTGTTCTCCTTCATAGATGTGGTGGCCGTGAATTGGGTTGGGCATGCGAAGGCCCGGTCACCAATAGGTGGCCGGGCTCATGTGTTCCTCGATCGGCGGTGCCTGGTGTTAGGTGCCGGTGATAGTGGTGGCGAGGTGTTCGGCCGCTCGTTCTGCTCCGGTCGCGGTGACTTGGCTGTAGGTGTCGGCCGTGATGGTGATGGAGGAGTGGCCGAGCCTGCGGCTCACGGAGAGCAGTGATTCGCCGCCTTCCAGGCCGAGCGAGGCCGAGGTGTGCCGGAGGTCGTGCAGCCGGATCTCGGGTAGGCCGAGGCGCTTGACCAAGACCAGGAAGTGCCGACTGACGTAAGCCGGGTTGTACGGATGGCCGTGCGAGTCCGGGAACACTGGGCGGCTGTCGAAGTGCTGGTCCTTCTCCCATGGATGTGCGAGGACGTCCCGACGATGCATGACCTTGAGGCGCTCGAGGGTGCCCTTGTCGATCGCGACGGTGCGCATGCCCGCGTCGGATTTCGGGGGTCCGACATGGAGGTCGCCGTTGATGCTGGTGATCTGGCGGGTGATGGTGACCGTGCCGTTGTCGAGGTTGACGTCGCCCCACTGCAGACCGACACATTCACCGCGTCTCATCCCAGTCAGCAGKAGCAGTCGGTAGAGGACGTGCAGGTGGTCGTCCTCGGTTTGGGAGAGGAACCGGGCTGCTTCGTCCCGGGTCCAGACCGTCGTCGTCGGCGCGGGTGGGCGGGGGAGTTCGACGGTGGCTGCTGGGTTGCGGCGGATCAGCCCCTGCTTCACCGCGGTGTTCAGGGCGCTGTTGAGCGTGGCCAGGATGTTTCGTCGGGTGCGCGAGTGGATCGGTCGTTCCCGGGTGCGGTTGCTGTCCACGATTCGCTGGAAGACGGCGGCGATGTGGTGGGAGCGCAGGTCGGCCAGTCTGAGGTGACCGAGCTCTGGGATGAAGATGTCCTCGATGTGCCGGGTGTAGTCCAAGCGGGTGGCCGGGCGCAGGGCCTGCTTCGTGGTGAGCCAGTCGGTCAGGTAGTCGGCGACCGTGACCTTGGTGTCGTCGACCTCACCGGCCTGCAGTTCGGCAACCGTTTTGGCCAGCCAGGTCTGCGCCTGCCGTCGAGTGTCGTGGCTGGTGGTGCGCTGTCGGCGTTTGCCGGTGGCATCCGGTGGCAGGTCGATGACGGCCCGCCACCTGGTGTACGAACCGTCGTCCTTGCGGCGGCGGTAGACGTGTCCTCTCATTGCCCTCTTCTCTCGTAGGTATGGAAAGAGCCCCGGCCGCCGTGGTGGCGCAGCGCTCACGTGGAGTGGTGTTACGGGATGTCGCTCCAGTCGGTCAGGTCGGTGAGCGTGTCGACCCGGCGGCTCAGTTCGTCCAGGGCGGCGTTGAGTCTCAGCTGGGCGTTGGCCATCTCGAGGGCGGAGTCGGCCAGGAACCGTCCCAGCTCCTCGGCGCTCATCGCGGCCAGACGGGGCTTATCGTTCATCGGGCTCACGCCTTCCGGGAGCGTCGTGGCCGGTACACCGGTGGAGGCATTCGGGGTCCGAAGGCCTGGTCGGCCAGCGACTTCGCTTCATTCCACGCCGAGACGAACGACTCCAGGGCTTCGCGGTCGGTGACGTAGACGAGCAGGCGTCCCACCCGGACGGCGATCTGACCGCGGGCGGTTCCCAGCAAGGGCTGGGTGGCCTGGACGGTGCTGTCCTGGCTGCCGGTGGCAATGGCCTGTGCGGCGACCTCAAAGTGGCTTGTGGTGTGGGGGAGTGCCGGTGGCAGGTCGCGTCGGGGGAGGGTGCTGAGCTGAGACATCTTTGACTCCTGACATAGAAGAAGGCCCCACGCGGGTGCGTGGAGCCTGGCGTACTGCAATCCGTTGATCGACGTTATTCCGGTGGAACGAGTTCAGGAATTGCTGTCAGGTTTATCCAGTCCATGTTCATTGGACGTGGTTATCCCGACTCCATAATTATCTCATGAATGGATCGCTAAATCCATTGTTCTGTCAGTCAGAGACATGTTCGTTCAGCGAACCATTTGCTCGATGCGACCGTTTCTCGGACGAAACGAACGCCAGGTCCGGCTGCGGAGTCAGGTAGGCATCGAGGTCACTGCGGATTGCCGCGTGTTGAAGTCGCGAAGGGCATAAAGAATCTTCACCCAGTCTGGCGTCATCCGTCAGGTCAGCCCCTGAGGATGATCACGGTGGGTAGCGATGACCACCCGTGACCCACGTGGTGGGTAGGTGGCGAAACCTGCAATGAGCGCGAATAGCGAAGCGAAGCGCCTTTTTTCGTGACATTGGTTCTCATTACTCAACTTCAGGAAATGTCCATCATGAACTTCTCGCGGGTCGCGGTGACGTCTACAACGTTTCCCCGAGGGCGGTTCATATTCGGCTACCTTTCGCTCGAGTGGCGACCGAAACCCCCGGTTGGCAACATCGAGGCCACCGACTTG
This sequence comes from Terrabacter sp. 05T424, assembly GCF_056396225.1. Classification (NCBI taxonomy): domain Bacteria; kingdom Bacillati; phylum Actinomycetota; class Actinomycetes; order Micrococcales; family Intrasporangiaceae; genus Terrabacter; species Terrabacter sp. 05T424. The sequence goes on from NZ_JBFTLB010000011.1 coordinate 57,197, forward strand.
GACGCATTTCGGTGCTGCTGCTGTGGCCACTACTGTCGGTCCCGGCGGAACTGTTCATTTCGGCGACCGAGCGTGCCAGAGAAGGAGTACTGGTCGGCCAGCTTGTCCAGGTCGGCTTGAAGAGCCACCCAGACGCCGTCGTCCTTCCGTTCGACTAGGTCGTCCCCGGCGAGGCCTGTGAGCTGCCTGCGGACCGTTTGCGGGGTTCGCCCGGTCCGTTGGGCCAGCTGTGCGACTGTGCCCGGTTCGGCCAGCAGCGCTTCATAGATCTGTTTGGCCGTTGGGGGGAGGCCCGACCAGTAGTCGTGCGCGACGGAGGGCATGCTTAGAGAGATCGGCGCACCGTCGAAGCTCTCCGGAAGAAGGTGGAGTCGATACCTGGCGGCATGACGCGTCACTCCGTTGCCTCCCTTGATCCTCGAGAGCCGTCCTGTGGCGATGATGCGGTGAATCGAGCTACTCACAGCGTGCAGCGACCGTCCCGAATGCGAAGCGATGTCACGAAGACTGACGTTGAACTCGACGCTTCCCAGGGCTAGCGCGTGCTCGAGAAGGACCTTGAAGACCTCCTGGTCGACCGGGCCTCCTTTGCCCCGCCATGGGACTTGGGCCTGTCGCTGGACACGCTCAACGAAGCGTTGTGCGTCGGCTTTGCAAGAGATTGGTGGTCTACGCCGGTAGAGCGCATCAGCCTTTTCCCAAGCACGGTCGATGAAGTCCGGCATCCGTCGGGGCTCACGCCAAGTAGAGGAGTTGTTCCGGGAGTCCCTGACGTATTCGGTGAATCGTGCACGGGATACACCCTTATTGATGGCGTGAAGCGCCACCGAGATGAGGGCCTCAGATTTGCTCTTATAATTGCCACCCCTTGCTGGCCTGCTCAAATCGCCAGTCCGGAGGATTCGCAGGTATTCAGGGGCGAGAGAGGCTTTCGCGGTGCCATCGTCTTGAGTGGGTGATTCGGGTACATACATAGCCCCCTGTGTATTTATGTATGTACCCGAATCATCTTCCTCGAGGGGGGGAACGTCTCGGCTATTCAGGCCCACCCCTAACAGCTGCGCAAGCTCAACGGGATCCACCTCACGGACTTGGTGTGGGACCAGCCGAACTGGCCGGGGGCTCGATGGAGATTTCCGATTGGTGGTCCCCGGCACTCTAAGCACGTCGTTGTCACTGATCTTGGGGTCCTTGGCCCCGAAGTAGGACTTCAGTCCACGGCAGAGCGCTGCGTGCTCGCTGGCGCTCACAGAGCGTGAGAGGCGAACGTAGACGTGGGCGTTTCCGGGAGAGCCCGAGGCGACCGCGAAGCCGCCCAACCGGGCAAGTTTCTCAGGATCGAACTTGCCTTCGTCCACGTCGGCGTGGGCGTTGCGACGGCTGACCGCGGTCCCCTCGAGCCTCGCGTCGGTGCTGAGGATGTTCGGGACGATGTAGACGTCGAATCCCGCCGCATCCCGCTCAAGGATCCAGTCGATCGCAGCTTCCCGGTCGGGCCAGGTGCACTGGTTCTCTTCCCACTCCTTCAGCAGCTGGCCCTGCGGGTCCCACCACAAGCAGGTGGGGCAGTGGAGCCAGCCAGCGTCGTCTGGTCCGAAGACGAGGTCAAAGAACTCGGAGATCTGCTGGCGGGCATCGAACTGGGTCGGCACGGCGTCCTGTGAGGGTTGGACATTCCGGTCGCGGCCCTGGCCCGGGTCGGAAGCGGCGGGCTGGGTCATGCCGATCTCACTTTGCCGGGGCTACGAAGGAAGAAGAAACAACCGGCTTGGTCCGCCGGTACGCGGTCGCGGGTCGGCCGCCGGTGGGTATCTCAATCTGCTCGTAGGACCCGTCTGCGGTCAGGCGGGCGAGAATCGAGTTGAGGGTCGCCGCGTCGGCGTTGCCCGAGAACAAGGCAGAGATCTGCGTCTTCGTCAGGGTCTGCTCGGGAGCGTCGTCTATGGCCTTGCGGACCTTGTCGAGCCTCCGGTCGCCCGAGACGTCGCCCAGCAGGTAGCGGACGGACTCCCTCGAGTAGCGCACGAGAGCCCATGCGGCGTTCAGATGGTCTGGAGTGACCTGGTCGACGCCGTCGAGCACGGCGTACAGGGCGGCGATCCGCCGGGTGTAGGGGGCGGCCCTTTGGATGAAGTTGCTCCAAGCGGAGTCCTCGTCGCTCAGGTCGTCGAGTTCCTGGTAGATCTCGCCCCAGAGCTTGGCGGCGTGCGGGCTCATGCCGACCCTGCCGATCGTGCGGGCGCGCAGGATGCCGTCGCGTAGGTGACCGGCCAGCTCCTCGACTAGGTCGGCGTCAGCTTCCTCGGGCAGGGGGAGGAGCTTCGAGCGCTCGACGCAGACGGGGAGGAACCGGTTGTAGGTGCCGCCCGACACGTCGCGTTCAGACATGGCCATCCGGAACTCCACTGGCGTGACGTGGCCGATGACGGCGATATGCGACCAGCTGGCGATCACCTGGGCCTTCGTCAGGACGCCGAGAGCCCTGCCGTCCCAAGCCAGGCGTAGCACCGACGACAGGGTGTTCCCCGGTCGACCTGCTCGCGTCATGACGCCCGCGAACTCCGGCTCGATGACAAGTAGGCGTTTGTCGTCCGTCCCTGCCCACCTGGACCTCGGACCGCTCTCGTCATCGCCCTCGTCGAGGTCCTTGATCCGCTCGATCAATCCCTCACCTGAAGACAGTCCGGTGACCGAGACGTCCTTGAAGTCGGGGGCGGCCGCCCTCAAGAAGGTCTCAGCGGTGGAGGTGGCCCCGCCCTTGCGTCCCCGGCCGGTCTGGCCCACCAGCACAGGCCAAATAAGGAGCGGATGCCGCTCGTAGCCGATCATCACGTGCGGGTCTGGCCCGACAAGCACGCCAACTGCGGCCAGGAGAGACACGAGGACACCGACCGGGTCGGCCTCGGTCGTGGCATCAGCAGCCTCGACGATCTCGCCAAGGAGTCCGTAGTAGATCGCTGGATCGGGCTGGGGGCCGCTCCGTTCCGCTCTCTTCGCGGCGATTCGGGCGATGGCGACGGCCTGGTCGGGGCCAGAGTCCGGCCCATCCGGGCGTCGGGGAGCGGCAGTCATTGTCCGTACTCCTCGCCTGCGAGTTCCAGCTGGGCGGGGACGCCTCGACCTGGGATCTGGTAGCACGGCTGCCACGCATGGGCGGCTAACGCCGCCTCTTCGTGCCTGAAGGCCTCGGTGTTCGCCAGCAGGGCTGCGTTATGCATCGGCGGAGCCATCTGTGTCTGAGGCTGCAGGGTCGGCTCCGAAGCTGCGCCCAGCGCTGCTGGCACCTTCAAGGAGCGACTCCAGTTGCGCCAAGGGCACCACCAATCGTCGGCCAAGCCGCAGCGTTGGGATCTCGCCCTTCGCAGCCGCCCGGTATGCAGCGTCCCGGCCGATGCCGAGCAGGCGGCCAGCCTCGGGCACGGTGCAGGTGAGCCGGTTGCTGTGTTGTTTCACGTCTCGCGACCTCCGTTCGTCGGAGAGAACCCGACTCCATCCGCCATTATTCCTGACCCATGAACGGATAGGATGTTGGGATGACGTACGCCGAACCCGACCCGCCCACTGCCGAGCCGACCCTGGGTTCTGTGGTGGGCACCAACTGTCAGGCGCTCCGCCTGGACGCCCAGCTGACCCAAGACGAGCTCGTAGCGCGGCTGCACAGGCTGGGGCTTCGCTGGAAGCGCTCGAACCTTTCGGCGCTGGAAGGCGGCGAGCGCGCACGCCCCGCCCTGGCAGAACTCGTGCTCTTGGCGGTGGCTTTCAAACGACCGGTCGGAGCCCTCCTGTCCGGCACCGGTACCGTCAGGCTCGCAGCTCAGGGACCCTCAGTGAGGTTGGCCGATCTGCGCCGTTTCTTGACAGGAGGGCCGACACCGGCGGAGCTGGAAGCTCCGCTGAGCGTCTCAACGGGTGACTCGGCTCTCCCGGTCCCTTCACCGGCGGAACGCGACATGGCACGACGACTTGGGGTGCCGATCGGCTGGATCTCTGACGCTGCGGAACGACTGTGGGGTCACACGCTGACCGAAGAACGCGACCGCCGCGTGGACTCGATGAGCGACACGACCGAGGAGAACCGTAGGACTCGTCGGGCCAGCATCACGAAGCAGTTGGAGGTGTCAGTGCAGAAACTGGTTGAGCGGAGGCAGAAGGACTATGACTACGAATAGAGGTCAGCAAGGCAGGATGCGTGATGGGCTCGTCCAGCGCGGACGCACTTGGTCCTACGTCCTCCGGGAACCTGACCAGACCGGCACGACGAGGCAGCGCTGGGTGGGTGGCTTTCCCACCCGTCAGGCTGCCAAGGACGCCCGCGACGCCGCACGGCACGCCATCCACCGAGGAACATACGTCGCCCCGCAGGATCTGATTGTGGGTGAGTGGCTGGACCGCTGGATCGAGGCTCACGCCATCACGCTCAAGCCGTCGACCGCGAAATCGTACCGGGACAACATCGACCGGTATCTGCGCCCGTCCATCGGCAGTGAACGTCTGCAGGCACTCTCGCCCTCCCGGCTCTCCCGGGCGTTCAAGGACCTCTACGAGTATGGCGGCAAAGGCGGACGACCACTCTCCCCCCGCACAGTGGAGTTCGCTAGGGCCGTGCTTCGGAGAGCGCTTCAGGACGCAGTCCTCGACCGAGTGCTGGAGGTCAATCCAGTGGTGGGCACGAAACGGCCGAAGGTCACCAAGCCCAAGCATGAGACCTGGACAGGGCTTCAACTGCGGGCCTTCCTGGATGGAGTTGGGGAGAACGAGCGCTGGGGACCGCTCTGGACGCTTGCGGCGGCCACGGGCATGCGTCGCGGCGAGCTGCTGGCATTGAGGTGGCAAGACGTCGATCTGGACGCTGCGATGGTGCGCGTCGAGCGATCGGTCACTCAGGTGAACCAGCAGCGTCTCTACGTCACGCCGAAGAACCACGAGCGCCGCGACATCGCCATCGACAACCGGACCTGCGCTGTCCTGCGATCATGGCGCAAGGTCCAAATGGCTGAGCGACTCGAGTGGGGACCGGCCTACCGTGGCGACGAGGACCTTGTCTTCACGTGGGAAGACGGTCGCCCAGTCCTGCCCGACTACGTCACGAAGGCCTTTGGTGTCCGGTCGACGTCACTCGACGTCCCGAGGCTGAAGCTGCACGAGCTGCGCCACACGCACGCGACGATGCTGTTGCGGGACGGTGTGCCAGTGCATGTCGTGGCGCGAAGGCTCGGTCATAGGGACCCGTCGGTGACGCTAAATGTGTACGCGGACGTGATCCCTGACGACGACGGGCGAGCTGTCGAAGTTTTCTCTCGCGCCGTCTACGGGGCGTGAAGAAGCACGGGTCTCACTTCCTCGGGCGCAGTCGGCACGCCGAAGGACCGACCGCGCTGCCGCCTCCTCTGTGAGCCGGTGTTAGCAATCCGTTAGCAAAGCCACTAGACCTTGGTTGCAGACGGCGGGCCCATCGCCGTCTGACCTGCAACAACTTGGTGGGGCAGCAGGGGCTTGAACCCTGGACCGACGGATTATGAGTCCGCTGCTCTGACCGGCTGAGCTACTGCCCCGGGACCCGCGAGGGCCGGCGACGGCCCGACGAGGTCGCACGGAGTCTAGCCACGGGGCCGACCCCCTCCCACGCCGGCTCGGCCCCACGGCACCGGTCGACGTCGTCGGCAGGACACCCCCTAGGCTCGCGGTCGACCCTTGCACCCGAGCTCCCCAGGACGAACGCATGAGTGACGGCATCCGCGTGGCCGCGGTCGACGACGTCGAACCGGGCGAGGCGCTCGTGCTCGACACCGACGTCACGGCGACAGCTGAGCCGATCTCGCTCTTCCGCGACGACGACGGCACCTACTACGCGCTCGACGACACGTGCTCGCACGAGGATGCGTCGCTCGCCGAGGGGTGGGTCGAAGCCGGCGAGGTGGAGTGCCCGCTGCACGCGACGCGGTTCTGCCTGGCGGACGGTCAGCCCATGTGCCTGCCCGCGACCAAGCCGGTCCGCACCCACCGCGTGGAGGTTCGCGACGACGAGGTCTACCTCTTCCCGGGGGTGCCGCGCGCGTCCTGAACGGACATTTCGGTCGTGCAACTGCTGGTGCAGGTGTGTCTCATGGTGCACAATGAGCGAGTGCTCGCTGCCGAGCACGCTGTTTGGGTACCACGAGGGATCATCCGGTCTCGAAGTAGCAGGCGTTGGGGAAGACGTCCCTGCAACTTCAGGAGGTTCGGATGCCTGTCGCGATGCCACGCACCACGACACGTGGGGTTCTGTTCGTGCACGGAGCCCCGGCAGCGCTGTGCCCCCACATCACGTGGGCGATCGAGGCCGTCCTCGACCAGCGGGTGACGCTCGACTGGATCCCGCAGCCCGCCGCGCCCCGGCTCGTCCGCTCCGAGCTGTCGTGGACCGGCGCGTCAGGCACCGGCGCCGAGCTGGCCAGCGCCTTGCGCGGCTGGGACGGACTTCGCTACGAGGTGACCGAGGACCCGTCGCCCGGATGTGACGGAGCCCGCTGGTCGTACACGCCGCGGCTCGGCATCCACCACGCCATGACGTCCGCATCCGGCGATGCCGTCGTCTCCGAGGAGCGGCTGCGCGAGGCGGTCTTGCGGGCCCGAGGCGACGTGGAGGAGCTCCAGGACGAGATCGACCTCCTGCTCGGCGTCCCCTGGGACGAGGAGCTCGAGGCCTTCCGTTACGCGGGCGACGGCGCGCCCGTGCGGTGGTTGCACAAGGTCGGCTGAGTTGGCCGGCACCCCGTGAGTCGCGTCCTCCAGCGCGTCCACAGGGCGACGAGGGCCCGGGCGGTTCGTGCTCCCGGGCCCTCGTCGCGCCCAGGCAGGGTCCTACGCCGGCGAGGCCGGCGGGTGGGTCGGCACGCCAGATGCCCCCTGGGCAGGTAAAACCACTGGCTGGCAGAGCCGTTCACCTGTCATCATCAACCGGGCCGCCCGGCGATCGCCGCGCGACCACGAGCATCCACGCACGTCCGCGACACCACCGAGAGGCCGACATGGCAACGGGAACCAGCACCGACGCGAAGCGCAGCCGGCGTCTCGTCGATGCGGCCTACCCGTTCCCAGGGGAGTGCCGCATCCGGCACCCGCGGGCCGTCCGACGGCATCCCCACTGCGACCTCGCTGACGTGCACCGAGCCTGACATGCTCCGTCCATCGAGCCGCCCACCGGGATGACCCCGGTCGGCGGCTCTTTTCGTTGTATCCCAAGAAGATCCGGCCCGACGAGACGAGAGAGGAGTGGTCGGTCATGACACAGGTCGAGGTGTGGAACGCCGACGAGACGCTCCTGCACCGCGTCTCGGTGCGGCACGCTGTCGGCATGATCTGGCGCGGTGTCGCAACGCCGGTCGAGGTCCACGAGACGGCGCGGTTCGGCCCGTACCAGGTGCCGCTCGTCGTCCGGCTCGTGCGCTACGTCGAGCAGAAGTGGCTCTATTCGCGCACCCGGGCGACCTACTCGCGCGAGGGCGTGCTGCTCCGTGACCGCGGGCAGTGCGCCTACTGCGGCCGGTTCACAGCGACGACGATGGACCACGTCCGACCGAGGTCACGCGGAGGCGCCACCTCGTGGGCCAATGCCGTGGCCGCGTGCGAGTCGTGCAACACGCGCAAAGGCGACCGCACCCCCGACGAGGCCGGTATGCCGCTGCGGTGGGAGCCGTACGTCCCGACCAGGGTGCAGCTGCACTTCGCCCGCGAGTCCAGCGCCCCGTCCACCCGCACCGTCAGCTTCACCGCCAGAGATCCCGTTCACGTCACCTAGCCCCGGAAGGAGCCCACCGATGACCAGGCACCGCACCACCATTCGCACCCAGTCCCTCGGTCAGGTCGGGCTCCGACCGACGGCCGCGTCGCCGAACGGCCTCGAGCCGTGGGTCTTCCGCGCCGCCACCGAGCACCCGTTCGAGCTCGGTGACGCCGTCCCGCACTGCGCCACCGAGGACCCGGAGCTGTTCTGGCCGGCGACCGAGGACGAGGTCCACGCAGCGCAGGCCGTCTGCCACGGGTGCCCGCTCGCCGAGGCCTGCCTCGAAGTCGGTCGGGACCGGCTCGAGTGGGGCGTGTGGGGCGGACAGCTGCTCGCCAAGGGGCGCCCCACCGCCGAGCTGCCGGGCAACGTCCGCCCCGGGGCGCACAGGGCCCGGACTGCCTGACCAGGTATGCCGCGTGGCCGGCTCCCAGCGAGCCGGCCACGCGGCGACCCGGGACGGTCGCCGACCACGCCCCGGACGTCCGGGTCGACCACAGCCGGCAGGCGAGCACCGCCGGCCTCACGAAAGGATCAGAGTCATGACCACCTTCCCTGTCGCGCTCCCTGGCGCGCAGGCCACCACCCTGATGTGGGCCGACCCGGCGCAGGTCGAGCACGCCGCTCTCGAGCAGCTGCGCAACATCAGCAGACTGCCGTGGGTCCACGGCGTACGCGTCATGCCGGACGTGCACCTCGGCAAGGGCGCGACCGTCGGGTCCGTCATCGCCATGCGTGATGCCGTCTCACCGGCCGCCGTCGGTGTCGACATCGGCTGCGGCATGACCGGCGTGCGCACCAACCTGACGGCGTCGCACCTGCCTGACGACCTCGGCCCCCTCCGGTCCGCAATCGAGGCGGTGCTGCCCGTCGGCTGGAACGCGCACAACGGCACAGCGCCGGTGCTGTCGCGTGACCCGGGGCTCGGCGCACGGTTCGACGGGCTCATGGGCCGGTTCGCCGAGCTGCGGGCGCCGAAGGTCGCCGACCGGGCGGGTCGCGCTGCGGCACAGTGCGGTTCGCTCGGATCGGGCAACCACTTCTGGGAGCTGTGCGAGGGTGACGACGGCCACCTCTGGCTGATGCTGCACTCGGGTTCGCGCAACATCGGCAAGGAGCTGGCCGAGCGACACATCGCCACGGCCAAGACGCTCGAGCACAACCTCGGCCTGCCCGACCGTGACCTGGCCGTCTTCCTCGCCGGCACCGGCGAGATGGCGGCGTACCTCCACGACCTCTACTGGGCACAGGAGTACGCGCTGCTCAACCGCGAGGTGATGATGGCGACGACGCGTGAGGTCGTGGCGCGCCACTTTGCGCAGGTCGTTTTCGACCAGCCGGTGCGGTGCCACCACAACTACGTCTCGGAGGAGACGTACGACGGGGTCGACGTGGTCGTCACCCGCAAGGGCGCGATCCGGGCCGGCGCGGGTGACCTCGGGCTGATCCCAGGCTCGATGGGGACGGGGTCGTACGTCGTGCGCGGCCTGGGCAACGAGGCGTCGTTCAACTCCGCGAGCCATGGCGCGGGGCGACGGATGTCGCGCAACGCGGCGAAGCGCCAGTTCACGGTGGAGGACCTCCGCGCCCAGACGGCCGGCATCGAGTGCCGTAAGGACGCCGGGGTGATCGACGAGATCCCGGCTGCCTACAAGGACCTCGAGTCGGTCATCGCGGCGCAGACGACCGGTCGGAGCCCGCTCGTGGAGGTCGTGGCGCGGCTGACGACCCTGCTCTGCGTCAAGGGCTGACGAGCGGCGGGGAGGACGGCAAAGTGCCCACTCGACCGAAAGGTCGGGTGGGCACTTCTCGCCGGATCGGCGTCAGATGCTGCGGATCGCGAGCGCGACGTTGTGGCCGCCGAAGCCGAACGAGTTGTTGAGGGCCGCGATGTCGCCGTCGGGAAGCTTCTGGGCTTCGCCGGTCACGACGTTGAGCGGGATCTCGGGGTCCTGGTCGTCGAGGTTGATCGTGGCCGGCACGAGCCGGTTGTAGATCGACTGGATGGTGATGACGGCCTCGAGCGCTCCGGCCGCCCCGAGCAGGTGACCGGTCATCGACTTCGTCGCCGTGACCGACATGTTCTCGGTGTGGTCGCCGAAGGCCCGCTTGATGGCGTTGTACTCGGCGACGTCGCCGACCGGAGTGGAGGTCGCGTGCGCGTTGATGTGGATGATGTCGGTCGGGGCGAGGTCGGCCCGCTCGACGGCAGACAGCATCGCGCGCGATGCGCCCGAGCCGTTGGGCTCGGGGGCGGTGATGTGGTGGGCGTCGGCCGACATGCCGACACTCGCTAGCTCGGCGTAGATGCGGGCGCCGCGGGCGCGGGCGTGCTCCTCGGACTCGAGCACGATGACGGCCGCACCCTCGCCGAGCACGAAGCCGTCGCGGCCGGTGTCGTAGGGGCGCGAGGCCTTCTCCGGCTCGTCGTTGCGCGTCGAGAGGGCCTGCATCGCGGCGAACCCGGCGATCGGGAGGGCGTGCACGGCGGCCTCGGTGCCACCCGCGACGACGACGTCGGCACGGCCCGTGCGGATCATGTCGATGGCGTAGCCCATGCTCTCGGCGCCGGACGCGCAGGCGCTGACCGTCGTGTGGGCGCCGGCGCGGGCACCGAGGTCGAGCGACACGGCCGCGGCCGGGCCGTTGGGCATCAGCATCGGGACCGCGAGCGGGTAGACGCGGCGCGGGCCCTTCTCGCGCAGGTTGTCCCACTGGTCGAGGAGCGTCCAGACGCCGCCGATGCCGGAGCCGATGGCGGCGCCGAGCCGCTCGGGGTCGACCTCGGGCTTGCCGGCGTCGGCCCAGGCCTCGCGGGCGGCGATGAGGGCGTACTGGCTGGACGGGTCGAGGCGGCGGGTCTCGACCTTGGCGAGGACCTCCTCGGGCTTGGTGGCGATCGTCGCCGCGAAGGTCACGGGGAGCTCGTACTTGGAGACCCAGTCGAAGTCCATCGGGCGGGCGCCGGACCGTCCGGCGAGCAGGGCCTCCCAGGTCTCGGGCGCGGTTCCGCCCAGGGGCGTCGTGGCGCCGAGACCGGTGACCACGACGCGTCGGTCGCGATTGGACGTCATGGTGACGTGCTCCTCTGAGTCGGGGGTCGTGCTGCGTTCTGGCTGAGGGGTGGTGCTGGTGGTGGATCCCATATGCCGTCCGGCGGGGGCGCTACCCGCCCGGCCGGACGGCATACGGAAGCCGTCTGATCAGGTGATCAGGACTGCGCGCCGCCGATGTAGGTGACGGCGTCGCGGACGGTCTTGAGGTTCTTGACCTCGCTGTCGGGGATGCGGACGCCGAACTTCTCCTCGGCGTTGACGACGATCGTCATCATCGAGAGGGAGTCGATGTCGAGGTCCTCGGTGAAGGACTTGTCCATCTCGACGGACGCGGTGTCGAGGCCGGTCTCCTCGTTGACGATCTCTGCAAGACCCTCGAGGATCTCCTGCTCGGACTGAGCCATCTGTCTGCTCCTTGTTGTTGTCGGTGGTGCCTTCGTCTGCCATCCATGACGGATGTCGTGCCTGGCCCGAATGACCCGTCGGGACCCGCGGGAGCGTGTGGCTGCCCTGTCGTGGACTCAGGGCAGCACGACGACCTGGGCGGCGTACACGAGACCGGCGCCGAAGCCGATCTGCAGTGCGAGGCCGCCGCTCGGGATCTCCTGCTCGGCGAGCATCCGGGTGGTCGCGATCGGGATCGAGGCCGCCGACGTGTTGGCGGTGGTGACGATGTCGCGGGCCACGGGGATGTCGGCCGGCAGCTTGAGCTGCTTGACCATCGCGTCGATGATGCGGATGTTCGCCTGGTGCGGGATGAAGGCGTCGAGGTCGTCCGCCTTGATACCGGCCTTGTCGATCGCCTGCTGGGCCACGGGAGCCATGCCCCAGACGGCCCAGCGGAACACGGTCTGCCCTGCCATGCCGATCGCGGGCCACACGTTCTGGTCTGCCTGGGCGGCCTGCCACGACTCGCGCACGTCGGTCCACGCCTGCTTCTGGGTGATCGCGTCGCGCTGGGTGCCGTCGGAGCCCCACACGGTCGGGCCGATGCCCGGGGTGTCGCTGGGGCCGACGACGCAGGCGCCCGCGCCGTCGCCGAAGATGAAGGCGCTGCCGCGGTCGTACGGGTCGGTGAAGTCGCTCAGCTTCTCGACGCCGACGACGAGCACGTGGTCGGCGGAGCCGGCCTTGACCATGTCGCTGGCCATCGCGACGCCGTAGCAGTAGCCGGCGCACGCAGCAGAGATGTCGAGTGCGGGCGCCGTCGATCCGAGGCGCGAGGCGAGCTCGGGTGCGGCGGCCGGGGTCTGGTAAGGGTGCGTGACGGTGGCGACGAGCACGAAGCCGATCTGCTCGGGCGAGACGCCGGCGTGCTCGAGGGCCTGCCGCGCGGCGTGCTCGGCCATGTCGATGACGCTCTCGTCGGCGGCCGCGAAGTGGCGGCTGATGATGCCGGAACGCTCGCGGATCCACTCGTCGCTCGAGTCGATCTTGTCGACGATCTCGGAGTTCATCACGACGCGGGCCGGGCGGTAGGCCCCGACCCCCATGATCCGCGAGTGGCGCGAGGCGCCGTTGTCGACGAGGGTGCCGGTGCCCTTGGGTTGGGGAGCGGTGCTGGTGGAGGTCACGTGAGGCCTTCTCGGGAGTGAGGGGTCAGTGGGTCGGGAGCTGGCGCTGTGCGGCGCCGCGACCGACGGGGTCGCCGCCGGTGCGGGCCGTCACCACGAGCCTGCCCCTGATGGGGTCGCCGCGCCAGTGGTGCGGGTGCTCGTCGTGGGCGCGGTCATGAGCGGTGGGCCTCGACGAGGGCGCGTGCCGCCTCGAGGTCGTCGGGGGTCTTGACGGCCAGGGTCTCGACGCCGGGCATCGCTCGCTTGGCGAGACCCACGAGCGTGCCGGCGGGGGCGAGCTCGAGCAGGCCGGTGACGCCGAGGGCGAGCATCGTCTCCATGCAGCGGTCCCAGCGCACCGGGTTGCTCACCTGGCGCACGAGGCGGTCGACGGTGTCGGGCCCGTCGGCGACGGTGGCTCCGTCGGCGTTGGAGAGCAGGCGCAGCGCAGGCGCCGACGGGGTGATGTCGGCGGCGGCGCCGGCGAGGGCCTCGACAGCGGGTCGCATGTGGTGGGTGTGGAAGGCGCCGGCCACCTGGAGCGGGATGACCCGGGCCTTGGCTGGTGGCGCGCCGCGCAAGGCCTCGATCTGCTCGAGCGTGCCGGCGGCGACGACCTGCCCGGCGCCGTTGATGTTGGCGGGCGTCAGGCCGTGGGTCTCGAGGGTCGCGAGCACCTCGTCGGGGTCACCACCGAGCACAGCCGCCATGCCGGTGGGCGTGACGGCGCTGGCCTCGGCCATCGCCCGGCCGCGTGTCGCGACGAGCGAGAGTGCCTGTTGTTCGGTGACGACGCCGGCGAGCGCCGTGGCCGTGAGCTCGCCCACGGAGTGGCCCGCGAGGACGGCGCCGGTGGCCGTCAGGTCGTCGCGGGAGGCGAAGAGGGCCGAGGCCGTCACGAGACCGGCCGCGACGATGAGCGGCTGCGCGACGGCGGTGTCCTTGATCGTGTCGGCGTCGGACTCGGTGCCGTGGGCGACGAGGTCGAGGCCGGCAGCCTGCCCGAGGGCGGTCAGCTGGTCGCGCACGCCGTCGAGCTCGAGCCACGGGGTGAGGAAGCCGGGGGTCTGGGAGCCCTGTCCAGGGCAGACGATCGCTAACACGTGGTCAACCTTTCCCGGTTACCGGTGGGGACCTCGCCACCGAATGTCACGAAGTCGACGGCGATAGTTTGGAGGTTTCCTCCAAACTAGCGCTGGTCGTCGTGATGCGGCGCCCACGTCGCGCGGCGGGCGCGATGTCGAGCCCTGTCGACGGCATACGGGACGGGGTGCCCGCGATCGGCGCCACCCCGGGCGTGCCCGCGAGGCGACCCAGCGCGAGGGCGATGCGCACCGCCCACGCCTCGCGCGGGGTGGTGAGGTCATAGCCGATGACCTCGGAGATACGGCCGAGGCGGTAGCGCACCGTGTTCGGGTGGACGAACAGCACGCGGGCCGTGGCCTCGAGCGAGCCGCCGCTCTCGAGGTATGCCGTCGCCGTCTGCAGGAGGGGGATGTGGCCCTTCGACATCAAGGGACGGTGGATGCGGTCGACGAGGACACGGCGCGCGGGCGGGTCGCCGGCGAGGGCCCTTTCAGGGAGCACGGCGTCGGCGTCGAGGATGCGAGGAGCGCTCGGCCAGGCGGCGGCGGCCGAGAGACCGCTCAGCGCGGCCCGGGCCGAGCGGCCCGCGGCGAACAGGTGCGGCACGGTGGGCCCCAGCACGATGGGACCGTCGCCGAAGCAGTCGGCGACCTGCTCGACGACGCGCGAGGCCTCGCGCGTGCCACCGAGGATCGCGATGAGCCGGGAGCGCTGGACGATCGCGAGGGCCTCGACGCCGTGCTGGCGCACGGACCGGCGCAGGTCGTCGACGGCCGGCACGGCCCCGCTCGCCGTCGTCGGGGTGCTGCCCACGACGAACGTCACGTCGGCGACGTCGCCCCACCCGAGGGCGCTGGCCCGAGACTGCATGGAGTCGTCGGCCTCGCCGCGCAGCACGGCGTCGACGACGAGTGCCTCGAGCCGCGCGTCCCACGCACCGCGGGCCTCGGCCGCGCCGGCGTAGACCTCGGCAGCGGCGAACGCGATCTCGCGCGAGAAGCGAAGCACCGACTCGCGGAGCAGCTGCTCGTCTCCGGGGCCGGCCAGGCTCTCGACCCTCGACTCCACCACGTCGACCACGGTGCGCACGAGGTCGAGGGTCTGGCGCAGGCTGACGGAGCGGGTCAGCTCCTGCGGCGCGTTGGCGAAGATCGAGATGGCAGAGGGGGAGTGCTTCTCCTCCTGGTGGAACCACGCGATGAACTGCGAGATGCCGGCCTGCGCGACGAGCCCGACCTGCGAGCGCTCCTCAGCGGAGAGCCGGCGGTACCACGCCAGGTGCTCCTCCATGCGACGCGAGGCCAGCGTCGCGAGCTCACCCGCGCTGCGCTCGACGGCGCGCGAGGTCTGCTCGCTCGGGTGCTGTCGCGACGGTCCGCTCACACGGCCAGCCTATGGGGCGGGACACGCCGCGTTTGTATGCCGTTCACAAACGCGGCGTCCACCGCCCCGCCGGGATGGTCGTCAGTCGGTGCCGAACTCCATGGCGGCGCGGTCGAGCGCGTCGTCCTGCTCGTCGACGTCGGCCGCGGCGGGGTTGGCCGAGATCGCGGCCGCACCACCGGGGGCGAGCTCGCCCACGAGCTCGTGCGCGTCGGCGCCGAGGAGGCCCTGGGCGGCATACAGCTCGAGCTTGGCGCGGGAGTCGGCGATGTCGAGGTTGCGCATCGTCAGCTGGCCGATGCGGTCGACGGGGCCGAACGCGGCGTCCTCGGTGCGCTCCATCGAGAGCTTCTCGGGGTGGTAGCTGAAGGCCGGACCGGTCGTGTTGACGACCGACCAGTCGTCGCCGCGGCGCAGGCGCAGCGTGACCTCGCCGGTGACCGCGGAGGCGACCCAGCGCTGGAGCGACTCACGCACCATGAGCGACTGCGGGTCGAGCCAGCGGCCCTCGTAGAGAAGGCGGCCCAGCTTGCGGCCCTCGGCGTGGTAGTTGGCGATCGTGTCCTCGTTGTGGATCGCGTTGAGGAGGCGCTCGTAGGTCAGGTGGAGAAGGGCCATGGCCGGGGCCTCGTAGATGCCGCGCGACTTGGCCTCGATGATGCGGTTCTCGATCTGGTCGCTCATGCCGAGCCCGTGACGGCCGCCGATGCGGTTCGCCTCGTCGACGAGCGCGACGGCGTCGGGGAACGTCCGGCCGTTGATCGCGACCGGGCGACCGCGCTCCCAGCGCACCGTGACGTCCTCGGTCTCGATGGCGACCGAGGAGTCCCAGAAGCGGACGCCCATGATCGGCTCGACGACCTCCATGGACTCGTTGAGGAACTCGAGCGTCTTCGCCTCGTGGGTGGCGCCCCAGATGTTCGCGTCGGTGGAGTAGGCCTTCTCGGCGGAGGCGCGGTAGGGCAGGTCGCGCGCCGTGAGCCACTCGGACATCTCGTGGCGGCCACCGAGCTCGGTGACGAAGTCGGCGTCGAGCCACGGCTTGTAGATGCGCAGGCTCGGGTTGGCCAGCAGGCCGTAGCGGTAGAACCGCTCGATGTCGTTGCCCTTGAAGGTGGAGCCGTCGCCCCAGATCGAGACGCCGTCGTCCTGCATGGCGCGCACGAGCAGGGTGCCGGTGACGACGCGGCCCAGGGGAGTGGTGTTGAAGTACGTCTTGCCGCCGCTGCGGATGTGGAAGGCGCCGCACGCGATGGCCGACAAGCCCTCCTCGACGAGCGCCGTCTTGCAGTCGACGAGCCGGCTGAGCTCGGCGCCGTACTGGCCGGCGCGGCCGGGGACCGAGTCGATGTCGGGCTCGTCGTACTGCCCGAGGTCGGCCGTGTAGGTGCACGGCACCGCGCCCTTCTCGCGCATCCAGGCAACAGCCACGGAGGTGTCGAGGCCGCCGGAGAAGGCGATGCCGACGCGTTCGCCGACGGGGAGCGAGGTGAGGACCTTGGACATGGATGTAAGTATATGCACAGCAGCGCATACTTATCCAATGGCCGGCCCGGCCCAGCGAGCCGGTATGTCGTGCGCTTCGCGTGAGGCCACGCTGACCCGGGGGCGTGGTGCGACGGCAAGGGCACGGCCTGCGTCCGTCCACACCTGCGGCGCCCTGACACCTCCGATCCACAGGGGGTGACGGGGGTGGTCCCAGGCGTGAGTTGGTCCGGCACCGTGGCGCCATGGACCTTCTGCAGATCGCTCGAGACGGTGTCTTCTCGACCGCGGACGCGGCACTGGTCGGACTCGACTCGAACGCACTGCGACGTCTGGTCCGGCAGGGGCGCTGCCTGCGGCTGGCGCGCGGCTGGTTCGCGGTCCACGACGGCGCCGACACCGAGCCGGAACGACTGCACGTGCTCACGGCGCGGGCCCTCGGCCGTCAGTACGGCGGACGCGCCGCCGTGAGCCACCACTCGCGCCTGCTCCTCGCCGGCCTGCCGACGTATGCCGCAGACCTCGCCACCGTCCACCTGACCTCGGTCGTGGACCCCGTACGCGCCGACCAGGAGACCGGGGCCGCCTACCGGCGCAACGCCACCGTGCGACGTCCAGGGGTGGTGGTGCACGAGCCGCTCGCTGGGTTTCGCCTGGCGCTCACAGCCCCGCGACTCATGGCGGTCCTGCCGGTTGCCGTCTCGCTGCTGCAGGCAGGTCTGGTCGCAGGACCCGAGGCGTTCCTCGTGCCGGCGGACGCAGCGGTGCGCCGCGGTTCGACGACGCCCGGCGAGCTGTCGGGTGTCTCCAGCCTCTTCCGCGGCCACACCGGGATCGGCCCGGTGCGAGCGGCGCTGCCGTGGGTCGACGGCAGGCACGAGTCACCGGGCGAGACGCGGACCGCGCACCTGCTGCGCTCGCTCGGCTTTGCCCTCGAGCCGCAGGTCGAGATGGTCGTGGAGGGACGTCTCTTCCGGCCGGACTTCCGCATCTGCGGCACCAGGGTCCTTATCGAGTTCGACGGAGCCGTGAAGTACGGAGGGGACGGCCGGACCCTGTTCGCGGAGAAGCAGCGGGAGGACGCGTTGCGCCGCGCGGGATGGGTCGTGGTCCGTGTCGTCTGGGCCGACCTAGCCCGACCCCAGGTGGTCCTGGCGCGAGTCCGGTCGGCCCTGGCCACCGCGGCCTGACACACGCCGTGCGTTTGGCGTCAGTCGCGCCAGATCCAGCAGGGTGGGGTGACGACAAGCGCACGGGGTCACCGACATGTGGGTTCCATCCGCGGGGGGGTGACGACAAGCGCACGGGCGTGTGGCCCGGCCCCTGGGCAGGGACCGGGCCACACGGCATACGTCAGCGGGTCAGCTCTCGCCGCCAGCGTTGCCGGACGTGCCGGCGGTGACGTCGTCGAGCTTGTACTTCGCGGCCGCCCTGGCGGGCACGTCGGCGGGCACCTTGCCCTCCTTCGCGAGCAGCTGGAGCGTGCGCACCGCGACGGACGGGCCGTCGATCTTGAAGAAGCGCCGCGCCGCCGCACGGGTGTCGGAGAAGCCGAAGCCGTCGGCGCCGAGCGTCGCGTAGGTGCCGGGCACCCACTCGCGGATCTGGTCCTGGACGGCCCGCATGTAGTCGGACACGCCCACGACCGGGCCCTCGGTGCCCTCGAGGCACTGGGTGACCCACGGCTTGACGGGCGCCTCACCGGGGTTGAGGAACTCGTGCTCGTCGGCGGCGAGGCCGTCGCGGCGCAGCTCGTTCCACGAGGTCACCGACCACACGTCGGCGGCCACGCCCCAGTCGTCGGCGAGCAGCTGCTGCGCCTCGAGCGCCCACGGCACACCGACGCCGGAGCCGAGGATCTGCGCGCGCGGCGCCTCGTGCGTCCAGCCCTCCGTGTTGGCCGGCGCAATCTTGTGCATGCCTCGCAGGATGCCCTCGACGTCGACGTCGTCGGGCTCCTTGGGCTGCTGGATCGGCTCGTTGTAGACGGTGAGGTAGTAGATGACGTTCGACTCCTCGGGCGTCTTGCCCTCGCCGTACATCCGCTTGAGGCCGTCCTGCACGATGTGGGCGATCTCGTAGCCGTAGGCCGGGTCGTAGTGCACGACCGCGGGGTTCGTCGAGGCGAGCAGTGGGCTGTGCCCGTCGGCGTGCTGCAGGCCCTCGCCGGTCAGCGTCGTGCGACCCGCCGTGGCGCCGATGAGGAAGCCCCGCGTCATCTGGTCGGCGGCCGCCCAGATCGAGTCGCCCGTGCGCTGGAAGCCGAACATCGAGTAGAAGACGTAGATCGGGATCATCGGCTTGCCGTGCGTCGCGTAGGACGTGCCGGCTGCCGTGAAGGCCGCGAGCGAGCCGGCCTCGTTGATGCCGAGGTGCAGGATCTGGCCGCTGACGTTCTCGCGGTAGGCGAGCATCAGCTCGGCGTCGACCGGCGTGTAGTTCTGCCCGTTGGGGTTGTAGATCTTGATCGTCGGGAAGAACGCGTCCATGCCGAACGTGCGCGCCTCGTCGGGGATGATCGGCACGATGCGCGGGCCGAACTCCTTGTCGCGCAGCAGGTCCTTGAGCAGGCGCACGAAGGCCATCGTCGTGGCGACCTCCTGCTTGCCCGAGCCCTTCTTGACCTGGGTGTAGGCCTCGTCGCCGGGCAGCTTGACCGGCTCGAAGTCGACGCGACGGCTCGGCAGCGTGCCACCGAGCTTCTGACGGCGGTCGACGGAGTACTTGATGACCTCGCTGTCGGCGCCGGGGTGGTAGTACGGCGGCTGGTAGGGGTTGGCCTCGAGCTGCTCGTCGGTGATCGGGATGCGGAGGCTGTCGCGGAAGGCCTTGAGGTCGTCCAGCGTCATCTTCTTCATCTGGTGCGTGGCGTTGCGGCCGGCGAAGTGCGACCCGAGGCTGTAGCCCTTGATCGTCTTGGCGAGGATGACGGTCGGCTGGCCGGTGTGCTCACGGGCTGCCTTGTAGGCCGCGTAGACCTTGCGGTAGTCGTGGCCGCCGCGCTTGAGGTCCCACCAGACCTGGTCGTCGCTCCAGCCCTCGACCATCTTGGCCGTGCGCGGGTCGCGCCCGAAGAAGTGGTCGCGGACGTACTTGCCGTCGTTGGCGCGGAAGGTCTGGTAGTCGCCGTCGCTCGTCTGGTTCATGACGTGGACGAGCGCGCCGTCGCGGTCGGCGGCGAGCAGCGGGTCCCACCCGCGGCCCCACACGACCTTGATGACGTTCCAGCCGGCGCCGCGGAAGAAGGCCTCGAGCTCCTGGATGATCTTGCCGTTGCCGCGGACCGGTCCGTCGAGGCGCTGCAGGTTGCAGTTGATGACGAAGTTGAGGTTGTCGAGCTCCTCGTTGGCCGCGAGCTGGAGCAGGCCGCGTGACTCGGGCTCGTCCATCTCGCCGTCGCCGAGGAAGGCCCACACGTCCTGCTGGCTGGTGTCCTTGATGCCGCGGTTGTGGAGGTACTTGTTGAACTGCGCCTGGTAGATGGCGTTCATCGGGCCGATGCCCATCGACACCGTCGGGAACTCCCAGTAGTCCGGGAGCAGACGCGGGTGCGGGTAGGACGGCACGGCCTTGACCTTGCCGTCGACCAGGTGGCTCTTCTCCTGGCGGAACCCGTCGAGGTCGGCCTCGGTCAGGTGGCCCTCGAGGAAGCTGCGGGCGTACATGCCGGGGGAGGCGTGGCCCTGGAAGTAGATCTGGTCGCCGCCGCCCTCGTGGTCCTTGCCGCGGAAGAAGTGGTTCATGCCCACCTCGTAGAGCGTCGCGGCGCTCGCATAGGTCGAGATGTGGCCGCCGACCCCGATGCCGGGGCGCTGGGCGCGGTGCACCATGACCGCGGCATTCCAGCGGATGTAGCGGCGCATCTCGCGCTCGACGTCCTCGTCGCCCGGGAACCACGGCTCACGCTCGGGCGGGATGGTGTTGATGTAGTCGGTCGCCGTCAGCGACGGGACACCGACCTGCTGCTGGCGCGCCCGCTCGATGAGCTTGAGCATGATGTAGCGCGCTCGGGTGCGGCCCTTCTCGTCGAGGACGGCGTCGAGGGAGTCGATCCACTCCTGCGTCTCGTCCGGGTCGATGTCCGGGAGCTGACTGGGGATGCCGTTGAGGATCGGGCCGGCCTCGGATGCCACGTCGTGGGTCCTTTCTCGTCGCGTCCGCCGCGCGCGTGACCGGTCGGCCACGCCGCTGCTTCGTCCATCCTCTACCAATCCGTGGTGACCGTCACACCCGGGTCCAGCGATGGGACGGGGCCGCTCGGCCCCACCAGGCCCTACCCGGTGGTATCCCGTCGCGCCCGGCCCGAGGGCCACCGGGCCGGGCGACGGGTGAGGTGAGGGGGAGCCAAGGGGGAGCCAAGGGGGAGACCGAGCCGGGCGGGTCGGTGCCGACTGGGCGTTGTGCCAACGCCGGACCGGGCTTGCGCGGTAGCGTCGGACCCAGTGCACTGGATGTCGTGACGGTGACGTCGCGATCGTGGTGTCACGGGTACGACAGATGCGACCGACCACAGCACCAGGGCCCGTGGGCCGTGACCGAGAGGACCGGTGACAGTGAGCGAGACCGCGGGAGCGGCGTCCTTCAGCAAGCTCGGATTTGCCAACGGGCAGATCATCCAGGAGTTCGGCCATGACGACGACGTCGACGATCCCCTGCGGTTCGGGATCGAGGACGTCATCGGGAGCGAGCTCGAGGACGAGGACTTCAACGACGGCGCGGACGGGGTGCTGCTCTGGTACCGCGACGGCGACGACGACCTCGTCGACCTCATGGTCGACGGGCTGACCAAGCTCTTCGACCAGGGCTTCATCGTGCTGCTCACGCCGAAGGCCGGTCGTCCCGGTCACGTCGACGCGAGCGAGGTCGAGGAAGCCGCCTCGACGGCCGGCCTCGTCACGGGTGGCCAGGTCAACGTCGCCAAGGAGTGGGCGGCGACCCGGCTCATGCCGCCCAAGGGTCCGAGGCGCTGACGACGATTCGGGCCGCCGCACGTCTGGTGACAGACTGGCCGCATGATGAACGCGCACCCGACCGAGTCGGTTCACGCGGCCGCCCCGTTGGGGGTCGGCGAGCTCGCACCTGACTTCACCCTCGTCGACCAGTACGGCGTCGACGTCAGCCTGTCCGCGGTGCGCGACGTCAAGAACGCCGTCGTGGTCTTCTACCCGGCGGCCTTCTCGGGCATCTGTCGCGGAGAGCTGCGCGAGATCCGCGACGGGCTGGAGGACTTCCAGGACGACGACATCCAGGTGTTCGCCATCTCCTGCGACTCGATGTACACGCTGCGCGCGTGGGCCGACGCCGAGGGTCACTTCTTCCCCCTGCTCTCCGACTTCTGGCCGCACGGCGAGGTGGCCCGGCGCTACGGCGTGCTCGACGACGAGGAGGGCTACGCGACGCGCGGCACCTTCCTCGTCGACCGCACCGGCCACATCGTCTGGACCGAGGTGCGCGGCATCGGCCACGGACGCGACTTCACGGCATACCGACAGGCGCTCGCGGCGCTCCGCGCGACCACACCCGATGCCGTAGGCTGACCGCCGCCCGCCGGTGACGTCCACAGGTCACCTGCTGGTGCGTGAGGGCCTGTAGCTCAGTTGGTAGAGCACCGCGTTTACACCGCGGGTGTCGTCGGTTCGAGCCCGGCCGGGCCCACGTGGACGACCCAGCCCCCGACCTCGAGGGACCCCTCCGGCTGCGCGACGTCGTCGCGGCCCTGGAGTCCCTCTACCCCCTCGAGACCGCAGCCGACTGGGACCGCGTCGGTCTCGTGGCGGGTGACCTCGAACAGCCGGTACGCCGCATCCTCTTCGCGCTGGACCCGACGCTCGCCGTCATCGACGAGGCCGCAGGCTGGGGGGCCGACCTGCTCGTCACCCACCATCCGCTGCTGCTGCGCGGGGTCCACTCGGTCGCGACGACCAGCGCCAAGGGCGCGTCGGTCACGGGGCTGGTGCGTGCCGGCGTCGCGCTTTGGGTGGGCCACACCAACGCCGACGTCGCCGACCCCGGGGTCTCGACCGTGCTCGCCGACGCGCTCGGGCTCACCGACCAGCGACCACTCTCGACCGAGGGTGCCCAGGCCATCGGCAGGGTCGGCGTGCTGGCCGCGCCGACGAGCCTGGCGCAGTTCGCAGAGCTGCTCGCCGCCGCACTGCCGGCAACGGCAGGCGGCATTCGCGTCAGCGGCGACCCGGCCGCAGAGGTGTCGGTCGTGGCGGTGATGGGCGGTTCCGGGGACGACCGCTTCGACGACGTCAGGGCCAGCGGTGCCGACGTCTACGTCACCGCGGACCTGCGCCACCACCCCGTGCTCGAAGCGCGCGAGGAAGCCCGCGGCGGTCGCCCGTTCCTCGTCGACGCCGGGCACTGGGCCACCGAGTCGCTCTGGCTGGCGAACGCACGGGCCCGGCTCCTCGCCGCGCTGGAGAACGGTCCGGGAGCGACTAGGGTCGAGGCCAGAGTCTCAGCCATCCGCACCGAGCCGTGGACGTTCGTCGTCGGTGCGAACGCCGCCCGGGAGGACCGGGCGGCAACCCAACTCGGAGGTGTGTCCTGAAAGCCGACCCGTCCCGTCAGTGGCGCCTGCTCGACCTGCAGGCCATCGACACACGCCTCGACCAGATCGCCCATGCGAAGGCGACGCTCCCGCAGACGCCGGCGGTCGAGGCGGCCGGGCGTGAGCTGTCTTCGCTCGAGACGGAGATCGTCAACGCGCGCACGGCGGCCGGCGACGTGCAGCGCGAGCTGACGAAGTCCGACCAGGACGTGCAGCTCGTGCGCGACCGAGCCGCGCGCAACCAGTCCCGCCTCGACGCCGGGCAGGGCAGCGCGAAGGACCTGCAGGCACTCCAGCACGAGCTGGCCTCGCTCGCCCGCCGCCAGTCCGAGCTCGAGGACGTCGAGATCGAGGTGATGGAGCGCTCCGAGACGCTGACGGCCAAGGTCGCCGAGCTCGAGGCCCGCCGTACCGAGCTCGTCCAGCGGGTCGAGACCCTCGAGGCCGAGCGCGACGCGGCTCTGGCCACGCTCGACGCCGAGGCAGTTCAGGTCGGGTCCGGGCGGGCCGACATCGTGGCCGGCATCGGTGACGACCTCGCCGCTCTCTACGAGAAGATCCGCGCCTCCAGCGGCGGTCTCGCCGCGGCCGAGCTGCGTCACCGTCGCTGCGGCGGCTGCCGGCTCGAGCTCGGCAACGTCGACCTCGACCGCATCCGGCGTGCGCCTCAGGACGAGGTCGTGCGTTGCGAGGAGTGCCGCCGCATCATGATCCGCACGGGCGAGTCCGGCCTGTGAGCGGTAGGTGAGCGCAGCGTCTCGCGGGACGGGCCGTCGGCTCGTCGTCGAGGCGGACGGCGGTTCGCGCGGCAACCCAGGCGTGGCCGGCTACGGCGCGCTCGTGCGCGACCCGGCCACCGGGGCCGTTCTGGTCGAGCTGGCCGAGCCGCTGGGCAAGCAGAGCAACAACGTCGCGGAGTACTCCGGCCTCATCGCCGGGCTGCGTGCCGTGCTCGACATCGACGCGGGCGCGACCGTGCGGGTCAAGATGGACTCCAAGCTCGTCGTCGAGCAGATGTCGGGTCGCTGGAAGATCAAGCACGAGGACATGCGCCGGCTCGCCCTCCAGGCGCGCGACCTCTGCGCCGAGATCTCCGAAAGCGGCGGCAGCGTCGACTTCGAGTGGATCCCGCGCGAGAAGAACAAGGACGCCGACGCCCTGAGCAACGAGGCGATGGACGGCAAGAGCGTGCACCGCGTGCTCACCGGTGACGTCCGCGAGGCGGCCGTCGACGCTCCCTCCGAGCCGGACGGCGGGCAGGACGTCGAGCAATCCGCGTCCCCCGTCGTGGCGGGCGGCGCCTCCGACACGGCGCGGCCGCTGCGGCTGCTGCTCGTGCAGACCCCTCTCGACGACGGGCAGACCGCGTCGATCGTCGCTGCCGTCCGGCGCCTCGTCGGCCCGGGCGCCTTCGTCATCGGCGCCGACGACGCGCAGTCCGTTCGAGTCGCCCGCGAGATCGCGTCGGCCGTCGACTCCGACGCCACGACGACCGGCGACTGGTCGGGACGCGCGCCCGGCGCGGGGGCGGACGCAACGGTCGTGGCGGCGTACCGGGGCCTCGCCGGCTCGGGCGGCACGGCGGTCGCCGTGACGAGCCGACGTGGCATCCTCTCCGTGCTCGCCGAGGTGCTCGGGACGCCGGTCGAGCGCTTCTGGGCCCTCGCCACGGCGGCGGGCAGCCTCACCGCCGTCGAGGTCTGGGAGGACGGGTCCGCGTCGGTGGCTTTCACCAATCGGACTGACCATCTCGCCTGACGGACGCTGTGCGATATTCGGTCTCATGAGCTACGCCGGTGACGTGACCCCCGAGCAGGCCTGGACGGCGCTGCGCGACGAGCCCGGCGCGGTGCTCGTCGACGTTCGCACGAGGGCGGAGTGGTCGTACGTCGGCCTGCCCGACCTCGGCTCGATCGGCAAGGAGGTCGTCCTCGTCGAGTGGCAGTCCTTCCCCGACGGCCGGGTCAACGACGCCTTCGTCGACGAGCTGGCTGCGGCCGGGATCGGCAAGGAGCAGTCCGTCTACTTCCTCTGCCGCTCGGGAGTGCGCTCGGTGAGCGCCGCGGAGGCCGCGACGGCGGCCGGCTGGACCGAGTCGCGCAACGTGCTCGAGGGCTTCGAGGGGCCGCACGACGCACAGCGCCACCGTGCCGTCTCGGGCTGGAAGGTCGCGGGGCTGCCGTGGGTGCAGGGATGAGCGACGACGTGACCAACGACTGGCGGCCCGACACCCTCGCAGTGCGAGGGGGCTTGGCCCGCAGCGGTTTCGAGGAGACGTCCGAGGCGCTCTACCTGACCTCCGGCTTCGTCTACGACACGGCCGAGGACGCCGAGGCGGCGTTCAAGGGAGACGTCGACCGGTTCGTCTACTCGCGTTACGGCAACCCGACGGTGACGATGTTCGAGGAGCGGCTGCGCCAGATCGAGGGCGCCGAGGCCTGCTTCGCGACCGGCTCGGGCATGTCGGCGGTCTTCGTCGCGCTGGCCGCGCTGCTCGGCAAGGGCGACCGTGTCGTCTCGTCACGGGCGCTCTTCGGCTCCTGCTTCGTCATCCTCGACGAGATCCTGCCGCGGTGGGGTGTCGAGACCGTCTTCGTCGACGGCGCCGACCTCGACCAGTGGCGCGAGGCGCTCTCCGAGCCGACGACGGCCGTGTTCTTCGAGACGCCGAGCAACCCGATGCAGGAGCTCGTCGACATCGCGGCCGTGACCGAGCTCGCGCACGGCGCCGGGGCCACGGTCGTCGTCGACAACGTCTTCGGCACGCCCGTCTTCTCGAAGCCGCTCGACTTCGGCGCCGACATCATCGTCTACTCCGCGACGAAGCACATCGACGGCCAGGGACGCACCCTCGGCGGCGCCGTGCTCGGCCCCAAGGAGTTCATCGACGGACCGGTGCAGAACCTCATGCGGCACACCGGCCCGTCCATGTCGCCCTTCAACGCCTGGGTGCTCGTCAAGGGCCTCGAGACGATGTCGCTGCGGGTCGAGCGGATGGCCGACTCGGCCCTTGAGGTGGCGCGCTTCCTCGAGTCGCACCCGAAGGTCACTCGCGTCGTGCACCCGTTCCTCGAGTCGCACCCGCAGCACGACCTCGCCAAGCGGCAGATGCTCGGCGGCGGCACGGTCGTGACGTTCGAGCTCGACGGCGGCAAGGACGAGGCGTTCGCGCTGATGAACGCCCTCCAGGTCATCGACATCTCGAACAACCTGGGCGACTCCAAGTCGCTCATCACGCACCCGGCCACGACGACCCACCGACGGCTCGCACCCGAGGCGCGCGCGGCCGTGGGCATCACCGACGGCGTGCTGCGCGTGTCGGTCGGGCTCGAGGACGTGCGCGACCTCGTCGACGACCTTCGTCGCGCGCTCGGCTGACCCTCCGAGCGAGCCCAACGCGTACGCCGTCGGAAACTGAGCACTCGACTGGCGGGACCCGGCCCATCTCATCGAGTGCCCAGTTTCCGACGGTTCGGGTGCGTCGGGAACTGAGCACTCGACGGTCCCTTCTCGTCGAGTGCCCATTTCCCGACGGCCTCGCCCAGTCGAGTGCTCAGTCCGGGGCGTCGGAAAGTGGGCACTCGACTTGAGCTGGGGGGCGTATGCCCTCCGGTCGGGTCCGGTCGGGTTGGGTTGGCTTGGTGGGTCAGGCGGTGGCGGCGAGGGCGAGGGTGGCTGCGGCCACGACCGCGACGGCGCAGAGGGCGCCGGTGCCGGCGATGCGGCGGGAGGAGACCTCGAGTCCGGCCGAGCGGCACCGCTGGGCCCAGAGCAGGGTCGCCACCGAGCCCCACATAGTGATGATCGGGCCGGTGTTGACGCCGACGAGCAGCGCCGCCAGTCGGGTGGGGGAGTCGGCCACGGTCGGCTCCAGGGCCAGGTAGGCGGGCAGGTTGTTGATGCCGTTGGCCGTGAGGGCGCCCAGCCCACTGACGCGCAGGAGGTCTGCGACGGAGCTGCCTGACCCCACGACGGTGCGGAGCCACGCCTCGAGGCCGAGCCTCAGGGCGGCGTCGACGACGAGGAACAGGACGCAGATGCCGACGACCGTGAGCCACGGCATGCGGATGCGGCGCAGCAGCTCGGGGGCGCGCCAGTAGGTGGCTGCAACGAGGATGCCCGCGGCCGGGACCGAGGCCAGCGCGGGCTGCACCCCGGAGACGAACGCCACGGCCAGGAGGCCGCAGACCACGCCGGACACCTGCGTGAGGAGCCGGTCGTGCGGCTCGGCCAGCGGTGGGGTGTCGTAGGCGCCGCCCAGCTCGCGCCGGTGGAGCAGCCACAGCACGGCCACGGTGGCGACGACCGCGGTCGCGGCGGGGACCGCCATCAGCTTGATGAAGCCCAGCGTGTGTACGTCGAGCGCCGCGAGCGGGTGCAGCGCCAGCAGGTTCGTCAGGTTGGACACGGGCAACAGCAGGGAGGCCGTGTTCGCTAGCCACAGGGTTGTCATCGCGAAGGGCAGGGGAGGAGCCCCGACCTGCCGCGCGACGGTGATGGCGACCGGGGTGAGCAGGACGGCCGTCGTGTCGAGGCTGAGCACCGTGGTGGCTGCCACGGCCAGCACGACGACGAGCAGCCACAGCACGACGACTCGGCCCCTGGCCAGGCGGGCGGCGTAGTGGGCTGCGACGTCGAAGAGCCCGTCGAGGTCGCAGATCTCCGCGACGAGGGTGATCGCGACGAGGAAGACGAGGATCGGGGCCACCCGCTCGACGAGCTGGGCGAGGTCGAGCAGCACGTCAGGTCTTCGGCGTGGTCGCGAGCTGCCACGGCTTGCCGGGACGCGGCGGTGGGGTGAGCGCGACCTCGAAGCGCTCCGACAGCCGCTCCGCGAGGGCCTCGGGGCTGCGGGGCGCCTCCGCCTGGACCAGCTCGCGGGTGACCAGGCCACGCGTGTGCTTGGCCATGTGCGAGGCGCCCGGCACGGTGACCTGCACCCAGCGGGCCGCTCGTTCGTCACGGGGACGCCACACGGAGGCGTACGTGCTCGACCGGCAGTCGACGATCAGCTCACGCGGCTTCACCGCCGCGTCGAGTGCGGCAGGGAGCTCGCGGCGCCACTCGTGCGAGAGGTAGCCGACGTCGGGAAGGGTGCTGCAGATGTTGACCCGGTAGGCGGGCACGCGGTCGCCGAGGCGCAGCGCGCCGAAGAGGGCGGAGACGACGACGATCCAGCGGTTCGCCCGGCGCTTGGAGGCCGGGTCGAGCGAGTCGACGTCGAGGGCCTGGTAGAGCACGCCGGAGTAGACACGTGACGCGGTGGCCGTCGGGGCGCTGTGCAGGCGCGTGTTGCCGGCGATGTCGTCGACGAGGTTGGGGTTGAGCTCGAGGACGCGCGCGGCGTCGGGCTCACCGCTCAGCCTCGCCACCGTGTCCACGACGGCCTCGCGCAAGGGCGTGAGCTGGGGGAAGGACAGGGAACCGAGATCGAGCGAGGACCCCCGCCGGGGCCTGGTCTTGCCCTCGGACGGCGGGAGCAGGATGAGCACGGGGGTCAGCCTAGGGAAGCGGCGGTCCAAAGTCCCAAAACGTCCAGCGACGCGCGGAGTGCGTGCGCGTTCGGTGCGTAGGGTGGCGCCATGGCCCAGCGACACATCGTCTTCCGCCCGGCGACGCAGCCCGGCGACGTGGCACGGCAGCTCGCAGACCGGTTCGTGGCCGTGCGCCGCGAGCTCGAGGTGCCTGAGGAGTTCCCACCAGAGGTGCTCGCCGAGGCACAGGCGGCCGCAGCGAATGCAGACCTGCCCGGTCGAGACGAGACGTCGGTGCCGTTCATCACGATCGACCCGCCCATGTCCATGGACCTCGACCAGGCGATGTGCATCGAGCGTGACGGCGACGGCTACCGGGTGCGCTACGCCATCGCCGACGTGCCCGCCTTCGTCAAGGTCGGGGGCGCCGTCGACGCGGAGACCCGTCGCCGTGGACAGACCGTCTACTGCCCTGACAAGCGGGTGCAGCTGCACCCCACCGAGCTGAGCGAGGGTGCGGCGAGCCTGCTGCCCGACCAGGTGCGCCCCGCCTTCGTCTGGGACATCCGGCTGGCCGCCGATGGCGAGGGCACGGCCGTCGAGGTGTCTCGGGCCATGGTCAGGAGCGTGCGGCGCTACGACTACGAGCAGGTGCAGAAGGACATCGACGCCGGCAGCGCGGAGGAGTGCCTGATGCTGCTCAAGGAGGTCGGCGAGAAGCGGATCGCCCTCGAGCGCAAGCGTGGGGGAGCGAGCCTGCCGATGCCGGAGCAGGAGGTGGAGGAGGGCCCGGACGGCACCTTCCACATCTCGTTCCGCCCTGTCGTGGCGGCTGAGGACTGGAACGCGCAGATCTCGCTCCTCACCGGCATGGGGGCCGCCGACCTCATGCTCAAGGGCAAGGTCGGCGTCCTGCGCACCATGCCCTCACCGGACCCACGCGACGTCAAGCGCTTCCACCGACAGGCGACCGCGGCCGGGGTGCCGTGGCCCGACGGCATGGCGTACGGCGAGTTCCTCCGCACGCTCGACCGCACCAACCCCAGACACCTCGCGCTCATCCACGAGGCGACCACGCTGTTTCGCGGTGCCGGCTACACGCCGTTCGACGGCACGGTCCCCGACCAGCCGATGCACGCCGCGGTCGCCAACCCGTACGCCCACGTCACCGCCCCACTGCGCCGGCTCGTCGACCGCTTCGGCCTCGTCGTCTGCGAGGCGCTGTCTGCGGGCGCGGACGTCCCGGGTTGGGTGCGCGAGGCCCTGCCGACGCTGCCCGAGATCATGACGACCTCCGACCGGCGCACCAACGGCGTCGAGCGCGCCTGCACCGATGCCGTCGAGGCAGCCGAGCTCCTCCCATTCGTCGGCCAGACGGTCGACGGGGTCGTGGTCGAGGAGAACGACAAGGGCGTCGTCGTGCAGCTCGCCGACCACGCCGTCGTGGCTCGGGCGTCGGGCTCGGCCAAGGCCGGTGACCGCGTCTCGGTGCACGTCGACGCGGCCGACATCTCGACCGGGACGATCACGCTCTCCATCGTCTGAAGGGCGAGCATTCGGGGCGGCCCGCCGTCGCCCGGCCTCAGGGAGTCGGGGTGGATCCCGCAATGGGGCCGCCGGCGGCGTCGGTGCTTGCCGGCGGGCTCGCCGTGGGGCCGCCGTCTGCGGGTGCGGCCGGCGTCGTGGCGGCGGGCACCGGCTGGGCCGGCTGGGTCGGCTGGGCCGCGTCAGGTGTGGTCGCGATTGACGGCGGGGTGTCGGCCACCGCGGTCGTGGGCGTGCCCGTCACCTGGGTGGTGCCGGCCGAAGGGTCGACACCGGCGCCGACGGTGCTGCCTGGAGTGCTGCCCGAGCCGTTCGCCGGCTCCTGCCCGGGGTCCTTCTGCTGGCTGCCGGTGGCGCCGGCCGAGTCCGCCGACCCGTCGACGACAACGCCGGCGGCCGTGCGCCCACCGAGGTTCGTGCCGGTGACCGGCGCGCCGGTGGCGAGCTGGAGCCCGGCGAGGAAGGCTGCCGCCAGGGCGAAGACGGCCCCGGTGGTGGCGAGCGCCCGCCGTGCGGTGGCGCGATCGGGCCGCGACCACCCCTGCCGCGCCCGGGCAGGCAGCGCGAGCCCGGGGCGTCCGAGGGCGATGTCGCGTCGCGAGCGCACCAGCACCACGACCTCCCTGGCCCGCGCCATGGAGTTGGTGTAGAGCGCGCCGGCGATCGCGGAGACGACGCTGAGGACGGCCGCTCCGGCAATCGTCCCGACGACGCCGAGGCGTGAGCCGAGGGCGGCTGCGGTGGCTGCGGCCATGGACCCGCCGAGCAGCTGGGTCAGGGAGAGGTCGAACAGCCTCGACCTGGGCTCGATGGCGCTCCCGGTGCTGGGGGTGCCGCTCTCGGTGCTGCCCTCGGGGTCGGTCACGGCGGTCGCCGTGGTGCTCGTCCGCAGGTCGGGCTCTGTGTCGTCGGTCGGTCTGGTTCGGGCGTGGGGCAGGTCTGCTGTCAACGGGTGCGTCATGTTCCTGGCTGGTTGCGTTCGTTCGTCCGGTGACGTCGTCGTCTCCAAGGCATGACGAACGACGCGACGGATTCGTTGACGCCCGGCCCCGGGAGTGACGGTCGTCACATTGCCCGCATAAGCACGCGGCATACCCGATTGCCCTTCTCGTGCGGGTCCGCGGGGCCTAACGTGGGCCGTGGTGGTCGTTCGAGGAGGGGGAGCCAGTGAACGTGACGGTCGAGGACAGGGGCAACGTGCTGGTGGCGCACGTGACGGGGGAGCTCGACACCTACACCGTCTCGGATGCACGCAGGGTGTTCGACGGGCTGAGGGCGACGACCGGCTCGGAGGTCGTGATCGACCTGCGCGAGGTGACCTTCCTCGACTCGTCCGGCCTCGGCGCCCTGATCGGCCTCTATCACCGCGTCAGCGATGCGGGCGGGCACCTGCGGCTGGTCTGCGCGGGCGTGACGCTCCGGCTGATGGAGCTGATGAATCTCGGTCAGGTGCTCGACATCAGCACCGAGCTCGGTGAGGCGTCGCCCAACGGCGGAGCTGCGCTCGCCTGAGCGAGCCTTGGGCACGCCGGTACGCCGGCTCGGCGTCGGGCGAGCGGGACCCGGAACAGGCGTGCCCTCGCGAGGTGGAGCGTGGCGGGGGCTTGTCAGGCGTGCTGTGCGCGCCCCGCAGTCATCGGCGTGAGCCTCAGGTGGAGGCGTACGCGTGTGCGACCGGGGGGTGACTCGATCGTCAGTCGGTCGCTGAGACGCTGCGCGATGAGCAGGCCGCGTCCGCTCGTCGCGTGCCCCGCGGGCTCGCGGATCCGAGGAACCGAGGACGTGCCGTCGCAGTCCTCGACCGTGAAGACCAGCGAGTCGGCCGTCTGGTCGATGAGCAGGACGCCGTGGCCGCCGCCGTGGATGATGCTGTTGACGGCCAGCTCGTGCACGGCCAGCATCGCGTCGCTGGCCCGTTCGGGCACGTGCTGCTCGGCCACCGCACGCACGGTCTCACGCACGAGGCGGAGATCCTCGGGGCCGAACTCGACGTGACTGAGCCCGCTCTCGCCGGTGTCCCTCGGCCCTCCCACATTGTCATCGTGCCACTGATGGGACATCTGTGGGACGTCAGGGCTCCTGTGGTGTCAGGATGACGCCATGGACGCGACGGCGCGGGACGGTGGCGAGGGACCTCCGTCTGCCATCGCCACTCGACTCGTGGAGCTCGGGCGGATGGCGGCCGCCCTCGCTAACGCCGTGACGATGGACGACCTCACCGAGGTCATCACCGAGCGCGCCTCGGCCGTCATGGGCGCTTCTCGCGCGGTACTCGCGGTGCGGGAGGGCCGCCACCGTCTTCGGACCATCGGCACGCACGGTCTCAGCCCGCACCTGGTCAGGCAGTGGTCCTCCTTCGACATCCGGACGTCGATGCCGATCACCGATGCCGTCCGCACCCGACGGCCCGTGGTCGTCACGACCGTCGCCGAGCTGATCAAGCGCTACCCCGATCTCGAGGATGCCGCCGAGCGGTTCACGGTGGCGTTGCCGCTCGTGTCGCCGACCAGCGGCGAGGCCGTGGGTGCGGTCGGCTTCCGGTTCGACGGCGAACGTGGGCAGCTGGACTCGGACGAGCTCTCGGTGCTCCAGTTCCTCACGGACATGTGCGCCCAGACGATGCTCCGGCTGCGCGCCGAGGCCGAGAGCGCGGACCGCGCGGCCCGACTCGAGTTCCTCGCCGACGCCTCGCAGGCCCTCGCCGAGTCGTTGGACTACCGCCAGACGCTGCGCCAGGTCGCCTCGCTCGCGGTGCCCACCCACGCCGACTGGTGCTCGGTGCAGATGATGGACGACGGCGTGCTGCGCACGCTCGCCGTGGCGCACGTCGACCCGGCCAAGGTGCAGATGGCCAAGGACCTCGAGACCCGATGGCCGCCCGACCCGGACCGCCCGGGTGGGGCGGCGCAGGTCGCGCGCACCGGCAAGAGCATGCTCATCGAGGAGATCACCGACGAGATGCTCGTCGCCACGGCCCGCGACGACGAGCACCTGCGTGTCGCCCGTGAGCTGGGGCTGCAGAGCGCGATGTCGGTCCCGCTCCGCGCCAACGAGCGCGTCATCGGGGTCCTCAGCTTCGTGGCCGCCGAGTCCGGACGCCGGTACACGTCCGGCGACGTCGCCTTCGCCGAGGACCTCGCCCGTCGGGCCGGTCTCGCCATCGACAACGCCGACCTCTACTCGCAGACGCGCCGGGTGGCATCGGTGCTCCAGGCCACGCTCCTGCCTCACGACCTTCCGGAGGTGCCCGGTTGGCAGGTGGGCATGGTCTACCGCCAGGCCGGCCGCACCGATGTCGGTGGCGACTACTTCGACGTCAGCACCCTCGGTGACGACAGGGTCTTCGCGTTCGTCGGCGACGTGATGGGTCGAGGTGTCGACGCGGCCGTAGCGGGCTCTCGAATGCGTTCCGCCACAAGGGTGCTCGTGACCCAGGATGCCGAGCCGGGTGCGTTGGCCATGGCGATGGACCGCCTGATGGCCAGCCAGCCGCCCACACCGATGGCGTCAGCGGCATACGCCCTCTTCGACCCAGCGCACGGCAAGCTCTCGACGGTCGTCGCCGGCCACCCGCCCCCCCTCCTGCTCCACGACGGCGCCAGCCGCTACGTCGTCGAGGAGGGGTCGCCGGTCCACGGCATCGGCATCGTGCAGCGGCCGGCCGCGCGAGTGCCGTTCATGGTCGGCGACCTGCTGCTGCTCTACACCGACGGGCTGGTCGAGCGACGCGGGGAGAGCATCGACATCGGACTCAAGCGGCTGCAGACCGCGGCCGAGGAGCTGCTCGGCCACGTCGACGACGACATCGACCTCGACGACGTGCTCCACGAGCTGGCCGAGTCGGTCACCGACCCGGACCGGCACGACGACGTGGCCCTGCTCGCGTTCCGTCGCGTCGTCTGAGCCCTGACGCACCGCGCCGTTTCGCGGGTGATCCGGCCCCACCGGCGCAGAGGGGCGTTGGGGTCACCCGGCGTACGGGCTCTATGCTGGGCCGCGGATGAGTCGGCCAGGCGGTCGCGTCAGGGCTTCGGCCCTGCCGAGGAACGTCCGGGCTCCACAGGGCAGGGTGGTGGCCAACAGCCACCCGGGGTGACCCGCGGGACAGTGCCACAGAGAACAGACCGCCGGCAGCTTCGGCAGCCGGTAAGGGTGAAACGGTGGTGTAAGAGACCACCAGCGCTCCAGGTGACTGGAGCGGCTCGGTAAACCCCACCCGGAGCAAGTCCAGACAGCGTATGCAGGGTGCCCTAGGGCGCCCAGGAGGCCGGCCCGGTCGAGTGCGCGGGTAGGACGCTAGAGCCGGCCAGCAATGGCCGGCCCAGATGGATGGCCGTCGCCGCGTCCCTGGTAACGGGGGCGCGGAACAGAACCCGGCGTATCGGCCGACTCATCCACTTCAGGCATCTGCCCTGCGGTGACGTGTGTGGGACACCGCGTTGCGCAACCAGTCCGCTGGCGTGCCCTGGTCGGACGGCCCGACGGCACGTCGTTGCTCACGCCACGGGGAAGCAGGCGAGGAGGGCCTCGACCGGAGTCGGGCTCCCGGTGATCTGGGTGTTCCCGTCCACTGGACGTCCTGCGAAGAGGATCTCGGCCCACGTGGAGGAGTCGGCCCTGAGGGTCGTCGCCGGGCGGGCCCACGTGCCGCGTTCCGCGTGCAGCTCGGTGGCGTCCCAGCGGATCCGGTAGGGATGCTCGACATCGGAGACACGGGCGTCGCGCAGATAGAGCTGCAGCTCTCCCGCTGCCGGGGTGAGGTCGGGCCTGGCCATGGTGAGCATGGCCTGCACGGCCGCGTCCGGGGTCAGGCCCCCCGTCGTCTCGCGGACAGGGGAGCCCTGCGCCCACCGGCCGAGCTCGCGCAGGACCGGCCCGAGCTCGTTGGCCCAGGGCGTGAGCGCGTACACGTGCTGCGAGCCGGGCTCGCCCGGCTCGGCCTCGACCAGTCCGGTGGCGGCGAGCTCGCGCAGCCGGCCGCTCAGGACGGCCGGCGTGATGCCGCGCACCGTGGTGAGGAGCTCGTTGAAGCGTTTCGGCCCAAGCATCAGCTCGCGCAGGATCGGGTAGGTCCACCGGCTGCCGATGAGCTCCATGGCGTGCGCCGTGGCACACGCGTCGCCGAGCTGTGCGTAGGTGGACTTCGCCACGAGACCCCTCCCGTCAGGACCGGAACTATGGTAATCATAGCAACTATGGAAAACATAGTTGAAGGTGTCGATACATCGGCAGACGGGACTCGGATCGCGTGGACCCGGCGGGGCGAGGGCCCGCCCGTCGTCATGGTTTCTGCCGTCATGGCCTGCCGGGAGCGGACACCGCAACCTGACCTTCCGGCGGCCCTGGCGCAGCGGTACACGGTAGTGACCTACGACCGCCGGGGCACTGGCCAGAGCCACGAAGAGCCGGGCGCGACGTATGCACTGGAGCGCGAGTTCGACGACCTGGCAGCGGTGCTCGAGGTCGCCGGGCCCGACGCGTCGGTGTACGGCTTCTCGTCCGGAGCGACGCTGGCGCTGCTGGGCGCTGCCCACGGACTGCCCGTGGCGCGACTGCTGCTCCTGGAGCCGCCCCTGTTGGCTGACCCCGGCCTGACGCCGCTGGAGGAGGCGCGACGGCGGCTGGCCGCGGATCCTGGCGACGCCCGTCGATGGTTCGACGAGACGGTCACGGGGATCCCGGCCGAGATCCGGGCCACGTTCCCACCGCCTGACGAGCTAGACCTGGCGAACGCACCGGCGATGCTGCACGAGCTCGCCTTCCTGCCCGGGACCACGGCCGAGCAGTTCACCGGCGTGACGGTCCCGACGTTGCTCCTGGCGAGCGACCACACCGCCCCGGTGCTGCTACAGGCGACCCACGCCTTGGGTAGCGCGCTGCCGAACGCCCTCGTGCGAGTCCTCCCCGGCCGGTGGCACGGCGTCCCCGACGCCGACATCGTCGCCGAGGTTGAGGCCTTCCTCGACAGCGACCGCGCCCTCACGACGGAGGCGACCTGATGAGCGCCCGCCGCCTGCCCGCGCGTCCGGCCGAGCCGCAGGCGTACCCCGAGATCGTCGACCGCGACACCTGGCAGCGGCAGCTGTCCGACCTGCTCGTCCGCGAGAAGGCACACACCCGGGCGGGCGACGCGTTGGCCGCCGAACGCCGCCGGCTGCCGATGGTGCCGGTGCCGTCGGATGCGTCCGTCGTCGGCCCCGCCGGCCGCACCCCGATCCTCGACGTCTTCGAGGGCCGACGCCTGCTGCTCGCGTACTTCCACATGTGGCACGACGGGATGCCGTGGCCCCAGCAGTGCGAGGGCTGCACCTTCTGCGCGTCGCAGCTGCAGCGGCCCGAGTACCTTCACGCCCGCGACATCACCGTGGCCCTCTTCTGCGAGGCCGACTACGACGAGAGCAGCCCGTATGCGGAGTACCTGCGCTACACGACGCCCTGGTACTCCGCCCGGGACTCCACCTCGCTGGTCGCCGGACGGGAGTTCGGGTTCCACGCCTGCTACGTGCGCGACGACGATGACCGGGTGTACGAGACGTACTGGACGACCGACCGCGGCACCGAGGCGGGCCTGTGGAGCTACGGCCTCATGGACCTGACCGTCTTCGGCCGGCAGGAGGCCTGGGAGGACAGCCCGGCCGGGTGGCCCCGGATCCCGGCTGGTCAGCACCAGTGGCGGGTCGAAGGCCGACCGACGGCGCAATGGGCCGTCACCGACGAACCGGTCGATGCGGCCACAACCCCCTGCCACCACCACTGACAGGGGGTCGGGGGCGGCGTGACGCCCACCGCGGCGCCGATGGCGCGCCGTCTGGAGCGTCACGTCCAAACACGTGAGCTGCCCGGGTCGATGGCTAGGGTCGCAGCATGGGTCCAGCCACCGATCGGGCGCGTGCCGAACGTGCCGTGTTGCTCAGCCGCCTGGCCGGCCAGCGCGCCCACGTCCTGGCGCAGCTGGACGGACTCTCCGACGAGCAGCTGCGTCGTTCGGTGCTGCCGTCCGGCTGGTCCTGCCTCGGTCTGGTCCGCCACCTCACCCTGTCCGACGAGCGGTACTGGTTCGAGGTGGTCGTGGCCGGGAAGCCATTGGACTTCTGGCCCGACGGCGACAACGGGGACTGGCTCGTCGGTCCGGATGAGCGGGCCGCCGCGGTGATCGAGGCCTACCGCTCAGCCATCGTCAGCGCCGACGAGATCATCTCCGCACGTCACCTCGACGACGCCCCTCAACAGCCTGAGGACTGGTGGGCTGAGGCCGGGCTCTCCTTTCCCGATCTGCGCACCGTCGTGGTCCATGTCCTGGTTGAGACCGCTGTGCACGCAGGCCATCTCGACGCGGCACGTGAACTGTTGGACGGACATCAGCACCTCGTCCTCTGACGGCTCTTTGCGGGTTGATGCCACCCACACCGGGAGTTCTGAACGGCGGGGACTCTCCCACCTTGGCGCCATGACCATGGATTCGACATCTGCCCGAGCGCGCGAGATCGGATCTAACGCGTACCAGTACCTGTATCCGTTGGTTTCGATGGACGTGACGCGGCGGAAGGCGGTCAATCTGCCGGATGCCGTCGCGGGCATGACGGGTGAACACGTCACCTCTCGATCCCGTCGATCCGCGCCAGGGCCCGGCTGACCAGCAGCCCGTTGTACCCGCTGAGGACGGGGAGGCGCCCCGGGCGGAACCACCCAACTTCGTGCCCCTCCACCCCGTCGGGCGTCGGGACCCCAGCAACCCGCCCGGCCAGGAACGTCACGCCAACGACGTAAGCCTGATCCCCGTTGGGATAGGTCAGCCGGAACTCCGGACCTGAGTAGACATCCAGCTGACGGAGCGACTCGGCGCTGAGCCCGCTCTCCTCAAGTAGCTCGCGACGAGCTGCGTCCTCGAAGCTCTCTCCGAGTTCCAGAGCCCCACCAAGGAGTCCCCACAAACCGTCGTCGGCGCGCCGCTGAAGTAGCCATTGTCCCGACTCGTCTACGACCACGACTCCGGCCGCCGCAAGCAAGAGTGGCCGCTGACCGACGAGATCGCGCAACTCGCTCACATAGCTCATGAGGGCAACTTAGATGTCTCGAGGTCCTTACTCCTCGGAGCACCCATTGGGGCAGAAGCGGACGCAACCGCCCTGCGGCACGACCGGGCGACTGGCGCGCCTTTTGGCGCCCATCAAAGCCGTTACGGAGGGCGGATGCCGCGCCCGCGCAATATCTCACCCACCGCCTTCGCGTCCCGGTTGGCGTACTCCAGGGCCGCCGTTCTCACGTCGGGGCGACTGGTTTGGGGGTGTGCACTTTCGCCCCACGCTGTCGCGGTCTCCTCGGTGACAACGCGCGCGCGAACTCTTCGGGCTTCCAGGTCGGCGACGATCTGAGCCACGTCCTGCACCGAGCCACCCCAGCTGAAGGTGGTCGGCATTCGTGACCACCGCCGGCGATCGAGAAGGAAGACGACGAGAAGCGGAGCAACGCCAAACGCGGCGCCGAGTAGAAGGGGAGCGCGAGTCGCCGCCGACACCGCAAGACCTACCGCGGCCGCCAAAAGGCAAACTCCCAGAAGCGCCGACCAGCCCACGAGATTGAGCTTCGCGGTCCGGAGCCACGAGCGCCGGCCGTGCCGGCGCCGGCCCGACGGTTCCATGACTCGGCGTGCCCCCGGGACCGGACCATGAATCGATCCTGACAGACCCCACCCCCCCGTCGGAATGACGGAGCAGATGGCCGGCACCGACGCGGACCGCGTGCAACGAGACGCGGCATCGTGCCGACCTCATCTAAAGACTGCGCCGCCTCCTCGAGATGGAGAGGGCGGAGTGTCCTCGGGAGCAGCTCTCCCTCGAGCACGACCTGGACGCCCGGTTCGTGCAGGTCGATTACAGATCGATGCAACACCCTGTGCCCCCCGCGGCTGGGCGTTCGCCTGCGGGAGCCGCGGGAACCGGTCGCTGAGCTCGTCATGGCCCGCGCAGTAGATCACTTCGGTCGCCCCGCCTTGCCCGGCCATGAAGCCTTCCCGCGTCAACAAGCCGTCGAGCGCGGCGGTCGTGGCAGGGGTGAAGTCCATCTGCGCATTGTGACGAGAGCCGTGGTGGGCGGAGCGGAAAGCGGGACGAGCGTTCGTCGGTGTGTGATGCCCGACGTTTGAGTAGGGCACCATGAGCGGCGAGGCCGGCGCGTCGGCTGCAAAGCGTACGAAGGAGATCAGCCTGGTGGGAAGGCATGTGGATGCACGACCCGCTCTGCAGCGCGCGCTGGACGCCGCGGCGGGACTCAGAGCGGGTTCATGGGAAAGCGTCGAGGCGTTGGCGCTGCTGGCAATCGAAGCCGGTGCTCGAGGTCTCACCGAGAGCGCTGCGCTGCTCGAATCCGCTCACACTGCGGCAGCCGTGAACAAGGCAGGTTCGTATGACAGCGTCCGTGCGCTCGCTTGTCTCGCTCGCGCCGATCGAGAGCTCGCCTCGATCAGGCGCTGACCGGCCGGGTTGCAGAGAGCCCGACCCGCGGCGTGAGCGTGCGACGGGATCGCGACACGCCTGGACGTCTGCTCCGGCCGCTCACACCCGTTCGACGCGGTCGGCCTGCGGTCCTCGATCGCTCTGTCGCACCTGGTACCGGACCCGATCCCCTTGCTGCAGCTCCTCGGCGCCTCTGAGGACTGACACGTGCACGAACAGGTCCGCGCCTCCCGCGTCTGGGGCGATGAAGCCGAACCCCCGTTCCGCGTCGTAGCGCGCGACCACTCCCTCGCCGCCGCGCGCCGGGACGTCGGATGCCTGCCGGTGTCCCGACCGCGCGCGGGTCGCCGACGTCGCGGTTGCGCCCCGCGGTGTCGAGCTGCGCGCGAGGCGCACGTCGCGAGCCTGCGGCCCCTTCTCGCTCACGACGATGTCGAACGTCACCCGGTCTCCCTCGACCAGCTCGGGGAGCCCGTCGGCCAGCGCCCGGACGTGGACGAATACATCGGGGGCGCCCGACTCGGGAGTGATGAACCCGAATCCTTTGTCCGCGTCGTACCAGGACACGGTGCCGTCCGCCCCGTCGGATGCCACGGCCTGCTCGGCGGCCTGTGCTCCCAAGGGGAGCACGTAGTCAGCCTGAGGTCCCTTCTCCCCGTCGACAACGAGGAAGGCCACCCGCTGGCCCTCCGAGACCACGCCGCCGGGCACGATGGCCGA
The DNA here is from genome assembly GCF_056396225.1 of Terrabacter sp. 05T424. Taxonomy (NCBI): domain Bacteria; kingdom Bacillati; phylum Actinomycetota; class Actinomycetes; order Micrococcales; family Intrasporangiaceae; genus Terrabacter; species Terrabacter sp. 05T424. The sequence goes on from NZ_JBFTLB010000011.1 coordinate 97,275, forward strand.
ACTGTGCACGAAGATCTCGGCACCACCGCCATCGGGCGTGATGAAGCCGTACCCCTTGGCAGGCTCGTACCAAGCGACCGTGCCGAGCACGCCCAGCGGTGTATCGGCGGCCTGGTCGGCCGTGACCCGGACGCGGCGTGCCTGCGGGCCACGGTCGCCCTCGCCGATCTCGAACTCGACCACCTGCCCCTCCCGGAGCAGCTTCATCGCGTCGTCGCTGACGATCTCGGACGCATGCACGTACAGGTCCTCTGCGTCCGGCCCGAGGGCGATGAAGCCGAACCCCCGGTCGGCATCGAACCAGCGGACGGTTCCCTCGGTCACGGCTGACTCCTTGTCGAAGCTGCGGGTATCCACCCAGTGTCCCCGACGAGACTGGGACAAGCGCTGACGCCCGACAAGGCGGGCACCGTCGTGACAAGGGCCCGACTGCGACGTCCACGGCTCCCGACGCTGCGCCGACAGCGGCATGAGGGTGAGACTCCGTGCCGTGCTGTCAGGGGTCGCTGATGCCCGCCAACCGCAGTCAGATCTCGATCATGCCTTTGCAGTGGTCGACGAAGCGATGGGCGATCGGTTGGCGGTTTGCGAGTGCCTGCGAGCAGACGGATCCGTTTCCGGGCCTCACGCAACTCGCCGTTGTCGGCCGCGGTGGTTCCCGGTTTCACGCCGTCCTCGACGTCGGCATCGCGCAGCCAGTTGCGCAGGCATGACTCGGCGATGCCGAAGTCGGCCGCGATCTGCTTGAGCGACTGGCCCGGCTCACGGCCGCGGGCGACGTTGACCGCGTCGTCGCGGGACTCTTTGGGGTAGGGCTTGGGCACGGTGCACATCCTTCCAGCGACGCCTCGCGGCGCCACACATCAGATGTCGACTGTTCGCGCACGCACCAGCCGTACGCCGGTGGCAAGCAGCCACACGAGCCATGCGGCGAGCCCTAGGAGCCCGACGAAGATCAGCGCCGAGCCGTCGGCTATCGCGAGGTTGCCGAGCCCCGCGGCGAGCAGCAGGCTCCCGCCCACCAGGCCCAGCAGGCGCTGCCACGGTGGCGTCAGCCGGCTCGTGTGCGCCGCCAGTGCAGCGCCGATGAAGGTGGTGCCGAGGGCCGGCAGCGCCAGCGCGAACGCTGCCGCATGCAGCTGCCAGGCGAGCTCGAACGCCGGGTTCGGTGCGGCGAGATCGCGGGCGGACAGCACGACCCCGATCCACAGAACGGCGTAGAGCGCGAAGACCGCCGAGAGAGTCGCGCCCGCGGCCCCCGCGAGGCGCGACCAGTCCGCGCCCGCACCCCCGCGACGCCCGACGAGCCCGTGGAGACCGGTCACGAACCCGAGCAGCAGCGGCAGGTGCAGCGCCTCCTGTCCGGTCGCGATCGCGACCACGACCCGGTTCTCCGCGTGCCAAGCGAGCACCTTCTCGATCGGGTCCCCGTACCCGGGCGGTCCGGTGGCGGCGAACATCGCGTTCTGGATCGCCATCGACGCAGCGAGCACGATCGCCGCCCCGCCGACAACCCGCATCGTCGCCGCCCCGGCTGGACTCGTCTCCGGCGCCGGGCGGGTTCCCTCCATGCGCTCATGGTGGAGTGGCTCACGCAGGTTGTCCATACCCCCGCGCACTCCGCTCACCGGCACAACGAGCATGAGCGGAAGACTTCTTCCGGTTCAGTCGCGGCACACGGTCATTGGCAGATGGATCAAGGATCGAACCGGCCGTGGGGTGACTGGTCGGCGCCCTCGTCGGGGATCGCCGAGGGCGGTTCAGTCCGCAAGAAATCCGAATGGGGTCCGAGATGCACCCGCTCTGGCCATATTGACCAAACCCCCAACAAATGCGTTCTTGCAGGCTAGGGCCGAAGCCATCATCGGCAGCACGGCTCGAACTAGCCCGTGCATTCCCTGGCGTATTGGCGACTCCTCCACTTCCAGGCCTTGGACTGCGTTGCTGTATCTGACAGCTGAGGACCGCCGTGTGAGGGCGTCTCCGCCACAACGCGTTTGCGCTGCGCGGCGCCTTCACTCCTTGGTGTCTGCCTCGCCGCTGCCGGCAGCCGCGTTGCGGAACTCGGTGTAGGTGTAGGGGTTGTCGAGAACCTTCGACTCCGGGACGTCGGGGTGCATGCCGGCAGTCCACTCTGCTTCGCCGAGGGTCAGCTGAAGGAACTCCACTGTCTCTTCGACTGCCTGCCGCGCCTTGGGCAGGGCGGTGCCGGTCAACTGCCCCTCGTACTTCACGACCTTGCCGTTCACGAGGACGCTGTGCACGTCGCCGCGTTGTGCTTGAAACACCACGTGCCCGTAGGGATGCAGGATCGGGACCATGGCGGGCGACTGGTCGTTCTTGATGAGCACCAGGTCGGCTCGCTTGCGCGGTTCGATGCTGCCCACGAGATGGTCGAGGCCAAGTGCTCGAGCACCGCCCCGCGTGGCGTACTCGACAACATTCTCGGCCCGCAGCCCGATGTGGGTCACCGTATCTCCGCGGGCGTGCGCAAGCGCGTGCTCGCGGGTGCGGTCGGTCGACAGGGTGGCGCGCATCGCCGAGAACGGGTCGGCGCTCCACCACACGCTCGTGTCGACCGACAAGGAGATCGGGATGTCGTGTTGTCGCAGGGCCCAGCTGGAGGGATAGCCCTGGCCGCACGACGCTTCGCTCTCCGCAGAGACAGAGGCATGACCACCGGTCGCCGCGATGCGCTGGTACGAGTCGTCGCTCAAGGTCGCGGCGTGCACGTAGATCGTCCGAGGCGTCATGAATTCGTGGTCGTGCATCAACTTGATGCCGTTGTCGTTCGTAGCGCCCCACACTCCGGCGTGGGTGGTCACCGCGACATCGAGCTCTCGGGCTGCCTCGAAGGCGGCGCGTTCCGGGAACGCTGGGTCTCCTGTCACGTCGAAGGCGAGCTGGAAACCGAGCATCTCGTCCCGGGTCATGCGCCTCTCGACGAAGTCGCGGAACTCGGGGGAGTGGCTCCACTCCCACGGAGCCGCGTGAATGTTCCCGTAGGCGAAGACGAAGCGGCCGGGGACCTCCTCGAGCGCGTCGACCGCAGCGTCAGCGTGCTCGATGGTTGCCAACCCGTGGGACCAGTCGACGCTCGTGGTGACTCCGGAGTCGATGGCCTCGACTGCAGAGAGCAGGTTCCCGGCGTAGTAGTCCTGAGGGCGGAACTTCCTGCCGTGCTCGAGGTAGTTCCACACGAAGTACTGGGTCAGCGTCCAGTCGGCTCCGTAGCCCCGCATCGCGGTCTGCCACATGTGACGGTGGGTGTCGATCATGCCGGGCATCAAGATGCCCCCGCTGGCGTCGACCTCGGCGGTCCCGTCGGGGACGTCGAGGTCGGGCCCGACGGCGGCGATGTCCGTCCCGATGACCAGGACGTCACCGGTCTGGTGGACGGTGTGGGCGTCGTCCATGGTGATGACCAGACCGCGACGGAAGACGATGGCCGGTGCGGCCGTCAGCGTTGCGAGAGGAAGCGATGGTTGGGCTGACATGTTGACCTCCGGTGTGCGCAATCACGTATGCCGTCCGCTCTGCGGCAAGTCGTCCGTTATCAAACTCTGGCGACCGCGTCGGGCCCCTGTCAAGGCATTCGAGGCCCGACTTCAGGCGCGCAGATGCGTGTCGTTTGCTGGCCCCTCTGGTCGCGCGGCCACGCGACCGCGGGCTAGGCGCGATGCGTTCGTCGTGGTGGACTGGCGTCACTGCCAGAAAGAGAACGCACGCCTGAATAACGGTCCGGTGAGGAACAGCACATGCGCGCCGCCCAGCTCCACACCTGCGCACAGCCCCCACGCGTCGTAGAGATGGATGCCCCAAGGCCCGACGTCGGCTCGTCTCTGATCGCCGTGTCGGCGGCTCCGATCACCCCACTCGATCTGCTGTGCGCCGGCGGCGACTCGTATTTCGGCGAGCCCGTCACGCCGTACGTTCCGGGTGTGCAGGGCGTCGGTGTCGTCTTGAGCTCGGCGCGCCACCCTTCGGGCACGAGGGTCTGGTTCCCGACGTCAGCGGGGATGTCGCCCGGTGACGGAGGCATGGCGGAACGCGCAGTGGTTCCGGACGCAGACCTCGTGCCGCTCGGCCACGGGGTCGACGACACGCATCTGGCGGCGCTCGGTCTCTCGGCTGTCGCGGCGTGGACGGCACTCCTGATCTGGGGTGGGCTCCAGGTCGGCGAGCGGGTCCTGGTCCTCGGCTCCAGCGGCATCGTCGGGACCGTGGCGCTGCAAGCAGCGCGACTCAACGGGGCTGGTGCGGTCTTCGGTGCAGCGACGTCTCCTGGGGCGGCAGAGGCGGCTCGCAACCTCGGTGCGGACGGATTCGTGCAGCTGAGCCGTGCGGACGACGTGGACAGCGCAGCCGCCCGCATCCGTCAGGTGGCCGGCGAGGTCGACGTGGTCATCGACCCGCTGTGCGGAGTGCCGGCGTCGGCGGCGTTGCTCTGCCTGGCACCGCGGGGCCGTCTCATCAACCTCGGCTCGAGCGCGGGCCCTACCGCCACGTTCTCCTCTGCCCATCTGCGCAGTGGGTCGCGAGTGGTGCGCGGCTACACGAACAACGACCTCACGGCTGAGCAGCGCGCCGATGCGATGGGCGCCATCGGGGAGCACGCCGCCGCTGGAGCGCTGAGTGTCCCCTTCGAAGTCTTCCCGCTCGACCAGGTGGCCATCGCGTGGGAGCGCCAACGGTCCGGTCAGGTGCACGGCCGTGCCGTGATCGACCTTCGCCAGTCCTAGGGGCAGCCGCGAGGCAGTGCCGGGAGCGTCAGTCGTCCGACGGCGGGACGAACTCTGCTCGGCTCTCGACGTGGTTGAAGATCTGGGGCGCGATCGGGTTGCGCATCTCGTCGGCGAGCTGTCCGAGCAGGCCTGCGCAGCGGGCGAGCAGGACGACGCCGCGGAGCAGCTGTTGTGGGATGCCGAGGTCGGCCAGGACGGCGCCGCAGGCGCCGGCGCCGTTGAGTGGGAGGGCCTTGCCGAGTGCGTCGGGGGCGACGCGTCCCATGGCTTCGAACAGTGCGAGGCGGGGTCCGTAGGTGCCGTGCTCGCGGGCGAGCTGGAGCAGCCGGGGCACGCGGGGGTCGCCGTTCTTGTGCAGGTGGTGTCCGAGCCCGGGAATGAACTGCCCGGCGGCTCGCCGGTCCTTGATCGCGGTCGTGGCAAGGGAGTCCCAGCCTGCGTCGTCGATGGGCAGCTCGCCGCCGCACGCGTCGAGGGCTTCGTCGAGGAAGCGGCCGGTGTCCTCGCTGACGCCCAGGAACCGGGAGCCGCCACCGAGCAGCCCTGATGCCAAGGCGCCCTGGATGGCGTCGGGTGCGCTGAGCCAGGTCAGTCGGGCAGCGATGGCGGTGGGGGTGAAGCCGTGGTCGGCCAGAGCCACGAGGACGGCGTTGAACATCGCCGCCTGGCCCGGGGTCGGCTCGCGCAGTGTGATCAGCTGGTAGGCGAGGTCGCCGAAGTCGACGGCGCCGATGAGGTCGTTCGACAGGTCCCGCCCCATCAGGCTGATCGTGTCGACGGTGGAGACTCCGAGAGATGTCGGGTAGCGCTCGGTCGCATCGCTGGTGCTCATGCCGACCACCTGTTCTCTCCGGCCTTGCGGGCGCTGGGGCCGCCTGATGCTGTGTCGGCGAGCCACGCGCGTACGCGATCACCGTCCGCGTCCAGGGCGGGTGGGGCCAGGTCGTAGCGGGCCGGGGTGCGGGAGAACCGGATCGGGTTGCGGACGGTGGGCGTGCCCTCGATGGTCACGACCGGTTCGAGGCCGAGCCGGTCGGCGAGCTCGATGCCGCCGCGGACGTCGTTGATGGGTCCGCAAGGTATGCCGGCGGCGCTGAGCCGATCGAACCACTGCTGCGCCGTCTTCTTCGAGAGAAGAGCCAGGAGCAGGGGACGCAGCTCTTCGCGATGCTCGTTGCGGCTGCCCACCGTGGCGAACCGTTCGTCGTCGGCGAGCTCGGGGGCGCCGAGCTCGGCCACGAGCTTGCGGTACTGGCGGTCGTTGCCGGCCACGATGATCAGCTCTCCATCGCCGGTGGCGAGGGGCTCGTAGGGGAACAGGCTCAGGTGCGCGTTGCCCATGCGGTGGGGGACGACTCCGCCGGCGACGTAGGCGGAGGTCTGGTTGACCAGGGAGGAGACGGCGGTGGAGAGCAGATTGGTCTCCACGTGCTGACCCTCGCCGGTCAGCTCGAGGTGGCGCAGGGCGGCGAGGATCCCGATGACCGAGTGCAGCCCGGTCATGACGTCGAAGACGGAGATTCCCGAGCGGTAGGCGGGGCCGTCGGGGTCGCCGGTCAGACTCATCAGCCCGGACATGCCTTGCACGAGCAGGTCGTAGCCGGGCAGGTCCCTGCCGCCGATGGCGCCGAAGCCACTGATGGAGCAGTAGATCGTGCGAGGGTTGCGGGCGGCGACCGCGCCATAGTCCAGGCCGAAGCGGGACAGGCCCCCGGGCTTGAAGTTCTGGATCATGATGTCGGCGCGTGCGGACAGCTCGTGCGCGATTTTGAGGTCGGCGTCGTCCTTGAGGTCGAGCACGATGGAGCGCTTGTTGCGGTTGATGGCGAGGTAGTAGGTGCCGACCTCGTCTCGGACGGGAGGCACCCAGTGGCGGGTGTCGTCGCCGCTGGGGCTTTCGACCTTGATGACCTCCGCGCCGAGGTCGGCCAGGATCATGGTGGCGTAGGGGCCGGCCAGCACACGGGAGAAGTCCGCGACGACGAGGCCGTGCAGCGGTCCGTGCGGCGGGTCTTCGGTGGTGGCTGTCGTGCCGCCGGGGTCTGCGGGGGCGTTCGTGGTGCTCATGGTTTCCTTCCGGTCGAACCAGTCGACGTGTGGAGGCGCCGGCTCACGCGCTGGTTGCTCGCGCGGGTGACTCCTCGGGTTGCAGCACGAAGTTGAACTCAGCTGTCACGTAAGGGGTGTCGAACTCGGTGCCGTCGGGGGCCACGCCGTTGGCGTGGTGGACGAACTCGGTGATGAGTTCCTTCCGGGTGCCGAACACGACGTCGTTGTCGAGGTAGCGAGTGCCGTCTTCGAAGATGTGCGTGATGAGCCTCCGGTAGCCCGGCTCGTCGATGAGGAAGTGGATGTGTGCGGGCCGGTAGTGGCTGATGTCGGTCTGCGAGATGAGTGAGCCGACCGGGCCGTCCATCGGGATCGAGTAGCCGAGGGGCACGACGGACCGCAGACAGTAGGTGCCGTCATCGCGGGTCTCGTACTTGGCGCGCAGCCGCGCCTCGTCGGCTCCGCTGATCTGCGCCTCGTACAGGCCGTCGGAGTCGGCTTGCCACACGTCGAGCACGGTTCCGGGTAGGGCCCGGCCGGTGATGTCGGTGACCGTGCCGGTGACGAACAACGGCACGCCGTCGATCCCCTCGGACATGTCGAAGCCGTAGGGGGCGGCCGGTGAGCCGTCGATGTGGAAGGGGCCGAGCACGGTGGCGGGGGTGGCTGCGGGGTCGAAGTCGTGGTTGAGCTGCACGACGAGCATGCTGAGACCCAGGACGTCGGAGGCCAGGATGAACTCCTCGCGTTTGTCGTCGCTGATCTGCCCGGTCTTGGTGAGCCACTGGATCGCGGCCATCCACTCGTCCTCGGTGAGGTCGACCTCTCGGGCGAAGTCGTGCAGGTGTCGTACGAGGCCGGTCAACAGCTCCTGCAGCCGCGGCGTGTGAGCCGTGCCCCAGCGGCGTAGCGCCTCGTCGGTGAGGTCCTGGAAGCGTGTCTCAGTCATGTCGGATCTCCTTGGACTTCGGTGGCCGAAGGTTCGGGCTCGTCGAGCTCGGGCCCCGACGAGCGTTGACGTGGGTGGGCCCGACTCGGATGGAGGAGGATCTGCTGGCTGTGCCGCTGACGGATTCTTCTCGGACAGCCGTCCGCTGAGCGGTGCTCTGTTGGTATTTGAAGCAACGATGCTCCGGCGGCCAGGTGACTTCAAGGCCCGCTGCTGGGATTTCGGGAGCATCTGGACTTCTGTCCGCACAGCGGACAGACTTGTCACGACGACGTCACCGAACTGAGGAAGCTCATGCCGCGCCGCGACAGCAACCCCAACTTCGTCGAGGCGGTGGCCCGCGGCCTCGACCTCATCCGGGCGTTCGCACCTGGGCGACCGGACATGACCTTGGCCGAGCTCGCGAACGCCGCGGGACTTCCTCGACCGACGGCCTCTCGCATCCTCTACACCCTGGAGAAGCTCGGCTACGTGCGCCAGACCCCGGGTGGTTACACGCTCACGGTCCGAGTGCTCGAGCTGGGCATGACCTACGTCCAGGAGGTCGACATGTGGGACGTTGCGCGGCCGCACCTTGAGCGGCTCGTCGCCCGGACCGGCGAGTCGAGCTCGATCGCGGAGCTCGACGGCTCCGACATCGTCTACGTCGCCCGCGTCGCCGTCCCCAAGCTCATCGCCCTGGTCGTGCGGATCGGAACCAAGTTCCCAGCCGTCCCGACGTCCTTGGGAAAGGTTCTCCTCGCGGGCCTCGACGACGAAAGGGTCGCGGCTGTGTTCCGAGAACCATCGCGGTCCGGTATCGAGCCGCGGTGGCGTCCCGAACTCCCCGAGCTGCTCGACGTTCTCGCCGAGGTGCGAGCGCAGGGCTGGGCGTTGACGGACGAGCAGCTCGCGAGCGGAATCCGATCTGTCGCCGCTCCGCTGCGCGATGGCTCCGGCGCCGTTCGGGCCGCCATGAACGTCACCGTCCACGCAGCCGAGACCTCCACAGAAGTCTTGCTGGAGGAGCATCTGCCTCGCCTGCTTGCGACAGCCTCGGCAGTCAGCGCGGACTGGGCACGGCGCGATGCCCTGCCCCTCGCTCACGCCACCTAGGCCGCCTGCCGTCGCGCTCTCGGATGACGTCGAGGCCGCCGTCGGCGATTTTGCCTGCATGACGACGACGAGCCCACCGCGGCTGCGAGACGCTCGAGCCGACGACGTGGACAACCTCATCGCCCTCTGGGGCCTCCTCTTCGGCGAAGCCCCGCACGACACACGTCCCTGGCGCGGCCATGCGAGGGACTGGCTCGGCACCGTGGTCGACAACCGACACGTGGCGTGCTTCCCGGTGGTCGAGGCAGACGCTGCGATCGTCGCCTGCGCGTCGGGACGCTGGAGCTCGGTGTGCCCAATCCCCATTGTCCGCGCGGAGCGCGCCGCGAATGAAGCTCGTGCTCTAGGGAGCTGCGACCGATGTGACCGAGCGCAACGTGCCCGTTGGTGCGGATCCGGATGTGAATCGTCCGGAGGCGGTCTCAACATGTTCAGATGGCAACGCCGACACGCGCTGTGGACGGGCAGCGAAGGTACGCCGTCGCGCAACTGGACGAGATCGAGCCGCTGGCCGACGGGCCGTGCCGTTATCGGCCCGTACGGCACCACTTCGGCATCACGAGCTTCGGTGTGACCGCATGGGTGGGCTCTGCGGGTGACGCCATCATCAATGAGTTCGACGAGGACTCCGAGCCGGCAGAGGAACTCTTCCTCGTCGTCAGCGGACGCGCGGTCTTCGAAGTCGAGGACGAACGGGTGGAAGCGGGCCCGGGCACCCTCGTGTTCACACCACCGGGCACCCGGCGCGCGGCCGTAGCGGCCGAGCCCGCGACCACGGTCCTCGTCTTCGATGGCTCGCCGGGCAGGGCGTATGACGCGACTGGATGGGAGCTGTGGGCGCCGCTGAGACCGGTCTACGACCGGGGAGAGCACGCAGAGCTCAGCGCTCGACTCGAGGAGGTCATCGCCGCCAACCCCGGATATCCGATGCTCGACTACAACTTGGCCTGCTGCGAGAGCCTTCGAGGCCGCCCGGCCGAGGCCACCCATCACCTACGGCGTGCCATCGACCTCTCGGAGAAGTTCCGGACAGATGCACGCGGCGATGCCGACTTCGTCCCGATCAAGGACGAGCCGGAGTTCCAGAGGCTGATCGGCGACGGCCCCGGGTAGTGGTGCATCGGCCCGAGGCATTGCCCGACCAACACCTCTTCCCGGCGTGGCCGATCTGTATATTCCGAAGACCGACTCCCGGGAGAGTGACGCGCGTGCGCAAACTGACCTTCGCGATGAACGTGAGCCTGGACGGCTACATCGCCGGACCCGGTGACGATCTCGGCTGGAGCGTGCCGAGCGACGAGCTGTTCCAGTGGTGGTCCGACCGGGTGGGTGCGACGGGCCTCGCGTTGTACGGGCGGAAGCTCTGGGAGACGATGAGCGCCCACTGGCCGGCCGCCGGCGAGCAGCCCGGCGCCACACCGGCGGAGGTGGAGTACGCGGCCCGCTGGCGGGACATGCCGAAGGTGGTGTTCTCGTCGGGAACCACCAGGGTCGACGGACAGGCCCGCCTGTTCACGGGCGACGCGGTCGCCGAGATCACCCGGCTCAAGGCCGAGGACGGTGGTCCCATCGACATCGGCGGCGCCACCCTCGCCGCGGCGGCCATGCGGGCCGGGTTGATCGACGAGTACGCCTTGGCCACTCATCCCGTCCTGGTGGGCAGCGGCACGCCGTTCTTCGCGCACCTGGACACGTGGGTGAACCTGGACCTCGTCGAGACCCGGACTTTTGCCAACGGGGTGGTCCTGACCAGGTACGAGACCAGGCGCTAGGCACTCGACGTCGGGGGCGAGCTGAGGTCAGCCGACGACTTTGGTGGTCTTGGGACCTCGTGATGTGCCGCGAGGCACCTGCGCCGCCGGGATGATCGGGGTCACGAACCACCCCCACATGCAGTCCTTCTCGCCGGAGCAGCTCACCGTCGCGGTGCCCGACGGGTCGGTCGGGGTGAAGCCGTCGTCACCTGCGCCTGGCACCTTGTAGCCGGCGAAGTAGAACGCGGCCCGACGTCGGAGCCGAGAGTGGCCTGACAACCGGTCGCGTCGGGTGTCGAGCCAGCCGAAGTTGCCCGGGGTGTAGAGCCCGGGCCCCGCCGAGCCGCACTTGCTCGTCCAATCAAAAGTGCCGTTGCCGGTGTGCAGGACGATCTTCGTGACGTACTTGGCAGCGACCGGCACGCGGGGGCGGGGAGTGAGCCCCGGGGGTCCCGGATCCGGTCAGGGCGTACGGCGGGGCTGCAGGGAAGTCGGTGCCGACGTTCGTCGCGCTGTCCCAGGCGCACTGGGCCTGCGTGACGGGGAAGACGACGCTCGGATACCCCGCGGACCAGCTGGCTCGGGCGCAGGCGCGGACGGAGGTGCCCTGGTTGCCGAAGAACTGAGCGAAGAACGGCTTCAGGATCGTTCCGGTGTTGGTCGCGTTGGTGGACGTCTGCGTGCGGACTTCGACGAAGTCGGTTACTCCGGCGGGCGTCGGAAGACAGCCAGCCAGCCCAGCCGAGCCAGCTGCGCAAGCGGGGAACCCGGTTGAACCGGGAAACGTGCCAACGGCTTTTGGGTCAGCGCATGTTTCCGGTGTGGCCCAAGGAGAACCGCCCCGGCTGCGGCCAGACGAGCAGGCCATGCGGACCGGGCCTGACGGGGATCCGGTGGCTCACGCGCCCGGTGGCAGTGTCGAAGACGTAGACGACAGAGTCGTATCGCCCCGAGAGCCAGAGTTCTCGGCCGTCGGCCGTCACCCCGCCCATGTCGGGCGAGCCGCCGCCGGGGATGCGCCACGTCGCGACGCGGCGCAGGGTGGCTCCGTCCAGGACCGAGACCGTTCCCTCGTCGCGGTTGCCCACGTAGACCCGCTTCGCGTCGCGGGAGAGGTAGATGCTGTGGGCGCCCCGCCCGGTGGGCACGAAGCGGACGACGCGGAACGTGTGGGCGTCGATGACCCACACACCGTTGCGGAGCATGTCGGCGGCGAGCAGCCATCTGCCATCGGGTGAGAGGCGGACGTCCTGCGGCATGGCGCTCGAGCCGGGGTCCAGCATGGCCGCGGGGCCGCCCATGTGCCGGGCCATGGCGGACGGCGTGGCTCCCGGTGTCGCGATGACGTTGAGGTCGATCATCCGCAGGAGGCGCGTGGCCGAGGCGTCGACCACCGCGAGCTTCCCGCTGAACTCGCAGCTGACGAGGAGGGTGGACAGGTCCTGGGTGTAGTCGGCGTGGTTGATCCCGTGGCAGGGGATCGGGAGGGACCGGCGAAGCACCATGCTGTGTGCGTCACGGACGTCGATGCGCTTGAGGCGCTCGGCCATCACGAGCGCGAAGCGTCCGTCGGGGGTGAAGTAGAGGTTGTACGGGTCCAGCACCGGGCGCGCGCGCCCGGGGCGGCCGGTACGCGGGTCGATCGGCAGCATGGAGTTGCCCGTGTCGCTGTTGACCCACAACGTGCGGAGGTCGTGTGACGGGACCACGTGCTCGGGTGACGCGGCGACGCGGGTCGTGGCGATGACGGCATACGTCCTCGGGTCGATGACCTGGACCGTCCCCGATTTCTGGTTGGGCACGTAGACGAGCGGCCTTGCCCGTCGCGCCTCCGCCGACAACGCACCGGCGACGACGTGGGCGTACGGGCCCGGCTGGGTCGACTGGCCGTCCTCTGGTGCGAGGCCGGTCGTCGCACCAGTGCTCGGCGTGACGACCGCGGGCTGAGTCGTCCCCGTCCCGGTGAAACCCTTTGCTGCGTCAGGGATCCCGGCCTCCGCCTGAGTGCACCCGGCGAGCAGGGTCATCGTGATGAGCAGGGCTGGTGCCAACGTGACTCTTCGCAGGTTTCGTCGGGTCGGCCGACCCTGCCGGGTCGCGGTCATGTGGCTCCACCGAGCATCTCGGTCACCGTGACCGCGGTGAGCCCTCGCTGCTGGAGACCGTCGAGGATGCCGGGGAGTGCGGCGACCGTTCCGGGATGCCCGAGATGCAGGCTGACGATGCTGCCGTCGCGCGCTGCGGCAAGGGTTCGGTCGCGCACGGCAGTGGTGCCCGGGTCGAGGTAGTCGAGGGGGTCGACGTCGTAGGAGACGCAACGGTGGTAGCCCGCCGCGAGAGCGGCAGCCCGGATCGTCGAGGTGCTCAGCTGGGTTCCAGACGGTCGGAAGAGCAAGCCGGCGCTCCCGCGCACGGCAGCGACCGCCGCCGCGCCGCGCCGGACCTCGAGGTCGGCTTCGGCTGCCGTGAGGCGTCTCATCGGCCGGTGGCTGTAGGTGTGGTTGCCGAGGTCGTGACCGCCGGCGAGGATCGCTCGACCGAGCGACGGGTTCACGTTGAGCCAGGTGCCCACGGCGAAGACGGTCACCTTCGCCGTGTGGGCTCGGGCGATGTCGAGCACGCGGAGGGTGAGGGCCGGTGCCCCGGCGCCGTGGAAGGTGAGCGCGACCCGTTTCGCACCGACCGGTCCGGTCCGGACGTCGGGGCCCGTCGACTCGAGCAATGCCGGAGCTGCGTTGCCGGAACCGGTCGGAGTGCCGGGAGCGGCAGGACCGGTCGATGCCGAAACCGTCGGCGAGCCGGCGGAACCGGGAGGCCCGGTCGAGGGCGAAGCAACACGAGAAGCCGGCGGCGACGACGCGGGAGCGGAACAGCCGGACAGGCCCACCGAGCCCAGTGCTGCAGCCACGGCCGTCACGACGGTACGCCGTGTGGCGCGGGCCGCGCCCGCGCGCGGTGCAGGCGGCTCGACCTCCTGTTCGCGGTTCACCGACCTCGGCTCCCCCTGCGCGGTCACGGCAGCACTCCGTCGCGCCGGCTCCGGCCGACGAGAAGTCGTGCGAAGAGCGCGACACTGAGAAGCACGGAACCCCCAGCAAAGATGACCGAGGCTGTGACGTCGGCGAGGTAGTGAACCCCAAGGTAGAGCCGCGAAGCGGCGACCAGCAACACCATCGGGAGTCCGACCGCCCACACCCCCGTGGCTCGCCGCCCGAGGAGCGTCATCGTGGTGGCGATGGCGATGACCACAGCAGCGGCGAAAGCCGTGTGACCGCTGGGATAGCTGTCGGCCGCGGTTTCGCTCACCAGGGCGTGCACCGTCGCGCCCGGCGGGCGTGGACGCTGGACGACGGTCTTGCCGATCTCGACCGAAAGCCACCCGACCATCGTGAACAACGCGATGGCTGTGGCCGCGAAATGGCTGCGGCGCCAGAGGAGTCCGCACACCAGCAGGAGCAGCACGAGCGCGACGCCCGGCGAGAGAGCGACGTCGAAGAATCGCGCGACCGCAGTGAGCACTCCGGTGCGGTGGTCCGCGACCGCGATGTCGACCGCGAGCTCACCCGTTCGCGCGGCGCCGATCCGCGTGACGGCCAGCCCGAGCAGGAGACCGGCCAGGAGCAGGGCCGCTCCGGAGACGGCGAGCAGCGTGGTTCGGATCGTCACGAGATCGCGTCGCAGTCCGAGGTGTCCGCCGGTTCCACACATGCATGTCCCTCCGACGCCCAGTCTGGGGCGCGTCAACGGTCGAGGTCTCAGTGTGTGATCCGGTCGCTGAGAGGACGCTGAGCCCTGTGTCCAGGCGGCCCGCCTTCCATCGCAGTCGGGCTCGGGCTCTCAGCGAGACCTCAGGGCCGGTCGGGCAGTCTCTCGATCGGTAAAGTCCGACTCGACCAGAGGAATCTCCATGCCTGGAAGCGTGACCACCGCGCTCGACCGTGCCGACACGCAGTCAGCATCTGCCCTGCTCAACAAGGTCCCGGCCATCACGGCCACGTTCTGGCTGATCAAGATCCTGTCCACCACCATCGGTGAGACGTTCGCCGACTACCTCGCCGTGCAGGTCGGCCTCGGCACGGCGCTCACCGACGGGGCCATGATGACCCTGCTGGCCGTCGCGCTCGTCGCGCAGCTGCGCGCCAAGCAGCTCATCCCTTGGCTGTACTGGCTCACGGTCGTGCTCGTGAGCATCGTCGGCACGCAGATCACCGACTTCTTCACCGATGTCCTCGGGGTGAGCCTGTACGTCAGCACCGCGGTCTTCTCGGTGGTCCTGGCCGTCGTCTTCATCGTGTGGTGGCGTCAGGAGCGCACCCTGGCGATCACGGCGATCGACACCCCGCGACGCGAGCGGTACTACTGGGGCGCGATCCTGACGACCTTCGCCCTCGGCACCGCGGGGGGCGACCTCGCGACCGAGGCGCTCTCGCTCGGGTTCCGGAACGGCGCGCTCATCTTCGGCGGCCTGATCCTGACAGTCTGGCTGGCTCGGCGGCTCGGGCTCAACGCGGTGCTCGCCTTCTGGATCGCCTACGTGCTCACCCGCCCGCTCGGTGCCTCGCTTGGCGACCTCCTGACCCAGGGCCGTGACTTCGGCGGGCTCGGTCTGGGTGCCAGCCTGACGAGCCTCATCTTCCTCGGGGTGATCATCGCCATCGTGGCGCGCGAGCAGGTCAACGCCAACCGTCACGGCATACGTGGCAAGGGCGAGTCCCCGGCCGTGAGCCCGCACCGCGACTACCTCTGGGCAGCGGCCGGAGCCGTTGCGGTGGTGGCCGCTGCCGTCGTGTTGGCGCCGGCCCCGACACCAGCGGCCGCGGCGCCGGCCACGACGGCCGCGTCCGGCAAGGGCGGGCACGTCAACCCGCTGGAGGCCGATGCGACCTCCCCGATCGGCGACCTCCGGCCGTTCGCCGTCATCGTCGATGACGTCGCGGGCGGTGCGAAGAAGGGTGACCTGGCCGCGGCGACCGCGAGGATCAAGGACCTTGAGGTGGCGTGGGACAACGGTGAGGCAGCCATGAAGCCGGCCTCACCGGACGACTGGCACTCGATGGACTCTGCGATCGACGGAGCCCTCACCGCCTTGCGGGCGACACCGCCCACCAAGGCCGCGAGCCTGTCCGCGCTGACCGCCCTGCAGTCCACGATCGGAGCGCTGGAGAAGAAGCAGTAGGTCGGCTCGGGCACAATCGAGGCGGCTGCGCTCCCGCGCCGCTCACCATCCGGGCGCGAACTCCCGGCGGGACCGGAAGGAGTCTGGACGATGGCTCTCTTCCGGTCGCGCTCGGGAGTGCGGCGGCAGGCGACCGTGGCTGCCGCCGTAGTCGTCGCGGTCGCCCTGCTGCTGGGCGGCGGGCTCCTGGTGCTCGTGCTCCAGCGTGCGCTGACGCAAACGCTGCAGGACAGCATCGTCGCGATCGTCGACGAGGACGCGAGCGTCTTCGCGTCCACCGGCACGGCGGGTCTGGAACGCAGCGAGCGTGACGAGGGTCCCGACAACGTCCTCGTCCAGGTGATCTCCAACCAGGGCGCAGCCGCCCGCGTCCTCTACACCTCCAGGGCCTCCCGCCCGGACGCCGTCACGGACCTGAAGCCGGTCGTGGGGGAGACGCGTGCCAGCGGTGCGTCGCTCCTGCCGATGCCACTCGGCCGACAGGAGCTGCTCGTGGTCGCCCGCGGCGTCGAGAACGCGGGAAAGCCCTACGTGCTGGTGGCGGCGGCCTCCCAGGCCTCGCGGGCTGAGGCGGTGCTCACCACGGCAGCCCTGCTCGGTGTAGCCCTGCCGATGCTCGTCGCCCTCACGGCACTGGTCTCGTGGTGGCGGGTCGGACGCGCGCTCGCGTCGGTGGATGCGATCAGGCTGCAGGTCGAGCGCACCACCGCTGCCCACCTGCACGACCGGGTGCCCGTGCCGGCGTCCGACGACGAGATCGCCCACCTTGCCGAGACCATGAACTCCATGCTGGCGCGCCTGGACTCCGCGCAGCGCGCCCAGCGCAGGTTCGTCGCCGACGCGAGCCACGAGCTGCGCTCGCCGCTCGCGACGATCCGGGCGTCGTTCGAGGTCGTCGACCCATCGAGCCCGGAGACCTCCTGGGAGCAGCTCGGCCCCATCGTGCGGTCCGAGGCAGAGCGGATGGGGCGGCTCGTCGACAACCTGCTGCTCCTGTCACGGGCCGACGACGCGTCGCTGACTGCGGTGCGGGCCGAGGTCGACCTCGACGAGGTCGTCGATGCCGAGGCCCGACGACTGCGCCGTCTGGGCCGCGTCACCGTCCGGCTCGAGAACGCCCCGGTGCGAGTCCTCGGAGACGAGCTCCAGCTCCAGCAGGTCGTGCGCAACCTCTTGGACAACGCGGCGATGCATGCCCGCTCGTGCGTGCACATCACGGTCTCCACCGGCGCTCGAGGTGCGCTGGTCACCGTCGACGACGACGGGGCCGGCATCCCGGGGCCCGACCGGGAGCGCGTCTTCGAGCGTTTCGTACGTCTTGACGAGAGCCGGTCACGCGACTCGGGTGGTGCGGGCCTGGGACTCGCCATCGCGAGGGAGCTCGCGGTCGCTCACGGTGGCACGCTGCTCGCGACCGAGTCGCCACTGGGCGGGGCCCGGTTCGAGCTGTCGGTGCCGCTGCCGCCGACCGGCACCGCCGACCGTCGGTAGCACCGACGTCCGAGGCGCCGACGCAGCCGACGCGCCGAACCGGCTCGGCGTTCAGCCGACGCCGGATTCGACGAGCCGATACCCCGCGCCACGGACCGTCTGGATGCTCGTCACCGAGAACGGCGCGTCGATCTTGCGCCGCAGGTAGCCGATGTAGACCTCCACGATGTTGACGTCCCCGTCGTACGCGGGATCCCACACCGACTCGAGGATGGCCGTCTTGGTGACGACGTCTCCGACGTGCTTCATCAGGAAGGTGAGCAGGGCGAACTCCTTGGCCGTCAAGGAGATCTCGACGTCGCCACGGTGTGCCCGGCGGCGGACCGGGTCGAGCGACAAGGTGCCGGCTCTCATGACGACCGGCCGTTCCGGCGCTCCTCGGCGGATGAGGGCGCGCAGTCGCGCGACCAGGACGACGAAGCTGAAGGGCTTGGTCAGGTAGTCGTCCGCGCCGAGGTTGAACGCCTCCGCCTGGTCGTGCTCGCCGTCGACCGCGGTCAACATGAGGGTGGGGGTCCAGACGCCGGCCTCGCGGAGCCGTCTGACGACCTGGTAGCCATCGAGCTTGGGCAGCATGATGTCCAGCACCACGGCGTCGTAGGTGGACTCGGTCGCCGCCCACAGGCCGTCCTCCCCGTCGTGGACGACGTCGACGACGAAGCCCTCCCGGGACAGGCCGCGGCGCACGACCTCAGCCAGCGGCCGTTCGTCCTCGACCAGCAGGATGCGCATGGTCAGACCTGCCGCAGGCGCGGGCAGCCGGGGCCGTCGTGTCTCACGTTGACGACCCTACGCGGCGCGACCTGAGCACCCGCTGAGCACCCGCTGAGCCGGACAACGCGCGCGGTCCAACAGCCCCGGAAGCGAGCGCTCCCGGAGCGCTCACGCGGGCGAGGCGCATCGGGCGTCCGAACCGCGTTTCTGCCAAACCACCTCCTGTTGCTACGGACGGTGCGAGGCTGGGCCCAGCGCCCTTCGAGGCGCGTGCAATCTGCCGCTCAGTCACCAGCGGTCGGGGCCATGCGCTCTGCCGCCCGCAGGGGGAGGCGGCAGGGCGCGGGCTCTCGAGTACGCGCGACGTCCGGCTGGTGCGCCTGCTGAGGCCGTCCGGGAGATCATTTCGGACGACATTCGGCGCGCTGCAGACCAATCCCGACGTACCGCTTCGTGAAGTTTCCGGAACAGCCGACGACACCGGGTCAAGGGTTCATGGTTGTCCGAGGGGAGACTTCACCGAGGGTGTTCGGCAGAGGGGAAGTGTGTCATGGGCACACAGGCATCCATTGGACGATCCGCAGGACAGTCTGCAGCCCAGCCGGGAGTAGGTCGGCGTGCGCTGCTCAGGCTGGGGGCAGCAGGAGGGCTGAGCGCGGCCGTGGTCGGCGCGAAGGTGTTCGCCGTCCCGAGACTGGAGAGGGCGGGGCCGCTCGACGCGGACGGTGCATTCGCCGGCACGTCGACGGCTCTGAGTGACCTGCTCTTCTACATCGAGACGTATCCGACGAGCCCGCTGATCATGTCGCCGTTCAAGGACGCGCTGACGGTGCCGCAGGCAATGCGTCCGGTCCCGATGGGAGAGTTCAGCGGCTGGGCATCGCCACCGGGACCGGGTGTGGGACAACAGAACTCGTACGGCAACGAGCAACACCAGGTCTGGACGAAGATGATCAACGCGCCGGACCCGATCGTCTACAAGATCGACCTGCTGGTGCGCACCCATGCGTTCACGACGTCCAAGGTGCTGCCCATCGACAAGGGCGGGAAGCCGACGGTGTCCTTCGACGCCTCCGGCAGGACGTACGCCGCAGGCACCGTCCGGGACCTGCCGCCGAGCACGATCTACGGGTTCAACGGGACGTTCCCGGGACCGATGATCAACGCGGAGTACGGCAAGCCGGCGCTCGTCCGGTTCATCAACCGGCTCGACGAGAACGAGCTCGGTCTCGACCGCCAGGACTTCGGCGCGCCTGACTGGTCGTTCCTGACCCACCTGCACAACGGGCACACCGCGCCGGAGAGTGACGGCAACCCGCACTACTCGATGAGGTACGGCCCCCGGCACCACGGCTACCTGCCGCAGGCGTGGGTCGACAACCTGTACCTCAACTGGCCGGCGGGCAACGACGACCGCGAGAAGCAGAGCTTCTTCTGGTTCCACGACCACCGCATGGACCACACCGGCGCCAACGTCTACAAGGGGATGGTCGGGCTGTACCCGATCTATGACCCCAAGAACAACATGGACATGGGCGACGAGCGCTACGGGCTACGGCTGCCCGGGGTGCGCCGCAACCACGACGACGGGTCCTTCGACGTCGACTACGACATCCCGCTGGCGTTCTACGACACGCGCCTGGACGACGGCGTCACCACCCACAAGGACGTCCATGACGGGCTCGGGGAGTTCCCGGCAGCGCACAACCCGGCGACGCACCCGGAGTGGTGGGGCAAGACGTTCTTCAAGCACTTCCCGTCGCACGGCTTCGTCGGTGACATCTTCACCGTCAACGGCACGGCCTTCCCGGTGCTCTACGTCAAGCGCCGCAAGTACCGGTTCCGGTTCCTGGACGCGTCGGTCTCACGCATCTACGAGTTCAAGCTCATGAGCTCGACCAAGGGCCCGAAGTCGTCTGTGTCGCTGGGCTACTCGGGCGATGACCTCGAAGGGCAGTACCGCATCCCGGACGGCCAGCAGTGCATGAAGTTCGTGCAGATTGCCTCCGACGGTGGCCTGCTGCCGTTCCCGATCACGCGCAGCTCCTTCGAGCTGTGGCCGGCCAAGCGCCGCGAGGTCATCATCGACTTCACGAGGTACCAGGACGGCACACCCACCACCAAGGGCGACGTCATCTACCTCACGGACGTCATGGACATGCCCGAGGGCCGCAAGTGGGAGTCGTCGTCACGCTTCTCGCCGGACCCGGCCTACAAGGTGCCGGTGCTGAAGTTCGTCATCGGCGACACCGTGCCCGACAACAGCATCATTCCGCCCCCTGACCGGCTCATGCGGGCCCTGCCGCCCCTGCCGGGCAACTGGCGCACCCTGATGGACAACAGGCTCATCTTCGAGGTCAAGCGCGGCAGCGCCGGCGCGGACATCGAGTGGCTCATCAACGGCAAGCCGTTCGAGCCGGCCACGGTGTCCACCAGCCTGAAGAACCCGGCGGGCAAGACGCCGCTGGCGTCCCAGCCGAAGAACAGCTTCAACCTGTGGGAGATCCGCAACGGCGGAGGTGGGTGGGTCCATCC